>JAFUWG010000041.1 GCA_017483605.1 Bacteroidaceae bacterium | reverse complement strand
TCTCGGAACTTTGTAACGAAGTTGTGCATAACAATGATAATTGGACTTGATGAATTGGACACCACTAAGTTACTAATTATCTGCGATATGTACAACTTTTTAAGCATAAATGTTTTACAAATTTAATTCAACCAACAGGTAGTATTTATACATAGTTGCATATATGAAAGATTTTAAGGACATTAAAGTGGCTGTGGCTGGTACGGGCTATGTGGGCTTGAGCATCGCCACGTTGCTGGCACAGCATCATCAGGTGACGGCGGTGGATGTCATCCCCGAGAAGGTGGACCTCATCAACAGCCGAAAGTCGCCGATTCAGGACGAGTACATCGAAAAATATCTGGCAGAGAAGGACTTGAACCTCACAGCCACCCTCGACGGACGCACGGCATACGCCGACGCCGACTTCGTGGTGATTGCCGCACCGACCAACTACGACCCCGTAAAGAACTACTTCGACACCAGCCATGTGGAGGAGGTCATCGACCTGGTGCTGGAGGTGAATCCCGATGCCGTGATGGTCATCAAATCGACTATTCCCGTGGGCTACACAGAAGGGCTTTACCACAAGTATGGCTACACGCTGAAGTTGCTCTTCTCGCCTGAGTTCCTGCGTGAGAGCAAGGCACTCTACGACAACCTTTATCCCTCACGCATCATCGTTGGCTCGCCCAAACGAATTGAGGTGAAGTATGCCGACGAGTTGAAGCAGGCAGCCACCACTTTCGCCGAACTGCTGAAAGAGGGTGCGTTGAAGGAAAACATCGAGGTGTTGCAGATGGGCTTGACCGAGGCTGAAGCCGTGAAACTCTTCGCCAACACTTACCTCGCCTTGCGTGTCAGTTACTTCAACGAGTTAGACACCTACGCAGAGGTGAAGGGGCTGGATTCGCAAGCCATCATTCAGGGTGTGGGGCTTGACCCGCGTATCGGCACGCACTACAACAATCCGTCGTTCGGTTATGGCGGCTACTGTCTGCCGAAGGACACGAAGCAACTCTTGGCAAACTATCAGGATGTGCCGCAGCAGATGATGACCGCCATCGTGGAGAGCAACCGCACCCGCAAGGACTTCATCGCTGACCGTGTCCTCCAGATGGCTGGCTATTACAGTTACACCAACCGCATCCGCTGGAATGCCGACACAGAGAAAGAAGTGGTCATCGGTGTGTTCCGACTGACCATGAAGAGCAACTCCGACAATTTCCGCCAGTCGTCCATTCAGGGCATCATGAAGCGTATCAAGGCAAAGGGTGCCACTGTCATCATTTACGAGCCGACTCTTGCCGACGGAACGACCTTCTTTGGTTCGAAGGTGGTGAACGACCTCGCCCAGTTCAAGGCACAGGCACAAGCCATCATCGCCAACCGCTACGATGCTTGCCTTGATGATGTGCAGGAAAAGGTTTATACACGCGATATTTTCCGCAGAGATTAAAAGTCCCGAAGGGACGAAAGACCACAGGCAGGGGTGAAGCGTAGCGGAACCCCTGTAAACGGCAAATAGACAAAGAATGATAAAACCCCGAAGGGGTGACGGAGATAACAGTCCGTCACCCCTTCGGGGTTTCTTGGTGTGTGTTTCGTATATCAGGGGTTTCGTTACGCTCACTTTGTTCGCTTGACTTCACCCCTGCCTGTGGTCTTTCGTCCCTTCGGGACTTATACGATCCCTTGTGCCATCATCGCCTTCGCCACTTTCATGAATCCGGCGATGTTGGCACCCTTCACATAGTTCACATATCCGTCGGGTTGTGTGCCGTACCGCACACACTGCTCGTGGATGCCCTCCATGATGCCGTGCAGACGCTTGTCCACCTCTTCTGCCGACCAACTGAGGTGCATGGCGTTCTGGCTCATTTCCAGTCCAGACGTTGCCACACCACCTGCATTCACCGCCTTGCCCGGAGCGTAGAGCATCTTGGCGTCGATGAAAGCGTCAATCGCCTCGGGTGTGCAGCCCATGTTGCTGATTTCGCCCACACAGAGGCAACCGTTTTCGATGAGTTGACGGGCATCGTTGCCGTTCAGTTCGTTCTGAGTGGCACAGGGCAGGGCGATGTCGCACTTCACCTCCCACGGACGTTTGCCCTCTACGAAGGTCGAGCCCGGGAACTGGTCGGCGTAGGGTTGACAGATGTCGTTGCCTGATGCACGCAGTTCGAGCATGTACTTGATTTTCTCCTCGTCCAGCCCGGCAGGGTCGTAGATGTAGCCGTCGGGACCGCTGATGGTGATGACCTTGCCGCCCAGTTCTGTTGCCTTCTTTGCCGCACCCCACGCCACGTTGCCGAAGCCGCTGATGGCGATGGTCTTGCCCTGAATGTCGTGCCCGTGTGTCTGCAACATCTTCCGCACGAAGTACAGACCGCCGTAGCCCGTTGCTTCAGGACGAATGAGGCTGCCGCCGAACTCCAAGCCCTTGCCCGTCAGCACGCCGCTCCAGTCGCGAGTCAACTTCTTATACTGCCCGAACAGGTAGCCCACCTCGCGAGCACCCACGCCGATGTCGCCAGCCGGCACGTCCACTTCGGGACCGATGTAGCGATAGAGTTCATTCATGAATGCCTGGCAGAACCGCATCACCTCGGCGTCGCTCTTGCCGCGGATGCTGAAGTCTGAACCTCCCTTTCCGCCGCCCATCGGCAGGGTGGTGAGGGCGTTCTTGAACGTCTGCTCGAAACCGAGGAACTTCAGGATGCTCAGGTTCACCGACGCATGGAAACGCAAGCCGCCCTTGTAGGGGCCGATGGCGCTGTTGTACTGCACACGGTAGCCGAGGTTCACCTGCACCTCGCCCTTGTCATCCACCCAGGGCACACGGAACGTGATGATGCGTTCGGGCTCCACCAGACGCTCGATAATTTTTGCCTTCTCAAACTCAGGGTGCTGATTGTACACGTCCTCAATCGAGATGAGCACTTCTTTCACTGCTTGCAAATACTCCTGCTCGCCCGGGTGCTTCTGCTCCAGTTGAGCCATGATTTTCTGAATGTTCATAGTTTTGTATTTTTAGGTTAGTAATGACTGACATTTTGTTAGTTTCAGCACCTCAAATTTACACGTTTCCCCTCATTGTGCCAAGTTTTTGAGTCGAAAAGCCTTCCCTTTCTTGCAAAATGAAACTTTGGATGTGCTTTTGAAACATGGAGTTTGCAAAACGCCGCCATTTTTTAGTTCCTCCATCATGCGGTCAGTTCGAACAAAATTCGTAAATTTGCAATCGTAAACCTAAAACCACCATTCTCATGAGAAAGATTTTTGTTTCGTTCGCCCTGCTGTTGGTCTGCCACCTCGCCGTGGCACAGGGCTTCCAACTGCGACTGCTCAACCATTGGGACAACCCCAACGGCACCGTGGAGCGAGGCTATGCAGGACGTTCCATCTGGAAGTGGGACGAGATTCCCACCAACAAGACACCCATGCCGCAGGCATTGAGGGCACGTTACGAAGAGTACGGGCGCATCAACCAGCGTTACGGCATCAACGGCACCGTGCTGAACAACGTGAACGCCAAACCCGAGATGCTCTCCAAGGCGATGCTCCTCAAGACGAAAAAAATCGCCGACATCCTTCGTCCCTACGGCATCAAGGTCTATCTGTCCGTCAACTTTGCCTCCCCCAAGGCACTGGGCGACCTGCCGACCGCCGACCCTCTGGATGCCGACGTGCAGCGGTGGTGGCAGAAGAAGGCAGATGAAATCTATAAGTTGATGCCAGACTTTGGCGGATTCCTCGTCAAAGCCAACAGCGAGGGCGAGCCGGGCCCGATGGACTACGGGCGCACCCACGTGGACGGAGCCAACATGCTGGCGGCAGCCCTGCAGCCCCACGGCGGCATCGTCATGTGGCGAGCCTTCGTCTATTCGGCAAAGGGCGGCGACCGAGCCAATCAGGCATACGAAGAGTTCATGCCCTTCGACGGCCAGTTCAGCGATAACGTCATCATCCAAATCAAGAACGGTCCCATCGACTTCCAGCCCCGCGAAGCCGTGTCCCCCCTCTTCTTCGGCTTGAAAAAGACCAAGATGATGGTCGAGTTCCAGATCACCCAGGAGTACACCGGCGAAAGCATCCACACCTGCTTCCTCGCCCCCATGTGGCGTGAATTTTTCCAGACCTTAGCGTCTGTGCAGAGCGGTTCCGCCGCTCTGTCGAATGTCGTCGGCATCGCCGGCGTAGCCAACATCGGCGACTCCCCCAACTGGACAGCCAACGACCTCGCCATGGCGAACTGGTACGCCTTTGGCCGCCTTGCCAACGACCCCGACACCCCCTCCAAAGAGATTGCCGAAGATTTCCTCATCGACTACTACCGCACCGACTATCCCGCCTTCATCCGTCCCATGACCCAACTCCTCCTCAAGAGCCGCGAGGCGGTGGTCGATTACATGATGCCCTTCGGTCTGCACCACATCTTCGCCGGCGGCCACCACTACGGTCCCGAGCCGTGGTGTGCCCCCCAGGGATGGCGTGAAGACTGGTTGCCCCGCTTCTACCACCGTGCCGACACCCTCGGCATCGGCTTCAACCGCAGCGACCACGACGAGCCATGCCTCATGGGCAACGAGGGCAGCAACAACGTGGCACAGTATCCCGAACCTTTGCGTACATTATATAATAATAGGGAGACCTGTCCCGAAAACCTCCTCCTCTGGTTCCACCATGTGCCGTGGGACTACCCCATGCGGAACGGGCTCTCCCTGTGGGACAACCTCTGCTATGCCTACGACCGCGGCGTGCGACAGGCACAGGACTTCGTGAAGACGTGGGAGGCGACGAAGCCATACGTCGATGCAGCCCGCTACGAGCGTCAACTGCTGCTCTTCCGCCGCCAGGCACAAGACGCCCAGTGGTGGCGAGACGCCTGCCTGCTCTACTTCCAGCAGTTCTCCCGTCAGCCCCTTCCCCCCGACAGCCCACAGCCGAAATACACCTTGCAGGAACTGATGGACTACCACCTCGACATGGACAACTACACGGCGGCAGACCCGACCCGATTGCCCTGACACCCCCGACGACCTTTTGCAGAAAAAACACTAGTTGCTACCTCGATGCGTATCAATTCATGCACGGGTGTTGTATGATTACAATACCTCGACACGAATTGATACGCATCGAGGTAACGACAACAGACCCCACGAAAAACACCCACGCTGAGCATGAAAAAAAGGACAATCACCCGTAAAAAAGTACACAAAAGGTAATTTTTCCGTACGATGGCAAAAAAGTATCACATTATGCTAAAAAAGTGCCATTCGATTTGTTAAAAAAGCAATAATTTTGCAACGTGGTATAAAAAGATGTGAAAAAAGCACCTAAATCGGGCACCCGTCAACCACCTTTTGTTAAAAAGCGTAACGGGCCTCCATTAAAAACAACAATCTTCTCTCGAAAGAGACAATCAACATTTAACTAACAATATCTTTAATCTTAAAACCTCAACTCATGTTTAAAAGTAACTTTCTGAACTTTAGAGCATTGGTGATGACAATCTGCCTCGCGCTGTTGCCTATCGCAGCCATCGCTCAAACCACCATCTCTGGTGTAGTTCGTGAAACGACTGGTGAGAGCATTCCTGGTGCCTCAGTGCGTGAGAAGGGCACCACCAACGGTGCCGCTACCGACTTCGACGGTAACTTCTCTTTCAAGGTATCCAATCCGAATGCCACCATCGTTGTGTCTTTCGTAGGTTATGAGACCCAAGAGATTCCACTCGCAGGTCGCAAAACCCTCACAGTCACTCTCAAGTCTGACGACGAACTTCTCGAAGACGTTGTTGTCGTTGGTTACGGTACAATGAAGAAAAAACTCGTCACGGGTGCCACCGTACAGGTGAAGGGTGAGGACATCGCCAAACTCAACACCACCAACGCCCTGACAGCATTGCAGTCATCGACTCCTGGTGTGCAAATCACCCAGCAGTCTGGTCAGCCAGGTTCTGGCTTCAAGGTAAACATCCGTGGTATCGGTACCACAGGTGACACAGCACCTCTCTACGTGATTGACGGTGTGGCAGGTGGTAGCCTTGACAATATCAACCCTGCCGACATCGAGCGTATCGACATCTTGAAGGACGCCGCCTCAGCAGCCATCTACGGTGCACGTGCTGCCAACGGTGTCATCCTCGTCACCACCAAGCAAGGTAAGGAAGGTAAGATTGAACTCTCTTACGACGGTTATGTAGGTTGGAGCAATGCCTACAAGCGTCCTGCAACATTGAAAGCCTCTGAGTACATGGCCATCATGGACGAGAAGAAGTTCAACATGGACGGTTCTGTCTATGATTGGAGCACCCTCGTTCCACAGAGCATTCTCGACAAGGTGAACGCAGGATGGGAAGGCACCGACTGGTGGGACCTCTACAAGAACAAGAACGCATTCCAGCAGAACCACTCCTTCAACCTGACAGGTGGCTCAGACAGAAGCAAATTCTCGATGGCATTCTCCTACACAGGCAACGAAGGTATCATGGGTAGCCCTGTTGAGTCAAAGTATGACCGCTACACAGGTCGTCTCAACTCTGAGCATATCCTGCTGAAGAATGACAGCCACAACATCATCACCATTGGTGAAAACCTGTCGTTCAACTACAACAAGACACACCAGTTGGCAGAAGGTACTTCTTACTGGAACACCGTGAAGCCAACCCTCACCGCAGTTCCTCTCGTGCCAGTATTTGCTGACAACGGCGACCTCTACGACTATCAGAACTATGGCCGTACAGGCTGGAATACTAACATCTTCGATAACCCATACGTTGGTCTTCTCGGTGGCGACTATGGCTCTGGCCAACGCAGCCGCTCATTCGGTCTCGGTGCTACCGCCTATATCGTGATTGAGCCTATCAAGGACTTGAAGATTCGTTCACAATACAACCAAGGTTGGGGCTCCAGCAACACACGCAATTATGGAGAACCTTATTCTCGCAACATGAACAGTTCTTCATCTGTTTACAGCGTAAGTGCCGGTGCATACGAAAGCAGTTCTTTCGACTGGGAAAACACCATTTCATACGTGCTGCCTGAGTTCTTGAAGGACAACACCTTCGACGTGATGGTCGGTGCTTCTTATCAAGGCGACAGTTGGAAGTTCAACATGAATGCCAACAACGAGGTGGGCGAAGCCGACAGACTCTCCATCCTGAAGGGTTACGACTACGCATGGCTTGCCAACATCGGTGCTCTTGCAACCAACGCAACGATGAGTTCTTATCCTGGCAACAATGCTGACGATGCAAACTGGTACTTGGCTTCTTACTTCGGCCGAATCAACTGGAACTTTAAGGAAACTTACATGGCTACCGCCACTCTCCGTTATGACGGTTCTTCTAACTTTGCTCGCGGACACCGCTGGGGTTTCTTCCCATCATTCTCTGCAGGTTGGGTTGTGACCAACGAACCATTCATGAAGGAGACTCAGAGTTGGCTCGATCAGTTCAAGATTCGTGCATCTTGGGGTCAGAACGGTAACCAGAGCATCCCACCACTTCAGTATCTCGCTACAGTAGCATTCTCCGACCCTGTGAACCACCAGGACGGCTATGTGTTCTCCAGCGAACTGAGCAACACTCTGAATGGCGACTTCACCACAGGTGCCTATACCGACATCTTGGCAAATAACAAGTTGACTTGGGAAACTTCTGAGCAGGTTGACCTCGGTTTCGATGCTAACTTCCTCAACAACCGTCTGAGCCTGAACTTCGACTGGTACTACAAGAAGACCAAGGACTGGCTCGTAAAGGCTCCTACACTTGACATCTATGGTACGGGTGCACCTTACATCAACGGTGGCGACGTGAAGAACACTGGTTTTGAAATCGCCCTCGGATGGAACGACCACATCGGTAAGGACTTCCGCTATCACGCCAACTTCAACATTGCCATCAACAAGAACAAGGTAACAAAGATTGCCAACACAGAAGGCATCATCCGTGGCCAGACTTATCTCTTGACCAACCGTGCCGACTATGTTTCTGTTGCCAAGGTAGGTGAACCTATCGGTTACTTCTATGGCATGTCTTACGACGGCATCTGGCAGAATCAGGCTCAGATTGACGCAGCCCGCGCTGCTGGCAAGGCTGTCCTCGACGACGCACAGCCTGGCGACCCCATCTGGACAGACTATAACAACGACGGTGTGATCACATACGCAGAAGGTGAAAACTCTGACCGCCACAAGATTGGTAATCCAAACCCAGACGTAACAATGGGTCTCTCTTTCGGTTTCGACTACAAGGGCTTCGACTTCAACGTGACGACTTACGGTGCATTTGGTCAGCAAATCATGAAGAAGTATCGCTATGATGGCGACTACCTCAACTATACAACTGACATCTTCAAGCGTTGGCACGGCGAGGGCACAAGCAACACTCAGCCACGTCTCACTTGGGACTCTCATGCTGATGCTCAGTGGATTTCCACTCGCTACATGGAGAACGCCAGTTTCCTGAAGATTCAGAACATCACAGTAGGTTACGACTTCAACAAACTCTGGAAGAACTCTCCATTCGGTCAACTCCGTCTCTACTTCCAGGCTCAGAACCTCCTCACCTTCACAGGTTACAGTGGTGTTGACCCAGAAATCGCTTCCAATGGTAGCACCGCAGCCACTGGCTTCTCTAACTACGGATGGGCTTCTGGCATCGACGTGGGTCTCTACCCAACTCCTCGTACATACCTCATCGGTGTAAACATCAAATTCTAATTCAATAACAGAAAGATAGATATGAAAAGAATTTTCAATTTCGTGCTTGCCGGATGCGTGGCTGCCGCTTTTGTGGCTTGCGACGATTCGCTTGACACCGAAAGTTATACAAAACAAAACACGTCGAACTTCCCTGCAACGGTGAACGACGTGAACAATGAGTTGGCGGCTACCTATGGTGTGATGAACAACATGAACAACTTCCCATTGGAGATGCCATACTACGTTGACGATATGATGTCCGACGACTGCTTCGGCGGTGGCGGCGATGGTGACGACGCACCTAAGGCAATCGAGCACTACACGCTCTTCAATGCAGGTGCCTACGATAACTTCTGGCAGCAAGGCTACAAGGGTATTGCTCGTGCCAATGCACTGATTTCCACGATTGACAACGTGGAGTGGAATGGCGATACAAACGCCCGCAATCAGGCTTGTGGCGAGGGTTACTTTATGCGTGCTCTCTACACATTCTGGCTCACGCAGCACTTTGGCGATATTCCATTGATTACATCAACAACGGTGCCAAACCCATGCCCAGATGCCAGTGCCGAGAACGAAATCTTCCCACAGATTCTCTCCGACCTCGTTTCAGCATCTAAGTTGATGAACAAGAAGATTGACGGTCATGCCACCAAGTATGCCGCCGAGGCTCTTCTGGCTCGTGCCTACATGTTCTATCAGGGCTTCTACAAGGAGGCAGGCGAATTGGCAAAAGCCAGCCTTGCACCCGTGGAGTTGGTTGCTCAGGAAGGTGTTGACAACACGACACTCACCAAGGATGCCGTAGTGGCTGCTCTGCAAGACGTGGTAACCAACGGTGGCTACCAACTGATGGCTGACTATCGCTCACTCTGGCAGTATTCTAACCGTGTCATCAAGAAGGACTATCCTTACATCCAGGACATGACCGAGATGTTCAAGAACGGCTGTGCAGAGGAAATCTTCCAGATTCGTTTCGGCAACGCTGCTACTTATGCAGGTGACCCTCAGACACTCTATCCTCTGGCTTACACCAACTACATCTCACTTTATAGCGGACTCCGTTGTAACGACGACGCTGCTGGTTCTGGCTTGGTAAATGGTGAGGCAAACACCTTCCCATTCGGTCAGGGTTGGGGTATGAGCCCTGTGGCTCCTAACATGATCAATGACTGGAAGAACGCTGAGACCGTGGACGGCAAGGCTGACCCACGCCGTCAGGCTTCCGTCATCGACTGTCAGAACGACCTCGAGCACTACGTGTTCACCACTTCTTGTACAGAAGACGGAGGCTTCGCTCCTAAGAAGTACATCACTGTGACTGCCCTCTCTAACGCCGACGGTTCGAAGGTTCAGACATGGGGTCAGACCGACGACTACACCTGGTGGGCTTTCGAAGAAGGCTGGGGTGGCAAGTCTGGTGCTAACAACATGCAGGAAGGTCACTACGAGGACTACTATCTGATTCGCTATGCTGACGTGCTGCTGATGCTCACAGAGTTGACGGGCGATGCTCAGTACATGAATCAGGTGCGTGCACGTGTCGGTCTGCCAAGCCACAGTTACACTTGGCAGAACATCAAGAACGAACGTCGCTTCGAGTTGGCTTTCGAGGGTCTCCGCTATCAGGACCTCCGTCGCTGGTCAGGTATCAATGCTGATGCTAACTCTGAGATTTGCCAGGCTTTGCAGAAGCAGGACGGACAGGACATCAACGTGATGGGTACATGGACGAAGATGAAGCACATGACCTCATCATGGGCAACTCGCTACGTACAGACAAAGGGCTTCCTGCCTAAGCCTGAGGCACAGGTACAACTCTCTAATGGTGCCATGAAGCAAAATGCCGGTTGGGATGTTGCAGAGGCTACCTACAAGAAACTTTATTAGTAGTTTTATAAAGAATCCACCAATATGAAAAAATATTTGTTATTTATTGCTGCCGCAGCAACACTTGTAGCCTGTGACCCTGTTGAGGATCGTGATAGTTTCTCAAAGTCGGTCGTGGACGCTAATCAACTGAACGAAGGCTTGACTTTCGTGCAGCGTGATGCTGAAGGCAATATTGCAGAAGATGGTAACTATATTTCCTATAGCACAAATCCATCTACCGTCGTGTGCATTTACACCTTGAAGAATGACGGTTCTGAGAACCAGTTAGCCCTCGGTGCTTCTGGTGAATTCGTTCTCTCGCCCAATCGTGGCTCAGATCCTAACCAGACTCTCTACGTGAGAGCCTACAACACAGGAGGTGAATTCACCACGATTGAAAGACAACTTTATGTATATGTTCCGACAGACCTTCCTGCCGAGATGAAACTTGCTGTAGCCGATTCTGGCGAGAAGATTTGGAAATGGGACACAAATGCTCCTGATGGTGTCGTTTGGGGTAACATGGGTTACTGTGGCGGCTCTGCTGACTGGACCAAGGAAACTGCTGGTAAGTGGTGGGGCGTGACTTCAGAAGAAGAATTCATGGATCAATTGAACCACTCTAACACAGGTACTGCTACAGGCGAGGAAAGCATGGACGCATACATGGTATGGAAAGAAGACGGTTCTCTCTTGAAGTATGATGCTTCTGGCAACCTCATCAATTCTGGTAGTTTCGAGATTGCAGATTATGACCCCAATGCTGAATGGCGTAAGGGCTTACTCAAGACGTCCGAAGGTGCAATCCTGTGGCCTTTCGAAATCAACTCTGGTGGCAGACGCCCAACAGAATTTGATATCGTTCACCTTTCTGTAAACCAGATGGTTCTCGTTTATCCTGATGGTGGTGCATTTGATGGTCTGGGTGCATGGGGTGAAGCCTCTTTCTGGCGTTTCGCTTCCAATTCAGATGTTGAAGGTACTACTGCTGGATATTCAGAAGAAGGAACTGCATGGACTTGGAACACCGACTGTCCAAACGGTGGCGTTGTTTGGGGTAACATGGGCTATTGCGGTGGCAATGGTGCAGATGTTTACACTGGCAACGGCAAATGGTGGGGTGTCACTTCAGAAGAAGAGTTCATGGGACAACTCGGCCACTCTAACACAGGTGTGGCAACAGGTGAAGAAAGCATGGACGCTTATATGCTCTTCAAGCCTTCTGGTGACCTGCTCAAGTATGATGCAACGGGCAACCTCCTTAACACTGGTTCCTTCAAGTTTGACACTTCTGTTGCCAACGAATGGAAAGTTGCAAATCTTGAGACTTCTGCAGGTGCAATCCTGTGGCCATTCGAAATCAACTCTGGTGGTAACCGCCCAACAACCTTCGAAGTTGTTTACCTCTCAGGTTCTGCGATGACGCTCGTTTATCCAGACGGAGGTGCATTCGATGGTCTCGGTGCATGGGGCGAGGCTTCCTTCTGGCAATTCAAGAAGAAGTAAAAACCCTCCCACGCAAGTAATACCTACTTATACACTCATCGCCTTGCAAGTCCCCGAGACCTGCAAGGCGATTTTGTTTTTTCTTCAAAAATTTTGTACATACAGAATAATTGTTTACCTTTGCACCGAGAAAATTTAAACCGCTATGAACGCAACTATATCACTTGATGGAATTTTACAGTCACTCAGTATGTTGAGTGGCAGTAACAAGCGTTGGCTTGCTGCTCATCTGATGGAACAGGCAGAGGCTGAGGAGCGGGGTGGCAAGGCAGATGCGTTGTTTGAACAAATGACAACGGAGTTGTGGCAACTCCCTATGGATAATACGGTAACTACGGAGGAAATCAAACACAAGATAAGGAGCAGTCGCATGACAGGAACAAGAAGGCTAACCCCGATGTGTACTTATGGCGAACTCTAATACTCAATATCTGCTTGACACCAATATTGTCATCGAGTATTTGCGTCACAACACGGTTGTTGCAGACAAGATTAAAAGTGTTGGTGTTGATAATTGTGCCATTTCTGTCATTACGGTACATAAACTTTATTGGGGTGTGTACGAGGCTCCTGAGAAATATTTCATTTCAGAGTTATCAAAAGTAGAGATAATCAAGAAGTACTTTGATATCATTCCTCTTCCAGAGAATGACTCGTATGCCAAAACCAAATCTTCATTGAAGAAGAAGGGGGAAATGGTGGATGATTTTGACATCCTGATTGCAGCCACTGCCATGCAGAACAATATGGTTGTCGTTACTGACAATCTCTGCCATTTCGAAAGAATAAACGGCATTTCTATCGAGAATTGGGTATATAGGCAATAAATCCCTACGTGATAGCCCTTTTAAAATCCTCATCGCCTTGCAAGTCCCCGAGACCTGCAAGGCGATTTCCTTTATCCTCAATACAAAAATTTGGTTCGTATGAAAAAATGTTGTATCTTTGCAGCAAGAAAAAATCTCTATTTATGGAACGTACAAAAATTCGTCGCACAAGGGAAGAAATCGTGGCTGCAATTAAAAGGTCTGTCATCAACAAGCAGAGGGCTATTGCAGAATCTCAGTTACGTATCAACGCGGAAATTTTGAATACGCTGTAATATCTGCATGATGAAAACCTTGTCGATTGACAAAATAAATGAGGTTTCACCCTATAAGGTGTCGTTGGTTGATGGTAAAGAGTACAAATTTATCACAGACAATGGCATCTATTATCGTGTGGGTTTCCTAAATGACGATTCTATCATCTCGTGTGAAACGTATCAATTTTACATTACAAAGGAGACTTTAAGACATTCGCCAAAAGATGAGAAAATAAAGGAGGTCACGTTAGCGATTCTTGAAGAGTTCTTTGAAGAAAACGAATATGTTTTATTATATATGTGTGACACCGCAGATGGGAAAGAGGCTATGAGAAATAGGCTTTTTCTTTCATGGTTTAAAACGTATGAAATGAAGTCTCGCTATGTCTGTAAAGACGCACATCTGGAAGTAGAAGGTATTGGTATGTATGCTGCAATCATCATACGAAAAGATAATCCGCTGATAGAAAAGGTGACGGAAGAATTTGATGAAACGGTGAATATTTTGAGTAATAAACCAAATGAGTCCATTACTCTGTAAGTTTCTAAACGCATAGTATGCGATTCTTTCACGCCATCCGTAAAACTCTGTCCGTATAATATTATATATTTGCAAAAAATAGAAGAATAGTGATGAAAAGAACTTTATTTGTGGCTCTCGGCATACTGACGCTCATGTTGGCAGGGTGCAAAGAAGATGCGGGGAAGTGCCGTATCCATGGGACGCTGCCCGACGACAAATATGACGGGAAGTGCATCTACCTGATTGCACTTGACAAGACCATTCGGGACAGCGTGGGCATCGACTCGTGCTTTGTGAAAGACCGAAAGTTTGAGATAACGACCCGAAAGAACATGATGGGTATCATCCGCATGGATTACCATTTCCGTTTCGGCTTGCAAGACCTCCTGGTGGTGGAAGAGCCCGGCGACCTGTATGTCACCATCGACTCGGTGAGTAGCGGTCATGGCACGAAGAACAATGACGTGCTGCAGAACTGGAAGCAGATGACCGAGGTACACAACAAGCAATATGGTCAACTGATCTCCATGTACCAAGATGCTCACTTCTCGGGCGATTCCCTCCGCGCCAACAGCGTCAAGGCACATGCCGACAGCGTGCATCATGCCTACAAGGATGCGACCCGAAAGATGGCGGCAGGTCTTCCCGACGGTCCTCTGAAAGACTTTCTTGGTGGCATGTTCCCCACCAGTTACAAACGCAAGATGCCCGACGGCACCATCCAAGAATTTCCGCTTGACTGAGGATGAAAGCCTTTCTGACCAAATATTCTCCTTGTCTTCTGTCACTGCTGTTGGGCGTGTCAGCATTCCTCTTTTGGTACCTTCGCTATCCGCAGGCACTGGCATACCAAGAGCAGTTGCAACTTTTCCTTTTCGATGGTGAATATCTGGCAGACCGCATGTCCGCACCTGGCGGCATCGCTCGCTATTTGGCTGAATTTCTGGTTCAATTCGACAACAACTTGGCGGCAGGAAGCATCATTCTTGCCCTCCTGTATGTGCTTCTGCAAGTGCTCACGTGGCGGCTCATACGAAGAGAAAACAGCAGCCGCTCATGGTATCCGCTTTCCTTTCTTCCTTCCTTGATGCTGTGGTTCTACATGGGCGACGAGAACGTGAAACTCACTTACGCCGTGGCATTGCTGTTGGCAATGGTTGCCATCGTTGCCTATCCTTACCGCCGTTCCCCTTTATTCCGAAGCCTCTATCTGCTCATCGTCCTGCCCCTGCTGCATTGGGTGGCAGGACCTGTGGTGTTGATGTTGGGACTCTATGCCGCATGGCAAGAAGCACTCCGTCATCAGCATTATCCCCTTTCCCTTTTTTCCGCACTCTTTTCCGTCGCCAGCATCTTGCTGTGTGCCCCCTTTGTGCCATACCCCCTCTATCGACTTTTCTATGGCATCAACTATAACCTTGTCATTCCCGAAATCTCCCTCATGCAGTGCTTCATCATGGCGGTGTGTGTGCTCTTGCCGCTTTTGATGCACTTCCTGCCCGACCTCGAAGGGAAGAAAGCCCGCACCGTTGCCATCGTTTCTACGGTCACCTTGGCACTGGCGGGCATTTTCGGCATTCCATCTGCATTCAACGACGCCACTTACGAGATTCTCCGCTACGACCTGTTGGTACGCAGCCAGCAGTGGGACAAGATTGTTGCCATTGCCGAGAAAAAGCAGCCCGACTTGCCGCTTTCCGTTGCCTCCCTCAACCTTGCCCTCGGCATGAGAGGCGAGTTGAACAACCGTGGGATGCAGTTCTATCAGAACGGTTGGCAAGGGGCGTTTCCGTCGTTCAACAAGAACTTTGAGTCGTCCATCGTCACCGCCGAAATTTACTACCAGTTGGGACTTGTCAATACCGCCCAACGACTTGATTTCGAGGCGATGGAAGCCATTCCCGACAACAACAAAAGTGCTCGTTTGGTCAAACGATTGGCTGAAACGAACCTCATCAACGGACAGTATGCCGTGGCACGCAAATACCTGAAAATCTTGCAGAAAACCCTCTTCTACAAGAAGTGGGCAGAGCAGACCTTGCCCCTGCTTGGCGATGAAGACGCCATCAACCAACACCCCACGTATGGCCGTATGCGGCAACTGCGGCTCACCCACGATTTCCTCTTCAGCGAGCAAGAGTTGGACAAAATCATGGGCCAACTCGTCATGCAGAACAAGGACAACTACCTTGCCATCCAGTACCTGCTCTTCCTGCCCGTCTTGGAGGGCGACCAGCAGAAGTTGATGATGTACAGGAACTTCGTGCAACGCATCATGCAATCGCAAGAACCCAACCCAAACCCCGACGAAGGAGGCGAGACCCATGAGCAGTAAAAGTTTGAAAAACCTCTCCCCGTCATTCCTGACGGCAGCCGTCACGTTGGTTGTCGGCGTGAGCGTCTTCCTCTTTTGGTGGCTATGCTATCCACACGCATTGTCCTATCAAGAGCAGTACCAACTCTTTTTGTGGACAGGCGACTATCTCCTTCAAGACATCTGGCAAGTAGGCGGACTGGCAGATTGGCTCGGCGAGTTCTTCGTGCAGTTCTACTACGTTGAATGGCTGGGGGCACTCGTGCTCGCCCTGCTGTTCGTTGCGTTTTTCTTGCTGACGACGAAGTTCGTGGACAACATCTGGTATGCACTCATTCCCGCCGCCTTGCTGCACGTACACATGGGCGACGAGAGCGTCCTGTTGAGTTACGTCGTTGCCCTGCTGCTCGCCATGAGCATGAGCGTGGTGATGCGAAAGGCACACTATCTTTTCGACCTGCTGACCGTGCCCGTGCTCTATCTGTTGATTGGCCCTGCCACATGGCTGTATGTCGGGCTTCGACTCATCCAACGAAAGAACTGGCAAACGGCGGGAGTCCTCCTCTACCTGCTCACGATTCAGTTGCTTGTGTCCCACACGCTGCTTTCTCAGTGGCCCTTTGTCACCTCCATGTGCGGCGTCAACTATTACCGAATCCCCCTGCAGGTGCCGCCTCTTCAGGTACTTATCCCCGTCGCCATTCTCATTTTGGCAGCATGGGGACACAAACTCGGCACCTACGGCCGTTGGCGTGTCGCCGCCTTGGCTATTATCGCCGTGATGTGTATCTTTTTCAGGTTTGACGAAGACAAGTACGAGTTGATTCGCCAAGATTACCTCGTCCGCAACGAACGTTGGCAGGAGGTCATCAGCCGTGCCGAGAAACACCAGGTGCCCGTCAATTTCTCCTCCGAATGTGTCAATCTCTCCCTTGCCATGACGGGGCAGTTGTCGCAACGCCAGTTTGCCTTCTTCCAGAGCGGCGAGGATGCCCTCATCATGCCGATGGTGCGCGACCTCACGTCCAACCTCCCCACGATGGAAGCCTTCTATCGCTTGGGCATGGTCAACGAGTCCATGCGTTATGCCTTTGACCTTCAGGAGAGTATCCTCAATGGCAAGAAGAGTGGCAGACTCATGAAACGCATCGCCGAGTGCTGCATCATCAACGGCAAGTATGCCGTGGCGGAGAAGTATCTGACCCTGCTCGAACAGTCCCTTTTCTACCGCGAGTGGGCAAAGGACGCCAAGACCTACCTCGGCAACGAGGCATGGATAGACGCCCATCCGCAATGGGGCAAAATCCGCAAACTCCGTTACCAGAACGACTTCCTGTATAATTACGGCGAACTGGACAAGATGCTGGGCAATCTCTTCATCAACAATCCGGAGAACAAGATGGCACTCGACTATTTCCTTGCCCAGTTGCTCCTGAAGGGCGACATGGCTGGTTTTCAGCAATATCTGCCTTGGGCACAGCACTACGGCGGCTATGCCGTGATGCCTTACACCTATCAGGATGTCATGAAGTGCATCCAGGCGAAGGGCAACGTGCCAGGCTCCCCCTACGCCTCGTATGTGCAACGCATGAAGCAGACCCGCCATGCCGCCGTGCCCGACGATACATCCATTTCCGCACACTAACCCGCCCATGAAAAAGTTTTTCCTACCTGTCATCCTGCTTGCCACCCTGCTTCTTGCCTCGTGCATGAAACCCGTGGAAAATCCGACCCTCGCATCGGAACAGCCCCCCATTTTCCCCGACTACATCGGCGTGACCATCCCCGTCGGCATGGCTCCGCTCGACTTCAACATGGTGGATGACCGCATAGACCTGATGGACGTGGTGGCAAAGGGCAGCAAAGGCGGTGAACTGCACGTGCAGGGCGAGTTTGCTGACTTCGACATCGACGATTGGCATCAACTGACCGCCCGGAACGAGGGAGGCGACATCCGCATCACCGTGTCGGTGCTGCAAGATGGCAAGTGGACACAATATCAGGATTTCCCCATCCACATCAGCCGCCATCCCCTCACCGACTACGGCATCACCTACCGTCGCATCGCCCCTGGCTATGAGGTGGGAGGCAACATCGGCATCTATCAGCGTGACCTCCACACGTTCGACGAGTCGCCCATCCTGCAAGAGTCGGCGGTGCCCGGGCAGTGCATGAACTGCCACACCGCCAACCGAGCCAGTGCCCACCAGTTTCTCCTGCATCTGCGAGGCGACAAGGGCGGCACGGTCATCCAGACCGATGGCAAGCAGACGTGGCTCAACACCAAGACCGACAGCACCAAAGCCAACTTTGGCTACAGTTATTGGCACCCCTCGGGCAACTTTCTCGCCACGTCCATCAACAGCATCCACCAGAGTTTCTTCGTCGGCAAAGACCGCCGCATCGAGGTGTACGACACGATGAGCGATGTGCTGGTCATGGATGTCCGCACCAACGAACTGCTGCTTTGCCCCCTGCTGCAAACCACCGACTGGGAGACCTATCCTGTCTTCTCGGCTGATGGCAAGACGCTCTATTTCTGCACCTCAAAGCCTTACAACGTACCCCGCGAGTACGACAAGCCCCAATACAGCCTCTGCCGGATTGCCTTCAACCCTGCCGACGGCACCTTTGGCACCGAGGTAGATACCTTGCTGAGTGCCGCGACGCTCCACAGGAGTTTCACCTTCCCCCGTCCTTCCTACGACGGCAGGTGGCTCATGTATGGCGTCACCGATTTTGGCAACTTCCCTGTCAACCATGCCGAGGCAGACCTTTGGCTGATGGACTTGCAGACAGGTGCCACCCGTCCACTCCATGAGGTGAACAGCCCCGACGTGGACAGTTTTCACAACTGGAGCACCGACAGCCATTGGTTCGTCTTCTCCTCCCGTCGAGGTGACGGCATGTACACCCATGCCTACCTTGCCGGCATCGACGACCAGGGTCACGCCACCAAGCCCTTCCTCCTGCCGCAACGCAACCCGAAGAAGTTCTACCGCCTGATGCTCGATTCTTACAACTGTCCCGACTTCACCCAGGAGAAGGTGCAGTTCGACGCCCGAAAGGCGAGCCGCGAGTGTTTGGACAACGGACGCGTGCAGGTGAAAGTGAAAATGCGGTAGCCCACAGAGGCAAAAACCTCGCAAGAACGTGTGAAAATAGGACAAAATCGCCGTTTTTGACCCGTGTTTTTGACCAGACGTGGAGACTCTCTTAAAATTAAAGTTAAGTTTTATAAAATTTAAGTTTAATTTTATTAGAATCAAGGTTTAGTTTTATAAAATTTAAGTTTAATTTTAAGAACGATATTAGCACATGAATAGAAGCCCTCTTTGCTGCACGTTGCTCATGGTGTTGCTGCTCTTCTCCTGCTCCCACGAGGTGAAGAACGCACAGGTGGTGGACACCCTGCCCGACATCTATCCCGACTACATCGGCGTGACCATTCCCGTGGGCATCGCACCGATGAACTTTGACTATGAGGGGGGTGAGTACCAGTGCCTCGATGTGGTGGTGCGAGGCAGCAAGGGTGGGGAAGTACACTCGAACGGAAGCCTCGTGGACTTCGACCTCGACGAGTGGCACGCGTTGGTGGAGCAGAACAAGGGTGGGGAACTGACCTTCACCCTGTGTGTGGAGGCTGACGGCAAGTGGACGCAATACAAGGACTTCCCCATGTACGTCAGCCCATACGCCCTGGACGAATGGGGCTTGACCTACCGCCGTGTGGCTCCGGGCTACGAGGTGTATAGCCAGATGGGGCTGTATCAGCGAGACCTCTCGACGTTCGACGAGTATGAAATCATCGACAACACCCGTGCCCCCGGGGCTTGTGTGAACTGCCACACCAGCAACCGCACCGACCCCAAGGAATTTCTTTTCCACGTGCGTGGCGAAAACGGGGCAACGGCTCTCCAGAAAGACGGCAAAATGGACATGCTGGACACGAAGACCGACCAGACGCTGGGACTGTGTGTCTATCCCTACTGGCATCCCGACGGGCGGTATGTGGCTTTCTCCACCAACACCACCCGACAGGCGTTCCACGTGGTGAGGGACGAACGCATTGAGGTGTTCGACCACGTGAGCGACCTGCAAGTGCTGGACACCGAGACGAACCAACTCCTGCTCTCTCCGCTGCTGAAGACGACGGACAGCAACGAGACCTTCCCCGTCTTCTCGCCCGATGGCAAGACCCTCTATTTCTGCACCACCGTGAGGCGTTCCTATCCGCTGGAAGCCCGCATCGTCCGCTACAACCTCTGTTCCATCGCTTTCGATGCCGCAACAGGCACGTTCGGCACACAGGTGGACACGCTCATCCGTGCCGAGGCCGACAGCACCAGCGTCACCTTCCCCCGTCCTTCCTACGACGGCAAATACATCATGTATGCCCTCGCCGACTATGGCACCTTCACCATCTGGCATCAGGAAGCCGACCTCTGGCTGCTCGACCTCCGCACAGGCGAGACCCGCCGCATGGACGAGGTGAACAGCCCCGAGAGCGACAGTTTCCACAACTGGAACACCAACAGCCACTGGTTTGTCTTCACCTCACGCCGCGACGACGGGCTTTATACACGGCTCTACCTCTCGGCGATGGACGACGAGGGTCATGCCACGAAGCCGTTCATGCTGCCGCAGCGGAATCCACGAAGATTTTATGACCGATTGATGTACAGTTACAACACGCCCGACTTCACCCAGACGAAGGTGGAAATCAATGCTCGGCAGGTGGCTAACGAAATTCTATCGCCGAAGCGGATAAAACTTTCTGTACGTCAGTGACGGAGAATGGCAGACGCCCATTCCCCTGCTCGGGGGCGTTGAAAGATTTCAAACTGTTATCATAAAAACTGGGGTGTGCTTGAGGCAAAACAAACGGCTTCGAGCACACGCCTTTTTTGTCAATGTGGGTATAGTAAACCTTGCCATACAGCCCGTCGTCACGCTTCGAGGCGAAGGCAAGCCAGCGGCTGTTGGACGACCACGAGTGGTAGGTGTCCGACATGGCAGAATTCACCTTCGGCATATCGCTCACCTCGCCCGTGCTGAGGTTCATCATCTGGAGGTCTGACTCGCGGTGCCAAATGGGGAAGGTGCCGTAGTCGGCAACGGTATAGACCAGGAACTGCCCGTCGGGGCTAATGCGAGGATGGCAGACGCTCTTGCCCGCTGTTCGGGCATTGTAGATGGTGTCCACGTCCGTGCCGATTTTGCCGGTCTCTTCGTCAAAGGGAATGCGACACAGGCTATACTTCAGCGAGGTCAACCCACCCAGCGAGTCGAGCCGATGGGCGGTGCAGTAGTAGATGTACTTGCCATCGGGCGAGAAAGTGGGGAAGGTCTCCAGTCTGGTGCTGTCGGCAAGCAGGGGGCTGTCGATGAAAACGTGGTGGGTCAGGTCTGCCACATACACGTCGCTCTTGGTGTCGAACACCTCCATCCGCTTGCTGCCCAAGGAGTGGAATGCGGGAATGATGACATTGGTAGAAAAGACCACGTAGCGGTCGGAGGGCGAGAAGCCAAAATAGACGCTGCCGCTCACCATGTCGTCACGCTTCAGGTTCAACTTGGTCAACTTGCCCTTGTCATTCAAGATGGCACCACCGTCTTGCCCCCTCAGGTAGAACATCGACATGCCAGCCTCCTGATGGGCGTAGGTATGGCAGTTCATGCACTGGTTGCCCACCATGCCGTAGTCGGCAAAGTTTCTGACCTTGAAGTTTTCGACGCATCGCTCTTGCAGCACCAGGTTGTTATACACTTCATAGTCTGGCTCAATCAAGCGATACGTGAGATAAGGGTCCACACGGTCGGCAGTCACCGTCCAGCGGAACGGCTTGTAGGCTTTCCATCCGTCGGCATCTTCTGCCACAATCTGCACCTCAAGCGTCTTGCCCTGGTTGGCTGCCAGCAACGTTCGCCACGCTTCGAGGTCGAAGACAACCTCGTTGCCACGCTGATTGGCGAACTCCACATTATTTATATATACGCACACGCGTGAAACGTTGTCCCGCAGGAGGAAATTGAGCGGTGCGATGTTCACGGGGATGGTCACATCGGCATAGTCGGGATACATCGGTGCCGCCTCGTCGGTCTGTCGTGCATCGTGAGGCGAAGAGGTGCAGGCGGCGAGTGTGAGGATGAGGGCGAGGATGTAGAGCAGATGTTTCGTCATTCGAGGGAAAGTGCTTGCTGATAAAGTGCCTTTTGGCGAGGTCCGTATTTCTCGTAGTCGCGATGGAAGACCTCCTTTTGACGTGCCACGATGTCGCTGCACAAGAGGTAGTCGAGGGCAACGGTGTTGGCAGGGTTGCTGTCGAGCAACTGAGTCAGGATGGTGTAGCAGTCATCGCCCACACGGATGTGGTCGGTCTTATTGATGAACTGCCGCTTGCGAGCCACTTCCTGCCGCACGGCATCGGTCATCGTGCCGGGGGTGTGGTTGGCTGCCCATTGGCGATACACCCAGGTCTTGCTGAGCAGACGCAGGTACTTCATCGCCGCCGCGTCGTCACCCTTCACCAGATTGGTCTCTGCCAACCGCTTGACCATCCGCACGTTACGTCCGTGGGGAGAGAACGTGTTGGCAAGCAGGGCGGCACGCTCGGCGTAGGTCATATCGCCCAGCAGGTAGTAGAGTTCGTTGATCATCTTCGTGGTGTAGAGCGGTGTGTCGGGACCAATCTTGTAGAAGGTGCCAAGCACAGGGTTCTTCATCGTCATCAGTTTGTCGGGCAGTTGGTCGAGTTGTGCCAGCGAGAGGCAGTAGAAGAAACACATCTCCTCGGTCTCTGGCTCGGTGTTCGATTCGTACATCTGGATGACCTTCTCGTAGTGGCCGAAATAGTATTCGTTGTCGTAGGCAAAGTTGCGTTCCAAGATGACGGCTTGGTCATAATCCACCCAATTGATGACGCTGGGATAGAGCATGACTTCTCGTTTGCCGAGGCAATAGTGCTCGGACACTTTGTGCATGAAGATGTTGGGCAACATCGCAGCCAGGCAGAAGGGGATGAGTGCCGTGTAACACCAACGCGACTTGCGGGGCAGGAGAGCGATTCGCAAAATCTCGAACATGAACACCACGACCAATCCGAAGCCGAACAGCCAGTAGGTGAGCGGCACGAGCACCAGCAGCGTGGGGGTATGCACCCACCATCGGTGTGCCCATTCGTTCAGTGTGCTGTGGGCATACCACAAGGCGGTGCTGCCTATCAATGCGATGATGCAGCCCAGTTTGTAGCCTTCGTAGATGGAAAGCCGAGCCTCCAGCGTCATGGCGGCGATGGCAAGGGCGAAGGCAATCCATCCGAGCAGCGTCATGCGGCGATGGCCTTCAAAGCAACGCTCGAAACATCGACGGATGAGGTCGCCCAGAATCAGCAGCGACACCGTCAGGATGGCGGCCCCTGCATAGAGGTAGTAATAAAATTGTGTAAGGAAGTCACCCACGAGGCAAGCCAGCCATGCTGGTTTGTCGAAATAGGTGCTGACATACCCCCAATCCATCAGGAACAACTGGTTCTGTTCCTCGTAGAAGAAATGGTAGGGGAACTGCGTCTGGAAGAAAAGGAAACACGCCACTCCCCACAGGAGGATGAGCAGGGGTTTCAATAGTTTTTTTACACGCTGTGTTTTACCGGTAGATTTCATATCAGTTGCAAAATTACAAAAAAAGGTGAAACAAACAAGCATTCTCTTTGCAAATTATAACTATTTCCTATACTATGTTGACCTTTTGAGGCCAAAATTCTTGTTTGAATCAAATAAAAGTCGTTACTTTGCATACAATATTGTAGATTTTACCATGGCCAAAAAGCAAATAGATTATACGGAAGATTCGCAGCAGGCAGAATGCCGCAGCATCGCAAGCGAAGCAACCTTTGTTGCGTATGCTACAGATGTGGCAACGGAAGACGCCCGCCGTGCTTTTCTGTATGATTTTGTCTATGCCAACTATAGCCACGGAGAGGCACAATCGCTGAAGGAGCGCAACTTTCTGATGGATGAGCCTTTCAAGTATGACGATGTTGAGACAGAAACGGATTGGGAGCAATTGGAATGCGAGGCTGAAAAAAGTGGAGTGGCAACATCCCAAGAAGTCAACAAAGTGTTCGGCAGATGGCTCAACTTGTAGTGACATGGAGCGTGAAGGCACTGCGTCATTTAGACGAGAAGGCTCTTTGGTATCTCGCCAACCGCAATGAAACCTTTGCCAAGACCTTCGCCGAGGACGTGAGAGATTGTATAGAGATACTGTCTGCCCAACCTTCAATCGGGGTGATACGCAAACAAACGCCACGATATACCTACAGAATCTTTCACAACCACCCTCAGTGCTCAATCTACTATTGGCACACGTCGTCTGAGGTGCACATCATCGACTTGCTCTTCACAAGGATGCAGCGTCATGATTTAGATTAACAAACAAACGATTTATATTCACTATTTTATTAACCAACTAATTTTTTAGGCTTATGAAGAAATTTTTACTCTCTTTGGCAATGGTAGTTGTTGCTCTTGCGGCAAACGCTACCACAGAAGACATCACAGCAAAGTTCACTTATACGTGGAACAATGCAGAAAGTCTGACAAACAACGAGGATGGTAGCATCACGTTCAACGCTGTTTCATGGGGCGGCATGGCAGCATGGTTAGCCACAGATGAAGGCAAGTGCGACTGGTCTGCTTGGAAGAAGGTCGTATTTGAGTTTGCTGAACCTACCACAGTGAACACACAGATTCTCGTGGGTGATGCAAGTGCCTGGGGTGATGTGGGTATCACTTCTTTGGAGTGCTCATTCGAAGGCAAAGACATGAGTGCCATTGAGCAGATTGCACTTCAGGCTTCTGGTGCAACCACCATCACGGTTACTCGTGTTTACCTCTCTGACGGCGAAGGCGAGGAAGAGCCTGCCGTGAAGACTGCTGTACTTGACAATGGCAGCACTCACTCACTGCCCGCTGGCGACTGGGGTTGGGACGGCTCTTGGCTGGCTCGTGACGTAACGGCATTCAACGCTATCGTTTTCGAGATTTCGTCTGTAACAGGTCTTGGCCAGGTGACATTGCAAGGCATTGACATCAACGGCGAAGAGGTTTCAGATCAAATCGAGATTGACAAGGCAACTGTTTATGTCATTGATATTGAAGATTGGAAGACTCTGAATCAGTACGCATTCCAGAACATCAACGTAAGTTCAGAGGATGCCGAAGTGCCAGATGGTGAGACAACAATTGTCGTAAAACAGGTTTTCCTCACATCGGAAACGGTCGATGAGTATCTGATTAATAACATCCATATTTATGCTATCGGTAACCTTGATGGCTGCAACGGATGGGATCCTTCTGACGGTTCTCTGGAACTTGCCTATGACGAGGAAGAATGTGTTTTCAAAGGCACTATTTCCGTGCAGGACAATTGGGAAGGCAACGGATGGTTTGCATTTAGTTGTAAGTTGGGTGCAGACAGCGACGATTGGACTACATTCAACTCTGCTCGTCTCTCCGTCACTTCTGACTACGGCACTCTGAACGAGACTGCTGCGCTTGTGACAGGTGCAGACCAGAGTTTCAAACTTCCTGCCGGCATCTACAGCGTAACGATTGACCCAATTTTGATGACTATTACCTTCGCAACAGCATCTGAAAATGCCATTGCAGGCACTTCTGCCATCTCTGCTGCACCATCGGCTTACTACTCACTCTCTGGTGCTCGCCTCGCTGCTCCTGCAAAGGGCGTGAACATTGTGAAGTATGCAGACGGTTCTGTGAAGAAAGTGCTTGTTAAGTAATCAAAAGCGATACACTACACACATGATGGGGGCTGTGCCAAAAGGGTGCAGCCCCTTTTGTTTTTTCCATACGCTCGTGTCCTCAAAAGTGGTCTGAGTCACACCGCTTAAGTGGTCTGAGTCAGACCGCCGAGGTGGTGTGACTCAGACCACTTTTGGGGACACGAGGAGGGGATGGGAGGCGATGAGGGCGGCTGTGGGGTGGCGGCAAGGGTGTTCGTCTGCAAAAGTACCACGATTGGATAATAAAGGTAAAGGTTTGTTGGCAGGAAAGGCGTAACTTTGCACTCGTTATGGTATGTCAACTAACTCAACTCTCTTATGTTAAGAAGATATAGGAAGATAAAAGAAGATAGCCGCTTTTCAGCGGCAGAAGATAGAGGACGATACTTGCCGTCTGGATGGGAGTAACGTCTTTTATCTCCTTTTATCTTCTTCTAACTCCCTCTATCTACAAGACATGTAGAGTTTACGAAACTTCAATCAACTAACTTAATCAATACCCGTTATGAAAATGAAAATGGTTATACTGGCTGTGGCAATGGCGATGACTTGCGGATTGCAGGCAGCACCGAAAACGCCGGCTCAGCAACTGCTGGAGCGTCTGCAAAAGTTGCAGAAGAAAGGTTACATGTATGGTCATCAGGACGACCCGTTCTATGGCATCTCGTGGGAATGGGACGAGGGCCGTTCCGACACGAAGGAACTGGTGGGCGACTACCCTGCCGTGATGGGCTTCGACCTGGGCGGCATCGAGCGTGCTGACCAGAAGAACCTCGACGGCGTACCCTTCGACCGTATGCGAAAGGAAATCGTGGCACACCACCAGCGTGGCGGCATCGTCACCATCTCGTGGCATCCACGCAATCCGATGCTCGGCACGACGGCATGGATTCAGAACGACACAACGGCTTACAACGAGGCGGTTGCCGCCTTGCAGAAGATAGGGCAGGGCGACTTGGCTAAGCAGGTGCTCAACCCGAAGAACACGGTGAAAAGCATTCTGGCAGGGGGAAGCCACCACGCCACCTATATGACATGGCTGAAGCGGGTGGGCGATTTCCTCGCCACGCTGAAGGACGCGAAGGGCAACCCCATCCCCGTCATCTTCCGCCCTTACCACGAGAACAACGGTTCGTGGTTCTGGTGGGGACAGAATCTCTGCTCGGATGAGGAGTATCACGCCCTGTGGAACATGACGCAGGACTACATCAACGGCATCCTGCCCACCAGCATCGTGTGGTCGTATTCGCCCAACTTGCAGGGCAACTGGACGGAAGAGGCGTGGCTGCGTCGCTATCCGGGCGACGACCGCGTGGACCTCATTGGCGAGGATGCCTACCAATGGGGCTCGGAGGCGGACTTTGTGAAAGGACTCACCGCCGACCTCACGCTCATCACGAAAATTGCCAAGGAGCACGGCAAACTCATCGCCATGACGGAGTGCGGCTACCAAAACTCGCCCGACGCGACGTGGTGGACACGGGTGTTCCGCCCCGTCATCGAGCAGTTCCCCGTGTGCTACTTCCTGCCCTGGCGCAACTGGAAGAAAGAGCACTTCGGTGCTGCCAAAGAGACGACCACAGCCGACGACTTCAAGGTGTGGTCGAACGAAAAGTCATTCCTGTTACTCAACGATATCAAGAAAGTAAAGTAAAAATATGTCAGCACAGTTTGAACAGAAAGTGCAGGCTCTCCGTGCCCATCACGAGGAACTGCTCACACGCCCCAACGTGAAGAAAGAGTGGGGCAACGGAATTTACGACAAATATGAGTTTCCCATCCTGACCGCCGAGCACACGCCGCTGGAGTGGCGTTATGACTTCAACGAGCAGGACAACCCCTACCTGATGCAGCGTATTATGATGAACGCCACGCTGAACAGCGGCGCCATCAAGTGGCAGGGCAAGTATCTGCTGGTGGTGCGTGTGGAGGGAGCCGACCGCAAGAGTTTCTTCGCCGTGGCAGAGTCGCCCAACGGGGTGGACAACTTCCGCTTCTGGGGCGAGCCCATCACCATGCCCGACGACGTGATTCCCGCCACCAACATCTACGACATGCGTCTGACCGCCCATGAGGACGGCTGGATCTACGGTGTGTTCTGTGCCGAGCGTCACGACGACAGCCAGCCGGGCGACCTCAGTGCCGCCACCGCCACTGCCGCCATCGCCCGCACGAAGGACCTCAAGACGTGGCAGCGTCTGCCCGACCTGAAGAGCCGGAGCCAGCAGCGCAACGTGGTGCTGCACCCCGAGTTTGTGGATGGCAAATATGCTTTCTACACCCGTCCGCAGGATGGTTTCATCGACACCGGTTCGGGTGGCGGCATCGGCTGGGGACTGGTGGACGACATCGAACACGCCGAGGTGACCGACGAGAAGATTATCAATGCCCGCCACTACCACACCATCATGGAGGTGAAGAACGGCGAAGGCCCTCACCCTATCAAGACCACCAAGGGCTGGCTGCACTTGGCACATGGCGTGCGTGGTTGCGCCAGCGGACTCCGCTACGTATTATATATGTACATGACTGCCCTCGACGACCCTACCCGTGTCATCGCACAACCCGGCGGCTACTTCCTGGTGCCTGAGGGCTGGGAATATATCGGCGATGTGATGAACGTGGCGTTTGCCAATGGCTGGATTGCCGACGGCAACCCGACAGACGGTCTCCACACCGACGATGAGCGGGTGCTCATCTACTACGCATCGAGCGACACCCGTATGCACGTGGCTGAATCGGCCATCGGCAAACTCATCGACTACTGCATGAATACACCGGAAGATGGCTTCACCACCGCAGCCTCTGTGGAGACAATTAAGAAATTAGTGGCAAAGAATCGTGTGAATCTCCAATAATTTGCCCATCTTTGGATAAGATAGGCGGCGCTCAGCATAAAAAATAAATGAATTTATTTTGTTCTGCGTCCGATTTGCACTATCTTTGCAACCAAATCTTAAAAAACCTCAAATCACATGGCTTCACTCAAAGAAAAAATTGGCTACGGACTTGGCGATACGTCGAGTTCCATGTTCTGGAAGATTTTCAGTTACTATCTTCCGATATTCTATTCCGACGTATTTGAACTGAGTCTTGCTCAGACGGCAACCCTCATGTTCGTCACCCGAATCTGGGACACGGTGAGCGACCCGATGATGGGCGTGATTGCCGACCGCACACAAACTCGATGGGGTAAGTATCGCCCCTACCTGTTGTGGTTTGCCGCACCGTTCGCCATCGCCGGCGTGCTGCTCTTCACCACGCCCGACCTCGACCAGAACGGCAAACTCATCTGGGCTTACTTCACCTACATCCTCATGATGACGGTCTATACGGGCATCAACGTGCCCTATGCATCCATGCTGGGCGTGATGACCAACGACTCGGACGAGAAGACGGTGTTCTCTTCCTTCCGTATGTTCTTCGCATACGGCGGCTCGTTCATCGCTCTCTTCGCATGGGAGCCTCTGTGCGACTACTTCAAGGAGGCAACAGGCTCGCTGACAGACGGATGGCAGAGCGCCATGATTGTCATCGCTTGCATGTGTCTGGTCTTGTTCCTGACCAGTTTCGCTTTGACACGGGAGCACATCAAGGTCTCCCCGACAGGCTTGGGCAACGACTTCAAGTCCTTGCTGAGCAACCTGCCTTGGTGGATTCTGACCTTGGCATCGGTGGGCACCAACCTGTTCAACACCGTGCGTGGTTCGAGCGTTGCCTACTACTTCAAGTACTATATCGGCGAGAACGTACACATCGACCTCGGCTTCACCGCCTTCCTCTTCTTCGCAGGCCTGTTCCTGGCAGTGGGCGAAGTGTGCAACATGATTGGCGTGGTGACCGCCGTGCCCATCTCCAAGCGGATTGGCAAGAAATCGACGTTCATCCTCTCTGCCATCGCCCTCATCGTCTTCAGCGTTCTCTTCTTCTATGTGCCTTGCACCAATGGCGGTTTCATCACGATGTTGCTGCTCCAGATTATCATTAGCATCTTCACGGGTATCATCAGCCCATTGGTTTGGTCGATGTATGCAGACGTGGCAGACTATGCTCGCTGGAAGGACAACGCCAACTGCACGGGCCTCGTCTTCTCGTCAGGCTCTTTCGCCCAGAAACTCGGTGGTGCCGTGGCTGGTTCGGCTGTGCTGATGATTTTTGATGCCTTTGGTCTTGTGCCCAATGCGGTGGAGCAGGCAGACAGCGCCATCCTCGGCATGAAACTCACGATGAGTTGGATTCCTGCAGGCATCGCAGCCAGCATGTTGATTGTCTTGCTTGCTTATCCGCTCACTAAGAAGAAGATGACGGAAATCACGAACAGTTTGAAAACGAACACAGTAACCGAATAAAGGCATGTTTAGACAAGCAAAACAAGAGATGCGAGAGGTGTTGGAAAACAACATCCTCTCCTTCTGGCTCACGAAGATGCAGGACCACGAGAACGGCGGCTTCTATGGGCAGATGAAGGGTGACGGCACGCTCGTGCCCACCGCCAACAAGGGCGGCATCCTCAATGCCCGCATCCTGTGGTCGTTCAGCGCTGCCTACCGAGTGCTTCGCAAGCCCGAATATTTGGAGGCTGCCACGCGTGCCAAGGACTATATCCTGACGCACTTTTTCGACGAGGAATACGGTGGCACCTACTGGGAACTCGACTATCTGGGTCGCCCTGTGGACACGAAGAAGCAGTTCTATGCCCTCGGTTTCGCACTTTACGGCCTGAGCGAGTACGTCCGTGCCACAGGAGACCGCGAGGCATTGGACTACGCCATCGCCCTCTTCGACACGATTGAGGAACACGCCCTTGACCATGAGTACAACGGCTACATCGAGGCGACGACCCGCGACTGGCAACCCATCGCCGACATGCGTCTTTCCGACCTCGACGAGAACTATCCCAAGTCGCAGAACACCCACCTGCACATCATCGAGCCTTACACCAACTTGCTCCGCTGCTTGCAGGAACTGCATCGTGCCGAGTCGTGCGACTATGTACCTTCTATCGGCGCCATACTCCCTACGGGCATCAGCGTGCCTCAAGAGACCATCGACCGCGTCGCTGCCGCTGTCCGCAACCTCATCGGCATCTTTACCGACAAGATACTCAACCCCGAGACCCACCACCTCGACCTCTTTTTCGAGATGGACTGGACACGTGGGGCAGGGCAGTTGGAGAGTTACGGACACGACATCGAGTGCTCGTGGTTGATGCACGAAGCCGCCCTCGTGTTGGGCGATGCCGCTGTGCTGGCAAAGGTCGAGCCGATTGTCCGCCTCGTTGCCAAAGCCTCCGAGAAAGGGCTGAACCCCGATGGCTCCATGCTGCACGAAGCCAATGTGGATACGGGCCACGTGGATGTGGACCGCCACTGGTGGGTGCAGGCTGAGAACGTGGTGGGTTGGGCAAACCTCTACCAGTATTTTGGCGACACCGATGCCGCCAAGAAGGCACTCCGTTGCTGGGAATACATCAAGACGAACCTCATCGACCGCGAGGGCGGCGAGTGGTTCTGGAGCCGTGACCCCGAAGGCAACATCAACCGCAAGGACGACAAGGCTGGCTTCTGGAAGTGTCCCTACCACAACAGTCGCATGTGCCTCGAAATCATGGAACGATTTTAGACATGAAGCCTTATAAGTTTACCCCATATTTGAAGGAAACCCTTTGGGGCGGCGAGAAAATCGCTGCCTTCAAGGGGATTCAAACCGACCTGACCCACATTGGCGAAAGTTGGGAAATCAGCGGTGTGCCCGGCCACGAGAGCATCACAGCCCCTCGTGGACTCTTGGAGGACAACGACCTCGGCATGACCCTGCCGCAACTGATTGACCGCTTCAAGGGAGCCCTTGTCGGCAACAAGGTCTATGAGAAGTACGGCAACCAGTTTCCGCTTCTCATCAAGTTTATCGACTCCAAGCAGGACCTCTCCGTGCAGGTGCATCCCGACGACGAACTTGCCCAGCAGCGGCATCATTGTCCGGGCAAGACCGAGATGTGGTACATCATGCGTGCCGACACGGGCGCTCGCATCTACTCCGGATTGAGCCAGTCTATCACCCCCGAAGATTATGAGCGGTTGGTGAAGAACAACCACTTCATGGATGTGGTTGCCACCCACGAGAGTCACGACGGCGACCTTTATTTCCTGCCGGCAGGGCGTGTCCACGCCATCGGTGCGGGCAACTTCCTCGCCGAGATTCAAGAGACCAGCGACATCACCTACCGCATCTATGATTATGACCGCCGCGATGCCGATGGAAACCCTCGCGAACTGCATGTGGAGCAAGCCAAGGATGCCATCGACTACAAGGTCTATCCCGAGTATCGACGCAGTTACGACAGCAGCCGTCCGCAGTCGCCGCTCATCCAGTGCCCCTACTTCAACGTTCACCGCGTGGTGGTGCAGAATGCCGTTGAAATCAACTATCATGTTGACTCATTCGTCATCGTCATCTGTCTGTGGGGCGAAGCCAACATCAACGGCGTGATGGTGCGTCAGGGCGAGACCATCCTTGTCCCTGCCGCCGAGAACACGCTTTACATTTTCGGCAACGCCACTTTCCTCACCGCCACGATGTAAGTATCAAACACCTAAAATCATACCTCCATGAAGAAAACCATTCTCTTTTCCCTCCTCTCCGTTTTTTGCCTCACCATGAGGGCAGAGAACGTGGAGTTGTCCACCCCCCACAACACGTTGGTGCTGAATCTCTGGAAGGGTGGCGAACCCAAGTTTGTTTACTACGGCGAGAAACTCAGTGCCAGCGACCTGGCTGCATTGCCTGAGCCTACCAACGCCAACTGGAGCCACCTTGAGGTCTATCCCGCCTACGGTGCCACCCACACCCAGAGCGAGACCGCCTTTGCCATGCGTCATGCCGATGGCAACCTGAGCACCCAACTTTTGGTCGAGGACTATAAGAAGACTTCCGTGACCGAGAAAGCCCCCAACGGCAACACTCGCACCGGCGAACGCCTCACCATCACGCTGAAAGACCCCCTCTATCCGAATATCGTCCACCTCTACTATCAGGCTTACAGCGACGTGGACATGATAGAGTGCTGGACCGACGTGACCAACGCCGAGAAGAGCACCGTCACCTTGACACAGTTCTACTCTTCTTGCCTCCCCATCCGTCGTGGCGACGTGTACGTACACCACTTCCACGGCTCCTGGGCAGCAGAAGGTCAACTCACCGCCGAGAAACTGAACAACGGTCTGCTCGAAATCAAGAATAAGGATGGCCTTCGCAACGCCACCACCGACCGTCAGGAAGTGCTCTTCTCTCTCGATGGCTACGGCCGTGAGAATGAGGGCGATGTGATTGGTGCCGCCCTGATGTATTCGGGCAACTTCCGCATCACCATCGACACCGACGATACCGAATACCACTACTATTTTGCCGGCATCAACCCCGACAATTCAGAGTATCACCTGAAGAAAGGCGAAACCCTCACCACACCTCATGTGGCTTATACCTTCACCCACGAAGGTCTCTCAGGGGCCTCTCGCAATTACCACCGCTGGGCCCGCAAGTATCAACTGCGTCATGGCGACCAGGAGCGTAACATCCTGCTCAATTCGTGGGAGGGTGTTTACTTCGACATCAACCAGCAGGGCATGGACCAGATGATGGCCGACATCGCCTCGATGGGCGGCGAACTCTTCGTGATGGACGACGGCTGGTTTGGCGACAAATATCCTCGCAACGTGGACAATTCTTCCCTCGGCGACTGGGTGGTGGACAAACGCAAACTGCCCGATGGTATCGAAGGTCTGCTGCGTGATGCCAAGAAGAACGGCGTGAAGTTCGGCATCTGGATTGAGCCTGAGATGGCCAACACCACCTCCGAACTGTATGAGGCACACCCCGACTGGATTCTCAAGGCACCAGGCCGTGAGCCTGTGCTCGGTCGTGGCGGCACTCAGGTCGTGCTCGACCTTGCCAACCCCAAGGTGCAGGACTTCGTCTTCGGCATCGTGGACAACCTCCTGTCCAACTATCCCGAGATTGCCTACATCAAGTGGGACGCCAACGCCCCCGTGATGAACCACGGCAGCCAGTATCTCCCCAAGGAAGACCAGAGCCACCTCTACATCGCCTACCACGAAGGACTCATCAAGGTCTGCCAGCGTATCCGCGACAAGTATCCCGACGTGGTCATTCAGGACTGTGCATCGGGTGGCGGTCGTGCCAACTACGCCCTCTTGCCATACTTCGACGAGTTCTGGGTTTCGGACGACACCGACGCACTCCAGCGTATCTACATGCAGTGGGGCACCTCCTACTTCTTCCCCGCCATCGCCATGGCAAGCCACATCTCCGCCACGCCCAACCATCAGACTTTCCGCACCACGGCGTTCAAGTTCCGCTGCGACGTTGCCATGAGCGGCCGTCTCGGCATGGAGATTCAGCCCAAAAACATGACCGACGAGGAGAAGAAGATTGGCAAGCAAGCCATCGCCGACTACAAGCGTATTCGTCCCGTCGTGCAGTTTGGCGACCTCTACCGCCTTCACTCGCCCTATGCAGGCGACAACCTCGCTTCCCTCATGTACGTGAGCGAAGACAAGGCAAAGGCAGTCTTCTACTGGTACAAACTTGAGACCTTCGTCAATCAGCACTTCCCACGCATCAAGATGGCGGGCCTCGACCCACAGAAGCGATACACGGTGCACGAGTTGAACCGCATCGACAACAACCCCCTGCCGGTGGAAGGCAAGACCTTCACGGGTGAGTACCTCATGGCGAACGGCATCGAGATACCTTACTCGCACGATGTAGACTACCACAAGAAGAACGACTGGGCAAGCCGCGTGATCTATCTGGAAGCAGAGTAGTCGCTCGGTCTGAAACGCCGAGGGGCGACAATTGCCTTCCGAGTCAACTTGCGCTACCTCGATGCGTATCAATTCATGCACGGGTGTTGTAATATTACAAATCCTCGACACGAATTGATACGCATCGAGGTAACGACGTAGGTTTCTCCCCAAAATCTCCCTCAGAGACCTCCTCTGAACGGGAGATTTTTTGTTTCTTCTGTCAGATATTTTGTCAGGTCGAATATTATGTGTAACTTTGTGGCCTGTAATCAGAACAATGACAGTTTCAGAACTTATCAATAAAACAGAAAAGACGGCGTTCTCGTTCGAAGTTCTGCCGCCCCTGAAAGGTACGGGCACCGCATCGCTGTTCAGTACCATCGACGCGTTGAAGGAGTTCCAGCCGGAGTACATCAACATCACAACCCACCGGAGTGAGTATGTGTATGTGGAGCAACCCGACGGAACGTTCGTGCGAAATTCGGTGCGTCGCCGCCCCGGCACGGTGGCGGTGGCAAGTGCCATCATGCAGAAGTATGACATCAAGGTGGTGCCCCACGTGGTGGTGAGCGGCATGACGAAGGAAGACATCGAGTATATGCTGCTCGACCTCCAGTTCCTCGGCATCCGCGACCTCCTGCTCCTGCGTGGCGACAAAGCGAAGGACGATGCCCGTTTCCAGCCCGTGAAGGATGGCTACACCCATGCGACGGAACTGATTGAGCAGGTGAACCTCTTCAACGAGGGGAAATTTGTGGACGGCACCCCCATCAAGAACCCCGGTCAGCCCTTCTCCTATGGAGTGGCGGCGTATCCAGAGAAGCACGAGGAGGCACCCAATCTGGAGTTTGACCTGCAGATGCTGAAGCAGAAGCAGGACCTCGGTGCCGACTATGCCGTGACACAGATTTTCTACGACAACCAGAAATACTTCCATTTTGTGGAGAAAGCCCGCGAGGCAGGCATCACCATCCCCATCATCCCGGGCATCAAGCCAATGGGCAAACTGAGCCAGTTCAACGTGCTGCCTAAGACGTTCCACATCGACCTGCCCGAAGAACTGTCGAAGCCGATGGAGCAGTGCCGGACGGACGAGGCGGTGAAGCAGTTGGGCATCGAGTGGGGTGTGGAGCAATGCAAGGAACTGATGCGGCACGGAGTGCCCAGCATCCATTTCTACTCGATGGGTGCCGTGGATAGCATCAAGGAAATCGCCAGGAGGATTTATTAACGGATGACATTCGACCAAATCATAGGGCAAGAAGCGGTGAAGCAGCGATTGCTGGAAGAGTACCAGCAGGGCAGGGTGCCACATGCGTTGATGCTGTGCGGCCCCGAAGGCTGTGGAGCCATGCCGTTGGCTGTGGCATACGCCCAGATGCTGTTGGGCGGAAATGTGATGGCGGAAAAGTTGCAACACCCCGACCTGCACTTCGTCTTCCCCATCTACAAGAAGACCAGCGGCAAGGACTCGTACTGCGACGACTTCATCCGCGAGTGGCGGGAACTGCTGCTCAACCATCCCTATTTCGGCATGTCGGAATGGATGAATCTGTCGGGGGCTGAGAACCAGCAACTCATCATCTACGCCAACGAGAGCGAAGCCATCATGCGGAAACTCAGCCTGAAATCCAGTCAGGGAGGCTACAAGGTGATGATTATCTGGTTGCCCGAGAAGTTGCACCTGACGTGTGCCAACAAGATTCTGAAACTCCTGGAGGAACCGCCTGCACAGACCGTCTTCCTCCTCGTGAGCGAACAGCCCGACCAGGTGTTGCAGACCATCCGCAGCCGCACACAGATGGTGAACGTGCCACGCCTCACGGAACAGGAGGTGGAGCAGACGCTGATAGACAAGTATGCCGTGCAGGTTGCCGATGCCAAGCGGATTGCCCGTTCGTGTGCCGGCAACATGGCCCAAGCCCTCCGAACTATCACCAGCGACGCCGAGAGCGAATATTTCTTCGAGTTGTTTGTGGAGTTGATGCGACTTTCCTACGTCCGCAAGGTGAAGGAGATGAAAATCTGGAGCGACAGGGTGGCTGGCATGGGACGCGAACGCATCAAGGCGTTCTTGGAATACTGCCAGAAGATGATACGCGAGAACTTCATCTACAATTTTGGCCGTCAGGCAGACCTCAACTACATGTCGGAACAGGAAGCCCAGTTCGCCATCAAGTTCGCACCTTACATCAACGAGCGGAACATCATCGGCATCATGGACGAACTGTCGCTTGCCCAGCGAGACATCGCCCAGAACACCAACGCGAAAATCGTCTTTTTCGATTTCGCCCTGAAAATGATAGTACTCATCAAGAATAGATAAAGAACAGATAATGACAGAAGAATTTAAGTGTGGAAACGGCTGTGGCAGCATGTGTGCCCGCGGGTGCAGCCGCCATGCAGACAAACTGAATACATACGACTGGCTTGCCGACCTGCCCGACAACGCGGCGGCATGTGATGTGGTGGAGGTGCAGTTCAAGCCTCCTCGCAAGGGCTACTTCCTGAACGTCAACCACATCCCTTTGCAGAAGGGGGACATCGTGGCGGTGGAGGCAAGTCCGGGCCACGACATCGGCACGGTGACCATGACGGGTCGCCTCGTGCCCCTGCAACTGAAGAAAGCCAATCTCAAACCCGGCACAGAACTGAAGAAAATCTACCGGAAAGCCCGCCAAGTGGACATCGACAAGTTCAACGAAGCGAAGAGGCGTGAACACGACACCATGATTGAGAGCCGCCAGATTGCCTTGGCACTGGGACTGAAGATGAAGATTGGTGACGTGGAGTATCAAGGCGACGGCAACAAGGCCATCTTCTACTACATCGCCGACGAGCGTGTCGATTTCCGCCAACTCATCAAGGTGTTGGCAGACCGATTCCACGTGCGTATCGAGATGAAGCAGATTGGTGCCCGTCAGGAGGCAGGACGCATCGGCGGCATTGGCCCATGCGGACGCGAGTTGTGCTGTGCCACGTGGATGACCAATTTTGTCAGCGTCAGCACCGCCGCTGCCCGTTTCCAGGACATCTCGCTCAACCCGCAGAAGTTGGCAGGTCAGTGTGCCAAGTTGAAGTGCTGCATGAACTACGAGGTGGACCAGTATATGGAGTCCTTGAAGCGGCTGCCTTCGCGTGAAATCACGCTCCACACGAAGGACAGCGAATATTTCTTCTTCAAGGCGGACATCCTGTCGCACAAGATTACCTACTCGACCGACAAGAAAAACCTGGTGAACGAGAAGACCATCTCAGCCCGTCGTGCTTTCGAGGTGATACAGATGAATCGTGAGGGGCAGAAGCCCGACTCGCTGTTGGAGGAAGACTACGAGCCAACGCCCACATCGAGCGACCTGCTGAATCAGGACAACATCACACGCTTCGACAGCAAGAACCCGAAGCGGAAAAAGAACCACAAGAAGAAGCACCACGGCGGCGGAAACGCGGGTGGTCAGCAAGCATGAAAAAGTTTCTGATGACATTCCGGAACATCCTTCTCGGCTGTCTTGGCACATTCCTTTTCCTCTCGTGCCAAGACGGTCTGTATTATACCGCCTATCAGCCGATTCCGCAAAGCCTGTGGGACAGTCGCGACACGCTGGTTTACACCTTGCCCGTGGCTGACCACGACATGGACGTGTTGCTTTCGGTGGGCGTGCGGAGTACGGACGCATACCAATATGAGAACCTCGTGGTGGCGGTAGAACAGCAATGCGACCAACACAGGGTCGCATCCTGCCGCTTGCCCATCGCTATCAACGACGATGGGCGTTATACATACGGGCACAGCACACCTCTTGCCGACGATTATTCAGGCGTCGCGGTCATCCATCTGAAAAAGGGCAAAGCCTATACGCTTCGCCTCTCCCACCGCATGAAGTTGAACCCCTTGACGGGCATCTCCGAGGTGGGCGTGTTTGTGGAACAGTCTCATTCCGAGGGGTTCCCGACGATGATGCGGTAGAGATTGCAGCCGACAAAGTTGCCGAGGACAATGCTGAGGTAGAAGGCAAGGACTTCCCAAACGTGTGCCGAAAGGAAGCAGGCAGGCACCGTCAGATAGTAGAATGCGTCTGCCACACAGTGGGGGAAGCCACACATGATGAAGAGTGGCACACCGAACAGCAGGGGCAGGTTTTTGCCTTGACGGGCAAAATTGACCGCGGTCGTCATAATCATACCACAACCGATGGCAAGCACGCCGCCACAGAGGGGACCCGTCTTCAGACGTGCCTCCAGGATGCCTTGTGCCGTCTCTTGGATAGGCATGGGCGAGCAGCGGGCAATCAGTGCCACAATGAGGCAACCCACGATGTTGCTCACCAGAATGAGCAGCAGGGTTCCCACTTCTCCCTTCTTGATGAAACCTGCCGTACCCGTGTAGAGTTTCAGTTTATAGTTGACAACCGTGAGCAGTCCGAACGCAAACAGAACGGCTCCGATGATGCTTTTCTCAGCCAAATAGACAAATCCGGCAATGCCGATGCAGACACCTGCAAAGATGCCAGAACGAATGATAGAAAGAAGTTCTTTGTTCATGAGTTTTCAGGTTTTTTGCAAAGGTAAGGAATTTTTTCGTAAGTGACAACAAGAACGCCGAAAAAGAAACAGAAAAACGTACCCCTCGGGTACGACGAAGTGAACCCCTCGGGTACGGCACATCGTACCCGAGGGGTTCACCTTATTGAAGAAATGTTGTGTTGACCGATTTTTACTTCGCCGTCGCTTTGACGAAGACGTCGAGAATCTCGGTCTCGTTCCACTTGTTGGTCTTGCGGTTGAAGAGGCCATCCCAAGACTTGTTGGAGTCGTCGCCGTCCCACCAGATACCTGTCGTTCCGTAAGAAACGAACTTGCTGATGAAACTGCGTGCGTGCTTGATGCGTTCGCCGAGTTCCTTGTCTGGGTCGAGGGCACCAAACTCCGTGTAGATGTATGGGATGCCCAGTTCATTCATGCGAGTATCGACACGACGAGTCAGGTCAATGGCTGTCTGCTCGCAATCGGTATCCCACATGTAAACATTCCACTCGCCGGCAGCACTACAGAATCCGTATGGGTCGTAAGTGTGGATGGAAGCAAGGATGTGGTTAGCGTGTACATCGTTAGGAGCCTGGAAACCAGCCAACTTGGCGGGAGAACTGCCTGCACTGTATGGATTCACCACGAGGTTGCGGAACTCGTTGTTGCCACCCGTTGCACGCACGGCATCCACGAAGTCCTGCTCCAACTGAGTGATAGCGGTGTAAGCACTCTCGTCGGTCGGGTCTTGCCAGTTGTCGGTCTTGTCAAGAATCTCGTTGAACGCCTCGAAAAGCAGGTGCTCGTCGCGGCTCTTGAAGCGGTTGGCAATCTGTGTCCAGAGTTTCTTGAACTTGACAGAAGTCTCGGCATACTCGTCCATGTCGGCACGCAACCAGCCAGCACCGTCGGTGCGAGAACCGCGCTCGCTGGCATCGTGGTGAACATTGAGGATGCAGTATGAACCTGTGCTGAGCACATAGTCAACCACTTCTTCCACGCGATTCATCCAGATTTCCTTCACGTTGCCGTCCGCATCCATGTGAGGGAACCAAGTGACGGGCACACGGATGACGTTCACGCCACCTGCCACGATGGAATCGATTTCCTCCTGAGTCGTCACGGGCTGTCCCCATGCCGTCTCCCAATCGAGGTCGCTCGTTGGATGCCACCAAGAAGAAGAGGCAGCAAGGTCGTGGTGAGCCTCCAGTGTGTTGTAGAGGTTGTAGCCGAAAGTCAGGCTTTCCACAAACTCGAATGCCGTCTGGAAGGTATCGCCAGGGTCGGCACCTGCACCCCGCTGTGTGATGGTGAGGGTGCGAGTGGTAGAGCCAGAGGAGAATGTGACGGTGGCTGTGCGGGCATCGCCAGTGTTCTTGCTCACAGAGAGTTTCACGAACGAACGCTTGTTGGCATAACCATAGCCTGCATGATTGGAGAGGGTACACCAGTCGGCATCGCTGCCAGCAGTCCATTCGGCGTCGCAATCCACGCTAATCATGGCAAAAGCCGCACCAATGTTGAAGTCCAGTTGGCTGATAGCGGTGGAGTCTTCACCTCGGAAGATGTCGAGGTGAGAGGCGGTCACGTTGTCGTTGTCGCTACAGCCCTGCATGAACAGAGCCGTAACGAACACGAGTGCGAGACTGAAGATATTGAATGTTTTCTTCATTGCAATTTTAAGGGTTAGGGGTTTTTTACTTCTGGTAGTAGATACGCACGTTGTCGAACATCACATCCATAGTGGATGGTGTGCCTGTCCAGTTCATGTGCATGAAACGAATCTGGTTGATACCGTCAGCCACGATGTCGGCGTAGGTCTTGCCTGCCCAGCCGTCGAAGTTGCCCAGCGAAACGACGTGGCGGTACCACTGCTCCTTAGGCTGTGTGTTGTCGATGGCACGGAGGGCTTTCTCCTTATACGCCACGTCATTCTGGATGAAGTTCTCGAAGACGTAGGTTTGAGCATCGCCGATGGTCTGAATCTGATAGTGCATGAAGGGGTACTGCTCCTCACCAAAGTCGGTGTTGTTGTCCCACACTTCCATGGCAAGGTACACCTCTTCGGCTGGCGTTTCGGCAGGAATGATGTCGAAGCCCGGCAGACCGAAGGAGTTGCCGTTCCAGTCTTTGCGGAAATAGCACATCACTGCCCACCAGTTCCAACCTGCATCGGTCGATTTGATACGCCAGAACTGGCCGTCGCTCACGTATGGGATGCCTGCCGAAGTTGCCTCTGGCATCAATTCGCCATTCGGACCCCATCCGTTGTCGGTTGCATAGTCAGGCTCGAAGTTGAGCAGCAAGCCGTCATATACATAGAAGTAATCCACCGTAGCCTTGCCACCTGGTGTGGTGACGGTGAGCGTCGTGCCCGAACCTGCTGTTGGCTTCTGCTTGAACGGGATGATGATTGCGTCCTCAGAGTCTGCCACGGTGAAGTCGTCGCCCGTCAGGGTCACGTCGCCGTATGTGATGGACTCTATCTGCACGAATTCACGGCCCTTGATAATGAGGTCTGTGCCGGGGATTGGCATATCCGTGTTGATGCTGCTGATGACAGGCTTGCCTGGCACCTTCGTGTATGGGATGTAAACCGTTCCGGCTGCACACTCGATGACCAATGTACCTTCGTCAAAAGCGAGGCTTGGAGTCACCAACTGAATTTGTGAAGAAACTTCATAGTTCTGGTTGGAATTGAGATAGCGGTTCTGGCTGACAATCTCATAATCAGCCACTGCGGTGTGATTGCCCGGCACGACGTCTTCCCATTCCAGCGTGTCGAGCGCCTCGGCTGTCACATCGGTGAAGTAGATGTTCTCGATACTGTAGAGGTTCAGACCATAAACGTTGAGCACATCGCCTGCCGAACGTGGATAACTGCCTTGGATGCGGGTGATGCTTGGGGCTGCACCCAACACCTTAAAGCCATACACGGCACTGCCATGGTTGGTCTCCACACGGATTTCGTCTTTCAACTCGCTGTTGAACGCGGTGAGTCTGAAACCGTCTGTCTCCGATGGCACCTTCACGATGATGCTGTGGTCGGTGTTCATGGTCGGGCTGAAATATACCTCCTGGTCGTTGATATAGACTTTTGTGGCACCACCAAGGTTCTTACCAATGATGGCGATGGTCTGCCCCTGAGCAGACTTGGTGAAGAGGCTGTCGGCATACTCTGGGTCACAGACACGAACACCTGTGATTTCGGGCTGTCCACCACCATCGTCGTCGCTACAAGATGTGGCTCCGAACGAGAGGACTGCCAGGAGAGCAACCATCAACATGCCCCATTTCATATTTGATATACTTTTCATATTTTTGTTGCTTAAAGAAATGAATAACTATTCTTGCTTGATGATGAAATCGCCGAAGTCGTAACTCTGGGCAGCCAACTTGAAGTTCGGGTTGCGGAGCACGTCTGCCTCGGGATAAGGCATGAAGATATTCTCTTCGTTGAGAGTGACTGGGTCGTAGCCATCCTGTGCACGGGAAAGTGCATCCACGTCATAGGTGTAGCCATCCTCCACGGTCTGGATGATGTCCTCAGAGTCGGCATCGCGGAGGCAGTCGTTCCAGTAGCACACCTGGTCGTAGGTCTTGCCGCCAATGGTCACATTGTAATCGTAGAAGTACCAAGGCTGCGACTGACGCTGCGGGAAGGTGCGGTAAGAGATGGTGCGGTCGGCATTGTAGAGCACGTCGCCCTCGTTAATCATGAAAGCACGGTGCTGCTTGTTGTTGAAGTAGTTGAGCATGTACTGTGGCTTCCAGCGATACCAGGTGACCATGTCGTACCAATTCTGATATTCCATGCAGAACTCCTTGCGGCGCTCCTTGATGAGCGTGTCGAAATTGTAGGAAGTGAGTGCCTTCACGCCAGCACGGGTACGAACGGCATTGATGGCAGCCAGACCCTTGGCATCGCTGGTCGATTCTGCATTGCCGAGAATCGCCTCTGCCTTGATGAGGTAAACATCTGCCAGACGCATGATGTAGGTGTTGAGCGGTGAAGCCATCTGTGCGAGGTGACCGCCACAGTCTGCCTTGGTGCCAGGAAGGCCCTTCTTCAGTTGGCAGAACTTCTTCTTGTAGAGGTAGCCTGTTGCCTGTGGATAGCCGTTCTCAGGAGTCTTCTCCGAAGCCGATGTGAGGTCGTTGCCTGTATCCCAATAGTCGTAGTAAGCACCTGGCGTACAGAAGGCTGCATGGAATCGGATGGAGTCGCTGATGTCCTCGTTGTAGAGGTCAATCATGTCGGCAGATGCATAGATGCCACCCCAGACGGTGATGTCGGAAGAACCACTCCATGCCAAGTCAGACACGTTGGCACTCATGTTGCCCCAAGAGCCTGTGAGCGGGTCTGCCCAGTGCATGGCAAGCAGGGTCTCTGAGTTCTGCATCGAGAAGTTGTTGTTGTCATACTTGAAGAGGTCTTCATAGTTGCTCATCAGTTGATAAGGACCATTCTGCAGAACGTCGTCGCAAAGGGCGATGACTTGCTTCAGCATGTCCTCATCGCGTGTGCCGCCATTGTTCCAGCCACTAAGTGCGAGGAGTGCTTTTGCCTCCAATGCCTCTGCCACATACTTGGTGGCGTGCATCGATGTGCTGGCGGTAGGAAGAAGTTCTGTTGCACGCTGGAAGTCGCGGATGGCGAACTTGAGCACGTCCTCCTCCTTGGTGAGCGGAAGAACAGGATTTGCGGTCAGTGCCTCGTTGTCCTCATAGACGATGACATCACCCCATGCACGCACCAGATAGAAATAGGCTGTGCCACGCATCAGGTAAGCCTCGCCCAGAGCAAGGTTTTTCACATCCTCACTCACGGCATCGGTGCAGTAGGCGTTGATGTCGGCAATGAGTTGGTTAGACATCGTGACCACCATGTAGAAAGAAGACCAAGCGTTGGCAAGTTCGGTAGAGAGACCTGTCACCTGGAATGTCGCAAACTCGGGGTTAAGATAAGGGTTCCAACCATCGTTGGCACGGATGGAGCCCATACCAATCATGGCACGGTAGTTATAGTTGAACCATGCGTAGTTGTAGAGTGGCTCAATGGCTTTCATCACAGCAGCGTCCGAAGAGTAGAAGGTTTCTGCCGTATAGTCATTGCTTGGAGTCTTGTCGAGGAAGCCATCACTACAACTGGTCGTGAGTGCTCCTGCCGCAAAGAGGGAAGCCACAGACAACAACAATATATTGAACTTTTTCATTATTCCTATGATTTATTAGAAGTTAAGTTTAATACCAAAGTTGAAAATACGCTGTGATGGGTAACGACCATTGTCAAGACCCTGAAGAATCACGCTCTGGCCCATCGAACCGATTTCTGGGTCATAGCCCTTATAGCCAGTGATGGTGAAGAGGTTCTGTGCGTTGGCATAAACTTGACACCACTCAACACCGATCTTTTCAATCCAGCGTTTTGGCAAGTTCCATGCCACAGAAAGAGACTTGAGACGAACGTATGAACCATCCTCAACAAACTTGGAGGAGATACGGCCATTGTTGTTCTGTCCACTGCCTGATGGCTCAATACGCCAGCACTCCGCAGTTTCTGGGTTGGCAATATAGACATTAGAAATATCGCTCAACGAACCCTCCTCGTCATACATGGCGATTTGTGCACAGTTGGCTACGTATGCCATCTTGTTACCCCAACCGGCAGGGTTGGTCTTCGTCTGACGAAGCACGTTGTAAACGTCGTTGCCGACAGAACCGCTCAGGAAGAAGGAAACTTCTACGTTCTTATAAGAAAGAGTGTTGTTCAAACCAAACGTAAATTTCGGGTTTGGATCACCAATATACTTACGGTCTGCCTCCGTGATTCTTCCGTCGTCGTTGATATCTTCGTAGATGTAGTCACCCACCCAGATACCATTCTGCTTAATGTCATAGAGGTTGCCGTCAGAGTCGGCTGGACGTGCCGTAGGAATTTTGTTGCCATTCACATCGAGCAAGAACTCGCCCAACTGATTCTTCTGGTAGAAGTCGTCTTCTTTGGTGTACATGCCAATGACGTTATATCCATAGAAACGTCCTACAGGACCGCCAATCTCTGAAAGTGTGTAAGTCTCAGAACCGATACGGCCTTGCAGAGAAGAATCATCGCTGTTCAACCTCGTCAGTTTGTTGCGGTTGATGGACAGGGTGGCACCAGTACGCCACTTCCAGTCACCACGGTCGATGTTCACGGTGTTGAGAGTGAACTCAATACCCTTGTTGCGAATGGCACCAGCATTCACCCATGGAGCGGTGATGCCTCGGTAGCCGTCCACATCCACCAGATAGGTTGGCAGTGATGCCTGCATCAGCAAGTTATTGGTGTTCTTGTAGTACATATCCACGATGAACTCGATGCGATTGTTCAAGAAGGCAAAGTCGAGACCGAGGTTCCATGCCTTCGTGCTTTCCCACTTCAGTTTCTTGTTGGCATAGTTGCTGGCGTAGTAACCTGTACCCCAAGCGGTGTTGGTCGTACCCATTGCCACACCATAAGCGTAAGAACCTGTCTGCTGATTACCCACAAGACCCCAACCTACACGCAGTTTCAAGTTGGAGAGCCAGTCCTTGGTGCTTTCCATGAACTTCTCGTTGTTCACACGCCATGCAGCCGCTGCTGACGGGAACCAACCCCAGCGGTTGTCGGGTCCGAACGATGAAGAACCATCGGCACGGAGTGTGGCTGTGAGAAGGTAACGGTCGTAGAGGTTGTAGTTCAGACGGCCGAAGTAAGATTCGATGGACCAAGCACTGCCTTGCTCATCGTTGGTTGCAGTCGTCGCGTCACCCACGTGCAAAGAGTGGATGGCAGTAGAAATGTAGCCCTTTCTGCTTGCCTGCAAGTTTGCCCAGTCACCCCACTGTGCCTCATGACCGAACATCACCTGGATGTGATTGTTCTTCACGGGGTCAAAGTCGTAGGTTGCATACTGCTTGAAGGTTTTGTACTTGCTGGTAGCAGAGGTACGGCTGTCCAATGATTCCACCTTTTGGTTGCTGGAACCGTATGAATATTCTGGACGGAAGTAATAAGTATCGTTCCAAGAGAAACTGCCACCATACTCTATACGAAGCACCAAGTCCTTGATAGGTGTGATGTTGGCATAAAGGTTGTAATCCAGTTGCGATTTCTTGTTGTGATTGTCAATCTGCTGAGCCTTGAAAAGCGGGTTCTCTGTGTAGTTGAACTCGTTTTCTGCACCCGAGTCGTATGAACCATCGGCATTGCGAGCAGCCACGTCCGGAGTCATTGAGATGGCATCCTGAATGACGTTGGCATCATCGAAGGTGATGATTTGGCGTGTGCGGGCAAAATAGCCGTTGGCACCCAACTTAATCCATTTGTTCACCGCCGTCTCGAAGTTCGCACGAAAACTGGCACGGGTAAAGCCAGAGCCCACACCGATACCGTCTTGGCTCAAGAAACCGCCGGCAAGGTTGTAGTTCATGTCTTTTGTTCCACCGTTGACACCCAACTGATGCTGATGCATGAAGGCGGTCTGGAACAACTCATCCTGCCAGTCAGTACCCTTCGTGAGAAGCGATGGGTCTTTGTACTGCTCCATAGCACCCCAACCCCACAATTCAGCACGGTCATTGTAGTACTTTGCGTATTGCTGCAGATTCATCATCTTCAGATGCTTAGGCAGTGACTGCCAACCCATCATGCCTTCGTAGGTCACCTTGGGCTTGCCTTCAGAACCACGTTTTGTCGTGATAAGCACAACACCATTAGAAGCACGAGAACCGTAAATGGCTGTTGCCGATGCATCCTTCAGCACCTCCAGCGAGGTGATGTCGGAAGGGTTCAGCGTGCTGAGCACGGATGAGTTATCGCTAGTCTGTCCCGACATGGCGACACCATCAATCACGTAGAGAGGCTCGTTGCCATTCAGTGAGTTGATACCACGAATCTGTACCGAGATACCACCACCTGGGGCACCAGAGTTTTGGGTCACCTGCACACCTGCGATACGGCCTTGCATGGCTTGCTCGATGGAGGTGTTGACACCTTGCTTGATTGCCTTTTCATCGATAGAGGCAACGGCACCGGTAAGGTCAGAACGTTTCATCACACCGTAACCGACCACCACCACATCGCTCAATGCGTGGTTGTCTTCTGTCAAGACAATCTTCATTGTGCCCGTTGTGGCTTTCACTGTTTGAGTGATGTAACCGATAAAACTGATTTGGAGTATTGCGCCTGGAGCGGCATCGACGGTGAAGCGACCGTCAAGGTCGGTGGCTGCACCTGTACCTGATGCCTTCACAAGAACGGAGGCACCAGGGACTGGGTCGCCAAATTCATCGACCACAACACCCTGAATCTTTCGGGTCTGCTGCTGTTGCATAGGTGCTTCGCCATTGCTGGCAAAGGCAGCAGAAGGAACATTGGTCGCCATTATGGCAAGTGCCATGCTGACACACAATGCGGCTTTCTTTGAATGTAGATTCATAGAGTTTGGTATGTATTAGTTAGTAAATATGTTTAACTTTTTTGTTTGTTTTTCAAATTTTCCGTGGCAAAGTTAACCTTTTTTTTGTTTTTTCAACAAATTTAAATTGTTAATATCGACGGATTTTCAGCAGTAGTACAACAAAAAGGTAAAAAAGTATGTGACTTTCATAACGAGAAGGGGAGTACAGCCTTGATGTCAGCACTGCTGGCACCGATGTACGCCTTAAACGTTCCAGGTTCTGTCACCCATTCGTGTTTGTCTTCATCGAAGAACTGCAAATCCTCGCCTTTGATGGTGAAAGTGACCGTCTTCGTCTCTCCTGGCTTCAGGCTCACTTTCTCAAAACCTTTCAGTTCCTTCATGGGTCGCACCACACTTGCCTTGTCATCGCCCACATAGAGTTGCACCACTTCCTTGCCTTCACGTTCACCCGTATTCTTCACGTCGATAGACACGGTCAGGGTCCCATCAGCCGCCATGACCTTGGCAGACTGGCGTGGGTTGCTATAAACGAAGGTCGTATAACTCAGTCCATAGCCAAAGGGGAAGACCACCGACTGTTTCATCGTATCAAAATAACGGTAACCCGTCAGGATGTCCTCGGCATACACCTGCACTTCATTGCCCTTGCCCAAATGGTCGTCAGCCACAAAACTGGTGTTCAGATGAGTATTGCTCAATGCGGCAGGAATCGCCTTCTGATTGGCAGTAAAGTTTTTCAGCAGGTCTGCCGATTTCGGATTGCCGTCGCCATACTGGAATGCTTTCGGCAAGTCCTGTGGCTCCACGCCAGGATAGCCAACCAAACCATACTTGTGGGCAGGATAGTCTTCCAACTTCTGAGCGTATGTGAACACCGTCTTTCCACTGGGGTTCACCTCTCCACTCAGCACATTCGTCAACGCATGCCCCGCCTCACTGCCCAAATACCAGTTCTGTACCACAGCCGGCACTTGCTTCAGCCAGGGAATCGACACCGCATTGCCACTCGTGATGACCACCACCATCTTGGGCTGCACTGCCAGCAGGTCTGCTATCAGTTTGTTCTGATTGTAAGACATGTCATAACTCAGGCGGTCGCCACCCTCACAGTCCTCAAAGTGGTTCTTGTTCAGTCCACCTATATATATAATAAGGTCTGCCTGCTTTGCCTTCTCGATGGCATCGTCATGCAGAGAGTCCTGCAATGCCTGCGGAATGTCATCGGCACCGTCGTAACGACTTTCTCCGCTCTCATAGCCCTGAGCATACAGTATTTTCCACTCCCTGTCATAACGCTCCTGCAAGCCCTGCAACGGACTCACCTCATTCTCCGCTTTCAGTTCCGACGAACCGCCACCACGAGTCAGACTCTTAGTCGCATCGTCGCCCACCACAAGCACGGTCTTGTACTTTGATGCATCGAAAGGCAAGAGTTTCTGACCGTCCTTCGCCTTGTCATTTTTCAGCAGCACGATGCCCTCTTCTGCAATTTTCCGATTCGCTTCTGCATGTTCTGGCGTACGTATCGAGCCGAACGGCTTCTTCGTGTTCATCGCAGTCTGGAATATCAGTCGGAGCATCCTTCCTGCCTTCTCGTCCACCACCTCATGCGGAATCTCATTCTTCCTCACCTTGTCTATATAAGCCGAACCCAGATAGTAGTCATCATACGTGAATCCTGTCGCCTCGCTGGTCAGACCGTTCGTGTAAGAGCCCATCTCGAGGTCGAGTCCATAGAGTGCCGCCTGCTTCGTGTCATGCACAGCACCCCAGTCACTAATCACAGCACCCTTGAAGCCCCATTCCCCTTTCAGGATGTCGTTGATAAGGTAAGGGTTATGCGTATTGTGAATGCCTCGATACTGATTGTAAGAGCCCATGATGCTCCACGCATCGCCACGGTCAATCGCAATCTTGAACGGCCGCAGATAAATCTCATAAAGTGCGCGGTCGCTCACTTTCACGTCCACATGCCCACGAAACTCCTCTTGGTCGTTCAGCACATAATGCTTGATGCAACATGCCACACCATTCTGCTGCAAACCCCGAATCCACTCGCCTGCCATAATGCCAGCCAAGAGAGGATCCTCACCCATGTATTCGAAGTTTCTGCCATTCAGCGGCGTGCGATAGATGTTCACGCCTGGTCCCAACAGCACATCCTTCTCGCGGTAACGGGCTTCTTCGCCCACACTCTTTCCGTAGAGCAGTGCCAATTCTGGATTCCACGTGGCAGCCAGACAAGTCAATGCCGGGAAGGCCGTGCAACCGTCATTCGTCCAGTCAGCCCATGCCCAGTCGTTCCAGTTGATTTCGGGACGCACGCCATGAGGACCGTCACTCATCCACAATTCAGGAATACCCAATCGGGGCACACCTGGACTGGAAAACTTGCTCTGTGCATAACTCAAGCGACATTTCTCTTCCAGCGACATACGGCTCAGGGCATCCTGCACACGTTCTTCGAGCGGCTTAGATTCGTCTTGATAAATGGGAGTTTGTGCTTTCATGCCCAATGAGGCAAAAACGACTGTTGTCATGAATATCAATTTTTTCATGTGTATGATTGGTTTAGTTAGTTTCTATTTTGTCTTCCAAAACGGCTTTTCAGAAGTAAAATTGTACAAATATATTGTTTTTTGCCAGAAAAATGAAACCTTTATTAACATTTTTTGTTGATTTATTGCAAAAAACAGAATTTTGTCGTTTCTTTGTAGTTGTTTTGTATTGTAGACCTAACTATCCGATGAACCTCTGTACGACAACAAAAATATGTCTTGGTGTGCTGACCCTCACGATGGGTGGTTTGCTTTATATACTATTCCGCCCTGAGACATTGTTGATTTTCCACGTCATCCATCAGATGGGGTTGTCAGACAGCATTGAGGTGTGGCGAAATTCCGCAGCAGACATGCGTCTCCCAGAGTTTGTCGTGTTCAATCTGCCTGCAGGGTTATGGGCAACAGCCTATGTGCTCATTATCAATGCCTTGTTTGCCTCTCAGCCACGATGGCAACAGTTGGCATGGGCCTCGGTCATACCATTGTTAGGCGTTCTATCAGAAGGGCTACAAGTCATCGGACTGGTGCCTGGCACCGCAGACGGGTTAGATGCTCTGTGCTATGCCTTGGCATATTTATTCATTTGGATTTGAACTATAAAAATATAAGAAAATGGATACAAAAAAGAAAAACCTTTTGATAGGTAGCATCTGTGTTGGAGTTTTTCTCTTGTTGGGTATAATGACTTATACCATTGGCGAGGATTCCGACGAGAAAAAAACGAACGACGAGATGGAGCAGTCAGACAAGGAGGCACTGGAGAATTGGGTAGAAACTCACCAAGCAGACAGCGTGGTAATCAACCCACCCATCGAGGGTGACCCTTACGAGGAATTGGACGAACTGATTGGTCTGGAGGAGGTGAAGGAGGAGGTACACTCACTTGCCAACTTTGTCAAGGTGCAGAAAAAGCGTGCCGAGCAAGGGTTGAAGACGCCCAAAATGTCCTATCACCTTGTCTTCACGGGCAGCCCTGGTACGGGTAAGACCACGGTGGCACGCATCGTGGCACGCATCTACAAAGACTTGGGCATCCTGAAGAAAGGTCATACGGTCGAGACCGACCGCTCAGGACTGGTGGCAGAATATATAGGACAGACGGCGGTGAAGACCAACCAAATTGTGGATTCTGCCATGAATGGTGTGCTGTTCATTGACGAAGCCTACGCATTGGTGCCTGAGGACTCCCGAAGTGACTTCGGTCAAGAGGCCATTTCGACCTTGCTCAAACGTATGGAGGACAACCGCGATTCGCTGGTGGTCATCATTGCTGGCTATTCAGACGAGATGAAGCGTTTCATCGACTCTAACCCTGGACTCCAGTCGCGTTTCAACCGCTATATCAAATTCCCAGATTACACAGGTGAGGAACTGTCTGACATCTTTACGAAGATTTACATGAAAAAAAATCAATACACCTTCGCACCTGGTGCAGCAGACTACCTGCATCAGCGGATGGATTCGGCTGTTAGATACAAATCCCGCAACTTTGGCAATGCACGTTTTGCCCGCAATCTGTTTGAGAAATCCATTCAGCAGCAGGCCAATCGAGTGTCGAAAAAGTCAAACGCGAGTCCTAAAGAGTTGTCCGAATTGACCATCGAAGACCTTAGCCGCGCCTTCGCCACCACGAAATAATCATCTTTTCGTTCCATCGTGCGGCGTGTCTCGAAAAATTGTCGTACCTTTGTCCGCCAAAGTAAAGAGCAATGATGACAGAGAATCTTCTTTCCAGCACTCAAAACCCTAAGATCAAGCAACTGCTGGCCCTTCAGCAAAAGTCTGCCGAGCGACGCAAGGCGGGACTTTTTGTGGTCGAGGGCAGACGCGAGTTGCAACATTGTCTTGATGCCAGGATGGAAGTGGACACGGTGTTTTATTGTCCCGAGTTATGGAGTGGGGAGGCAAACACGATGGAAGAGGTCAATCCGATGGCTCTTCTCGAAAAAGTGCCTCATGCCTTTCAAGTTACCCCCGAATTGTACCAGAAAATTGCCTACCGTGGCAGTACAGAGGGGCTCGTGGCGGAGGTGAAGGAGAAGCCTCTTTCGCTGAATGACCTCCATTTGAAAGCAGCCCCCTTGCTCATCATCTTGGAGAGTGTAGAAAAGCCTGGCAACCTTGGTGCCATTCTCCGTAGTGCCGATGCAGCAGGAGCCGATGGAGTCATTGTCTGCGACCCGCTCACCGACCTCTACAATCCTAACCTCATTCGTTCCTCCATTGGAGCCATCTTCACGGTGCCCTGTGTCGCTTGCAGCACAGACGAATGCATCGCTTTCCTCAAGAGCCACGGCATCCGCATCCTCACTGCCCAATTGCAAGACTCTCATCTTTACTACAATACCGACATGACCCAAGGCACCGCCATCGTCATGGGCACCGAATCTACCGGACTGACCGACACATGGCGAAAGGCGGCTGACGCACATATCCGCATTCCCATGCTGGGACAACTCGACTCTCTCAACGTTTCTGTCTCCGCAGCCATCCTCCTTTTTGAAGCCGTTCGGCAAAGAGGGGCGAATTTAACATAATCTTGAATATGAAAAAGTTTTATACACTTATCGTTCTTGCCCTCCTTGCGGCAACGACAGTCACAGCCCAGGACGCTATCGCCCACGGGCGTGGACGAATCGAAAACGTGACGGACTACAGCCTTCCCATCGTTTCCCATCCGAAGGCACGACACATCGGCACTCGGGCCACCGCGCCGCTGCCTTGTGTTGGCAGCCCCAAGATTCCTGTCGTGTTGGTGCAGTTCAGCGACCTGCCCTTCACGGTCGAAGAGACCGATTCCGCCGTTCAAGCAAACTACCAGAAGTTCTTCAACGGCACAGGCATCGAGGGTCAGACCTACCGTGTTTCGGGCGGCAGTTGGGGCTCCGTCTCTGACTACTACATCGAGCAGTCCGACTCACTTTTCAAGCCCGAATTTACGGTTATCGGTCCAGTCACCCTTTCGTCGGGTTATGCCTACTACGGCAAAGATACGGGTGTTCATGATGTGAACATCAACGCCTTCTATTCCGAGGCATGTAAGTTGGCAATGACCACCACCGACACGTCTTGGAGCGACTTCGACAATAACGGCGACGGCATCATCGACCTCGTTTTCTTCATCTATGCAGGATACGGGCAGAATGACTCCGAACATAACGATGCCAACACCATCTGGCCCAAAGAGAGCGTCAACAGGCTTGCGGTCAGCGTGGACGAACAGACACTCACGTTCGGAGCCTATGGCTGCACCTGCGAACTCTATAACAATGCCCAGGACGGCATCGGACTCGTTTGCCACGAACTCAGCCACGGGCTCGGGCTTCCCGACCTCTACGACACCAGCGGCAACTGCTATGCGATGGACTATTGGGATGTGATGGATTCCGGCTGTTATCAACTCGACGGCAAGCAGCCCAGCGGCTATTCTGCCTACGAACGCGACTTCATGGGTTGGAGGTCGTTAGAGACCGTTGAGAAAGATGCCCAAGTGACGCTGACCCTCGCCCCCATCGAACAAGGCGGAAAGGGGTATGTCATCCTGAACGACGGACAGCCCTCGGGCAACGAGTATTTCATCCTCGAGAATCGCCAGAACCTCGGTTTCGACACCTATCTCGGATGCCCCACCACAGGAGCCTTCCGCACATACGGAACCTGTCATGGACTTCTCATCATCCATGTTGACTATCTCCAGTCGTCATGGACAAGCAATGCCGTCAACAGCAATTCCAGCCATCAGCGATTGACCGTTGTACCCGCCGACGGCACACTCATTTCCTCCCTCACCGACTACTCCGAGAAGTATTTCCTCTCCTTCCGAGGCGACATCTACCCAGGCAATCAGAACGTGACGGAAATCTCCAGCCGTGCCGTCTTCACCGACCCCACCGCTCCGTTCACGCAGACCATTACCAACATCACCGAACATGCCGACGGAACCATCACCGTTGACATCAACGGCGGTACCCCTGATGCCATCCACACCCCCACCCTCTCTGGCGACGCAACCCCCATCGCCATCTTCTCCCTCTCAGGTCAGCAGCAGCCCACCCTCCAACAAGGCGTGAACCTCGTCAGAATGAGCAATGGACAGGTGAAGAAAGTTCTTATTAAGTAGAACAAAAATCCCTACATAAAATTTATGCTCATTCGTGGGCATTCATGGTCATTATATGTTTTTCTTTTTGAAAACACGAATTTCCATAAATGCCCACGAATGATCATGAATTGACGAAAAGGCCTTGGCGGGACTATTTCTACAAAATCCCTCCTTACGGCACAAAACGCTTCTCCGTCCTACCGCTTTTCATCTTCACGATATTCAATCCACGCTGCAAAGCCCCTACCCTCACACCATTCAAGGTGTACACCGCTTCTATTTCATCATCCTCTGCAATTTGAGGAAGGGATATTCCTACAGCATTTGCTTCTTCTGCTGTAAAAAAGATTGTTCGGAGTTTTGCTGCCTCTGCTGGTAATTGCAAATATGCTTTATTCGCACCAACAGTTGGCCGTGTTTCGCCAACATGATAAAAAGCAACAACGCCGTCATGATTTTGAAGAACATAAGACCCCTCTGGAGCCGTGGTGGAAGAAAGTACGCCCGTCAAGTAATTCGTTGCGGGAGCAACTGCACTCAACCCTGCATAGGTGTACAGTTTATATGTCCCTTCCCCGGTAAGCAACACACCTGTTCCCGCCGGAATTACACCAATGGTTTCCTGCTCCAGCACTCCATCTGTGACTCCAACAATAATGGACGACACCGTACCATCGCCAAGAATGACGGCCTTGTTGGGGCAGAAAGTTCCATAACCAGCCGCTCCTACTATGACTGTTTCCTCCGTATCCGCCAATTCAACATAATAGACGGCAACACTTGCAAGTTCTCCATAAGCCCCACCTTTATTCTTCAAAATAACAAAGGGAGAAAAACCAGTCCATGTGGAACTCTTAGCAACAATTTCGCTCACCGTTCCCACATTCGCCCCAAAAGTGATGGATGAATTATAATTCATGACAATCTTGGTAACCGCATATCCTTCTGCCGCAGCAATAGTTAAAGCATTTCCATCATAGAAGTGAACGGATTGTCTTGATTTGTCATAATAAGGATTATAACTTTCTTCTTTAGTCAAAAGAATTGAAATTTTATCTTTGAGAATCTTTTCTCCATTCAATTTCTGATTCTCTTCGTATTCCGAGTCTTTCACGACCCATGTCACGGTTTGTTCTTCCCCTGGAACGATTATGGGTTCTTCAGCACTTGCCACTGTCAAAACATAACTACCAGAACTTGCATCGTATGTTTCGTCTCCTGCATAAGTCGCAGTAATATTCACTGTACCAGCACCGACCAATGTCACCGCTCCTGTCTCTGCATCAACTGTTGCAACAGCATCGTTATCCCCTGTGTATGCCAATACTGCACCTTCCACTGTAGAACCACCAGCAGAGACCGTTGCCACAGGAGCATCAAAAGCCTCCCCTATCGTTGCATTATATGACGCTTTGGGAAATGCTATTGTCGTCGATTTTTTGGCATAACTATCATCCTCCCATTCTATTTCTATCTTATCTATATATAATGTTCCACTTTTATCCTTTGTACGCAATCCAATAAAAGAGTAATTTGCGTTTTCAGAAAATGTATATGTTGTTGATGTTCCTTTCTTAATCGTGCCAACCGATATTCCTGATTTCTTCTCATTATACAAATCTGCCGCTGTTGTATATGCACTGCTTTTCCCATATATCTCAAGAGAATACCCCGCTGTCGTTGCAGCGTTCCATTTCACCGTCACTTTTTTTACTTTTCCTCCAGTTTCTGTTGTTATAATACCAGAATTGTTTGATGCTCGAAGTTGGATTGTTGAACTCCAACCACCACAATTTCCTGCATACACAGCATTGGATTTTAGTGACTTGTTCTCGAAATCCTCATATACATTTTTAGCAGGAACGCCCGTCGCCGATAATGTTAGCACATCCTTCACAGTTCCTGCCCATACACCTTCTCCTATCACCGTCATTACAATAGCGACTAAAAGTCTTAAATACAAATTTGTTCGTTTCATTTCCATTGTACGTTTAAAATTAGATTAGGTATTATATGCAATTTTACACATACTTTGTATCAACAGAAACACTTACATAATATACAAGGTCTCGGTTGACGCACGAGTATTACTTATTGTTTCGTTGCCTCATCTTCGTCAACATCTTCTTTGTCCTTTCGCGGGTTAAAATCTAAAGCCTGTTTAAGTGACTGGTCGAATGAAGATTGAGGTTCCTGATTCATCGGTTGAGTTTCGGACGGCAATCCATTTTGACTTGCTTCAATTAGTCTGTTGAAGTCCGACTTGTATTCTTTGTCCTGGATAACTCGGAATTTGTTATATTCCGTTTCTGCAAAACGCTTTGCAATATCAGCCCTAACACTTCCCGCATTTGTCAGCACAGGGTAATCATTAAAATTCAGGAACATTTCAAGGCGTTTCGCCCAATCTGCCATCATATAGGTTCCTTTTCCTTTCTCTGCTTGGTGTTCTGCATAGTCAAGAAACATATTTACAAGACGATTCAAGGCTTTGATTTCTGGCTCCGACAAATAATTTTTGGCTTTTGTAACATCAGATTTATAAATCTTACCTCCTTTCTTTTGGTTACCCCAACTTGTCAGCCCCATATATGGCTTTGTTGCATCGGCACGTTCACATAAGATTTCTGCTGCCGTATGCAAATGTATAGCATAATGGAATTTGTTTTGCATGGCTGCATAAAATTCATGAGACACAGGGGATTTGGGATCGTAGTCTATGCTACAATCTCTGAATATATCAGTAATCTTCTCATAGAACAATCTTTCAGAAGCCCTAATCTCCTGTATTCGTTCTATAAGTTCCTTAAAGAAATCCTTTCCGAACAGATTGTTACCTTGTTTCAGTCTATCATCGTCCAATGCAAAACCTTTTATAAGATATTCTTTCAATATACGAGTAGCCCAAATGCGGAACTGGGTTGCTTTATAACTGTTTACACGATAACCAACAGCAATAATGGCATCGAGGTTATAATAGCTAACTTTGCGATTTACTAAACGTGAACCTTCCTTTTGAAGTTGTAAGACTTCTTTACAAGTTGCGGATTCCTGCAATTCTCCCTCTTTATAGATGTTTTTAAGGTGTATGGTGATATTTTGCGGGGTTGTCCCAAATATCTCGCTTATACCCTTCTGAGTAGCCCAGATTGTTTGGTTAATACCATCAGCAATTACTTGTACGTTAATTTTTCCGTCTTTCGACGAGTAGAAAAGAAAATCCTGAGGTCTATCAATATTATTATCCATATATCAATGCTTTGTAAGTTAAACGAAGTCTGTATTTTGTAACCAGTAAGTTAAACCTTGCACGTTCCATCAGCATAGATCAATGCATCCTTGCATACTTGATGGCTTCCGCTGTTAAAGTTGTGTTACTTGCATCTTTTACAACCACTGCGTCCAAAACCCCTCCACGTTCCGGCTATGCCGAATACGGGCGTTTTATCTTTAACGCTGCGACCTCGGGAATGTTCAACCCTATTTTCTTGGTACCGATTCTTGTTCTTTCCACCCATATTGGTTTCATCCATTTCGACTGTGTTTGTAAGCCCGTTATTGTTCTCTATTCCAAAGCAATTACGAATACGCTGCAACATAAACCATGCTGTTTTTTGTGTCACATCAATGTCACGGCTTAATTGCAGAGAGGAAAAACCCTTCTTATGAGCCGTTACAAGCCAAATTGCAGCAAACCACTTTCTCAACTCTATCTTTGTATTATCAAAAAGTGTGTTTGTCTTAACATTAAAATACTTCCCTGTATTTTTGCAACGATAGCGATTTTCCTTGCACTTGTAAACTTTTGATGAGGGGTCAAATGGACTTACAACGAAACCTTCCCATCTTAACTTTTCCAGATGGTCAATGCAGGACTGCTCATCCGGAAAAGCCTTAAACAAGTCAAGAATTGAGTCAAGGTTCTTTGTAACCATATTGTATTTGCCTTATTTCGGTACAAATATACGAAGAATATTATATGAAAACAAATGTTTTGGTGTAAATTTGTATATAATTACCTTGGATTATTTACTTTTCTCTTCCGCACACACCTCGCCCCGCCACTTACACGCCACAAAGGTACACATAATATTCGACCTAACAAAATTTCTGGCAGAAGAAACCAAAAACGTCACGTTCTGACGAGACCCCTGACGAGGATTTCAGGATGTCTCCTTCGTCGTTCCCTCGTCTCGTATCAATTCATGCACGGGTGTTGTAATATTACAATACCTCGACACGAATTGATACGAGACGAGGTGTTGCGTAGGGGGGGAAAATCAAGAGGCTTGATGGGGTTGTCTTCTGTCATCGCTCTGGGGGGGTAGGGTGCATGATGGATGCTTTTGGACCTTAACGCTTTTTTGCCTCTTTTATTCCCAGCAATCGATGTCGCTTTCTATCTCTGCCAACTGGCGGCGATGGAAGACGGGGTCTTTGATGCCTTGGCGTTGCTGGTGGCGGTAGTCATCGAGCAGACGGAAAGCATATTTGCCAAGGCAGACGATGGCGACGAGGTTGCAAGCCGTGATGAGCGCCATGCAGAGGTCGCCGAGACTCCACACGAGGTCGAGCGTGGCAAGGGCGCCGAACATGACCACCACGCCACCCGAGAAGAGCCGATAGACCGTCATGACCGTTCGGCTTTTCGTCATGAAACGGATGTTTGCCTCGCCATAGTAGTAGTTGCCAATGATGCTGGAGAAGGCGAACAAGAAGATGGCAAAGGCAATGAAGATGGGGCCCGAAGAGCCCACTTCGGTCTGCAAGGCTGCCTGAGTGAGTGCGATGCCATTGAGTTCGGGCGAGGTGTAAAGTCCGCTGATGAGAATGACAAAGGCGGTGCAGGAACAAACAAGCAGCGTGTCGGTGAAGACGCCCAACGCCTGGATGAGCCCCTGCTTGACGGGATGCGACACGGTGGCTGTTGCGGCAACATTAGGGGCACTACCCTCCCCCGCCTCGTTGCTGAAAAGTCCCCGTTTCACGCCTGTCATCATCGTGGCTCCTAATCCACCGCCAACCACCTGACCGACACCGAAAGCATTGGTGAGAATCACCTTCAGCACGTGGGGGATGAGCGGCAGGTTCATCACGATGATCACCACCGTCAGCACAAAGTAACCCACCGCCATGAGGGGTACCAACACAGAACTGACGCGAGCAATGCGATGGATGCCGCCGAAAACAATGACGAGCGACATGCCTGTGAGGGCCAGTCCCACCCACAGGGGCGACCAGCCAAAGGCTTCGTGCATGGCACTGCAGATGGTGTTGCTCTGGATGGAATTGTAGGAAAGTCCGAATGTGACCGTCAGGAGCACCGCAAAAAGGATGGACATCCAGCGGCAATGAAGCCCCTTGCGAATATAGTAGGCGGGGCCGCCAATGAACGAATCTTGATGCCGCTGCTTGAAGAGTTGACCCAGGGTGGACTCTACAAAGGCGGTGGCGGAACCGATGAGGGCGATGACCCACATCCAGAACACAGCCCCAGGACCGCCCACAGCGATGGCCGTGGCAACACCTGCCAGATTGCCTGTGCCCACGCGGGTTGCCACCGACACGGCAAATGCCTGAAAAGACGAGATGTGCTTGACTCCCCTACCCTGCTCTGCCGCATCGCCTCGGGAGTCTCCCCCACCCTTTCCGCTGTCGCCTAACAGGCGTATCATCTCTCCCACCATGCGAAACTGCACGCCACGAGTCTTCCATGTGAACCACAAGCCACACACCACCAGCACCCCGACGAGCACATAGCCCCACAGAACATCGTTCAATTGACTGATCACTTCATTCATAAGCCACGCTTAGGATTTTTGACGACAAAGTTACGATAAAACGAACGAAAAACGAACTTTTTCTGAAAAATCTCGCCTATTTGAAGATTTTTGTGTACTTTTGCCCATCAAATTAGAAACTCACGAACTTACGAACTCAAAAACTTAAAAACCTAAAAACTCACGAACTTAAAAACTCCAAAACCTAACGCTCACCTCGTGGCGACGGGAGTGAGTGCGCTGATGCACTTTCTGGTGGACGGGCTGTGCCTGTGCTGCATGTATCTGATGATGCCATTTGCCCACGCGTCCCAGATTCTCGGCATCTTCCTCACCTACAACGTCTTGGCGTTCCTCACGCAGCCACTGACAGGCTTGGCGGCCGACCACATGAAGCGTCCCCACTGGATGTTGCTGGCGTCGGGCACGCTGCTCACCCTCGCGGTGCTGTTGGCGGCAATGGCAAGAGCGATAGAAAGCCTGGGGGCATGGAGCATGACGCAGGCTGTGGTGGCGACGCTGCTGGGCATCGGCAACTCGCTGTTTCACGCATGGGGCGGACGACAGACGGCGGTAAGGACGGGCAATGACATCCGTGCGTTGGGCGTGTTCGTCTCGACCGGTGCGATGGGGCTGGCTGTGGGCATGATGTTCTGTTCGTGGGGGCTGTTGCACGGCTTCGTGCTGGCACTCTGGCTGCTTGCCGTCGTCTATGTGATGCTGGACGAAAGGAGCGGAAAGACTTCTCAGGCATCCTTCATGGAGGAAAGCGGAGTGCAGACATGGAATGTGGGCATCGAACGCCTCCTTCCGACCACTGTGTTCGGCATCGTTTTGTCGATGGTAGTGCTGATGACATTCGTGGGATTGCGTTCGTTTGTAGGTGAGTCGTTTGCATCGGACATCACGAAGAGCCGCGGCATCATCCTGGTGTTGGGGGGTGCTGCCATGCTGGGAAAGATGGCAGGTGGATGGGTGGCCCGCCGGCTGGGGTTGTGGAAGGCACTGGGTGGTGTGTTGGTGGTGGCATTGGCTTGCCTTTTCCTGCGAGAGACGGGATGGACTGCGGTGCTGTTGGGCATCTTTGCGATGAACTGCACGATGCCGATGACGCTCTATCTTGCCAACACCGTGTTGAGAGGTCGAGAAGGTTTGGCGTTCGGACTCTTGGCGGCGGCTCTGATTCCGGGCTATCTGCTCACGATGTGCTGAAAGAAGGTGACGGATGCTGCTGACCCGACTGTTGATTGCTCTGATACCGACCATCCTCATCGAATGGGGCGTGCTGCTCATGCTGGGTGAGCGACAACGAAGGGTGCTGTGGGCGTCGGTTCTCATCAATGTGCTGACGAACGTGCCGTTGAACCTTTACGCCATCCACTATGGCATCAGCCCTATAGGCATCGCCGTAGGTGAGACGTTGGTGGTGGCTGTCGAGGCGATGGGATATTACTGGCTGATTCGCGACTTCCGCAAGGCGTTGGTGTACAGTTTCCTGTGCAATGCCATCAGTTTCCTCATCGGCTGCCTTGTGCAACTCCTATTTTTATTGATACGCAACATGTTTATTCACTTTTAATACTTTTATCTTATGCAACTTTTAGACATTATCACTCCTGTGCTGGACATTCTTCCAGTCAATCCACACGACATGGACAACTACCGCCGTCCCATTATTGCCCCCGACAATCCCAAAGACATCGACACGGTGTCCATCACGACTCCTGACAGCCTCGCCTGTCCGCAAGACACCGTCGCAGACACGCTGCAATCGGCCTTCCACTTCTTGGGCGATTCTGCAGGCAATGCCACCAACGGCAACACTACCCTACTCTGGACTTCAGCCGTTGTCCTCGTCGCCCTCGGCCTCTGCTTCTACTTTGTCCGCATCTATCGCAACAAGCAACAGAGCATTGCCAAGTGACGACGTGATAAAAAAACGCCCGTTCACTCGGCTGTTCAACGAAAAATGGAGACTGCTTATGTCAAAGAATTTGTTCACCTTACTCAGCGTCTGCTTCATGCTCACCGCTTGTGTGCAGCAAGGCAAGAAAGAATCGGAGATGGAATTGATAGACAATGTGAAAGTGGCTCTCGCTGATAATGGCCACATCGATTTGAGCAACCTGCAATGGACAAGGGAGCCTGGCGGCTATGAAGTGAAGGATGACACCATCCGCATCACGACCGCACCGCATACTGACCTGTGGCAGCGAACGTACTATCACTTCCAGAACGACAATGCACCCGTCCTCCAGATGAAAACTCGCGAAAAGTTCTTCAGTTTTGTGGTGAAGACTGACTTCACACAGAGCCATCAGCGGTTCGACCAGTGCGGCATCGTGATGTATCTGGACAGCGAGAACTGGCTGAAAGGCTCTGTGGAATACGAGAACGACAAGTTTCAGCACCTCGGCAGCGTAGCCACCAACAAGGGCTATTCCGACTGGGCAACGACAGCCATTCCCGCCGACGTGAAGACGATGTGGTATCGCTTCTCCCGTCGAGAGGACGATTATTGCATAGAGTGCTCCACCGATGGCGAGAACTTTAGCCAGATGCGAATCTGCCACATGTATGCCGGTGCAGACGAAATCAGTTTCGGCATCTACGCTTGTTCCCCCGAAGAATCATCCTTCACGGCTGTCTTTACCGACATGAAGATCACCGAATGCATGTGGAAAGCCCACGACGGTCAGCAGCCAGACGAAGGGATTTAGCCGAAAGAAAGGTGAAGGAAAAAGACTTACCACCCTCGTACACTTGTTGCCGGAAATCCCTGCAAGAGTGAAGAAACAAACAGAGTAAGATGAAGACAGAATTTGAAAAGATGAGAAGTGGGGAACTGTATAGTTTTGCCGATTCAGAAGTCACACGGAGCATCCTACATGCCCAGCGGCTTTGTGCCAAGTTGCAGACCATGACCATCGAGGATGATGACTACCGTGCCACGATGCAGGAGTTGATTCCCGACATGGACAAGACCGCCTGTGTGTGTCCACCCTTCCATTGCGACCACGGGCATGGCATCAGCATCGGTGAAGGAACGTTCGTGAACTATAATTGCACAATGCTCGACGGAGGCCGGATTCGTATCGGACGACATTGTCAGATTGGCCCCAACTGCCAGTTCTACACGCCCAATCATCCCCACGACCACATAGAGCGACGCAAACCCATTGAATCGACCAAGCCCATCACCATCGGCGATGACTGTTGGCTCGGTGGCGGGGTGATTGTTTTGCCAGGCGTGACCATCGGAGCACGAAGCAACATCGGAGCAGGGTCGGTCGTGACGAAAGACATTCCCGAAGACTGTGTTGCCGTAGGAAATCCCTGCCGAGTTATCAAACAAAACAATGAGAACATGACAACCTTGAATTTGACATAAGCATGGGACTCCTTGGCCGAATTCTTCACCAAGAACTTGAAGTAAGCCCTACCCTCGTCGTTCCCTCGATGCGTATCAATTCGTGTCGAGGATTTGTAATATTACAACACCCGTACATGAATTGATACGCATCGAGGTAACGACTAGTTGCTTTTCGAACACACGGTCGCAAGGCAATGCTGTAAAAGTCAATTGCCATAGCGACATCAAGTCTGCCATCCCTACCCTTTTTGTGCGTCTCTCACCTTTAGTCTGCCACCACCTCATTCTGTTCCCCACATCCTTCATTGCATCCTTGCTTTATAGTTTTATATTTTTCATAGTACCAATAAAACTATTTTTATTTATTTACAAGTTTATATACATTATAGGTTTATTGGTTTCTATTTTTCTTTTGTCCTATTTTTATAGTTTTATCCATTTCAACGGAAAATCTAAACCTGTTTTTATAGAAAAATTGTATGCTAAAAACCTATAAAAGTAGAGAAAAAGAAAACAAGAAAGCACTTTTTATGGGTTTATACGAAACTTTTTTGCAAGAAAAATAGTTTTATTGTAAAATTTGCTCTATATTTGCCACGAGAAAAAATAAAACCTAATTGACAGAACATGGCAAAAACAATTGCAATCTTGAACTTCAAGGGTGGGGTGGGCAAGACAACCACAGCCATCAATCTGGGGGCTGCCTTGAACCTCTTGAAGAAAAAAGTCCTTCTGATTGACCTCGATTTCCAATGCAACACCACCTACACGCTCAATTTCGAGGTGGGTGACGGTGAGACCATCTACGATTCCCTGACCGCTAAAGAGGACGTGGAACTCCCCATCTACGAGTACAAGGACGGCTTCGACTTCGTGCCTGCCAGCATCCAACTGGAAACGGTGGGTGAACAACTGGTGAACCGACTGAGGAAAGAGGAGATTCTGAAGAGAATCATCCGCCCCTACACCGACCTCTACGACTACATCTTGATTGACTGCCCACCCAACGGCGGCATCCTGAACATCAACGCCATGTCGGCAAGCGACTCTCTGCTCGTCCCCATCGACTGCGAGGTCTATTCGCTGCAAGGCATGAAAATGATTACCGACAAGTACAAGGAGGTGAAAGAGTATATCAATCCCGAACTGGAGATTGAGGGCTATCTGCTCACCCGCTACGACGGTCACCTGACCCTGCACAAGATGGCTGCGGCTCAAATGCACCAGAAGTATCCAGGCAAGGTGTTCAATGCCCGCATTCGCCGCAACACCGACCTCTCCAAGACTCCTGCCCAGCACCAAACCATCTTCGACTACAACCCGCAAGCGATTGGTGCTGAGGACTATATGCAGTTGGCGAGAGAGATTACGGGCATCAAACGAAAGTCCACAGCGAAGAAATAACAATCGATAAAACTAACAACATAGTTCGCTATAAAACTATCCAAATGGTTTCATATAAAGCACGGAAACTTGTATCCTAACTTTATCGGAACATTGTTTTATAGAAAACTATAAAAATATCTTTCAAAGAAAATGGCAGTAAAAAGAAAGACCATTGACCTCGGCAAGTCCATGCAGGAGTTTGACGAGAGAATCGAGGCGGAGAAGGCAAGTGCCCCTTCTATCCTCGAAACCCTTGCCCCCATCGAAACGCATCCCGTGAAGAAGGAGGTAAAAGTGTTTGACCGCAAAAAGGAACGTCCCGACCAGAAGTGCATCCACTTCGACCGCATGACGACCGTCCGCATCAACGAAATCAAGAACTGGAAGAGCATCATCGGCGAAAAGACCACGGTGGAAGACATTGTCTATGATGCTGTGCAGGAATATCTGGCGAAGCATTACGACGAGTTGAAGAGTAGGGTAGAGCAGTCATACTGACAACAGAAAAAATGTCTGCTCGCAATGCACCCTTCAGTACAATACGAGACGTTAGAATACATTAGAGTACGTTCATACTAATTTGTCCGATGAAAAATCTGCGAAACCTACGGCTGCAAAGAAGATTTGACGGCTCCCTATCTGATGAAAAGCAGCAAATTAGCCTATATGAGTCATACAAATGGTTCTTAAAAAAGAAAAAATGAGTCGAATCGATTTCTTTATTTCTATAGAGTCTTTAAAAAGTATGATATATATGGCATTGCGTAACTCTCTGATTTTCTGCCGAAAGAACATTTACTCGTCGGACAAAATGGTTACTCCTGTCGGACAGATTAGTTACAGGTCGTCAGACAAATTAGTTACACTCGTCGGTCAAATCAGTTAGTTTCGTCCGACAAATTGGTTACAAGGCCGCCTTCTATCCGACAGATTGGTTAAGTTCGTCGGACGAATCGGTTAAAAATCAATCTCATAGGACAGATTAGTTACTTTGAGCATGAAGGGAAAGACGTACTCGTCGGACGGATTAGTTACTTGGGCAAGAATGCTTGTAAACCCTCTGTCGTCGGACAAATTAGTTACAGGGTTCGTCGGACAAGTTCGTTAGTACGGATGATGTTGCGGCATTTCGTCAGACAGATTTGTTTCTTCGGTAAAAGACGTGTTCGTCGGACAGATTAGTTAGTAGGGGAGAATTTCTGAGTGGTCATTCGGCATCTTTCGTCGGACAAATTAGTTAGAAACCTATACATATATATTATATATGACAAACAAGGAAAACGAGGCAGCGGGAAAGCCGACTGCTCGTAAAACAAAGAAGCAGAAGCGTGAGGACATTATCCTCACTAAAGACAACCTGCTCTATCAGCCGTTAGCATTGGCGGTGAACGGCTATGAGGCGACGGCGTTTCAGCAGAATGTGGTCATCGCCGTGCTGCGAAAATTGCGTGGGGCCATCAAGGACCAGCGGGATGGGCAGTTCCGACAGAAGCCGGTTCAACTCAGCATCTTCGACAACGAGGGGGTGCAGAAGAACTACCTGCGGGATGGTGACTTGGCGTTTGACATCCACTTGAAGGAGTTGGGTGTGGACACGCCGCACTATAACCAGGCATTCAAGGCGGTGTGTACCATTGCCGATGCCAAGGTGTGGGTGCCTGCCAAAAAGGAAGACGGCACAGAAATCATGATACGCAAGTCTTTCTTCGACATCGGTTCGGAGAATGTGGACATCGTCATCGACCCTCAGACGGGACGGCAGACTTACAAGTATAAAAACCGTTCGCCTGTTTTTACGGTCATCATGAGCAAGGAGGTGGTTAACGTTCTCTTCCCCAACGATGGAAGAATCTACGATTTCATCGACGATACTGCCCTGATGATTTCCGAAAAGTTCCCCAAACGCATCTACCTTTACCTGTCCAACTTCAAGTACATCCCAGGGGGCTTGACCATCGACTATTGGAAATTCCGTCACGACATTGGATTCAACGACAACGAAGTGGATGCCAAGACCAAGGAACGCATCATTCAGTATCCGCACTATTGCGACTTTGTGAAGCGTGTGCTGCGTCCCTCCGAGAACACCCTCAAGGAGATGGCGGAGAACAATATCAGCGACTTCTACTTTGAGTACACCGCCATCTACGAGACCAGCAAGCGGCAGAAGAATCCCGACAAAATTCACTTTGACTTCCATCTGTCAGAGGTCGGCCAGGGCATCAAGAACGACAAGACTTCAGCACGGGAGACCATTGAGATAGAACGTCGCCTGCAAGCCGAGTTTGACCAGTCGCCCGCACAAGTGCGACGCATCATCACCTCGCTCACCCCCGACGACCGCCAGCCGTTTGTCCGCAAGATGGATGAGTTGAAAGACCTGATTGAGTCAAAGAAAGTGCAAATCAAGGATAGCAAGCGAAGTTACTGCAACCGTGCCTTCACCGACTTCCTTCAGACACGCATCGAGGACAAGCGTCGCATGATGGAACAGCAGGTGGCACAAAGCGTGGCTGCCCATCAGCAGCCTTCGTATGTTCATGCCGAGGAAGGCGAGAGTGGGGTAGTGAAGGAACTCGAAACGACGGTCTCTCAACTGTTCACCGAGGCAGACCGCAAGGTGTTCCAGCAAGTCAAAGATAGTTTGTCCGAGATGCAGGGCATAGAGAATTGGCTGCCAGAGATAGAGTTGTATAAGGTAGAGCAAGACATCGTCACAATCGCGGTTCCAACCCGTGCTTTCCATGAGGCGTTCACCCACTATTTTGGCAGTGCTCTGCTGGATAAATTGGAAGAAGCCTTTGGCAGAAACGTCGCCGTTTATTTCCTGCTGTCATAGCACGCCGCAGTTATCATTTCTCTGAGTGAGTCTTTGGTGGACAAACCTTTTTCAGAGTGGCTAAAAACTGGAAGTTGTCCGATGGAATGGACAATTTTCAGTTTTTTTGTCCTGCAGAGATTTTGCGAATCGTCACTTGGAAACAAGTTTGAAAATCTTTGTTACAAATAACATCTTTATAAAAAGGATTTTTTTGTTAATTTTGCACCGAAAAACCATTGTCCCAACGGATTACAACAATCGTAAAAATCAAAAACCTAATATCTCAATGGCAACAGAAGCAACTACTCAAGAAGCCAAGGGCTTCTACAAACTCAACTGGCTGCAACGCATCGGCTATGGTTCTGGCGACTTGGCACAGAACCTCATCTTCCAAACAGTGGCATGTTACCTCATGCTGTATCTGACCACCGTCTTAAAAATCAATCCGGCCTTTGTCAGCGGACTGATTCTCACGGTTCGACTTATCGATTGCTTTTGGAGTCCTGTCGTGGGACGCTATATTGATAATCGCAATCCTAAATTGGGCAAGTACCGTTCTTACCTTCTTTATGGCGGTATTCCTCTTACGGTTGCAGCCTGCTTGTTGATGCTTCCTCAGGCGGCCACATGGTCCATGAGCATGAAGATGATTTATGCGACGGCCAGTTATACATTGCTGAGCATGATCTATTCTGTCGTAAATATACCATACGGCTCCATCATGGCAAGCATGACTCGTGACAATGATGAAGTGCTGAAGTTGACATCTACCCGAATGGTTTGTGCCAATATCGGTCAGATTATTGTTCAGGCAGGCTTCCCTATCGGACTCGCCATCGTTGCTCACACGGTCATCAACTGGAATCAGGCAACATTCATGGCCATCGGCACGATTCCCGCTTTCATCATTTTGCCTTCGCTGCCCATCTTGAAGAAATGGCTGGGCAAGAAGGGGCTTTATTACACGCTTCTTTCCATCGGCTTTATCGGCTTTGTCATCTTGTACACCATCGGCAAATTCTTTGATGTTGGGAGTTGCAATACCCTCGTTCAGATTGCAAAGGTGATGACAGGAGTAGGGCTTCTTGTCGGTTCTCTGATGTGGGCACTTGTCCCCGAGATTATCACAGAGGCAGAATATCGTACAGGAAATAGGCCGGCAGCCACCGTGAACGCACTTGCAGGTGTCGCATTCAAGGCAGGTTTCTCCATCGCCGGATGGATCACTCCATTGGTGATGGGAATGATAGGCTTTGACTTGGCGAGTGAGGAATCTGCTTTGCCGATAGAGCCGAATGCGTGGTTTACGGTTACATGTGTTTTTGCCGTCATCGGTTTTTTCCTTTTGTTTCTTTGCTTCACGGGCTGTAAGGAGAGAATTGCGACCACACCAGAAAAACCAGTTACATACGGTGAGATGTTTGCTGAGTTCAAAGCCAACAAGTGCCTTCAACTGATGCTCAGCATCTTTGTTGTGGTGTTCCTTGCATCATTTATCAGCGCACCAGTCAACGCCTATTATACGAATCTGGCGAATTACTCAGCCATTGCACAAAATGCCATTCTGTGGTTCACTTGCATCATTCCTGCAATCCTGCTTATTGTTGTAGGCTTGCTGGTTTATCGCTATCCGCTCACAGACGAGAAACTTGACGAAATGAATAAGGAAATCGAAGCACGTTCCAAAGCATAACCCTATGAAGCAACTCTTGGTTTTATTAGCGATGGCCCTGTTGATGGGCAGTACCGCCTCGGCACAGGGCTTGAAGGATGCCTTCCGCGACTATTGGCGTATGGGCATGAGTGTCAACCAGTGGGAGGTGAAGGCGGAGAAAGAAATCCGCAACGAACATGACGTGACGGGTGCGGTGAGTGCCGACCAGACCGCCAATTTCCCCATCATCGTCCAGCACTTCAACTGGCTTGTTGCCGAGAATTGTATGAAGTGCGAAGTGGTGCATCCCAAGGAGGGCGTGTATGACTTCACCCTTGCCGACCAGTTTGTCGATAAAGCCCTTGCCAACGGATGCCACGTGGTGGGGCACTGTCTCATCTGGCACTCCCAGTGTGCCCCTTGGTTCTTCACCGACGACGAAGGCAAGCAGGTCTCAGCCGACGTGCTCAAGAAGCGTATGAAGGAACACATCTTCACCATCCTTGGCCACTTCAAGGGTAGGGTAGAGGCTTGGGACGTGGTCAACGAAGCCTTCGAGGACAACGGCACCCTTCGTCGCAGCAAGTTCTACGAGATTTTGGGTGAAGACTTCATTCCCCTCGCTTTCCAGTATGCTCATGAGGCCGACCCCACGGTGGAACTCTACTATAATGACTACTCCATGAACAAGGCACAGAAGGTGGATGCAGTTGTCAACTTCTTCCGTCCCCTCGTGCAGAAGGGTCTCCCCATCACCGCCATCGGAATGCAGGGACACCTCATCTTCGAAGATACCGACTACGTGCCGCAGTATGAGCACGCCATCCAGGCCATTGCCTCGCTGGGGCTCAAGGCACAGTTCTCCGAACTCGACCTTTCCGCACTGCCCAATCCTTATGGATTCTCCGGTGCCAATGTCAGCGACCGCTTCCAGTATCGCGAGGAACTGGACCCCTACAAGAATGGCATCTCCGCCGAACAGCAGCAGAAGATTGATGCCTTCTGGGTGGACCTTTTCACCATGCTAATGAAGCACAAGGACGATGTCCTCCGTGTCGGCTTCTGGTGTCTGAACGATGCCAACTCGTGGCGTAATGACTTCCCCGTCAAGGGCCGTACCGACTACGCCACCCTGTTCAGCCGCGACAATCAGCCGAAGAGCACCATCGGAAAACTCATCGACTTGGTTGCCCCCGTTTCGGAAGCCCCCAAGAAGTCTCGTAAGAAATAGTGTGCAGAAAATCTATTAACCCCATAACATCTCATATCAATATGGAAGGAAAGAAATATCTTTATCCACAAGACTACATGGCAGACCCTGCGGCACATGTGTTCGGTGGCAAACTCTACATCTATCCCAGCCATGACTGGGAGGCAGGTGCAGACGAGGACGACGACGGCGGTCATTTCCAGATGAAGGACTACCATGCCCTCTCTTTTGACGATTTGGAAAACGGTCAGGCAACCGACCACGGTGTCATCTTCGACGTGAACGATGTGCCTTGGGCAGAAAAGCAGTTGTGGGACAGCGATGTGGTGGAGAAAGACGGCAAGTATTACTACATCTTCTCAGCCAAGGGCTACGACGGCGTCTTCCGTCTCGGTGTGGCAGTTGCCGACAAACCTGAAGGTCCCTTCGTTCCACAGCCACAGCCCATCCGTGGTTCCTTCTCCATCGACCCCTGCGTCTTCAAGGACGACGATGGCAGCATCTACACCTACTTCGGTGGTCTCTGGGGCGGACAACTCCAGTGGTGGCAGCCCCTCGCACCCGGCTTTGCTCCCATCCACGGCAAGCATGGCGACGAGAACGGGCTGGTTGATTTGGGTTCCGAGCCCACACGCCAAGGCGAACTCTTCGCTCAGCCCGATGCACCCGCTCTGCCCAGTTTTGTCGTGAAGATGAGCGACGATGTGTTGCAGTTCTCCGAGGCACCCCGCCGCGTGGTCATCCTCGACAAGGACGGACAGCCTCTCAAGGCGAGCGACCCACACCGCTTCTTCGAGGCTTCGTGGATGCACAAGTATCAGGGCAAGTACTACTTCTCCTACTCAACGGGCGACAGCCACTTCCTTTGCTACGCCATCGGCGACAACCCCTACGGTCCCTTCACCTATCAGGGTGTCATCCTCACCCCTGTCGTTGGTTGGACCACCCACCATGCCATTGCCGAGTACAAGGGCAAGTGGTATCTCTTCCACCACGACTGTGTGCCCTCCAACGACAAGACGTGGCTTCGCTCCCTCAAGGTGTGCGAACTGCACTACAATGCCGACGGCACCATCCAGACCATCGAAGGCCTGGACAAGTAATGATGTATCATGTAAAAATATAAAAGGAAATGTATTTATTAGGTTACGACATAGGCACATCGTCTGTCAAGGCGTCCCTCGTTGATGCTCAAACAGGACAGACCGTAGCAAGTGCACAATATCCCGACAGCGAAGCCCCCATCACGGCGAAGCAGCCAGGCTGGGCAGAGCAAGACCCACAGATGTGGTGGGATGAGTTGAAACAAGCCACCGCACGTGTGGCAGCCAAGGCAGGGGGCAGCCTTGCCGAAGTGAAAGCCATCGGCATCTCTTACCAGATGCACGGACTCGTTTGCGTGGACAAAGAGGGCACGCCCCTCCGTCCTTCCATCATTTGGTGTGACGGCCGTGCCGTTCCCTACGGCAACAAGGCATTCGAGGGCATCGGTGGTGAGAAGTGCCTGCAGCACCTGCTCAACTCTCCGGGCAACTTCACGGCAGCCAAACTCGCGTGGGTGAAGGAGAACGAGCCAGAACTTTTCGCCAAGATTGACAAGATCATGCTTCCGGGCGACTACATCGCCATGCGTCTCTCGGGCGGCAAGAAGCAGACCACCGTTTCGGGACTCTCCGAGGGTATGTTCTGGGACTTCAAGAACAACGAGGTGAGCAAGGACGTGATGCAGTTCTTCGGCTTCCCCGAAGATATCATCGCCGACATCGTGCCCACCTTCTCCGTGCAGAGCACCGTCTGCCAAGCCATCGCTGACGAACTCGGCATCCCCGTCGGCACGCCCATCTCCTACCGAGGTGGCGACCAGCCCAACAATGCCCTCTCCCTCAATGTGATGAAGCCCGGCGAAATCGCTGCTACAGGCGGCACGTCAGGCGTTGTTTACGGTGTGCTCGGCGAGGTCAACTACGACAAACTCTCCCGTGTCAACACCTTCGCCCATGTCAACCACGGCGAGGGTGGGGCAACCCGTCTGGGTGTCCTCCTCTGCATCAACGGCACCGGCATCCTCAACGCTTGGATGCGTCGCACCGTGGCACCCGAGGGCATGAGTTATCCAGAGATGAACGACTTGGCAGAGACCACCCCCATTGGTGCCGACGGACTCACCGTCATCCCCTTCGGCAACGGTGCTGAGCGTGTGTTGCAGAACGAGAACGTCGGAGCCTCCATCCACGGCATCAACTTCAATATCCACAAGAAGGCACACCTCATCCGTGCTGCCCACGAGGGTATTGCTTTCTCCTTCGCCTACGGCATGGAAATCATGAAGGGCATGGGCATGGACATCCAGACCATCAAGGCTGGCCACGCCAATATGTTCCTCAATCCACTCTTCTGCAGGACCCTCGCCTCTGTCACAGGAGCCACCATCGAACTCTACGAAACCGACGGTTCTGTGGGCGCCGCATACGGTGCAGGCATCGGTGCCGGCATCTACAAAGACAGCGACGAAGCCTTCAAGACCCTCAAGCACAAGGCAACCATTCACCCCGAGGCCGACCCTGCTCCTTACAAGGCAGCCTATCAACTCTGGGTGGAGCGTCTGGGCAAGTAACTCCGTCGCTTGAGCCTTGACCCCCTTTGCCCCGAAGGTGTTTTCCATCCGAAGGGTCAGTGGTCGTTACCTCGATGCGTATCAATTCGTGTACGGGTATTGTAATCATACAACACCTCGACATGAATTGATACGCATCGGGGTAACGACTAGTCATTTTTGCCAAAAAGGCATTTTTGTGCCAACAAACAGCCCGAAAATCCCCTTCCTTTACAAAAACTTCTGAAATTGTTTGTTCAGAATAAAAATAAGAAGTAAATTTGGGGGTTGAAAAAATAGAATCAAGATACCGTGGAAGAATTTATCGAACAACTCAATGGCGAACAGATGGACCTGGTCAGTTCCATCTTTAAGTTGCTGCTCAGCCTGGTGCTGGGCTCGTTGGTGGGGTTGGAACGTCGCCACAAGGGGCAGATAGCCGGCATGAGAACCTTCGCCCTCATCAGCATGGGTGCGACGTTGGCGATGCTGGTGTCCATCTACATCCCGCAGAAACTTTTCTTCAGTACGGCAAATGGCGATCCCGGGCGTATCGCCGCACAGGTCATCAGCGGTATCGGTTTCCTCGGTGCCGGTGCCATCATCCAGATGAAAGGCTCCGTCAGGGGGCTCACCACGGCGGCAGGCATGTGGATGACGGCATGTATAGGTCTGGCAGTCGGAGCCGGCATGTATCTCGTCTCGGTGGTGGCGGCACTGCTCATCATCTTGGTGCTCACCTCGTTGGAACTCTTCGAACGGAAACTTTTCCGAGGCAAGGAACAGAAGATTGTGCGGCTGAAAGTCAACCGCATCCTTCAGGATGCCGCACCCTATCGGCAGTGTTTCAAAGACTTCAACGTCCACATCTCCGACGAGTTTTTCCGCTACGACTACACCCAGGGCACGACCATCATCAATTTAATGGTGAGGAGCCAAGACAAGACCGACTTCATCAGCATGTTCGACCGCATCCATGCCATGGGCGACGTGCTTTCGCTCACCCTCACCAATGAGGTGAACAATTAGTTGTAACAGAAGTGAAAGTCTTTGTTACATGCTTGAAAAGCCGTGCGAAAGAAACGTCGTAACTTTGCAGCCGAAAAGTCATCCGACTCGCACAACAGAAAAACATCATTAACTCAATAAATCAATATCTAAATCTAAAAAAATTGACGATTATGGCTAAAGAGTATTTTCCACAGATTGGTAAAATCAAGTTCGAAGGTAAGGATTCCAAGAATCCAATGGCATTCCACTACTATGATGCCGAGAAGGTCATCATGGGCAAGCCTATGAAGGAGTGGCTCCGTTTCGCTATGGCATGGTGGCACACACTCTGTGCAGAGGGTGGCGACCAGTTCGGTGGCGGCACCAAGAAGTTCCCATGGAACAACGGTGGCGACGCGGTTGAAATCGCTAAGCAGAAGGCTGACGCAGGTTTCGAAATCATGCAGAAACTCGGCATTCCATACTTCTGTTTCCACGATGTTGACCTCGTCAGCGAGGGTGCATCTGTCGAGGAGTATGAGGCAAACCTCAAGGCAATCACCGACTATCTGAAGGTGAAGATGGAAGAGACAGGCATCAAACTCTTGTGGTCAACTGCCAACGTGTTCGGCAATGCTCGCTACATGAACGGTGCTTCTACCAACCCAGACTTCGACGTGGTGGCTCGTGCTATCGTTCAGATCAAGAACGCCATCGACGCTGGTATCAAACTGGGCGCTGAGAACTACGTATTCTGGGGCGGTCGCGAGGGTTACATGAGCCTCTTGAACACCGACCAGAAGCGTGAGAAGGAGCACATGGCAACCATGCTCGGCATGGCACGCGACTACGCTCGCAGCAAGGGCTTCAAAGGCACATTCCTCATCGAGCCAAAGCCAATGGAGCCATCTAAGCACCAGTATGACGTGGACACAGAGACAGTCATCGGCTTCCTCCGTGCACATGGTCTCGACAAGGACTTCAAGGTGAACATCGAGGTGAACCACGCTACACTCGCAGGTCACACCTTCGAGCATGAGTTGGCTTGTGCTGTTGACGCAGGTATGCTCGGCTCTATCGACGCTAACCGTGGTGACTACCAGAACGGCTGGGACACTGACCAGTTCCCAATCGACAACTATGAGTTGACTCAGGCTTGGATGGAAATCATCCGTGGCGGCGGTCTCGGAACAGGTGGTACCAACTTCGACGCTAAGACTCGTCGTAACTCTACCGACCTTGAGGACATCTTCATCGCCCACATCGCCGGTATGGACGCTATGGCACGCGGTCTTGAGTCTGCTGCCAAGTTGCTTGAAGAGTCTCCATACTGCAAGATGAAGGCAGAGCGCTATGCTTCCTTCGACAGCGGTATCGGTAAGGACTTCGAGGATGGCAAGTTGACCCTCGAACAGGCTTACGAGTACGGCAAGAAGGTGGGCGAGCCAAAGCAGACTTCTGGCAAGCAGGAACTCTACGAGGCTATCGTTGCGATGTACGCATAAGTCTCTACACATCTTTATATAAAAAAGTCCCCGATGGCATCGTTTGCCGTCGGGGACTTGTCGTATTGGGCTGGTTGAGAAACTTTTTGGCGGTGAAATTTTGTGAGAACAAAAAGAAAGTGCTAACTTTGTGCTCACACATGAAGATACGTGAAGAAATTACTGACTAAATAACCATCAAAAAACTTTTATGAAGAAGAATCTTGTATGCCTCGCACTTGCCTCGCTGCTGCTGGCAGGTTGCGGTTCGGAGACCACCGAAGTGATGAGAGACGGTGCCATCGTACACATCGCCCAGTCGGAGTTAGACGAAAGCACCCCTCGCCTGGTGCGTCTGGAGGCTGTGAGTGAGAAAATCATCCGTGTGTCCGCCACCCGAGAAAAGAAGTTTGCCGACCCTCAGAGCCTGATAGTCGTGCCCCAGGAACGGAAAGTGGAGTGTAGCGTGGTGGAACATGGCGACACCGTGACCCTGAGCACCAGCCAGTTGAGTGCCCATGTGTTGGCATCGACGGGCGAAGTGTGGTTCACGGATAGCGTGGGCAACCTCATCATCCATGAACAGGATGGCGGTGGCAAGGAGTTCACCCCCTACGAGTGTACCCAGACTCATGCCGACGGCAAGGAAGAGACCTACAAGGGCTGGAGCATCCGTCAGGTGTTTGAGAGTCCCGAAGACGAAGCCTTCTACGGACTCGGCCAGCATCAGGCAGACGAGTGGAACTACAAGGGCAAGAACGAAGAGTTGTTCCAGTACAACACCAAGGTCAGCATCCCCTTCATCGTTTCGTCCAACAACTACGGCATCCTCTTCGACAGTTACTCCCTCTGCCGTTTTGGCAACCCGAACGACTACAGCCAACTGCAGAAAGTGTTCAAGTTGACCGACAAGGATGGCAAGGAAGGAGCCTTGACAGGCACCTATACTTCTCCCGACCAAGAGACACTGGTGCGTCGTGAGGACTCCATCTACTTCGAGAACCTGAAGTCGGCGAAGAACCTGCCGACCTTCAAGATGGACAATGCCAAGGTGGTGTATGAAGGCACCATCGAGCCCTACGAGAGCGGCGAATACAAGTTCTGCCACTACTATTCAGGCTATCAGAAAGTGTATATCGATGGCAAGGATGTCTATACGGAAGACGTGGCAGGCACTGGCAGCGGCGAGCAGACTATCTGGCGAACCGCCTGGAACCCCAACGCCCGCAAGTTCTCGGTGAACCTCGAGGCTGGCAAGCAGTACAGTTTCCGTCTGGAGTGGATTCCCGACGGTGGCGAAGCCTACTGCGGACTTCGTGCCTACGCTCCTGTGGACGAGGCAGAGCAGGGCAAACTCTCCTTCTGGAGCGAGATGACGAAGCAACTTGACTATTACTTCATTGCCGGCGACAATGCGGACGAGGTCATCAGTGGCTACCGCACCCTGACAGGCAAGGCGCAAATCATGCCCGACTGGCTCTTGGGCTACTGGCAGAGCCGTGAACGCTATAAGACACAAAGCGAGATATTGGATGCGTTGGCTGGCTTCCGCGAGCGTCATCTGCCCATCGATAACATCGTGATGGACTGGAATTACTGGGTGTTCGACTCGTGGGGTGCCTTCGAGTTCGACCCCGAACGCTTCTCCGACCCTGCCGGCATGATTGACACCATCCATCAGAACCATGCCAAAATCATGATTTCCTGCTGGCCCAAGTACTACTTGACGGTGGACAACTTCAAGGAACTGAACGACAAGGGCATGATCTACCAGCAGAGCATCAAGGACTCGCTCTACGACTGGCTGGGCTACAAGTATGCTTTCTACGATGCTTATGACGAGGATGCCCGCAAGATTTTCTGGCGGCAACTCTACGAGAAGTTGGGCACCATCGGCATGGATGCCTGGTGGATGGACGCTTCCGAGCCGAACGTGCGTGACTGTACCGACCTTGAGTATCGCAAACTTCTTTGCGGACCGACCAAGTACGGCTCATCCGATGAGTTCTTCAATGCCTACAGCATCGTGAATGCCGAGGCCATCTACGACGGTCAGCGTGCCTACGAGACCGCCATCGAGCAGAAGGGCATCGACCCCAAAGACAGCCAGACGCTGATGAAGACCGCCAAGTGGAACCAGTGGGGCTTCGGCAACGACTTCTCGCCTAACAACAACCGCGTCTTCCTCTTGACCCGCAACGGTTTTGCCGCCGAGCAGCGTTATTCGACAGCCACATGGTCGGGCGACATCGGTACGCGTTGGGAAGACCTGAAGGCACAGATTACGGCAGGTCTGAACTTCTCCATCTCGGGTGTGCCCTATTGGAGTCAGGACATCGGCGGTTTCTCAGTGGAGAAGCGTTATGCCGCCGCCCAGAGCCTCTACGACGAGAAGGGCATCGAGAGCAACGACCTGCGTGACTGGCGTGAGTTGAATGCCCGTTGGCATCAGGTGGGCATGTTCGCACCGATTTATCGTGCACACGGTCAGTTCCCGTTCCGTGAGCCTTGGAACATCGCTCCCGAAGGTCATCCTGCCTACAACGTCATCAAGGCGTGTCTCGAACTTCGTTACCGCCTCATGCCATACATTTATTCGTTGGCTGCCGACGTTCATTTCAACGACTATACCATCATGCGTCCGCTCATTATGGACTTCGGCAAGGACAAGGCGGTGCAGAACATCGGTTATCAGTTCATGTTTGGTCCTGCCATCATGGTGAACCCTGTCTATCAGTATGGTGCCCGTCAGCGTGAGGTGTACTTCCCGAAGGACAACGTGTGGTATGACTTCTTCACGGGCAAGGTGGCATCGCAGGGCGGTGAGGCAAAGACCGTGCCAGCCCCTTACGACCACATCCCACTCTATGTGCGTGCCGGCAGCATCATTCCTTATGGCCCCGCCATCGAGTACACCCAGCAGAAGAAGGCTGACAACATCCGTCTCTATGTCTATGAGGGAGCCGACGGCAAGTTCACGCTCTACGAAGACGAGGGCACGAACTACGGGTATGAGGCAGGTCGCTTCGCCCGCATCCCTGTCACTTACAACGAGGCAACCAAGACCCTCACCATCGGCGACCGCACAGGCGAGTTCCCTGGTATGCTGAAGGAACGCACGTTCACCGTGGTTGCCGTCAGTGCCGACAAGGCACAGGGCTATGACCCTGAAGCAGCAGGCGTGGAGGTGAAGTATAGCGGCAAGAAGGTCGATGTGAAACTGTAAGATTTTATGAAGAAACTTTTGATACTGATGGCATGGGCGGTCTGTGTGGCTGTCCATGCTCAAGACGCCGGGCGACAGTTGTTCACTGCCGACTGGCGTTTTATGTTGGCAGACAAGGCTGCCGACTATAGTGGCACAGAGGTGAACGACTCCACATGGAGGCGACTGAACTTGCCGCATGATTGGGCGATTGAGGGCGACTTCGACAAGGACAACCCCTCGGGCACGGGCGGCGGTGCCTTGCCCGGTGGAGTGGGGTGGTACAGGAAGACGTTCACCATCAACGAGAATGGTGCAAAAGACCGTTTCCGACTCGACTTCGACGGGGCATACATGAATGCCACCGTTTGGGTGAACGGCCACAAACTTGGCACCCGTCCTTATGGCTACATCTCCTTTGGCTACGACATCACTCCTTATATAAATATAGGTAAGGAGAATGTGGTGGCTGTGCGAGTCGATAACAGCGACCAGCCCAACAGCCGTTGGTATTCGGGCTGCGGCATCTATCGCAACGTTTGGATGACCGTGCAACCGAAGGTGCACGTGGACACGAATGGCGTGCAGGTGACCACCTCTGTGAACGGGCTCAGCACCGACAAGAAGGGGAACGCCATCTCGACGCGCACCACGCTGACCGTGCGGACGACGGTGCGAAATGACGGCGTCAAAGCAGGGAAGGCAACCGTGAGCCAAACATTGTACAACGAGGCAGGGAAGTTTGTGGGCAAGAGCGATTTGCAAATCGTGAAGGTGCAGCCGGGCGAAGCCCTCACGGTGGAGCAGACGCTGCAACTGACGAACGTGCGGCTGTGGTCGCCCGAGCATCCTTCGCTCTACCGTCTCGCCACGTCCGTCTCGTCGAAAGGCGACGGCACCAAAATCAACGCGAAGAAAACCGCCGTTGCCTCGGGCATTGGCACAGCGCTCGCGCTGGTGACAGGCTTCGGTTTTTTGGCGGTTGCCACCGACAAGACAACAGCCCTCGACACGTATATGACCACCGTCGGTTTCCGCAAATTCTCCTTCACCGACCAGGGGCTGACACTCAACGGCAAGCCCCTCCAGATTCAGGGCGTGTGCAACCACCACGACCTGGGCTGCCTGGGCGCGGCCTTCAACACGGCGGCACTCTATCGGCAGTTGCGGAAACTGAAAGAAATCGGCATCAACGGCATCCGCTGTTCCCACAATCCGCCATCACCCGAACTGCTCGATTTGTGCGACGAGATGGGCTTCATCGTCATGGACGAGTCCTTCGACATGTGGCGAAAGAAGAAGACGGCGAACGACTATGCCCGTTACTTCAACGAGTGGCACGAGCGTGACCTGCACGACTTCGTGGTGAGAGACCGCAACCATCCTTCCATCCTCATGTGGAGCATCGGCAACGAGGTGCTGGAGCAGTGGAGCGATGCCAATGCCGACACCCTCTCATTAGAGGAGGCGAACCTTATTCTCAACTTCGGCCATTCGCCGGAGATGCTGGCTGGCGAAGACGGTGAGATGAGCGTCAATTCCCTCCTGACCAAGAAGTTGGCTGACTTCGTGCGGAACCTCGACCCGACCCGTCCCATCACGGCGGGATGCAACGAACCGAACCCCGGCAACCACCTCTTCAAGTCGGGTGCCCTCGACATCATCGGCTACAACTACCACAACCAGAACATCCCCGACGTACACAAGAACTTCCCCGGCAAGCCGTTCATCATCACCGAGAGCAATTCGGCGCTGATGACCCGTGGCTACTACCGTATGCCGTCCAACCATGAGTTCCTCTGGCCCGAGCGTTGGGACAAGCCTTTTGAGGACCCCACCTTCTCCTGCTCCGCCTACGACAATTGTCACGCGCCGTGGGGCAACACCCACGAGGAGACCCTGCTGCTGATGAAGAAAAACCCTTGGATAACAGGGCAATACGTCTGGACAGGCTTTGACTACATCGGCGAGCCCACCCCCTACGGATGGCCTGCCCGCAGCAGTTACTTCGGCATCTTCGACCTTGCCGGCTTCCCCAAGGACGTGGCATATCTCTACAAGTCGGAACTGACCACCGACACCGTGCTGCACCTTTTCCCTCACTGGAACTGGGGCGACGAGACCTACGCTGGCGACGACATCGCGCCGAGCCTTCTCGACGAGAACGGCATGGTGGACCTCTGGGCATACTACAACAACGCCGACGAAGTGGAACTCTTCGTGAACGGCGAAAGCCAAGGCAGGAAGAGCAAGGGCGACGGGCTGGACTCGCTGCATGTGTGGTGGCGAGTGAAGTACGCACCGGGCGAAATCAAGGCGGTTTCCTACAAGAACGGTGCGGTCGTGACCGAGACCGTGACGAAGACGGCAGGCAAACCCGCCATCGTCTCCCTGTCGCCCAGCAGGGCTCGAATGTTTGCCGACGGGCGTGACTTGATGTTTGTGGAGGTGCAGGTGTGCGATGCAGAGGGCAATCCCTGCCCGAACGCCTCCAACCTCATTCAGTTCCATGCGTTCGGTCCCGCCATCATTGTAGGTGTGGACAATGGCTCCCCCATTTCGCTGGAACGCTTCCAAGACGAAAAGCGTCGAGCCTTCTATGGCAAGTGCTTGGTCGTTTTGCAAGGCATTGCTGGCATGGAAGGCAAAGCGACACTTACAGCCACGAGTGAAGGCTTGGCGGGTTGTGCGATAGAAATTCCCTGTGTCGGCTTGACCTCCAAGCCTTGATGCCGCTTTTTCCGAAGCGTCAAACGATAATACCTCGACACGAGTTAATTCGTGTCGAGGTATTGTATTCATTTGTGACCTCGACATGAATTGATACGCATCGAGGTAGCAACTAGCACTTAATCTTCTTTTCCAAAACTGACGGTCACCTGTGCCGGCTTGTCGGCAGGTTCGCCGTTGGTCAGTCCTGGCTTCCAACGTGGCATACCTGTGACGATGTTGAAGGCGGCGGTGTCCAGTGTGCTGCCAGCCGACTGGGTCACTTCGGCACCATAGATGTTGCCCTTCTTGTCCACCTTGAAACTGATGACCACATCGCCCTTGCCGCTCACGCCAGAGTGCATGAGTTTCTTCTTCAAGTATGCCTGAAGAAACATTTCGCCGCCCGGAAACGACGGGTCGGTATCGCCCTCTGCCACCTCGGCGACAGCCTCGTTGTTGGCGGCAGCCTGTGCAGCCGTGTTGCGGGCGCCGAATCCCTGTGCCTGCAGTTCCTTCATCTTGGCTTCGGCCTGTGCGTTGGCACCCACGGCCACGGCACTCAGCATGAGCACCGCCATGATTCTGCTCATTTTCATTTTCGTTCTATTTTTTCAGTTTTAATGGAATGGAAATTCTACTTCACGGCAATCGCCTCAATCTCGATGTTCGCGCCCTTGGGCAGTGCAGCCACGGCAAAGGCAGAGCGGGCAGGGTAGGGCGCCTTGAAGAACTCGGCATAGACCTCATTCACTGCGGCGAAGTTGCCGATGTCTGCCAGCAGCACCGTGACTTTCACCACGTTCTGCATGGTCAGCCCCTCGGTGGCGAGGATGTTCTGAATGTTTGTCAGGCTCTGGCGTGCCTCCGCTTGAATGCCGCCCTCGGCAAATTCGCCCGTGGCAGGATTGATGGGGAGTTGTCCGCTCACGTACACGGTGCCATTCGCCTCGATAGCCTGGCTGTAGGGGCCGATGGCAGCAGGTGCATTAGTTGTGTTCAGTGCTTTCATCTTTAAAACATGCTAAATATGTGTTATTTTCGGGGCAAAGTTAGTGACTTTGGCGATATTAAGCAACTGAATTTCTATTTTATAACATACTTTTTGTTAAAAAAAGAAAAAAGATTCTTAACTTTGCACAAATTACGAACCTTAAAATGACAAGATTATGAGACTTGACGGAAGAAGAGAAAGTTCGAACGTGCAAGACCGCCGAAGTGGCGGTGGCGGTTTGAAACTCGGTGGCAAGGGTGGACTTGGCATCGGTGCAATGATTGTGATTGGTCTGATCACCTACTTCACCACGGGTGACCTCGGCACAGCCTTTCAGGCAGCCACTTCGGCAGGCGACCTGACCAGCGTGACGATGGGTGCTAACGGGCAGAACGAGCCCTACGAGCCTACCGCCCAGGAGCAGGAACTGGAGCACTTTGCCAAGCAGGTGCTTGCCTCCACTGAGGATGTGTGGACGGCAGAGTTCAAGAAACTCGGCAAGACCTACGAGGCTCCCACACTTGTTTTCTTCAACGGCTCCGTGCAGTCGGGCTGCGGTGGCGCAACCGCCAGCGTAGGTCCTTTCTACTGCTCGGCAGACCAGTGTGTCTATATCGACCTCTCCTTCTTCACCACCATGAAGCAGTCCCTTGGGGCTGACGGCGACTTTGCCTACGCCTACGTGATTGCTCACGAGGTGGGTCACCACGTGCAGTATCTGCTCGGCAACCTCGGCAGGGCACACGAGAAGATGGCAAGGCTCTCGCAGAGCGACGCCAACAAGGTGAGTGTGCAGATAGAGTTGCAAGCCGACTGCTATGCGGGCATCTGGGCATACCACGAGCAGCACATGTTCGGTTCGCTCGAAGAGGGCGACCTGGAGGAAGCCATCAGCACCGCCCAGGTCATCGGCGACGACTACCTGCAGAAGAAGGCACAGGGTTATACCGTGCCCGAGTCGTTCAACCACGGCACCAGCCAGCAGCGTATCAAGTGGTTCAAGCGAGGCTTCACCACGGGTCAACTCTCGCAGGGCGACACGTTCTCGTACAACTACAATGAATTGTAAACATTCATTCATTACTTAATAACAACAAATTATGGCAAATTATTCATTAAGTGTAAGTGGTGCCATCGGCACGGGATGGGAATATGCGAAGAAGCATGGTCTCGTCGTTGCAGTAATTATTCTGATTATCAGTTTGTTGACGAACGGTATTCAGAGCCTTTTCGGTCCCAGCATGGATGCTGCTGAAATACAGCGTATGAGCGAGCGTATGGCTCAGGGTGACATGGAGGCTCTGCAGCAGTTCTCCGATCTCTACACAAGTGGTGGTGCCACCTTCGGCGTCCTTCTTGGTGCGCTGATTGACATCCTGCTCTACGTGGGTCTTTACAACCTCGCCCTCGGCCTCGTGGGCGGCACGATGGACAGCGTTTCTTTCAACGCCTTCAAACTTCCTGTGGGAGTGTACGTGAAGTATTTCGTCGTACAAATCCTTGTGAACATCATCGACAGTATCGCATTGCTCTGCTGCGTTGTGCCATTCTTCTTTGTGGCACCTCGTCTGGTCTTCGCTCCGCTCTATGTCATCAACAACCCAGAGGCAGGCGTGTTTGAGGCCATCAAGGCAAGTTGGGGCATGACGAAAGGCAATCTCCTCGCCCTCATCGGCTTGGGCTTCGCCTTCATCGGCATCATCCTTGTCGGCTTCCTTTGCTGCTGCGTGGGTGCTTACTTTGCAGCAGTTGTCATCCTCTTCGCTGAGGTGGCTGCCTACTATCAGTTGCGTGACAACTGGGCATAAGCAGACAGCAATTGGTCTATTTCAATAAAAAATCCCCGAAACATCAGCCGATGTTTCGGGGATTTTGAGTACCTTTGCAACCAAAATGAAGAAAATGAGAAAAAAGATTTTTTGGATTGGCTTGTGGGCGATGCTGCTGAGCCTCGGTGTGCAGGCACAGGAAACACCTAACGCAAAACAGGCTCGACGCATCTTTGATGAAGTGTATCAGAAGGTTTTCGGCAATCAGGGGGCGAGTCTGCACTACAAGGTGGATGTCGCCAGCATCTACAAAACCGAGGGCACCATCTGGTATAAGGGCAAGAAAAGCAAGTACCTCTCTGCCAGCAGCAAGAGTTGGAACGACGGGGTGGTTGCCTACGTGGTGAAGGACAAGAAAAAGACGGTGGAGATGTTCGATGCCAACTCCAGCAAGCAGAGCCGTTTTGGCGACGACTTCAAGTTTGAACCGGAAAATTACACCTATCAGATAGAAAATGTGGACGAGGGCATCCTCATCACTTTGTGTGGCAAGAAGGGGGTGAAGGCGATGAAAGAGATTCGCGCCTTGCTCGACAAGACAACCCGCGACCCCGTCTCTGTCCGCATCAAGGTCGCCTTCATCTGGGCGAATGTGCTCATTTCAGACCTCAAATCAGGCAATCTCAAGGATGAAGTCTTCACCTTCCCTCGCAGTCAGTATCGCAATTACAAGTTCATCGACCGACGTGGCGAGTGACGGGTGTGGTTTTTCTCGATAGACAGCAACGAAAAAGAACGGAAGAAAAGATGACAGTATCAACAGCGGAATCGTGTACGGGCGGCAGAATTGCCGCAGCCATCACGGCAAGGAGCGGTGCGAGCAAATACTTTCAGGGAGGACTGGTGGCTTATCAGGACGAGGTGAAGGTGCGTATGCTGGGTGTGCCGGCGGAGATGATTCGGGAGTATGGCGTGGTGTCGCGTGAAGTGGCAGAGCAGATGGTGAAGGGGGCGTGCGAACTGTTCCACACGGAGTACGCCCTTGCCTCGACGGGCTATGCCGAGGAGTGGGAAGGTCATGAGGTGGAAATCTGGGTGGCATGGGGATGTGTCGACGATGTGCATTCGCTCTGTCTGCGTGAGGACTTCGGCAGGGTGAAGAACGTGGACATCGCCACGCAATGTGTGCTCGACGAGTTTCAGAAATATGTGATGCAGCGGCAGAATCTTCATCACATCAGCGAGGTTTACATGGCGTAAACCTCTTTTCTTTTTGTAGGGGGTCAGTCAGCAAGAAACGCCTGGATGTCTTGAAGCATAGCAAGGGCTTTCTGTTTGCCTGCTTCGTAGATGGCTCGCATCTTGTCCGCATCCCGTTCCGTCCTGCCAATCTCTAAGGGCTGGTCGGGATAGATGAGCAGGGTGTTGCCTTTCTGTGCCTCTGCCTCGATGTATTGCAACTGAGCATTGTACATCTCGTGTCGCCGAGCCATGCACGCTGCCACTTTGGGGTGTTGCGGATGGAAAAGGCGGAAGAGTGGCACGATGTTGGTCGGTTGTTTCTGATAGCCTTTCGGACGAGTCAGAACAACGATATTTCGCTCGAAGCCAACGCTCTGGAAATATTGCAGGGGGATGCAGTCGGTCATGCCGCCGTCGAGCAGACTCATGCCGTCAATGCGGACGGGTCGGGAGACCACAGGCATGGAGCCTGTGGCACGGAACCACTCGAGGGCTTGGTCATCCACGTGTTCGATGCGGCGATAGACGGGTTTGCCCGTGCTGATGTCGGTGGCGACAAGGTGAAACTCCATCGGGTCAGCCTCGAAGGCGGCAATGTCGAACAGGTCAAGTTCCAGCGGCATGGTGTGGTAGGCAAACTGGGCGTTCACATAGTTGCCGGTGGTGAGGAATGACTTCATGCCCATGTAGCGGGGGTCGTCCTTGAAGCGGGTGTTGTATCGCAGTCCTCGACCTGGCTGGTGCGACTTGAAGTTGCAGCCAAACAAGGCGCCTGCCGATACGCCAACCATGCCATCCATGCTGATGCCGTGTTCTTGCATCACGTCGATGACTCCTTCGGAGAAGAGCGACCTCATGCCGCCGCCTTCCAGCACTAATCCGTGTTTCATTTTGTTTAGAAATATTTAGTGATTTTTGCGTTGTTAAAGTTGTTCATCTCGTTCATCATGCGGACGGCAGAGTCCACGATGGGGAAGGCACACAGAGCCCCTGTTCCTTCGCCTAGTCGCAGCCCAAGGTGCAGCAAGGGCTGGGCGTGCAAGAGGTCGAGCATCTTGCGGTGTCCGCTCTCGTCGCCGCAATGGGTGAAAACCATGTAAGGTTGTGCGGCAGGAGCAATTTGGCAAGCCGCCAATGCACAGGCTGTCATGATGAAACCGTCCACAAGGATGACCAGATGCCGCTCCGCTGCCCGCAGCATGGCACCGATGGCAACGACCATTTCGAATCCTCCAAAATAGCGGATGGCTTCCTCTGTCGTGTAGTGTGGAGAGGTCTTCAAAAACCGCTCTACCGCTTGGGTCAGCACTTCACATTTATGTCTGATGCCAGGCGAGTCAAGCCCTGCCCCAGCCCCGATGCATTCGGCAAGCGGAATTTGCCCAAAGAGGCTCATCCACACGCTGGATGGCGAGGTGTTGGCAATGCCCATCTCGCCGATGCAAAGCACCCGGCAGCCCTCGCCGATGCAGTCATCCACTAGGTCGATGCCGATGTGGATGGCTTGCTCCATTTCTGCCTCCGACATGGCGGGCTCGTAGAGAAAATTCTTGGTGCCACGGGCAATCTTACGGTCGATGATGCCGTCCACTCCCGACAGGTCGTGGTCAACACCCACATCCACAATCCGCAGGTCAAACCCATGCTGGCGGCAGAACATGTTCACACCGCCACCGCCACGGGTGAAGTTCACCATTTGCTGCCATGTCACCTCGCGAGGACTCACGCTGACGCCCTCTCGTTCGATGCCGTGGTCGCCACCCAGCAGCAGGTGGCAAGGGTAGGCGAGCGAAGGGGTGAGTGTCTGCTGAATGAGGCATACCTGCATGGCAAGCCCCTCCAATCGGCCGAGCGAGCCTTTGGGCTTGTTCAGGTTGTCTATCTTGTCTTGAATGGCGAGACGCAGCGTCTCGTCAGGTTGTTGTATGTTGAACGTTTTCATTTGATTTTGACGGGTATTCCACTGACCATGAGGATGACCTCGTCAGCATGTTGGGCAACATATTGGTTCATCCAGCCTTGCAGGTCGGTGAACTTTCGCTGAACGGCGTTGTCGCTTACGCCGCCCGAACCAATCTCGTTGGTCACGAAAATGAATGTGGCGTCTTGTGCTGTAAACAGGTCAAACTCTTTCTTCAAGGCATCGAGCGACGAGGTGACGTCTTGCAACTCAAAAAAGAAGTTGGTACACCACAACGTGATGCAGTCGATGACAGCCACCCGTCCCATGAGGTCATGATGGCTCAGGTAGCGTTCCTCCTCGATGTTCGTCCACTCGTTGCCTCTCCGCTGCTGGTGTATCTTCACCCGCTCACGAAACTCCTCGTCCCACACGTGGGCGGTTGCCACATACACGGGGTTGGCACTCAGCGACAATGCCAATTCCTCCGCGTGGCGGCTCTTGCCCGAACGCTGACCGCCTGTGATGAGTATGATTTTTCTCATGATTCTCCTTTCAGTATTTGATAGACTCGCTCCATGTCGATGTGCTGCCGCACGTGGTCGGCAAGGAGGTCATATTGCTGCTCTTTGAAGGCGTGGTAGTCGAACGCTGTGCTTGCCTCCTCCATCTTGTCGGCAAAAGGCTGCAGCAGTCGGTCGATGAACGCAGGGTTGTCGAGGATGCCATGAATATAGGTGCCCATGCACTTGTCGTCCACCACGTAGCCGTCAGTGTGTCCGTCGTCGAAAGTGGCAAGCGGGCTTTCTTCCGCCGTGCCGAAGGGTCGGGTTTCGCCGCAATGAATCTCGTAGCCGTGCATTCCTCCGTTGAAGGTGACTTGACGGGTGGTCTTTTCGTCCGTCATGGTCGTGCTGACAGGCAGCAGTCCCAATCCGGGCAGACGCTCGATGTCCCCCTCCAGATGATGCGGGTCGCACACTTCCACACCCATCATCTGATAGCCTCCGCAGATGCCCATCACGCTCGTTCCCTTTCGATGGGCACGGATAATCGCCTGTGCCACTCCGTTGCGACGCAGTTCATAAAGGTCGCTGAGGGTCGATTTGGAGCCAGGCAGGATGATGATGTCGCTCTTCAGCAAGTCCTCGGTATTGTTGGTGTAGAACAAGTGTACCCGTGGGTCACGTTCCAGCACATTGAAGTCGGTAAAGTTGGACAAATGCCGCAAAAGCACCACCGCCACGTTGACCTTGCCTCGCTGAGCCTGCATAGACTTTTGTGCCAAGTCCACGCTGTCTTCCTCCTCCACATAGATTTGATGATAATAAGGCACCACACCCAGTACCGGCACTTGGCACAAGTCTTCCAGCATCTTCCGACCGTCGTCAAACAGCCGCAGGTCGCCTCTGAACTTGTTGATGATGATACCTTTGATTCGTCGCCTGTCCTCGGGTGTCTGCAAGGCGATGCTGCCATAGACCGAGGCAAACACGCCGCCGCGGTCGATGTCGCCCACCAGAAAGACATCGGCATCGGCATGTCGTGCCATCGGCAAATTGACCAAGTCGTGGTCACGCAGGTTCAGTTCGGAGATGCTGCCAGCCCCTTCCATCACAATGGGGTTGAACCGTTGAGACAGGCGGTCGAAAGCCGCACAGACCTCACGCCGCAATTCTTCTCGCCCCTCCTTGCGGAAATAGTCGTAGGCATCCCGATTGCCGATGGGGCGTCCATTCAGCACCACCTGACTGGTGTGGTCGCTCTGAGGCTTCAGCAGCAGGGGGTTCATGTCTGTGTGGCAAGGGATGCCCGCCGCCTCAGCCTGCACCGCCTGTGCCCTGCCGATTTCCAGACCTTCGGGTGTGGCGTAAGAGTTGAGTGCCATGTTTTGAGCCTTGAACGGGGCTGGTTGGTAACCATCCTGACGGAAGATTCGACAGAAAGCCGCTGCCAGCACACTCTTGCCCACGTCGCTGCCCGTTCCTGCCAACATCACAGGGTGAAGCCTCCCGACCCCCAAAGGGGAAGGGCTGACGCGATGCCTCTCACTTGATTTCCACAGCGAATGCTTTTCCCCTTGTGGGGATGTGGGGCTCAAATGCGTATAACTTGCCAGCACATTTTTATACTTTAAGATAGGAGTTGATACCGGCTCGCCCGTGGCGTTATAGACCTGTGCGGCGGAGGGAGGCGTCTCTTCCAGAAATTGTGTGTAGTGGAACTCATGCCCACGATATTCCTTGCCATCCAGCACGAAACGCCGATAGCCGAGCGAAAGTTTACGGTCGGCTTGTCGGGCACTGATGGAGTAGGGGAGTACGCCGCACATGGGGTATTCACCTTCGTCTGTCACGATGTGGCGGCACAGGTACATCATTCCGCCACATTCCGCAAGGATACGCCCGCCCCTTTCCGCATAGCGGCGAATGGATTCCCGTGTTTTCGAGGCATTTGCCAACGCCTCCAGGTGTTTCTCGGGATAACCTCCAGGCAGGTAGAGCAGTTCCGTGTCGTCGGGGATGGGACGGTTTTCTTCTGGATTGAAAAATGTGACCTGTTCCCATTGGTCCAGCGTTTCTTGGTAGAGAAACGAGAACGATTCTGCCGTGCGGGCAACGAGCACTTTCCCAGAAGAAAGGGTCGGTTGAAAGGGTGGACAGGTGGTGAAGTCTAAGGAAGAATGCAGTTGCAAGAGCCGTTGCCAATCCACCTGCTCGTGCAGCATCGCGACCAGTTCTCGGTGGCGAGTCTCCTCCGAAAAGTCCAGCCCCAGATAACGAGACCCTGTTTCGAGCGACGGACTCTTTGGCAAGAAGCCGAAGCACGTCACTCCGAGGTCATCGCACACCCGCTGCAGCATGGCACGATGTTTTGCCGAACCCACTTTGTTGAAGATGACCCCTGCAATGTGCGTGTCCTCCCGAAAATGCAGGAAGCCACTCAGCAGAGCCGCCATCGAATAGGCAGCAGACCTGGCATCCACCACCAGCACAATTGGCAGTCCCAACACTTGGGCAATCTCTGCCGACGAGCCGTGGTCTTGGTCATAGCCGTCGAACAGTCCCATCATGCCCTCCACCACACAAACGTCTGCCTCTTTTCCATAATAGCCAAACAGAGCCTTCACATGGTTTTTTGTTGCCATGAACGTGTCCAGATTGATGCTTGGGCGTCCACACACGGCAGCATGAAACTTCGTGTCGATGTAGTCAGGCCCACATTTGAACGGCTGCACCGTCAATCCTTGTTGCACAAACAACGCCATCAAACCTCTGGCAATCGTTGTCTTGCCAGAGCCACTTTGAGGGGCTGCGATGAGAAAACTTGACTTCATAGGGTGCAAAAGTAGAAAAAATAATTTGAATTTGTGAGGGAATCACAAAAAAGTTGTATATTTGCAGTCAGAATTTGGTAATCGGCATCAGCCGATGCAAGGGAATCAGGTGAAAAACCTGGGCTGTACCTGCAACTGTAATCCCCTCTTGTAAACGTCTGTTCGAGACAAGCCACTGATGACAACATCGGGAAGGTAGGCAGACAGGGGGAAAGCCAGGAGACCTGCCAATGTCCTATATTAAAGTATGTACGCACGCACAGGAACATGCGGGGCGAAACAACGACATTTATGAAAAGATGGTTCATTGGGTTGGCATTATTGTGCCTTGCCCAGACATTGTTGGCACAAGACACCTTGAAGGGTGGGATACCGCAAGCCGCTTGGGGTAACGCTCCCAAAGCAGACGAACAGAATGCGGGCACCTTGCAGGAAGTCGTTGTGACCGGAACCGGCACCCAGCACTTGCTGAAGGACGCACCCGTCCAGACGGAAGTCATCAGCGGCAAGATGTTGCAAAACTATGCCGGACGTTCCATCGAGGATATCCTCGGTGGGTTGACTGCGTCGTTTGCATTCAACGAGGACGACATGGGCAGCCAGATGCAGTTGAACGGTCTGGGCAACTCCTACATTCTCATCCTGATTGACGGCAAACGCATCCATGGCGATGTGGGTGGCGAGAATGACCTTTCGCTCATCGACCCTCAGAACATCGAGAAGATAGAGATTGTGAAAGGAGCCTCTTCCGCACTTTATGGCAGCGATGCCATTGCGGGCGTCATCAACATCATCACCAAAAAGCATGACAAGGAAGGGTTGCTGCTGGAGAACACCACCCGTGGTGGCTCTTACGGTGACTTGCGTCAGCACAACGGCATTGCCCTCAATCTGGGGAAGTGGAGCAGTTATACCAACTTCCAGTTGCAACATTCCGATGGCTGGCAGAACACGGCGGTGGAGCATACGTCAGTGGGGGAAGATCCTATTACCGATTCACGCAACAAGACCGTCAATCGTCACACCAACTGGCAGGTGGCAGAACGCCTCACTTACACCTTCAGCAAAGACATGGAACTCTATGCCGAGGGTAGCACTTACGGCAAACGAATCTACCGCCCCAGCGGCAAGTACCCCCGATATGATGTTCATACCTACGACCTCCAATACAGCAATCAGAGTGCGTCGGTAGGTGGCAAGTGGAAACTGAACCAGACCGACCAAGTGACCCTCGACCTGGATTGGAACCGCCATGCTTATTACTATTATTTCACCGCCAACACGCTGGTGGAAGACTATGAGAAGAGCCGCGGCACCCTCTATTATCCATACTTCCCCTATCTGCCTGATCAGACCGAACTGCAGAGCGACCAGCAACGCACGATGGCGAACCTGAAGGGCATCTTCACCCTGCCCTACGACAATCAGTTGAGTGCCGGTCTGGAGTATCGCTACGACTGGCTGAAAGCCCCCACGCGTGTGGCAGGTGGCAAGGTGAGCGACTGGACGGGTGCCCTCTATGTGCAGGACGAGTGGCGTTGGCTGTGTAGCAGCACGGTGGCAGCACACCTCACCGCAGGTCTCCGCCTGAACGACAACCAGCAGTTTGGCTGGCGGCTCACCCCCAAGGTTTCTGCCATGCTGAAAGTGGGCGAACCGTGGCGTATCCGTGCCACATGGAGCCAAGGCTTCAAGACCCCGACAACCAAAGAACTTCATTATCGCTACGTCCGTCAGATGAGCGGCACCTACCTCTATCTGGGCAATACCAACCTGAAGCCACAGGCAAGCAATTACTTCTCCCTCAGTGGCGAATACACCCGTGGCGGACTCTCCGTCACCGTGTCGGGCTATTATAATAAGGTACGCGACATGATAGCCCTTGTGACCATCCCCAACTATCAAGCCCCCGACGAGTACATCCTGCAGTACGACCCCGTGAAGACCCGCCAGTATCAGAACATCGAAGACGTGCGGACCTGCGGCATGGATGTGAACGTGCGGTATTCCATCAAGCACTTTGCCTTCGGTGTGGGCTATAGTTATCTCGACACCGAAGCCAACCAGTACGACACCAACCACGACCGTATGCACACCGTTGTCATCGACGGAACCGCCCACCACAAGGGCAACCTCTTCGCCACGTGGAATCACACATTCTCCCCCAGTTATCGCCTTGGCGTCGGCATCTATGGCCGTATGTCTTCCACACGCTTTTACCAGATTGACGGCAACGGCAAGGGGTATCAGATTTGGCGACTCTCCACCTCCCACGACCTCGGACATGCCAAGTCGTGCGACTATCGCGTGGAGGCAGGTGTCGATAATCTTTTCAACTACATCGACAAGACCCCTCACGGGTTGCATCTGGGCACCACCACGCCAGGCACCACCATTTATGCGTCGCTGACCGTGCGGTTCCATCAGGGAAAGAAACTCAAGAACACATATCAATCAACATTTAATAACTCTAATTCAAACAACAATGAAAGCGATTAAGTATTTGATGATGGCAGCCGTTGCCATCATGACCGCTGTAAGTTTCACCGCTTGTAGCGACGACGACGATGACGATGTGAAGAACAACTACACCGTCTATCAAGATGCAGTCAATCAGACCGTCAAGGCACAGAAGAGGAATTCAAAGGCCATCCTGCTCGTGGCATTCGGCTCCACTTGGCAGCAGGCTTACGATGCATTTGACAGCACCGTGGCAGCCTACAAGACCGCATTCCCTGGCTACGACGTGTATCTTTCTTTCTCTTCAGCCATCTGCATCAACCGTGCAGCCGCTGGCGAGAATGTAGCACCTCGCAACTTCTATGCACCTCCATTCTGGCTCGCAGCCTTTGCTCAGGAGGGTGTGCAGTACAGCGAAATCGTGGTGCAGTCTCTTCAGGTCATCCCTGGTGAGGAATATACCCGTGTCATCAATTACATCAAGGACTTCGCCAACAATGCCAACGGCGACATCGACGATGACTACTTGGCCAACGTGACCTTGAAACTCGGCGTGCCACTTCTTCAGGACAAGGACGAGGACGTTCCTGCCGTAGCCAAGGCTCTTGACAATCTCTACAAGGACAAGGCTGCCAACAGCGTGGTTGCCTTCATGGGTCACGGTAATCCTGACTCTTACGACACTTACAAGGCAAACATTCGCTACACCGAGTTGGAAGAGGCTTTGCAGACACTCAGCCCCAACTACTTCGTCGGCACAGTCGATATGATGGAGAACTTCAAGACCCACGTGCTCGCTCGTATGCAGGCAGCAGGCATCACATCCGGCAAGGTTTACTGCCACCCACTCATGTCCATCGACGGTGACCACGGTCACAACGACATGGCTGGCGACGACGATGCTTGGGACAATGGCTTCGAGGCTAACGAGGAAGGTGAAGTGGAAGACACTTCTTGGAAGATGTACTTCTCTCACATGGGTTACACCTGCGACAACAGCACCATGATTGAGAAGGGTCTGCTTGAGTTGCCTACAGTTCGCCAAATCTGGATGAACCACACAGCCGACGCTATCGCAGGCGAACCACTCGACTACTATCACTCTAAGAACCCAGAAGAATAAAACCATTCTTTTTACCTGATTATAAATGAACAGCAGAGTTATCATGCTGGCGGCGGCACTCTCCTTTGGGAGTGCCGCTTTTGCCCAGGTGCACCGGATGGAGCATCGCGACTCCACCGCAACAGAGCGTACTTATAATTTGAATCCAGTGGTGGTGACTGGCTCGGGACACCACCAGCGGTTGAAGGCAACCGCCACCCCCGTACACGTGCTTTCCAGCCGTGAAATCAGCGAGCAAGGCATCAGCACATTCGATGCAGCCCTCACCCGCATGATGCCGCAGGTGTCGATGGCGCCCAGTTCGATGGGCACCTTCCTGCGTCTGAACGGCTTGGGCAATAAGTATATCCTCATCCTTGTCAACGGACAGAAACTCTCGGGCGACATCTCCAACAACGTGGACCTCAACCGCATCAACATGGCGCGGGTGAAGCGAATCGAGGTGCTCGACGGTGCCGCATCCTCCCTCTACGGCAGCGACGCCATTGCAGGTGTCATCAACATCATCACCGACCAGCCCACACAGCAACTCGTCTCCGTCATGAGCGACACCCGCATCAGCGGTCATGGGCAACTCACCGAGTCGGCAACACTCGACATCTACACCCACGGCTTCGGCTCCTACACGTCCTACACGCACGACCGTGCCGACAGTTACCAGACGACCGACCTCGAATATGTGAAAGGCTCCGACACCGAAACGCAGCAGACCATCGCCCCCCTCTTCACGGGCTACCGTTCCGATGTGCTCGGTCAGAAGTTCACCTATTCGCCCGACAAGCACCTGGCACTCAATGCAGGCATCGACTATTCCTACAAAATCACCGACCGCCCCAACTCTCGCACAGACATCACGGGCGGCACCGACTATGAGATGCGCTACAAGGGGCTTCGGTGGAACGTGGGCGGCATCTATAAGTTCACCGACAGGAACTCCGTGCAGGCAGACTTCGTGGTGGACAATTTCCGCTACGGACGCGAATATGACGTGGAGACAAAGACCTATCAGGTGGGCGACTACACCCTCTCGAAGAAGCAGCGGCAGATAGACGGAGAACTGAAAGCCATCCTTGGGCTGACCGAAGGCGGCACGACCATCTTCGGAGCCGACTGGCGAAAGGACTATCTCTTTGCCACCTCGGGCAACATCGACAAGAACGCCTACACGCTTGCCGCCTATGCCCAGCATGAGCAGAAGTTCCTTCGCGACTTCACTGCCACCCTCGGTGCCCGCTATACGCACCACGAGACCTTCGGCGACCACTTCACACCCAAGGCGACGCTCATGTACTCGCCCGGGGCGTTCAACTTCCGTGCCACCTATTCGGCAGGTTTCCGTGCCCCGGGGCTTGATGAACTGTACTACCACTATTATGCCGTCAGTCGTGGCAAACCGCAGATTATTTTCGGCAACACAGGCCTTTCTCCCGAGAAGAGCCATTACCTCTCGCTCAATGCCGAGTACCACACCAAGGCGCTGGTGGTCAGCCTGACGGGCTACCTGAACCGCATCAACGACATGGTGGTGCGTCAGACCATCGACACCGACGATGCCTCGCTTGCCATGCTCCGAGGCGAGTTCCCCGAGATGACCGACGACGAGGCGGGTAAGTTGGAACGCTACTCGCTCTATCAGAACAGCGACCGTGGCGACGTGAAAGGCATTCAGGTCAACGTGTCTGCCAACCTCTTCCGAGGCTTCAACCTCTCTGCCAACTATGCCTACACCTACGCTCGCACGAAGAGCGGCGACGAGTGGAGCGTGCTCGAACGCAGCATCCGCAACACGGCAATCCTCGCTGCCAACTATCATCACGTGTGGGGCAAGTATGCGTTGAACGTCAACCTCAACGGGCGACTCCAGTCCAAGACCTACTATATGGGTTCCTACGAGAACGCCCCCGGCTTCGGCATCTGGAACTTGCAGACCACCCACACCTTCGACTGTGTGCGTTGGGCATTGCTGGAGCCCTCCATCGGCGTGGACAATCTCTTCGACCGTGTGGACCGCCGCATCGATTCCTCCGCCCGCAAGTATGCCCTCTATTCGCCGGGCAGAATGTTGGTGGTGGGACTGAAGGTGAAGTTCAAGCAGTAAACATGAAGGCTGTGGCAAAAAAAACGGTGTTTCGTTTGCCCAGCCTTCAGTTTTTTGTTATCTTTGCACGCATAAGTGGTCATTTTTGGCATGACCGCTTCGTCGTTACCTCGTCTCGTATCAATTCATGCACGGGTATTGTATGATTACAAATCGGGTACACGAATTGATACGCATCGAGGTAACGACGAAGGGGGTCTCTCCTGCAAGGGCGAAAGAGGGGCTGAGAAATCGGGAAAGAGGCGGCGAGAAATGTAACGTAGAAACCAAAACCATACAACCATGAAAGATTTTAAGTTCTATGCTCCGACGGAAGTCGTGTTCGGCGAGAAGTCCGAAGAGCAGGTGGCAGCCCTGGTGAAACGCTATGGCGGCACAAAAGTGTTGGTACATTTCGGCGGTCAGAGTGCCGTGCGGTCGGGCTTGCTCGACAAGATTTGCGGCTTGCTCCGCGAGGGCGGCGTCGAGTCGGTCAGTCTGGGCGGCGTGGTGCCCAATCCGAGGCTGTCCAAGGTGCAGGAAGGCATCGACCTGTGCCGTCGCGAAAGGGTGGACTTCATCCTCGCCATCGGCGGCGGCAGCGTGATTGACTCGTCGAAGGCGATTGCCTACGGTGTGCCCTACGAGGGCAACGTGTGGGACTTCTATCTGGGCAAGGCTCAGGCAGAGACCTGTCTGCCAGTGGCAAGCGTGCTGACCATCCCTGCCGCTGGCAGCGAGATGAGCGAGGCGAGTGTCATCACCAACGAGGACGGCATGGTGAAGTTGGGCTATTCCAACAACATCTCACGTCCGAAGTTTGCCATCATGAACCCTCGACGCACGTTCACCCTGCCTCCCTATCAGACGGCGGCAGGTGTGACCGACATCATGATGCACACGATGGAACGCTACTTCAATCCCGACTGCGACATGACGCTGACGGACGAGATAGCCGAGACCCTGATGCGGACGGTGAAGGAGTGTGTCTTTGCCGTGCTGAAGAATCCCGAGGACTACCGCAATCGGGCACAAATCATGTGGGCGGGTTCGCTCGCACACAACGACATCACGGGCGACCGCACGAACGGCGACTGGGCGACGCACCAGATTGAGCACGAACTGAGCGGACTCTTCGACGTGACGCACGGAGCAGGACTGGCTGCCATCTGGCCCAGTTGGGCACGCTACGTGATGGGCGAGAACGTGAGCCGTTTTGTTCGCTTTGCGGTCAATGTGATGGGCGTGCCGAACGACTTCACCGACCCCGAAGGCACTGCCCTGAAAGGCATCGAGGCGATGGAGCGTTTCTACCATGCCATCGGTATGCCCATTAACATCCACGAACTGATTGGCCGTGAGGTGACGGACGAGGAAATCAAGGAGATGACCCGCAAGTGCAGCCGCGACTACACCATCACGCAAGGCAAGTTCAAGGTGTTGAAACCTGAGGACATCGAGGCTATCTACAGGATGGCACGGTAGGAAAGGAAATGTGGAAAAGAAGAATATGTTTTACGGGGTAGTTAAGTAGTCAGTAGTTAAGTAGTTAAGCCGAGACTCTGGCAAATGAATGCTTGACTCCGTATATGGTAATGGCTTAACTTCTGAGCGTAGCGATAACTACTTAACTACTTAACTACCCTAAAAACGCTGTTTGCGACATGAGTAAAATCACAGTGGTTGGCATAGGGCCAGGAAGTCCCGAGGACATCACGCCTGCCGTCTTGAAGGCGGTGGGCGAAGCGGATGCCGTGGTGGGCTACAGGTATTATTTTCAGTTTGTACAACCCTACCTGAAGGCAGGGTGCGAGTGCATCGACACGGGCATGAAGAAAGAGCGTGACCGTGCCAAACAGGCTTTCAATCTGGCGGAACAGGGCAAGAACGTGGTGGTCATCTCGTCGGGCGATGCAGGCATCTACGGCATGACGCCGCTGGTCTATGAGATGAAGAAGGAGCGGAACAGCGAGGTGGAAGTCGCCTCTCTGCCGGGCATTTCGGCGTTCCAGAAGGCGGCATCGCTGCTGGGGGCACCCGTGGGGCACGACTTCTGTGTCATTTCCCTGAGCGACCTGATGACCCCGTGGGAAGTCATCGAACGCCGCATCCGTGCCGCCGCCGTGGGCGATTTTGTCACCGCCATCTACAACCCCAAATCGCATGGCAGGTACTGGCAACTGTATCGGCTGAAGGAAGTCTTTCTGTCGGAGGGTAGGGCAGCGGACACACCTGTCGGCTATGTCCGTCAGGCAGGCCGTTCCGAAGAGGAAGTGAGGCTCACCACCCTCGGTGCGTTCGACCCCGAAGAGGTGGATATGTTCACTGTGGTGCTCATCGGCAACTCGCAGTCGTATCAATGGGGAAAAACCTTCATCACCCCCCGTGGCTACTATCAGACCCTCTCCCCAACCCTCCCCCTCTATGGGGAGGGAGCCTGTCCGGATGGTTCTCCCCATAGAGGGGGAGATGTCCTGCAGGACAGAAGGGGTCTTGGTCAACTCATTATGATGGAGTCATTCCGAACCATCGAAAGTGAACTGCGGAACAAGGACATCCCGCTTGGCCATAAATGGGCACTTCTCCATGCCATTCACACGACTGCCGACTTCGACATGGAGAAGATTCTCCACACCGACGAAAGGGCGGTGGAGCGGCTCTATGAGAAAGTCAAAGACGGTTCCATCACCACCATCGTCACCGATGTGACCATGGCGCAAAGCGGCATCCGCAAAGGTGCCCTCGCCCGTCTCGGCATCGAAGCCAAGTGCTACTTGGGCGACCCCCGTGTGGCGGAGTGTTCGGCTGCCAACGGTCTCACCCGCACCCAAGCCGCCATTCGTCTCGCTGTCGAGGAGCATCCCGACGCCCTCTTCGTCTTTGGCAATGCCCCGACAGCCCTCATGGAACTCTGCGACCTCATCCGCAAGGGCAAGGCGACTCCTGCCGGCATCATTGCCGCTCCCGTCGGCTTCGTACACGTGAAGGAATCGAAGCACATGGTCAAGCCCTTCACCGAGATTCCTAAAATCATCGTCGAAGGCAGAAAGGGCGGCTCCAACCTCGCTGCCACCCTTTGCAACGCCATCCTCACCTTCGACGATGCCGAGGGGCTGAAACCGGGACGCGATTTGTAATGACCTTTCATCAACCAGAGTATCGGCTTAATTACTTCATTTCTGACTACTTAACTACTTCAAAAAGTTGAATGATTGAAAGTTATGAGTAGATTCATCGTTATAGGCATCACCGACCATCCGCAACCGTTCTTCCCTCCCGAAGTGCAGGAGGTGATACGCAGGGGGAAGGTCTTCTCAGGTGGCAAACGGCACCACGACATTGTGGCTCCGCTCTTGCCCGAAGGGTCGGTGTGGATTGACATCACCGTGCCCCTTTCGGCAGTCTTCGAGCAGTATCTGCCTCATGAGGAAGTGGTGGTTTTCGCATCGGGTGACCCGCTTTTCTTCGGCTTCGCCAACACCCTCCAACGCGAGTTTCCCGATTCGCCAATCAAGGTTTTCCCCTCGTTCAACTCCTTGCAAATGCTGGCACATCGGTTGGTCATGCCCTACCATGATATGCGGATTGTCTCGCTGACTGGCCGCCCATGGAAAGCGTTTGACCGTGCCCTCATCGAAGGTGCTCCCAAAATCGGCATCCTCACCGACAAGGAGCACACCCCTGCCACCATAGCCCGACGGATGCTTGATTATGGCTACACCCACTACCAGATGCACGTCGGCGAACATCTTGGCAACCCTACTCAGGAGAAAGTCACCTCTCTCTCCTTGGAGGAAGCCGCCCGTATGGACTTCTCCCATCCCAACTGCCTCATTCTCTGTCCTCTATGTTGCGACACAGTCGCAACCACACTGGCTCCTTTTGGCATTCCCGATTCCTCCTTTTCCCTCCTCGATGGCCGCGAGAAGATGATCACCAAAATGCCCATTCGTCTCCTCACCCTCCAAGCCCTTGACCTCCCTCGTCGTCATACCTTCTGGGACATCGGCTTCTGCACAGGCTCCGTCTCCATCGAAGCCCGTCTTCTCTTCCCTCATCTCGACATCACCGCCTTTGAAATTCGCCCTGAAGGTGAAACCCTCATGCACGAAAACACCCGTCGCCATCATGCCCCGGGCATCACCACCTTCATTGGCGACTTCTGTTCCGTGTGTAGCGATGCCCTTGCGACCACCCACACCCCTCCCGATGCCGCCTTCATCGGCGGTCATGGCGGCAAACTCAAGGACATCATGGCTCAACTCGTTTCCATCATGCCCCCACAGGGTCGCATTGTCATGAACTCCGTCACAGCCCAAAGCCACCAACTTTGGGACGAGGCGTGCGAGGAACAGCACCTTACGCAACTTCCTCCGCTCCATATTCAACTCAACGATTTTAATCCCATCACCATCCTATCATGCGAATTGCCCTCATCCCCATCGGCGAAGCAGGCGTAAAGCCCGCTGCGATTCTTCGCGGGGAACTGAAAGCCGAACATATCACCCGTCAAGACGTGGCTGCCCATTGGCACGACTTTGATGCCTTTATCTTCATCGGTGCCCTCGGCATCTGCATCCGCACCATCGCCTCGTTGGTGGAGGACAAGCATACCGACCCTGCCGTCGTGTGTGTTGACACGGCATGTCGGCACGCCATCTCGGTGCTGTCGGGGCATGTCGGCGGTGCCAACGACCTGACGAAAATCGTCGCCTCTGCCCTCGGAGCCGCACCTGTCATCACCACGCAAAGCGACAACACGGGTCTTTGGGCACTCGACACGCTGGCTCAGCGGTTCGGTTGGACTTGCCTCACGGGCAACGACCTGAACACACCCATCACCGCCTTTGTCAATGGCGAACCCACCGCATTGTGGCTCGACATTCGCGACGAAGGCACCGACACGCTGGAGCGAACCCTTCCTGCCCATGTGACCCTTGTGCGTCACATCGAGGACATCACGCCCGAACGTTTCCGACTCGCCATTCTGGTTTCGCCCCGTGTGCAGCAACTGCAAGGAGTCACAGCCGTTCAATACGTTCCTCCGGTCCTCACCCTCGGCATCGGCTTGGCTCATCAGGCAGGGCGTGTGGAAGGCATTCTTGCCGATTTCCGGCAGCATTTGCTGACCAACGGCTTCTCCCCAGATGCCGTTCGCCGCTATGCCACCATCGACGTGAAGGCGGACGAGCCCGTGGTGAAGGCATTGCAGGAACAGGGCAAAGAGGTCGTGTTCTTTACCTCGGAACAACTCGGCGAAGTGGAGGTGCCCACGCCCAGCGATACCGTTGCCAAGCATGTCGGCACACCCAGCGTGAGCGAGGCCGCCGCCCTCGTGGCGACGAACAGCGGCAAACTCCTCATCCCCAAGCAGAAAGGAACGGAGAAAGACTACACGCTTGCCGTCGCCATCGACCGCCGCTACTTGCGTGAAGGGCACATCGAGATAGTGGGTGCAGGCCCTGGCGACCCCGACCTTGTCAGTGTGCGGGGCAGGCAGATGCTCGAACGTGCCGACCTCATCCTGTATGCCGGAAGTCTGGTGCCTCGCGAGTTGACGCTCTGTGCGAAGTCGGGTGCCGTGGTGCGTTCTTCAGCCTCTATGGCGTTGGAGGAACAATGTGAACTGATGAAAGACTTTTACGACCGAGGCAAGTTCATCGTTCGTCTCCACACGGGTGACCCCTGCATCTTCGGTGCCATCCAAGAGCAGATGGCTTTCTTCGACCGCCACCAGATGTCCTACCACATCACCCCCGGCATCTCTTCCTTCCTTGCCGCCGCTGCCGAACTCCGTAGCCAGTTCACCATCCCCGAACGCACACAGACCATCATCCTCACCCGTGGCGAAGGTCGCACCCCCATGCCCGAAAAGGAGCAACTCCACCTCCTTGCCCGCAGCCAATCGACCATGTGCATCTTCCTCAGTGCCGCCATCGTCGATGATGTACAGAGGGAGTTGCTGATGGAATATCCCGAAGACACGCCCGTTGCCGCCTGCTACCACCTGACATGGCCCGACCAACGCGTCTATCGGGGTCAATTGAAAGACCTTGCCAGCATCGTACACGACAACCACCTGACCCTCACCACCATGCTCGTGGTGGGCGAAGCGATTGACAACCGAAAAGGTCTTTCCGAACTTTATTCAAAACATTTTACCCACTTGTTCAGAAAGGGCGACCGATGATACTCGTATTGGGAGGCACGACCGAAGGGCGTAAAGCGGTGGCTGAGTTGGAAGAGGCAGGAACGCCCTTCTACTACAGCACGAAGACGGGGGAGCAGGACATGGTGCTCCACCACGGCATCCGTGTGGATGGGGCGATGGACGAAACCGCCATGACCCTCTTTTGCCAGCGTCACGCCATCCAACTGCTCGTAGATGCCGCCCATCCCTTTGCCCAAGTGTTGCATCAGACGGTGGCCCTTGTCGCCGAAAGGCTGCATCTGCCCGCCATCCGTTTTGAACGCATCTTCCCTCCCCGCGACCCGTCCATTCATTGGCTCGACGGTTATGCCGACCTGCAGAACAACCTCCCCCTTGGGGGACAGGGCTTCACCCTTCTTGCCACCACAGGCGTGCAGAGCATCGCCACTCTCAAGCCCCTCGAAGCGGAGGGCGTGAAGGTCTTTTATCGCATCCTCCCGCGGGAAAGTTCCATCCGGCTTGCCCATCAGCAAGGGGCGACCGACGAGCAATTATGCTACTATCACGAAGGGGAGGACGAAAGAACGATTTTGCAAGAACTGAAGCCCGATGCCATCCTCTTGAAAGAGAGCGGCGAAACAGGTGGTTTCACCGAAAAGGTGGAAGCAGCGAAAGTCTTGGGCATCTCGGTCTTCGCCATCAAAAGACCGCCCACACCCGCCATGTTCCACCGAGTGAACGGCGAACACGGGCTTCGTTTGATGGTCGAAAAACTCCTTCCCGACTTTTTCCCCCTCCACAGCGGATGGACAACCGGCACGTGTGCCACAGCCGCCGCCGTCGCCGCCGCCACCCGACTGCTGAAGGGCGAGACACCTGGCGAAGTGCCTGTCGTTTTGCCAAACGGCGAAACCATCATGGTGCCGGTGCAGTATGGCGACGGCTATGCCTCCGTCGTCAAGCAGGCAGGCGACGACCCCGATGTGACTGATGGCATCGAAGTCCGAGCATCTGTCGCTCCCGCCACCCGTTTTGACATCAAGGGTGGCATAGGTGTAGGCCGATTCACCCTGCCCGGCTTCGACTATCCCGTGGGCGAACCAGCCATCAACCTGTCGCCCCGCCAGATGATTGTCCGCAACCTGCAAGGATTCGGCACCCCCTTCACGGTCACCCTCTCCGTCCCCCAGGGCGAAGAGATTGCCCGAAAGACCTTCAACCCCCGTCTGGGCATCACGGGCGGCATCAGCATCATCGGTGTGTCGGGCATTGTGAAACCCTTCTCCGAGGCGGCTTTCATCGAGAGCATCCGCAAGTGCATGACCGTGGCGATGGCAAGCGGCAGTCCTCGCATCGTCGTCCACAGCGGTGCCAAAAGCGAGGCGGCACTTCGTCGCATGGCACCCGATTTGCCCCCTCAGGCGTTTGTCGAATACGGCAATGCCATTGGCGAGACGCTCAAGATGGTGGAAGAACTTCACCACGACAAAGGGTGGCACGGGGAGGTGACACTCGGCATCATGTTGGGGAAGGCGGTGAAGTTGGCAGAGGGGCATCTGGACACGCACAGCAAGAAAGTAGTGATGAACAAGTCGTTCATCATCAGCCTGTTGCGAGAGGCATCTTGTCCTGAAGACATCATCCGAAAAGCCGAAAGCATCACGCTTGCCCGCGAACTGTGGCAACTGATTCCTGCACCGCATCTGGAAGCGTTCTGTCACGCCGTCATTCAGCATTGTCACCGACATTGTCAACCGCTGATGCCCCATCATCCGTTGACGATTCTGCTGATTGACGACGAAGGTCACACGCACACGACAGCACACTAAAAAGGCGTACCCCTCGACTCCGATAAAGCGTACCCCTCGGGTACGGCACATCGTACCCGAGGGGTACGCCTAAACGATGTGGGGCACTCCGCCCGACCGATGTGGGGCACATCGGCTCCTCGATGTGGGGCACTCCGCTTTTTCCCTTATTCTCTCATGTCGTCATTCCGCCTGCTGAACAACACGCTGGCGATGATGGGTGCGCCGATGAGTGCCGTGACCGAATTGACGGGCAAGGCACCTTCAAACCCTGGCATTCGGGCAACGAGATTGCACAGCAGGGCAAGGCTGGCACCGACCAGCATGGTGGCGGGCATGAGGATGCGGTGGTCGGCTGTGCGGAAAAGGGCACGGCAGAGGTGAGGCACCGCCAGTCCGATGAACATGATGGGTCCGCAATAGGCGGTGACGATGGCGACAAGGATGCCGCTGGAGCCGATGACGAGCAGTCGGGCACGGCGAAGGTTCAGTCCCAAATTGAGGGCATAATAGTCGCCCAAGAGCAGCAGGTTCATGGGCTTGACCAGCAACATGCTCAGGGGGAGCAACACCGCCATGAGTATCACGAAAAGCACCATCTGGTCGCCGCTGACGCGAGCGAAGGATCCAAGTCCCCACACCACGTATGCCTTGATGTCCTCCTCAGCCGAAAAGAACTTGAGCACACCGATGACGGCATTGGCAAGGTAGCCAATCATCACGCCGATGATGAGCAGGGTCACGTTTCCTTTCACACGTTGGGATACGAACAGAATCAACCCCATGACCGCCAAAGCACCGACGATGGCAGCGATGGACATGGCGACATCGCCCATATAGCCCAATCGGCTCAGTGCCACACCGCCTAACGACCCCGACAGCAACACCACAAAGGCAACGCCGAGGGAGGCACCGTTGGAAATGCCCAAGACGGAGGGGCCTGCCAGGGGATTGCGGAAGACGGTCTGCATCTGCAAACCGCTCACCGCCAAGCCTGCACCTGCCACCGTGGCGGTGAGGGCTTGAGGCACACGGGAACTCCAGATGATGTTGGACCAGATGACCTGCTGCTCGGCAGGTGTGTCGGCGATGGAACCACCCATCAGAATCGCCAGAATGGCATCGAGCGGAATCTTCACCGTGCCCAACAGGAGGTTGAGCACAAAGAAGACGAGGATGCTCAAAAGGAGCAGGATGAACTTGGGGACGTAAAAGCGTTTCATTTCAGGAGTCGGTAATAACGTGGCACATAGTCGGCTGGCATCACCTCGGGATGGAAGATGGCGATGAGGTCGGTGAGCACCACGTCAGGCTCGACGGGCGAAGTCTCGTAGTAGGGGGTCTGCTTCATGTTGCAGTAGATGACGTGCCGCTCCTTGAACGCTTTGAACAGGGCATTGCGGGGTTCGGAGGCTTTCAGGGCGTCGTAGGAGAAATCGCCGGGGAAACTGTTGAGGATACGCCAATAGTCGGCATTGGCTGCCGTGGCATACATCTGCTCGTATTCGATAGGCACGCCGCCGGTGTTGTCGTCCTTCATGATGTAGTCGGCACCGGCATCGCGGAAAATCTGTGCCAAGTGATTCTTGCCGCCCACGGCAAACCAGTTGCCGCCGTGCATCTCGCCGCTGAAGACGGTGGGGCGGGTTGGGGTGTCGGCAGCCAGTTTCTTCGCTTCGTTGTAGCGTTTCTCAATGCCATCGAACACCTCGTTGGCTTCTTTTTCTTTGCCGAGGAACAAGCCGACGTATTTCACCCATTCAGCCTGTCCGAGCGGGTCAAGTTCCTTGTAGCCGAGGTGGGGCACCAAGAGGATGCCCGTCTCCTTGATGGCATCGTAGCCACCGCGTTTGAAAGGCGAGATGAAGATGACATCGGGATGGGCTGCCAGAATCAGTTCGGTGTCGAAGTTTCCCTCCATGCCGATTTTCACGATGCTGCCTTCCTTTACGCGGCGAAGGATGTCCTGATTGTAGAGGTTTTTCGTGCCGGTGATGCCCTTCACCACGTCGTGGGCATCAAGGGCGGTGAAGTTGGAGAGTTGCAGCATGGTCATGACGATGGTACGCTGCAAGGGCACTTCCACCCTCGTGTAGTTGTCGGGCACCGTCACATCGGCACCCCTCGGCACCAAGGCAAAGTGGTAACTCACGGGCATCTTGTCTTTGTCCTTCTGAGGGTCGGCGACATCGACGAGCCGCACGCCGCCTGCGAGGGTCTTGACGGTGAAGCCTTTGGCATATTTCAGCGTGACTTGCTCTGCCGAATCAGCCGCCTGCTCTGTGGCGGTGGATGACGATGGTGTTTTGGACTGTTGGCAAGAGAGCAGCAACAGACTCATGACAACTGTTGGCAAAAGCCAAAGAATGGTTTGTAAACTTGAAATCTTCCGCATAAATCTTTCCTTTTTTTAGCGAATCCTTGATATTGACCCACAAAGTTACAAAAAATGTCGAAAAAGAAAGGCTTTTTTTGAGACTTTTCCTTATATTTGCACACGGAAACCCTCTGAATACCGTGAACATGAAACTGAGATGTACAATAATATGCTGCAGCCTCTTGATGTGGGGTGTGCTGCATGTCGCCGCCCAACGACAGACGTTGGATTTGTCGGGCGTGTGGCAGTCGTCGCTGGGCGAATGCCGTCTGCCAGGTACTACTGACGAGAACCACTTGGGTACGGGCGAACACCCGACCAACGTGACCACTCAGTTGACTCGACTTTATCCCTACGTGGGCAAGGTTGTGTATGAACGTGATGTGGACATCCCTGCCGACATGACGGGTCGAGGACGGATGATGTTCCTCGATTTGGAACGCACGAAGAAAACGACGTTGTGGTGGGACGATGAGGAAGTTGGCGTGTTGACCCATCTGTATGCCCCTCATCATTACACGCTGCCCGACAATGTGACGCCAGGCAAGCACCACATCCGCATTGAGGTGGACAACACCGAGGGAAGTGTGCCCGACGGGGTTCACGGCTCTCACGCATGGACGGATGCCACACAAACCAACTGGAACGGCATTTTGGGACGGATGGAACTGGTTTCTATGCCCACCACCTATATCCGCAAGATGCAGATATATCCCGACGTGGACATGAACGAGGTGAAGGTAAGGCTGGAGATATTCACGACGGAAAAGCCCGGCAGCCGTATCGTTACGCTGTCGCGAACGGCTTTTGATGACGAGGACAAACGCTTGGTAACCATCAAGAAAAAGGTGAAACTTAACGCTACGCTCAACACCGTGGAACTGACGATGGACATGGGCGAGAATCCTCACCTCTGGAGCGAGTTTCACCCCGACCTCTACACGCTGGCGGCAACCGTGAGCAGCAAGACCGCGACGGATAGTGTTGCCAAGACCTTCGGCATGAGGAAATTTGCGACCGAAGGCACGCAGTTCACCATCAACGGCAACAAGACGTTTTTGCGTGGCACTCACGATGGATGTGTGTTTCCGTTGACCGCCTACTGCCCCACCTCGGTTGACGAGTGGCGGCGTGTCTTCATCATCGCCAAGCAGTATGGCATCAACCACTATCGTTTCCATTCTTACACACCGACCGAGGCGGCTTTCATTGCGGCGGACGAGTTGGGCATCTACCTGCATACGGAACTTCCCCTGTGGGGTACCATCGACTCCACCACTGTGGAACAAAACAAGTTTCTTGGCAACGAAGCCTTCACCCTGCTTGACTTTCTGGGCGACCATCCTTCGTTCATGGGACTTGGCTTAGGCAACGAACTGTGGGGCGACAACGACATGATGGCACAGTGGCTCGACAACTTCCGAAAGAAAGACCCACGTCATCTGTATAGTCAGGGCAGCAACAACGACCTCGGCTGGAAGGGACCGAAAAAAACGGCAGATGGCGAGCCTGCCGAAGACTTTTACATCACGTGCCGTGTGGGTGGTGGCGACGGCTTCTCCACTCATGCCCGCACCTCCTTCTCCTTTGCCGATGCCGACCACGGGGGCATCCTCAACTGGAACCGCCCGACGACTCGTGCAGACTTCAGCAACGTCGTGCCGCTCTCTCCTGTGCCCATCGTGAGCCATGAGACTTGCCAGTTCCAGATTTATCCCGACTACAAGGAGATTCCGAAATACACAGGGGTACTCTATCCCTACAACCTCGAAATCTTCCGCGACCGCCTGCAAGAGAACGGGCTGACCCCAATGATTGACCTCTTCCACTGGTCAACCGGCACATGGGCGGTCGATTGCTACAAGGCAGACATGGAGTATTGTCTCCGCACCCCTGGCTTCGGTGGCTATCAACTGCTTGACCTCAAGGACTATCCGGGGCAGGGAAGTGCTCTCTGCGGCATTCTCGATGCCTTCATGGACAGCAAAGGACTGGTCACTCCTGATGATTTCCGAGGATGGAACGCACCGGTCGTTCCGTTGGCACGCATGGACACTTATTGCTGGAACGCCCTCGACACGCTCAGGGTGGATCTCGCCATCAGCAATTACACCGAAGACGACTACCACAAGCCCCTCTCGTGGGAACTCTATAGCGTGGACGAAGAAGGCCACCGCACCGACCTTTTCAGCCGTTCGGGCGAAGAGGACTATGTGGATGTGTGGCAAGGTGATGTGGCGACGGTGGGCAGTATCACCCTGCCACTCAGCGACATCCAGCAATCTACGCAACTTCGTCTGGACTTGAAGACTGGGGAATACCATAATTATTATAAGTTGTGGGTGTACAGACTCCTTGCCATGAATCCAGAACTGGTGGTGGCAGACACGCTCGATGCACCGACCCTTAAAGCCTTGCAGCAAGGCAAGTCGGTGCTGCTCTCGCCTCGTCATGCCAGCATCGAGAAACAGAGTGTGGGTGGACTCTTCACCCCTGACTATTGGAATTATGCCATGTTCAAGACCATCAGCGAGAACAACAACAAGCCTGTCTCGCCAGGCACACTCGGCATGTTGATGAATCCCACCCACCCACTTTTCGACCACTTCCCCACCGAGGGCAGGAGCGACTGGCAGTGGTGGAGCATCGCCTTGAACTCTCGCCCCCTCATCCTCAACTCGTTGGATAAAGACTACCGTCCCCTCATCCAGACCGTAGATAATGTGGAACGTAACCACAAGTTGGGCATCCTGATGGAGTTTAAGGTAGGGAAGGGCAAATTGCTCATCTCGACCACCGACTTCGATGCTATCACGTCCTGCGTGGAGGGTAGGGCATACGTCGATGCCGTGCGTCAGTACATGCTTAGTGCCGACTTCCATCCAGAAACAGCCATCACGGTGGATGCTCTCCGCTCCTTGCTGTATAGCGAGACGAAAGTGCGTGACATTCAGGGTGTGAAAAACTTGACCGACTATAAAGAAAAGAAGTAACCATGAACAACGTCATCACCGAAATAACGCCCTTGTCAGAACGGGATTGCTTCTACTTGGTGGACAGGCAGAAAGAAAGTTTCACCTATCCGTTGCATAAGCATGATGAGATGGAGTTGAACTTTATCGAAAATTGCAGCGGTGCCAAACGCATTGTTGGCGACTCGATAGAGGTGCTGAAGAACTATGACTTGGTGCTGCTGGGCAGTGGATTGGAGCATTCGTGGGAACAGCATGAGTGCAAGATGGACAGGGTGCATGAAATCACCATTCAGTTCTCTTCCGACCTCTTTGGCAAGACGCTGCTGGAGAAAAACCAGATGAGCAGCGTGAGGAAACTCTTCCAGAATGCTCAGAACGGCATTGCGTTTGGCTTGCCGTCCATCATGCGACTTTACGACCGCATCAACGAAATCACCCGTACCCAGCCAGGTTTCTATCGGGTGTTGAAACTCTTCGAGATTCTCTACGAACTCTCCTTGCAGGAAGACTACCACCTGTTGACCAGTTCGGCATTTGCCCATGTGCAGAACGTTGCTGAAAGTCGTCGGGTGAAGAAAGTGGAAGAGTATATAGACATGCACTTTCGGGACGAGATTCGTCTGCAGAGCCTTGCCGACATTGCCAGCATGACTCCTACGGCATTCAGCCGTTTCTTCAAGTTGCGTACCGGCAGAAGTATCAGCGACTACATCATTGATGTTCGTTTGGGACATGCTGCCCGATTGTTGGCTGACAGCACGAACTCGATTGTCGAAATCTGCTACGACTGTGGCTTCAACAATGTGAGCAACTTCAACCGCATCTTTAAGAAGAAGAAAGGATGCACGCCGAGTGCGTTCCGCGAGAACTATCGGAAGACAAAAGTGATTGTGTAAAAAACTAACTGATATGAGAAAAATCTTTTTATTACTTTTTGCGTTGGTGACATGGAGTGCCCACGCATTGGAACTGCCAGAGATTTTTGGCAGCAACATGATGTTGCAGCAGCAGACCCAAGCCAAGATGTGGGGCTGGGCAAAGGCGGACAGCAAGGTGGAAGTGACCGCCAGTTGGACGACGGAGAAATACACAGCCACGGCTGACAAGAAAGGCAAGTGGATGGTGAAACTCAACACTCCTGCTGCTTCCTACGACCCTCAGACCGTCACTGTGCGAGGCGATGGCGAGACCATCACCCTCGACAATGTGCTTATTGGCGAAGTGTGGTTCTGCTCTGGTCAGTCGAATATGGAGATGCCGTTGGGTGGTTTCTGGAACTGTCCCATCGAGGGTGCCAACGAAGCCATCGCCTTGTCGGGCAAATACAAGCGAGCCATTCGTGTCGCCACCATCCCGAAGGCAGACCCGCTCGAACCTCAGGAGAAGGTGGGTGGCAAATGGATGACCTGCGAACCGGAGAACGCACCTGCTTTTTCGGCTTGTGCCTACTTCTTTGCCCGCACTCTCACCGACCTCTTGGACGTGCCGGTGGGTGTCATCAACTGCTCGTGGGGCGGCAGTTGTGTGGAGGGTTGGATGCCCAAAGAAATCCTGCTCACCTATCCCGACGGACTCACTCCCTGTTCCGATGCCGACTACCACCGCAAGATGGTCATGTACAATGGTATGCTCTATCCCCTGGCAGGCTACACCATCAAGGGCTTCCTCTGGAATCAGGGCGAGAGCAATGTGGGGCGTGAAGGGGAGTACATCGAACGCTTCACCACCATGGTGAACCTCTGGCGCAAGATGTGGAATCAGCCAGGCGACAAGTTGCCCATCTACACGGTGGAATTGCCTCCCTATTGGTATGACAACGCTGAGGGTGACTGGGGTGCTAAGTTCCGTGAGGCACAGCACGTCATCGCCAAGCAGTTGGACAATTGTGGCTGCGTCTGCACCAGCGACCTCATCTATCCATACGAGTCTAAGCAGATTCACGGAGCCAAGAAGTTGGAAATTGGGCAGCGGCTCGCCTACATGGCTGCCTCTCGCGACTATGGCATGAAGGGGCTGATGGCAGAGTTCCCAGAGTTCGACTTCATGAAGACCGTGGAGGTGTCGAAGGACGACCAGATGGTCATTGCCGGTACGGCTGTCAGCGAGAACCCTAACGCTACGGGCAAGGTGACCCTCCTCTACTTCACCAATAGTTTCGACGGATTCGACCGTATGGACGACATCGAAGGTTTCGAGGCGGCAGGCGAGGACGGGGTCTTCCATCCTGCCATCGTGTGGTCATCGTCCGAGTGGCGAACTCAGCCTCAAGGCTGTTTCCTCAAGTTGGTATGCCCCGAAGTACCCGAGGTGAAGAGCGTGAGATATAATTTCAAGAATTTTGCGTTGGGCAAACTCCACAACTCTCGTGGTCTGCCTGTGGTGCCTTTCAGAACCGACAAGTAACAAGAGGCAGACATTGTTTTGTTTGAAACAAAGAAGGAAAAGATGAAAAAGATTTTATCGTTAATCTGTATAGGGACGGTACTGCTCTTGGCGGCTTGTTCATCCGTGAAGACAGACGACCCCGCATTTGTCACCGTCAAGGATGGCAAGTTCTACATTGGTGACAAGGAATACCGCTATGTGGGCACCAACTTCTGGTATGGTGCCATCTTGGCAAGCGAGGGTAGGGGAGGCAATCGTGAACGCCTCCTTCAAGAATTGGATGACCTTCAGGCCATCGGCATCGACAACCTGCGTGTCCTCGTGGGTGGCGACGGCAGAGAGGGTATTCCCAGCCACATTGCTCCGAAGTTGCAGACCGAACCAGGCGTGTATAACGACACCATCCTGCAAGGACTTGACTACCTCATGGCAGAGTTGGAAAAACGCAACATGAAGGCGGTGCTCTACTTCAACAACGCTTGGGAGTGGAGCGGCGGCTATGGTGCCTACCTCGATTGGGTGGGCTTCTCTGGCGATGTGATGAGCAGTGACGGCAGCGGCCAGATGAAGCATTTCGACCAGACCCCAGTGCCCACACTCGACGGTTGGTGGGAATACATGCAGTATGCTGGCAACTTTATCCTCAACGACTCTGCCAAGGCGTTGGCGGCACAACATGTTAGGAACATCGTCACCCGCACCAACACCGTCACGGGCAAACCTTACACCGACTCTCCTGCCATCATGGCATGGGAAATCGCCAACGAACCACGTTGCTTCGTCAACGACTCCCTCCACCGTGCCAAATTTGTGGAGTGGATTGACGAGCAGTCCACCCTCATCAAGCAACTCGACCCCCATCACCTTGTCACGACAGGCAGCGAAGGGAAGCATGGTTGCGAAGAAAGCATGGAGTTGTTCAACGCCATCCACACCCTGCCCAACATCGACTATGCCTGCATCCACATCTGGCCCTACAACTGGGGTTGGCTGGGACAGTATAATCAGAATTATGATGCCGACAAGACCGTGGAGGGCGATGACCCCATCGTGACGAAGGTCGATGCCGCCTGCGACAGCACCCTCGCCTACATCGACGAGGCGTATGAGTTGATGCACAAGGCAGGTCGTCCGATGGTGCTGGAGGAGTTCGGCTATCCGCGTGATGGCTTCGTCTTCACGCCGGGCTCGCCCACGGTTGGCCGCGATACTTATTATAAATATGTGTTCTCCATCATCCGCGACTCTGGCAAGATTGCGGGTTGCAACTTCTGGGGATGGGGTGGACGTGCCAACGTGCAGCACACCATCTGGCAACCCTACGACGACTATGTGTGCGACCCTGCCCAAGAGGAGCAAGGACTCAATTCTGTCTTTGCCGCCGATGGGAGCACGATGGAAATTATTAGAGAGATGACTCAACAAATAACCAAGTGATAGCATGAAGAAACTACTTTTTACCTTCCTGATGCTGGTGGCGACAGTCGCCCAGGCTCAGATTATCGGCAAGAACATCACCGTGGCCGTTACGCCAGACCATAAGGACTGGGTGTATAAGACCGGAGAGACGATTACCTATACCGTCAATGTGCGGAAGTCGGGCACGTTGCTCGACAATGTCGCCATCCACTACGAGATGGGTCCCGAGATGTATCTTGATGTGAAGAAAGACATGACCCTGAAGGATGGTACTGCCACCATCAAGGCGAAGATGAACAAGCCCGGTTTTTACAAACTTTATGTCAAGGCGACGGTCAATGGTCAAGTCTACGACAGTTGGTGTACCGTTGCCGTGTCTCCTGAACAGATAGTGCCCACGGCTCAATGCCCTAAGGACTTTGACGAGTTCTGGGCAAAAGCCATCGAGGAAGCCCGTTGGACGGCTCTGGAACCTCATGTCGAGTTTCTGCCCGACCGCAGCACACCCGAAGTGAACACCTACCACGTCTCTTTCCAGAACGACCGTTGGGGTCGTAGGGTGTATGGCATCCTCAATGTGCCCACCCGTCCGGGCAAGTATCCCGCCCTCTTGCGTGTGCCGGGTGCCGGTGTGCGTCCCTACGGCGGCGATGAGTGGTTCTGCAAGCAGGGAGCCATCGTGCTCGAAATCGGCATCCACGGCATCCCTGCCACCAACCCGCAGGCCTATTATGACAACCTTTTCTCCGCTGCTCTTGCTGATTATTGGCACAGTGGTGTGTACGACCGTGACCGCAACTACTACAAGCACGTTGTGACGGGGTGTGTCCGTTCTGTGGATTTTATTGAGTCCATTGGCAGCCATCCCCTGTTGAAAGATGTGGCATGGGATGGCAAGAACCTTGCCGTCACAGGCTCTTCGCAGGGTGGTTTTCTCACCCTCGCCACGACCGCCCTCGACAAGCGTGTGTCTTGCTATGGGGCAGTTCATGCCGCTCTGTGCGACCATGAGGCATCCTTGAAAGGTGTGGCTTGTGGTTGGCCACACTACTTCTATGACGAGGGCAAGCAGAAGCCTCGCACCGATGTCGATATGCGCATCGTCGAGCAGACCCGCTACTACGACGGCGTCAATTTTGCCCGTCGCATCACCGTGCCTGGTTACTTCTCCTTCGGTTTCAACGACAACGTCGTGCCTCCCACCACCGCCTATGGCACCTACAACGTGGCTGGTGGCGACAAGACCCTCACCCCCTATCCACAGACGGCTCACTTCTGGTATCAGGAGCAGTGGGATGAGTGGAACGCTTTCCTTCTTCAGAAATTGGGAATTAAACAATAAAACTATAAAAATATGAAACAAGAATTTGGACATTTCGATGACGCTCACCGTGAGTACGTCATCACCGACCCTGCCACACCTTTCCCGTGGATTAACTACCTCGGCAACGAGGACTTCTTCGGACTCATCTCCAACACGGCTGGTGGGTACGACTTCTACAAGGATGCGAAGTTCCGCCGCATCACCCGCTACCGCTACAATGGCGTGCCGATGGACAATGGCGGCCGCTATTTCTACATCAACGATGGCGGCACCGTATGGAACCCTGGTTGGAAGCCCTGCAAGACACCGCTCGACCACTACGAGTGTCGTCACGGCATGAACTACACCCGCATCACGGGTGCCAAGAATGGCATCGAGGCTTCCGTCCTCTTCTTCGTGCCCCTCAAGACATGGGCAGAGGTGCAGAAGGTGACGCTGAAGAACACCACCGGCCAGCCCAAGACGCTCAAACTCTTCTCCTTTGCCGAATGGTGCCTTTGGAATGCTGCCACCGACATGGAGAACTTCCAGCGCAACTGGTCCACAGGCGAGGTGGAGATTGACGGCTCGGTCATCTACCACAAGACCGAATACAAGGAGCGTCGCAACCACTATGCCTACTACTCCGTCAACGTCCCCATCCAAGGTTATGACACCGACCGTGAGTCCTTCATTGGGCTTTATAACGAGTTCGCCGACCCCCAGTGTGTCATGGCAGGCAAGCCCTCCAACTCCCTTGCCCACGGCTGGTCGCCCATCGCTTCCCACTACATCGAGGTGACGCTCCAGCCAGGCGAATCGAAGGACTACATCTTCCTGCTGGGCTATGTGGAGAACGAGCAGGACGAGAAATTCTCGCAGGCTGACATTGCCCGCAAACATTCGGGCGAACTCATCTCTTCGCAGGCGAGCGACGTGACTCTTGTCAACAAGGCAAAGGCACTTGCCACCATCCAGCGGTTCTCCACCGTCGAGGCTGTCGATGCCGCCTTCGACGAGTTGCACCAGATGTGGGACGACCTCTTGGACAAGTATGTGGTGAAGAGCGACGACGACCGCCTGAACCGTATGGTCAACATCTGGAACCAGTACCAGTGCATGATTACCTTCAACTTCTCCCGTTCCGCATCCTTCTTCGAGAGTGGCATCGGTCGTGGCATGGGCTTCCGCGACTCCAACCAAGATCTCGTCGGATTCGTCCATCAGGTGCCCAGCCGTGCCCGTCAGCGCATCATCGACATCGCTTCCACCCAGTTCCCCGACGGCGGATGCTACCATCAGTACCAGCCCCTCACGAAGCGAGGCAACAACGACATTGGCGGCGGATTCAACGACGACCCCATGTGGCTCATCTTTGGCACGGTGGCATACATCAAGGAGACGGGCGACCTATCCATCCTCGACGAGATGGTGCCGTGGGACAACCAGCCCGGCACCGAAGTGACCCTCTTCGAGCACCTCAAGATTTCCTTCAATCATGTGGTCAACAACCTGGGTCCTCATGCCCTGCCGCTCATCGGTCGAGCCGACTGGAACGACTGCCTGAACCTCAACTGCTTCTCTTGGGACCCCAACGAGTCCTTCCAGACCACCGAGAACAAGACCGAAGGCAGTCAGGCGGAGAGTCTGATGATTGCAGGCCTCTTTGTGCTCGTGGGAAAGCAGTATGTCGAATTGTGTGAGCACATGGGCAAGAAAGACGAAGCAGCCCGTGCCCAACAGCATATCCTCAACATGGTGAACGCGGTGAAGAAAGATGGCTGGGACGGCGAATGGTATCTCCGTGCCTACGACTTCTATGGCAACAAGATTGGCTCCAAAGAGAACGAAGAAGGCAAAATCTTCATCGAGAGCCAAGGCTTCTGCACCATGGCAGGCATCGGACTCGAAGACGGCATGGTCGATAAAGCCCTCGACTCCTGCAAGAAGTACCTCGACTGCGAACATGGCATGGTGCTCAACTGGCCCGCCTACACCACCTATCATGTCGAGATGGGCGAAATCTCCTCCTATCCTGCTGGATACAAAGAGAATGCCGGCATCTTCTGCCACAACAACCCGTGGGTCATCATCGGCGAGACCGTCGCCGGACGTGGCAACGATGCATGGGAGCACTACACCAAGATTTGCCCCGCATGGATTCAGGACCAGACACTCCACAAGGTCGAGCCTTACGTCTATTCCCAGATGGTGGCAGGCAAGGATGCAGCCCGTCCCGGCGAAGGCAAAAACTCATGGCTGACCGGCACCGCCGCCTGGAACTGGTACACCATCACCCAGTTCATCCTCGGCATCAAACCCACCTACGAAGGCATCGAGATTGACCCCTGCATCCCTTCAACCATGAAGGAATACCACGTCAAGCGAGTGCTCCGTGGTGCCGAGTTCCACATCACGGTGAAGAACCCCCACGGCGTGCAGCGAGGCGTCAAGTCGGTGACGCTCGATGGCAAAGCCGCCGCAGGAAACCTCATCCCCCACACCCCCGGTGTTCACACCGTAGAAGTCGTGTTGGGTTGATTCCCCCATTTCCCCCTACGCAATACCTCGATACGTATCAATTCGTGTCGAGGTATTGTAATATTACAACACCCGTGCATGAATTGATACGCATCGAGGGAACGACGAAGGTGTTTTTGACAACAGGAGAAGGGAAGGGCGTGCTGAGGATGTGACAAAGTGGGTGGTTTCGGGTCAAAAAGTTGTGGGTGTGTAACAAATGTGGGGGTGGGATGGAGTTTGTATGGGAAAAATCGTTATATTTGCACAGATTTAAGTTTTTTAAGTTTGTGAGTTTTTAAGTTTTTGAGTTTGTGAGTTTGCCATTCGGGATGTTGGAAAAACCTAAGAACTCAAAAACATAAGAACTTACAAACTTAAAAACTCAAGAACTCAAAAACCTAAGAACTTACAAACTCAAAAACTCAAGAACTTAAAAACCTAAAAACTTAAAAACCCAAAAACTCAAAAACTTAAAAACTCAAAAATATGAAAAGAATTCTTTTGATAGGCTGGGCGGTGGCGACATGGCTGATGGCTCAGGCTCAGGGGCTGGAGGCGGAGAAGCCGAGGCTGCCGAGGTTTTTCGCGAGTGGCATGGTGGTGCAGAGGGACGTGAAGGTACCTGTGTGGGGATGGGGTGTGCCTGGACGGCGAGTGACGGTGAAGATGCAGGGCAAGAAGGCGGTGGCGATGGTAGGCGAGGACGGAACGTGGAGGGTGGAACTGCCACGGATGAAGGCGGGCGGTCCCTACGTGATGGAAGTGGGGCAGACGGACATGCGGTCGGTGCCGCTGACGACGTATGTGGAGCGACTGGAGAATGTGCTGGTGGGCGATGTCTTCCTGTGTTCGGGTCAGTCGAACATGGAGTTGCCCATCCGTCGCTGCATGGACGTGGTGCGGGAGGATGTGAAGGACTATAGGAACAGCAAGATTCGATACCTGAAACTGCCGCATCAGTTCAACTATGTACGGCCGAACGACGACGTGGCGGTGTTGCCGTGGCAGGACATCACGCCTGAGAACTGCGGCGAGGTGAGTGGCATCTGCTACTTCATGGCTCGCGAGTTGCAGGAACGTGAGGGTGTGCCCGTGGGCATCGTGAACTCGGCGGTGGGCGGCACGCAGGTGCAGGCATGGATGCCGAGGGAGGTGCTGAGTGGCTTTGATGGCTATGCGGAGGAACTGGGCAAGCGGAAATATCATCAGGTGAACTGGGTGGATTCTATCCGACGGCTGGAGAACGAGGCAGGCATGGCGTGGGAGCGAGAGATGATGGCGAAGGACACCATCGTGAACCGTTGGAAGTCGGCGGACTATGCTTTTGAGGGGTGGCAGACGGTGGATCTATTTAGCGACTGGAGCAAGGGTCGGAACGGCTCTTACTGGTTCCGCACATCGCTGACGCTGCCCGAGGAGGTGGCTGGCAGGCGTGGGGTGCTGAGGTTCGGTGCAATGAAGGACGCTGACACCATCTATGTGAATGGGCAGGCGGTGGGAAACACAACTTACGAGTATCCTCCGCGTGTGTATGCGGTGAAAGAGGGCATCCTTCGGGCAGGGAAGAACGACATCGTGGTACACCTCATGTCGCAGAGCGGCAGGGCGAACTTCACGAAGGGCAAGTTGTATCAGTTGGAAGTGGAGGGGCAGACGTTCCCTATTTCTGAGCAGTTGCAGATGGCGGTGGGCAGTGTGATGCCTCGCAAACCTGCCAGCACCTATTTTGTGGACACGCCGACGGGGCTGTACAATGCGATGATTGCTCCGCTGCGTGACTGGCCGGTGAAGGGTGTGCTGTGGTATCAAGGAGAGTCGAACGTGGGGAGTGCGGCTACATACGCTGCCATGCTGGAGGCGATGGTGCAGTCGTGGCGTGGACAGTGGGGCAAGGAGTTGCCGGTGGTCATCATGCAGTTGCCGGGCTACATGAGCAGGCACAATGAGCCTGTGGAGACGGGATGGACGCAGATTCGCCATCAGCAGTATCTGGCGGCGAAGCACCTGCCGAATGCAGCCTTGGCTCCGACCTTCGACACGGGCGAATATAACGACATCCATCCGCAGGACAAGCGGACGGCTGGACATCGTGCAGCGTTGCAGATGAGGAAGTTGGCATACGGGGAGAGGCAGTTGGTGAGCGGCGGTCCGATGCCTGTGGCGGCACGGGTGAAGGACGGTGCGGTGGTCATCAAGTTTGCGAAGGACGGCGGTCGGCTGACGGTGAAGGGCGATGCCTTGCGGGACTTTGCGGTGAAGGTGAACGGGAAGTATCAGTGGGCAGAGGCGAAGGTGACGGACGAACGGACGGTGACGGTAACGCTGCCGGAGGGCGTGACGGAGACGACGGTGCGGTATGGATGGGATGATTATCCGACACCGACATTGTATAATGTGGAGGGGATTCCTGCTCCGCAGTTTGAAATTGAGGCGAGGGGAAAATGAAGCATCAACTCAAGAACTCAAAAACTTAAAAACTCAAAAACATGAAAAGGTGGCTGATGATGCTTTGCCTGCTGTGGGTGGCAGTCTCGCTGTCGGCACAGACGGAACGCCCGAAGGTGGCTCTGGTGCTGGGCGGCGGCGGTGCGAAAGGTGCTGCCGAGGTGGGGGTGCTGAAGTATATCGAGCAGTCGGGAGTGCCTATCGACATGGTGGTGGGCACGAGCATTGGTTCCATCGTGGGTGGACTCTATGCGGTGGGGTATCGGAGTGCGGAACTGGACTCGATGTTTCGTCACCAGGACTGGATGAAGATGGGCATGGGCTCGCTGATGGGCGACAGCATCGTGAGGGTGTTGAGAGACATGGCGGACACGTATGGCAGCGTGGACTTTGACAGCCTGCCCACGCCGTTCCGCTGTGTGGCGGTGGACGTGAAGGGCATGAAGGAGGTGGTGCTGAAGGAGGGTGACTTGCCGCAGGCGATGCGTGCCAGCATGGCGATTCCGGTAGTGTTCAAGCCTGTCAGGATAGACGGAAGGCGGCTGGTGGACGGGGGTGTGCTGAACAACCTGCCGGTGGATGTGGCGAAAGACATGGGTGCCGACATCGTGATAGCGGTGGACCTGACGGTGAACAAGCACGAGGACTCGACACCACTGTTTCGTCCCGACCTGAAGAAGTACCACAGGAATGTGGCGGCTGCCGACATCTATATCAATCCGAAACTGAAAGGGTATGGTGCCCACAGTTTCAACAAGATTGGGGAGATGATTCTCATTGGCGAAGAAGCGGGGCGGAAGGCGATGAAGGACCTCAAGAAGTTGAAGAAAAAATTGAAATAAATATACTAACCATCAAAACAAAACTAACCTATGGACATCATGATGATTCTGCAACTGCTGATTGTGCTGCTGGCCCTCTATGTGGGTTCGCGCTACGGCAGTTTGGCGTTGGGTGCCATCTCGGGCATCGGACTCGCCATCCTTGTGCTGGGCTTCGGCATGAAACCCGGCAATCCTCCCACCGACGTGATTTACATCATCATCGCTGCCGTCACTTGTGCGGGCATCATGCAGGCGGCAGGCGGCATGGACTGGCTGATTCAGTTGGCGGAAAAACTCTTGCGAAAACATCCCGACCACGTCACGTTTCTTGCGCCGCTGTGTACTTTCTTCCTGACGGTGCTGGTCGGCACGGGACACGTGGTCTATACCCTCATGCCCATCATCTGCGACATCGCCCTGAAGAAAGGCATCCGACCCGAACGCCCCTGTGGTGTGGCATCGGTCGCCTCGCAGGTGGGCATCACCTGTTCGCCCATCGCGGCGGCTGTGGCGTCGTTTGTGGTCATCAGCAACGAGGCAGGCTTCGAGGTGAACAACCTGCAGGTCATTGCCGTCACTATCCCTGCCTGTCTGTGCGGACTCATGGCTGCCGCCCTGTGCTCCTACAAGCGTGGCAAAGATCTTGACAAAGACCCGCAGTTCCAGGCACGTCTGGCTGACCCCCAGATGAAGCAGTACATGTATGGCGACACGGCATCGCTCTTGGACAAGGAGGTGGACAAGCACGCCAAACTCTCCGTCTATATCTTCCTCGGCGCCTTGGCTGTGATTGTGCTCTATTCGCTCTTCCAGATTCTGGGGCATGACATCCGTCCGGTCATTGATTCAGGTAAAACGAACGAAGACGGCACCCCGATCCTAAAGCCCATCGGCATGAACATCATCATCCAGATTGTGATGATTACGGCAGCCGCCATCATGATTATCTTTGCCAAGGCACAGCCCAAGAAGGCGGTGGCTGGTCCCGTGTGGCAGTCGGGCATGGTGGCTGTGGTGGCAATCTATGGCATCGCTTGGCTGGCAGACACCTTCTTCGGCAACTACCTCGCAGAGATGGAAGAGGGGCTGACGGGCATTGTCTCCAAATATCCGTGGGCAATCTCCATCGCGTTCTTTGCCGTCTCGGTGCTCATCAACAGTCAGGGAGCCGTGGTGGTGGCGATGCTGCCGCTGGCATACTCGCTGGGCATCCCAGGCCCCGTGCTCCTCGGTGTGCTCCCCTCGGTCTATGGCTACTTCTTCATCCCCAACTACCCCTCCGACATCGCCACAGTGAACTTCGACCGTTCCGGAACCACGGTGATTGGCAAGTATCTGCTCAACCACTCGTTCATGATGCCCGGCATGGTGAGCGTCATTGTCAGCACGATTGTTGCCACGTTGATTACCCAAATGATTTATTGATGGCTTCTCGAAAGTCAGCATCAGTGAAACAGAAAAGAGACATGAAAAAGATAATGATATGCTTTGCCGCCTGTGCCTTCACGGGAGTGGCAATGGCACAAGTGAGAGTGAATCAGGTGGGGTTTGCCCCCGCGAGTGAGAAGACTGCCACCATCGAGAGTGTGGCAGATGCTAAACCGTTGAAAGTGACGGTGCTTGACCAGCAGGGCAAGAAGGTTTGGAAGGGGAAGGCACAGCGTGTAGCCACGTCTTCCATCTCGGGCAAAGTGCGTCAGGTGGTGGATTTTTCCGCCTTGCAGAAAGAAGGGACGTATCGTCTTGTGGTGGGCAAGGAGAACGAAGGTGTTTCGGCAGAGGTCGTGGTGAAAGAATCGCCATTTGCCGAATTGTCGAAGGCGGCACTCAAGGGCTTCTATCTCCAGCGGGCCTCTATGCCCATCGAGGAGCAGTATGCAGGTTGCCACGCACGTCCTGCCGCCCACATGGACACCGTTGTGCTCGTTCATCCCAGTGCCGCAACGCCTGAACGTCCTGCGGGCACGGTCATCAGTGGCAGCAAGGGCTGGTATGATGCAGGTGACTACAATAAATATATTGTCAATTCGGGCTTTGCCATTGGTGTGATGTTGGGGGCATACGAGCGAAACAAGGCGTACTTCCAGCAGCAGGTGGCCGATATTCCTGAAAGCGGGAACGGGGTGCCCGACCTGCTTGACGAGGTGTATTACAACATCCAGTGGATGCAGACGATGCAGGATACGGACGGTGGACTCTACCACAAACTGACCACGCCGAATTTCGAGGGCTTTGTGGCACCCGTCGATTGTCATCAACCGCGTTACGTGGTGATGAAAAGCACAGCGGCATCGCTCGATTTTGCAGCCAGCATGGCACAGGCTTCACGTATCTACAAGGAGTACGAAAGTGCGTTCCCTGGATTCTCTGCCACCGCTTTGGAGCAGGCAGAACGAGCATACGCTTGGGCAAAAGCCCATCCGAATGTGGCATACGAGCAGGGAAAGATGAACGAAAAGTATGACCCCGATGTGAATACGGGAGAATATGGTGATCACCAATTCGCCGACGAGTTTTTCTGGGCTTCCACAGAACTTTACATGACGACCGGCAAAGACGAATATCGGGTAGATGCCTTGGAAAATATGCCCAAATGGTTCACACCTGCCACTTGGGGAAATGTGGCTGAGTTGGGCATTCTCGAATGGGCGTTTCTGAAGACGTCCTCTGTCGGCGACAGCAAGATTGCCGCAGACATGAAGACAATGCTGCTCGACCACCTCAAACCCTATCTGGCACAGGTGGGTGAGTCATGCTTCCAGTCACCCTACGGCAACGAGGCGAAGGACTTCTTCTGGGGTTGCAACTCGGAAGGTTGTGCATGGCGAGGCATCGAACTGATGTATGCCTACGGGTTGACGGGCGAGGCATCGTACCAAACGGCAGCCTACGAGTGCATGAACTATCTCTTGGGACAGAATGCCACGGGCTATTGCTATGTGACAGGCTTCGGCACCAACCCTTCCAAGCATCCGCACCAGCGGCTTTCGGCAGTCAGCACGTGCGGGGCTTTGCCGGGCTTCCTCGTGGGTGGCCCCAACCCTGGTCAGCAGGACAAGGGCGACCACTTGAAGTACACGAGCGACTTTGCCGACGAGTCCTATATGGACCACGAGGGCAGTTATGCCAGCAACGAGATTGCCATCAACTGGAATGCGACCTTGGTGGCGTTGGCGGCATTGTTGGACAAGTGAGAAGGGATACTTGGGGCAACGCTCCCAAGAACAATTCTAAACTTGAGGCAACGCCCCCAAGCACGCTTTCCAAACGCTATTTTGTCGTCATTTCCACATAGACAGGTTCGCTGAACCCATCTACATCCAGTCGGAGGCGTATGCTTCCGACTTTTTTTGTGCTCTGCACCACCGCAAAAGCCCTGCCGAAGTAGGTCATGTCTTCGGTGGAGGTGAAGGGGGTGGTGCGGCGAAGGTCGTTGCTGATGAGACCGATGAGCCGTCCTTCGCCTTCGATGGTGCCTTTGATGCGACGGTTTTTGTGAGGAACAGGATTGCCGTCTTTATCCACCAGTTGCAGTTGGATGTAACTGAGGTCTTGACCGTCGGCATTCAGTATCGTGCGGTCGGGGGTCGCCTTTAGTGCCACGGGATCGCCTGCCGTGCGGAGGGCATAAGATGCCACCGTGTCGGTGCCGTTGATGCCTTTCGCCTCGATGTGTCCGGGGGTGTAGGGCACATGCCAGACGATGGTGTGGTTGGGGAAGTCGGCGGTGCGTTTCTCGCCCATCACTTTGCCGTTGATGAGGAGTTGCACGCGTTCGCAGTTGGTGATGGTCTGTACCTCGAGGACCAGTCCTTCGTAGCGGAAGGGGAAGTTCCAGATGCTCGCCATGTTGGGCCACTGCCAGAGGTCGCGCCCGTGGTCGATGTCCAGTCCCTCATCCCTCACGGCGATGCCTACGGTGGGTTTGTCCTTCTGCCAGATGGCGTGGTGCCACACGGCTTGTGCCTTTTCGGTGCCGGAGAGGTCGATGAGCCCTGTCGGCCATCCGCACGAAGGCCAGCCCGCCTCGCCCACATAGTCTTGACCAGTCCAGAGGAAGCCGCCAGCGATGAAGTCGTTCGCTTCGATGATGTTCCACGGGTTGTTGGTGTCGTAGGCTCGGATGTTGCCCTCGGCACCGCAGTAGTAGGGAAGTTCTTCGGTCACGACGAACTTGCGTTCGGGGAACCGTTTGTGGTCGCTCACCATGCGGGGCTCCTGATAGTTGTAGCCCACCACGTCGGTCACTGCGGCGAAGTGGTCTTGGTGGTTGTTCTGACATGCCATGCAGACCTGACGGGAAGGTTCCATCTGATGCACGAAGTCTTGCAGCATCTTCGCACGATTGGCGCCCACCTCACTTCCGTCCCATGCCTCCTGCAGTTCGTTGCCGATGCTCCAGACGGCGACGGAGGGGTGGTTGCGGTCACGCTCAATCATGTTTTCCATGTCGCGTTGCCACCATTCGTCGAAATAGTCCTTATAATAGCCCGACTTCCACTTGTCGAAGGCTTCGTCGATGACGATGAAGCCCATCTGGTCGCAGAGGTCGAGAAATTCGGGGGCAGGGGGATTGTGAGAGCAGCGGATGGCGTTCACGCCGTATGCCTTGAAGAGTTCCAGCCGACGTTCCATCGAGCGGCGAGGCAGGGCACTGCCCAGACAGGCATCGTCCTGATGCAGACAGAAGCCCTTCAGTTTCAACCGCTTGCCATTGAGCAGGAAACCCTCGTTGTTGGTGAACTCGACGGTTCGGATGCCAAACGTGCTTTCGTAGGTGTCGAGCAACTTGCCGCCGTCGTAGAGTCGGGTGACGGCTTTGTAGAGATAGGGGTCTTCCATGCCGTTCCACAGGTGGGGGTGGGGGATACGGATGCTTTCTTCGCCCTCTCCCTTCGCCACCACCTTGCCGTCGGCATCGAGGATTTGGTGGAGGATTCTCGCCTTGGCAGGTGTGCCCACTAAGGTGGTCTTGATGACGACGTGCTGGTTGTCCTGCGTCACGATGTAGGTGCCGTTGGTGGCAATGTGTACGGGGTTGGTCTTCACCAGCCAGGCGTGGCGGTAGATGCCGCTGCCCGTGTACCACCGGGCGATGGAGTCGTTGTCGGAAGGATTGTTCACCGTCACATACAGTTCGTTCTCCTTGCCGTAGTTCAGGTAGGGCGTGAGGTCATATTCTATCTGCACGAAGCCGTAGGGACGGAAACCGAGCAGGTGTCCGTTGAGATAGACGCGGCTGCGGTTGTAGATGCCGTCGAAGAGGATGGAGACGGCTTTGCCCTTGTCGGCAGCCGGGAGGGAGAAGGTCTTCTTATACTCTCCCTTGCCGCCCCGCAGGTGACCGTTGCAGCCTGTCAGCCGTGAGTCGGGAATCATGTGGATGCTCCAGTCGTGGGGCAGTTGCACGGTCTCCCAGCCGTGGATGGCATCGGCAAGCCGTGGTCCTGCCTGTTGTTCGGTGCCAGCCTCCATGGTGAGGTGGAACTGCCAGTTGTCGTCGAAGCACTCCGTGGTGCGTGGGCTCTTCTGTGCCATCAGGTGGACGGCGAAGAGCAACATCAAAAGGGTGAAGCCAGTCTTTTTCATGTACGATATTTTTGTTGACAGGGCAAAGGTACGAAAAATCTTTCACATATTGATGATAGTAGGGCGGCAGATGTTACATGGAGGCAAAAACCTGTAACCTCGTGCGGAGAGCGTGTGGAGGAAAAGCACTAACTTTGCAGCATGAAAAAGTTTCTATTCCTCTCCATGTTTCTGCTTGCCGCGGTCACGATGACTGCTGCCGAGCCTTTCGTGACTTTCAAGTGGCAAGAAAATGCCGTGTGTTTGACCAACCAGCAGGGCGACATCCAGTGCGATGCCAACGACTGGAAGGGTGTCCATATCGCTGTGACGAACCTGAAGGAAGACTTGAAGAAAGTGACAGGTCGCAGCAACTATCCCATCGTGGTAGGCACCCTGGGCAAGAGTGCCCTCATCGACAAACTCGCCAAGAAGAAACTCATCGATGCCTCCCTCCTGAGGGACAAGCGAGAGAAGTTTATCATCACCTGGGTCAAGGGGCAGTTGGTCATTGCAGGCTCCGACAAGCGAGGCACCATCTACGGCATCTACGAACTCAGCCAGCAGATAGGCGTGAGTCCGTGGTACGACTGGGCAGATGTGCCGGTGGAGCATCACGACGAACTATATATTATAAAAGGTGTCTTCACCGATGGCGAGCCAGCCGTTCGCTACCGTGGCATCTTCCTCAACGACGAAGCCCCCTGCCTGTCGGGATGGGTGGACGAGAACTACGGCGGTGTCTATAACCACGAGTTTTATGCACGTGTGTTCGAGTTGGTGCTGCGACTGAAGGGCAATTTCATGTGGCCCGCCATGTGGAACGCCGCCTTCTATGCCGACGACCCACAGAACATGCAGACGGCAGACGACATGGGCATCATGATGGGCACCTCTCACCATGAGCCGATGGCACGGGCACACAAGGAATGGACACGCGACAAGAGTCATGGTGCGTGGAACTACGACACCAACAAAGACGAACTGGATCATTTCTGGAAGACGGGTGTGGAGCGAATGAAAGAGACCGAAGACGTGGTGACCATCGGTATGCGTGGCAATGGCGATGAACCGATGGGCGAGAAGGCAGATGTGGCATTGTTGGAACGCATCGTGGGCAGTCAGCGGCAACTCATTGAGGAGGCAACGGGCAAGCCTGCCAAGGAGACTCCACAGGTGTGGGCACTCTACAAGGAGGTGCAGGAATACTACGAGAAGGGCATGACCGTGCCCGACGACGTGATTCTGCTCCTCTGCGACGACAACTGGGGCAACGTGCGTGTGCTGCCAGAACTGGATGGCACTCAGACAGAGGATGCCTTTGCCAAGCGTCATCCTGGCGGCTATGGCATGTATTATCATGTCGATTATGTGGGTGCCCCTCGCAACACCAAGTTCCTGAATGTCTCGCAGGTGCAGCGTATGTGGGAGCAGTTGCAACTCACCTACACGTATGGCGTCGATCAACTCTGGATTCTCAACGTGGGCGACCTGAAGCCGATGGAGTTCCCGATAGATTTTTGGTTCAAGATGGCGTGGAATCCTTCGCAGTTCCATGCCGGCAACTTGCAGGCATACACGGAGGCATTCTGCCGTCAGCAGTTGGGCGAGAAATGTGCCAAGGAGGCGGCTCGCATTCTCACGTTGCAATGCAAGTATGCCCATCGTCGCACACCCGAACTGCTGGATGCCAACACCTTTAACCTCCAGAGCGGCGAGTGGAAGGAGCGTGTGGACGAATACAACGAGTTGGAGCGGGATGCAACCATCCTCAGAGAACGCCTCCCCGTGGAGTATCGCAACACCTACAACGAGTTGATTTACTTCCCGGTGCGTGCGATGGCGAACCTCTACGAGATGTATTACGCCGTGGCGATGAACCGCTATTATGCCGAGCAGAACGACCCGCGTGCCAACGAGTGGGCAGAGAAGGTGCAAACCTGCTTCACCCGCGATGCCGAGTTGTGTGACGACTACAATCACAAAACCGCTGGCGGCAAGTGGAACCACATGATGGACGAGATACACATTGGGTATCGCTCGTGGAACAATCCGCCGAAGAACATCATGCCGGAGGTGAAGCGAGTGGAGGCGGCTGAGGAAACCGCCAAGGAGTTTGCCGCCCAGCCTCGTTCCATCGTGCTTGAGGCGGCAGACTTCATCGCCAAAACCGATGCTGCCGAAGCCGCTTGGCAGGTCATTCCCGACTTTGGCATCTATCAAAGCGGCGTCGCCCTGTTCCCCTACACGAAGGGAACGACGGGGGCATCCGTCACCTACGAATTTCAGTTGCCCGACGATGCAGAGCAAGTCAACCTGACCCTGCTGCTGGCTCCGACCTTCCCCTTCAACAGCGGCCGTGGGCAGCGGCTTGCCGTCAGCGTGGATGGCAGCCCCCTGCAGACGCTGAACGTGAACGAAGCCAGCCGCTACATCCGCAACGGTTATCGTGACCAAAATTACGAGTGGGAGACGACCCGCGTCAACAAGCAACGCCTCTCGTTGTCTGCCCGTGCCAAAGGGCAGCACACCCTTACGTTGAGCCCGCTCGACCCGGGCATTGTCATCGAACGAATCATCATCGAATAAAAAACGAACCCCTCGGGTACGGCACATCGTACCCGAGGGGTTCGCCTTTCCGTACCCGAGGGGTACGGTTTTAGGCTTATTGCTTCCCTTGATAGTCGAAATACTCGAAAGCGGCATTGCCAGAAGCGTACATGCCGAGGATGACACCTGTGAATCCGCCGACCACTTCGGTGCTGAGCAGGCTGCACTCGATGGTGCCCACCAACTCGAACGCTGTGCCGTCGGCAGATGACTCGAAGTAGTAGTGATTGCCGTCGCTGCGTACACGGAGCGTCAGGCTGGGCGATGCGGACACCTTGCCATGCTTGAGTTGTTCTATGCTCTTGATTTTGAACCGCAAGGCTGGCATGTAGCCGCTGCTGGTCTTCATCACGGAGAAATCGACGTGTCCGTCGTTGATTTGATAGACGCTGATGCCTGCCTCGTCGCCCCTTTCTTCGCTGAGCATCGTCACCCTTGTCTGTGCCGTGAAGTCGGCATGTTCTTGGCGACGTCCCACAAAGGTTGGCTGCTCATTCTGCGAGAGCCCTTCACCCGCCGACGTGAGTTGCAGTTTCCCGTCTGCGAACTGATAGTTGCGGGGGAGAGGATTCTGGATATAGACCCATTCGGGACCCAGTTTGCCCGTCTCGAACGTGGTACGCACGGGAGGCTGTGGCATCGTCACTTGTGGCAAGGTCTTGACCGCCATCACAGTATCGACAGGCTGTCCGCCGTTCACGACGGGCCACTCGCCGTTTTTCCATTCCACCGGGGCAAGGTAGGTCTCACGACCCAAGTGGTGGTAACTGCCGCCGTAATTGCGGTAGGCGAGGAAGACAATCCACCACGAGCCGTCCTTTGCCTGAACGAAGTCGCCATGCCCTGTGCCCTGAATGGTGTTGCTCTGTCCTGCCCTCGAGCAGTGGGTCAGAATCGGGTTGGCAGGGTTGGCTTCGTATGGGCCGTCTATCTTCTTGCTGCGGGCAATGGTGAGGCGGTGTGCCAACTCGGTGCCGCCCTCCGAAATGAGCAGGTAGTAATACCCGTCTTTCTTGTAGAGGTGTGGCCCTTCGGGATAGCGGCCGCCCGTGCCTTGCCACAGTGCCTTGCTGGGGGTCAGTTGCTTGCCGGTCTGCGGGTCAATCTCGCAGAGCATGATGGTGTTGTCGGGATTGCTGACCATGTAGCACTTGCCGTCCTCGAAGTAGAGCGAGGGGTCGATGCCCTGCTGCTCCAGCCAGAGGGGTTCGCTCCACGGCCCTTGGGGGTCTTTGGCGGTCACGAGGAAGTTGCCTCCGTTGCCCACGTTGGTGGTAATCATATAGTATGTGCCGTCGTTGTAGCGGATGGCCGGGGCATAAATGCCCAGCCACGAGGTGGCACCCTTCAGATGCACCTGAGAGGGGCGGTCGAGCACATTGCCAATCTGCTCCCAGTTGACCAAGTCTTTGGAGTGGAAGATGGGCACGCCCGGGAAATACTGAAACGACGAGTTGACCAGATAGAAATCGTCGCCCACACGGCAGACGGAAGGGTCGGGGTGGAATCCTGGGATGATGGGGTTGCGATAGCCCTGATTCTGTGCCGTCACAAAAACGCTTGTGACCAAAAGGCAGCACGACAGCAAAAGTTTTTTCATTTTCTATTCATTTTGTTCATGTTCTGGGCACAAAGGTACGAATAATCTCATAAAAAACGGAAATTTCATTGTCTTTTCTCGCCCCAACTCAAAATTTTGTAGTATCTTTGCACATATATTGGCTCAACAGGACTTAGCCCTATGCAGTAGATTCGGCACGTGGGCGAACGGTCATAAATGATTCTTGAATGAAGACTTTTTTCGTAGCAAATGCAGTGATGCCCGCAGCAGGGGGCGAGATTTCCATCCGTTTCTCTGTGCTGGCAATGTTGGGAGTGGTGCTGCTGGTGATGGCCAGTGCATACATTGTATATCATATCATGCGTAACCATGAGCGTCGCAAGTTGGATGACCTCAAAAGCCGTTTGCAAAAGGAACATGCGGACAAGTTGGACGACATGAAGCAGACGCTCTTGGCTGGTGTCAGTCAGGAGTTGTTGACACCCATCACCTTGATTATTGGCCCCTTGCAGCAGATGGTGAGTGAACCGATGTCGGAAGACCTGCGTATGCGACTGCACATGGTGTTGCGGAATGCCCAGATGCTGCTCCATCAGGTGAACATGCTGCCAGTAGGCATGCGGTCAGGCATGATGTCTTCTGTAGATGTGCAGATGCCCAACATCACACCTGCAGATGCGTTGACTCCCAATCCTGCTGCCACCGCCACAGGGACGGCTACGGAGAAGCCTGAACGCCAAGGGACTGCCAACACGACGGAAGAGACAGCACCCATCATAGAGACGACGGGGGTGGACGACAACAATGCGGCAGAGGCGGCAGACATGGCGGAAGAGACGGACATGGACATACCGGGCAATCACCATTTCACCATGCTGATGGTGGACGACAGTGCCGACATGTGCCGCTTCGTGCGTGACTACTTCCGCGGCGAGTACAATGTCATCACCGCCAACAATGGCGAAGAAGCGGTGAAGTGTCTGGACGAGATCGACAACATCGACTTGGTGGTCAGCGATGTCACCATGCCGAAGATGGACGGTCTGGAACTGTGCAAGTATGTAAAGAACGACCTGCGATGGTCGCACATCCCTGTGATTCTCCTCACGGGGCATACCGCTGAGGACATGGAGGTGGAAGGCTTGAAGATGGGTGCCGACGACTACATCACAAAGCCGTTCAATGCCGAGATGTTGCGTCTGCGTGTGAAGAAACTCATCGAGATCAAAGAGAGCCGCCAGAAGTTGTTCAGAGAGAAGATGGACGTGGCTCCGAGCGAAATCACCATCACGTCGGTGGATGAGCAGTTTATCCAGAAGGCGACGAAGATTTGTGAAGAGCACATGTCAGACACCGACTTCTCGGTGGAGGTGCTGGGTCACGAACTGAACATGAGCCGCACTTACCTCTATAAGAAATTGATGAACATCACAGGCAAAGGCCCTGCCGAGTTTATCCGCATTATCCGCCTGAAACGAGGCAAGCAGTTGCTGGAGCAGACGTCGATGCAAATCACGGAAATCTCTGCATCCATCGGCTACAGCACGCCCAAGCGATTCTCGGAGAATTTCAAGGCGGAATTTAACATGTCGCCTTCTGAGTACCTGCGGAAACTCCGTGCAGAGCAACAACAGCCTTCAAAGACACTTTAAGAAACCATGAAAAAGATTCTTTTGACAAGCCTGTGCAGTGTCGCTTGTTTCTACATGACAGCACAGGTGAAACCTGCTATTCCACGTGACGAACAGATAGAGGCTCAAGTAGAAGCCAAACTTGCCCAGATGACCTTGGACGAGAAGATTGGCCAGATGCTGGAGTTGACCGTCGATGTGATTACCGACTTTGAGAAACGGCAAAGTTTCACGCTCTCGGAGGAGGCTTTGCAGAAAGCGTTTGACCAGTATAAGGTCGGTTCCATCCTCAATGTTCCTTTCTCCCTGGCACAGCCTCCTGCTGTGTGGGCACAGGCCATCCGTCAGATGAACCAGCGTTCGCTGGACCAATGCAACGGCATTCCACAGGTGATCGGCGTTGACCAGAACCACGGTGCGAGTTACACGTGGGGCGGCACACTCTTCCCGCAGGAAATCAACATGGCGGCAAGTTTCAACCGCGAGATTCCTCGTCGGGTGGGTGAAATCACGGCATACGAGTCGCGTGCCTGCCTCATTCCGTGGGTGTACAACCCTGTGATGGACATCGGCCGCCAGCCTTTGTGGTCACGCATGTGGGAAAGTTTTGGCGAAGATTCCTACGTCAATGCCGAGATGGGCGTGGCATTCACCAAAGGCTATCAAGGTGACGACCCCAACCACATCGACGACCAGCATGTGGCGGTGTCGCTGAAACATTACATGGCATACGGCATCCCCTTCTCTGGCAAGGACAGAACACCTGCCTACATGCCGGAGCGTGAACTTCGCGAACGCTATTTTGAGCCATACCGTCGTTGCATCGAAGCCGGAGCACTGACGGTGATGGTCAACTCGGGTGTCATCAACGGAATCTCCACCCACAGCAACAAGAAACTGCTGACGGAGTGGCTGAAAGAGGGGCTGAATTGGGACGGCATGATTGTGACCGACTGGGCAGACATTGACAACCTGTGGAAGCGTGACCATGTGGCTGCCACGAAGAAAGAGGCGATTGCCTTGGCCATCAACGCAGGTATCGACATGAGCATGGACCCTTACGACCTGTCGTTCTGCACGTTGCTGAAGGAGTGTGTGGAGGAAGGCACCGTGCCGATGTCTCGCATTGACGATGCCGTGCGTCGCATCCTCCGCCTGAAATACCGTATCGGGCTGTTTGACAAGAAGACATGGGACATCGACACTAAGAAACTCGCCAAGAAGTACCCCTTGTTTGGCAGCGACACCTTTGCCGCTGAAGCCGTGAAGATGGCAGAAGAAGGCATCGTCCTGTTGAAGAACGACCAGAACATCCTGCCGCTGAAGCAAGGAACGAAGATTCTCTGTGTGGGACCGAATGCGGACAACTTCCGTTCGCAAACGGGCGGTTGGTCATACTCATGGCAAGGCGACAAGGCGGATTCCGTCTGTCGTGCTATCGGCAAGTACCAGACGTTCTACACGGCTTTGCAGAAGAAGTTTGGAGTCGAGAATGTCGTTTACAACAAGGTGTTGACCTATGGTGGCAAGAACTGGCAGGACGAGCAGACCAATGCGGAAGAACTGCTGAAACTGAAGGCTCAGGCAGAAGCCGCCGATGTCATTTTCGCCTTCATCGGCGAGAACTCCTATTGCGAAACGCCAGGCAACATCAACGACCTCACGCTGAGTCAGATGCAATCGGGACTGGTGGAGACGGTCGCCGAGATGGGCAAGCCCGTCATCCTTGTTCTCAACGAAGGCCGCCCACGCATCATCACACCGCTTGTTGACAACGCCGCCGCTGTCATCGATGCCATGCTACCCTCCAACTATGGTGGTGAGGCGTTGGCAAATCTCGTCAGTGGCGAGGCTAATTTCTCGGCGAAACTGCCATTCACCTATCCAAAGTACACAGGCTCTTTCGCCACCTACGACTATAAGCCCTGCCAGCAGGTGGGCACGATGTCGGGCAACTACAATTATGACGCCAAAGTGGATGAACTTTTCCCGTTTGGTTACGGACTGAGTTACACATCTTATATATATAAGAACTTGACGGTCAGCAAGACCGACTTCACGGCGGCAGACGAGTTGACCTTTACGATCGATGTGACGAATACGGGCGACCGTGCCGGCAAAGAGGCGGTGCTGCTCTATGTGAGCGACCTCGTGGCAAGCATCACGCCAGACAACAAGCGGTTGCGTGCCTTCGAGAAGGTGGAGTTGCAACCGGGCGAAACAAAAACCGTCACGTTCACCATCCCTGCCACCGACCTTGCTTTTGTGGGCATCGACAACGAGTGGATTCTGGAGAAAGGCGACTTCCGTGCCACATGCGGAGGGCAGAGCGTAGCGTTCCGTTGCCATGAGACGAAGCAGTTGGGCATCAACAGATAAACTCGTCGTGCTCGGCACGGTGGCTGTCTTGCTGCTGGTGCTGCTCTTGGGCAATCCCTACAGCGAGGTGTGGTGGTTGAAATGTCCGCTCCACACGCTGACGGGATGGCAATGTCCCCTGTGCGGAATGCAGCGGCAACTTCATGCCCTCATGCACTTCCAATGGGCGGAAGCATGGCGGTTAAACCCCGTCCTTCTGCTCAGTTATCCTTATCTGTTCTTGTTGCTGTTGGGACAACTCAGCCCACGGTTTCGAGCCAGCCGACTCGGCGAATGGTGTTACAGAAACAGCGTTCTTTTTGCCTTCATCGGCGTGCTGCTCTTGTGGGGAATCATCAGGAATATATAGTATTTACCTGTTGGTTGAATTAAAAAAATGCATACTTAACTTGTCCTATAGGGCGATGGTTGAGAAAGTTGAAATACTGCAACATTGTGAAAGCCGCCACTTTGGCAGCCATTCTCGCAAAGAGTCCATCTGGCTGCTTTGC
>JAFUWG010000040.1 GCA_017483605.1 Bacteroidaceae bacterium | reverse complement strand
ATCATTTGACAACTTTATCGTCAACACCCTGGGAGCACTTGCTGCATATTGCTTCTTTCCAAAAAAGCCATGCATCGCATGTGAGAGAGCCGTGGATAACCAATTAGCCTTGTTCTGAATTCGTCGAACTCACGTTAAATACCTTTCTATATCATCTCCGAAACGCTTTTGCTCATGGACAAATTGCGGTAAATGGCAGTAACTATAAAATAGAAGATTATGAATGGCAAGAAGATAAAAATGGGAAGAAACTTAAAACCCTTAGTGCGAAAGGTTCTTTACCTTGCCAAAATTTGGAAAAATTTTTAACTACGATAATAAGTGATTATGAAAAGAACAATCCTTAAATCCATGATAGTGGCACTGGGAGTGCTGTTGTCAATTAACGCAAATGCGTATGATGTCGAAGTGAATGGCATCTATTACAACCTGGACAAAGAGGAAAAACAAGCAGAAGTGAAAAGTGGAGATAGCAAATACGAAGGTGATGTCGTTATCCCCGGATCTTTTTCACATGATGGTGTCACTTATTCTGTGACAAGCATCGGTGATGCTGCTTTCTATAATTGCAGCGGCCTGACCTCCGTTGCCATCCCCAACAGCGTGACGAGCATCGGCGGTTATGCTTTCTCTGATTGCAACGGTTTGACCTCCGTCACCATCCTCAACAGCGTGACGAGCATAGGCAAAGAGGCTTTTGGGGGTTGTCGTGGCTTGACCTCCCTCACCATCCCCAACAGTGTGACGAGCATCGGCTGGCGGGCTTTCTATGGTTGCTACGGCTTGACTATCATAGAAGTAGAATCTGGTAATCCAAACTATGACTCCCGTGAGGATGCAATGCCATAATTGAGACAGCAACAAACACACTCGTCACAGGTTGCAAGAACACCATTATTCCCAACAGCGTGAAGAGTATAGGCGATGGGGCTTTCTCTTCATGTATCGGCTTGACCTCCCTCACCATCCCCAACAGCGTGACGAGCATTGGCGAATCTGCTTTCTCTTCATGTATTGGCTTGACCTCCCTCACCATTCCCAACCGTGTGACGAGTATCAGCGGTTGGGCTTTCTCTGGTTGTAGCGGTTTGACCTCCGTGACCATCCCCAACAGCGTGACGAGCATCGGCTATGAGGCTTTCCGTAACTGCAGCGGTTTGACCTCTATCAAATTATTTTGTAACCGTCCTCCTTCGGCAGGTAATTATGCATTCGATGATGTGGACACCAAGCAATGCACACTTTATGTTCCCAAAGGAACTGCCATGATGTATATGGCCGCTTCTGTCTGGATGGACTTTGTGAACATCCAGGAGTTTGAGGATGGAGAGGATGTACACTACATCACCATCCGCATGGGTGACGGTGGTGTGCTGAAGCAGTCGGTGGAAGTGGGCAGCACCTACACTTATGCCGTGAGTGCTGATGAAGGATGGGAGGTGAGCACCATCACGTTTGACGGCAAGGACATGACCTCGCTGCTGATGGATGGTCAGTTCTCTACGCCTGTCATCACGGGCAATTCGGAGTTGAACGTGGTGTTTAGGCAGGAAGGCAACGGCGTGAAAGAACGGTCAGAGGCACCGAAAGTGAAAGTCTATGCAAGCAACAAAGCCATCACGGTGGCTGGTGTGGATGACCATGCCGCCGTCAACGTGTACAGCACGAATGGAATCCTGGTCAAGTCTTCGTCAGGCAACGTCACGCTTCCACTTGAAAGCGGTGTCTATATCGTGAAAGTCGGCAAGGATACTTTCAAGGTGTGTCTGTAATGATTTGGTAGATTTTTTGTATAACCAAAAGTTCGCTTGCTGCCACGGAGGCAGCAAGCGAACTTTTATTGTGAATATAGGTCAACTGATGACGCTAATATATGTTGACCAATGTGCCTAATATAGACGAACCACTTTGGTGGGTCAAGACCAAAGGGCATGGCGGGTGTAGATGCGAATATTGTTTCTACGGCTACAAAGATGTTTCTTTTGTAGCCATATTGGGGGCTTGTTGTATGCTGTTTCTGTAGAGACGAATTTGATATAGTGACAAAGAAGGGGAGGTGTAAAAGACACCATGCAGTGTCTTTGTTCAATGTTTCGTCAGTTATCTTCTTCCATCGTCCCCACACATTTTTCTCGAAAACGTTTGGAAATAAAAAAATAAGTTGTACCTTTGCGAACGAAACAAATCGGGAATGAAACAATGGCAAGACCAATTAAAAAAACTCCGATTCTCTATGGAAAAGAATCTGCGGACCGTAAGATGGTTGCAAATGGCATAGAGGAGGTGCTTCGTAAGGCTGCGCCACGCTCGGGACGTGCCATTCTGTTTGGTTCTCGTGCCCGTGGTGATGCTCGGCGAGACAGCGATTGGGATGTGCTCATTCTGCTCGACAAAGATCGAATTACTTCCGCTGATATGGACGAGATTTCTTACCCTATTCGGGAGTTTGGATGGGATATTGATGAGATGATTAACCCTATCATGTACACAATGAAAGAATGGGAAGCCAAAAGTTTCACACCATTTTATAAAAATGTAATGAAGGAAGGAGTTGCCCTATGAGCCTATCAGCAGAGGAGCGTCGAGCCGTTGTAGAGTTCCGTATTGAGAAAGCCCTTCGTGCCTACGAGCAGGCCAAGGGTGTGATTGGTCTGAAATATTGGGAGACTATTGCCAACCGACTTTATTATGCTGCATACAATGCCGTTTCGGCACTACTGATTGCAAAAGGCGACACGGCACAGACTCATAGTGGTGTCATCCTCCTTTTCGGGCAGCGATTTGTCAAGTCGGGGCTCTTGCCTGTAGAGTCGGGCAGACTCTATCACAAACTCTTTACCATGCGACAGACGGGTGATTACGATGATACGTACGGACTTGAAGAAGATGATGTGATGCCCTATGAGGAGCCTGCAGGAAAACTCATCGAGCAAGTCATCGAATTGGCGAAACAGAGTTTGGCAGAAAAATAATACCCTCTGAGTTCATGGAAGAAAAGAAGTATTGTTACAGGTATCCGCATCCGAATGTGACGACGGATTGTGTGATTTTCGGTTTTGACGGCACGGGATTGCGTGTGCTGCTGGTGGAACGGGCGTTTGAGCCTTGCAAGGGGAAGTGGGCGTTTCCTGGCGGATTCCTTGAGATGGAGGAGTCGGCTGAAGAGGGGGCGAAACGTGAGTTGATGGAGGAGACGGGCTTGAAGACGGCGAAGGTGAGGCAGTTTCATGCGTTCTCCGACCCACATCGTGACCCGAGGGAACGGGTGCTGACCATTGCCTATTATGCCTTGGTGCAGATGAGTGAAGTGAAGGGTGCGGACGATGCGGCACAAGCCCGATGGTTCCCGTTGAGCGAGGTGCCGCCATTGGCTTTCGACCACGATTCGATTTTGCGGATGGCCGTGGAGGAACTGCGAAATCGTCTGCGTTTTGAAGTGCTCGATTTCGATTTGCTGCCGGAGACGTGGACGGTGAAGGAGTTGCGGCTGGTGTATGCTTCCCTCGCAGAGTTTAATAAATGAAAAATGAAGAGTGAAGAATGAAGAATACCATGCGGTGTATGTTAGCAAACACTTCAACTTTTTCATTCTTCACTCTTCACTCTTCATTTTTCATTTTTTTTCAGTAGTTTTCTTTCTTCACTTCGAAGTATGCCTGTGGGTGGTTGCAGACGGGGCAAACTTCGGGGGCTTGCTTGCCTACGTGGATGTGTCCGCAGTTGCGGCACTGCCAGATGGTGTCGCCGTCGCGTGAGAAGACGATGCCCTGTTCGATGTTCTGGAGCAGTTTCTTGTACTTCTCTTCATGCACTTTCTCGATGGCGGCAACTCCTTCGAAGAGGGTGGCGATGTCTTCAAAACCTTCTTCGCGGGCTTCCTTCGCCATGCGTGGGTACATGTCAGTCCACTCGTCGTTCTCTCCCTGTGCAGCATCTTTCAGGTTCTCCAGTGTGGAGCCGATGCTGTGGATGAGTTTGAACCAGAGTTTGGCATGTTCCTTCTCTTGGTTGGCGGTTTCGGTGAAGAGTTCCGAAATCTGCTCAAAGCCTTCCTTCTTTGCCTTGGAGGCATAGTAGGTGTACTTGTTTCTTGCTTGTGATTCGCCGGCGAACGCTTCCCAGAGGTTCGCTTCGGTCTTGCTGCCTTTTAGTTCTTTAGCCATGGTCGTGTTATAGAATTACGGTTAATAAAATGTTGTTGGGTGCAAAGATACTATAAATTTTGTGATGGAGGATTGAAAAAGTGAAAAAAATGTATCATGGACGAAAAAGAGTTGGGAGAAATCGCCTTACCTTTGCAAAAAGAAAAACCAAAACTGTTTTTTATGAAGAATAATAATCTAAGAAAAATGTTGGCGGCGGGCATGATGGCGACGCTGCCGCTGAGTGTGATGGCTCAGAATCCGTTTGTGCAAACGTGGTGTACGAGCGACCCGGCTCCGATGGTGCATGGCGACCGCATTTATGTCTATACAGGACACGATGAGGACCATGCCGATTTCTTCTGGATGCAAGAGTGGCGTGTGTATAGTTCAGCCGACATGGTGAACTGGACCGACCACGGCAGCCCGTTGGCACTGGAGAGTTTCAGTTGGGCAGACGACCGTGCGTGGGCGGCTCAGACCATCGAGCGGAACGGCAAGTTCTATTGGTACATCTGTGCCCACTCCCGTCTGTCGAACGGCATGGCTATAGGCGTGGCGGTGGCTGATTCGCCCACAGGCCCTTTCCGCGATGCCATCGGCAAGCCGCTGTATGAGAATGGCAGTTGGGATCACATCGACCCGACGGTGATGATTGACGACGACGGGCAGGCATGGCTCTATTGGGGCAATCCGCGTGTGTATTGTGTGAAGTTGAACGAGGACATGGTGAGCCTCGATGGCGAGGTGTTCAATCTGGAGATGACAGAGGAGGGCTTTGGTGCTCCCGACATGGCGAAGCGAGAGAAGGGGGTGAAGTATAAGGATATGTATACGGAAGGGCCTTGGATTATGAAGAAGCCACAGACGGGTGCAGCCAAGAAGAACATCAAAAAAGGCTATTATTTGTTGTATGCGGCAGGTGGCGTGCCAGAGCATATCGCTTATTCGGAGGCTCCGACACCTACGGGTCCTTGGACTTACAAGGGAACGATTATGCCAGAGGGTGGCACGGGCTCTTTCACCAACCACTGCGGCTATGAGCGTTTCAAAGGGCATGACTACTTCTTCTACCATACGGGCAAACTGCCTGGTGGTGGCGGTTTCGGCCGTAGCGTGGCGGTGGAGGAGTTTCAGTTCAATGCTGACGGCACATTCCCGACCATCCTTCCGACGGATGAGGGTGTGAAGCCTGTGGGCACGCTGAATCCCTACGAACGTGTGGAGGCCGAGACGATGGCTTTCTCGCGGGGTGTGAAGAGTGAATGGAATGACGAGACAGGTGTCTATGTCTCTGAAACGCACGAGGGCGACTACATCAAGTTGCAAGCGGTCGATTTCGGCAAGGAAGTGCCTCGCACCTTCACAGCCAGCGTGGCATCTGCCCTGCGGGGTGGCAGCATTGATGTGCGTATCGACAGCCTCGAAGGCAAACTCATCGCCCGTCTCGAAGTGGGACACACAGGCGGCTGGGAAAAGTGGCAGGAAGTGGTGACTGACCTCTTCACCCCCGTGGCGGGTGTACACGACCTCTATTTTGTCTTCCACGGTCGCAAGGGTGTGAAGTTGATGAATTTTGACTGGTGGAAGTTTCGTGGCATCGAGGAGTGCAACATGCCGCTCTTCACCACGAAGTACACGGCAGACCCATCGCCACTGGTGGTGGGTGATACGCTCTTCCTCTACACCTCTCACGATGCCCATCCCGAGGACATTCCCGACGAGAATGAGAAGAATTCCGCAGGCTTCTTCATGTACGACTGGCTGCTATGGTCAACCACCGACATGGTGAACTGGACGGAACACGGGGCTGTGGCTTCGCTTCGCGACTTTGAATGGCGTAGCCGTGACAATGGTGCTTGGGCTATCCAGACCATCGAACGCAACGGCAAGTTTTACCTCTATGCCCCCCTGCACGGACATGGTATCGGTGTGCTGGTGGCAGACTCTCCTTACGGCCCCTTCAAAGACCCGCTCGGCAAGCCGCTGGTGTGGCAACAGGAGCATTGGGACGACATTGACCCCTCTGTGTTCATCGACGATGACGGACAGGCTTGGATGTTTTGGGGCAATCCTCATGCCTATTGCGTGAAACTGAACGAGGACATGATTTCCACCAACGGCGACATCTACGTGCTCAATCAGAAGGATGGCATGATGCGTCCCGTGGGAGAGGAAGGCTCGAAAAACAACCTCCGTGTGTCTTGGCAGGAGAAAGCCGACTGGGCTGTGCAGCACTATCAGGAGGGACCTTGGTTCTACAAGCGTGACGGACATTACTATATGGCATTCGCCAGCACGTGCTGCCCCGAGGCGTTGGGCTATGCGATGAGCGACAGTCCTTTGGGACCGTGGAAAGAAATGGGCTACATCATGCGTCCGACGGAACGTGACCGTGGCAACCATCCGGGCATTTGTGATTATGGGGGCAAGAGTTATGTGTTTGGTCAGAACTATGACATCATGCACATTGCCACCCTCCAGCACCACGAGCGTCGCTCGGTGAGTGGTAAGGAAATCACCTACAACGCCGACGGTACCATCGAGGAAGTGCCTTACTGGCTCGACCAAGAGCCTATCGGACAACTGCACTCGCTGAATCCTTTCCGTCGGGTGGAGGCTGAGACGATGGCTTGGGGCTATGGTTTGAAGACCTGCAAGGTAGGTATTAAGAACACAGGTGTGGTGACTGAGATGCCTACTTCCACAGGACGTAAGAATCTGTATGTGACGGACATTGATGAAGGGGAATACATCCGCATTAAAGGGGTGGATTTCGGCTCGACGGGAGCCAAGAAGTTCCTCGCCAGCGTGGCATCAGAAAAGGGTAGTGGAGTGATTGAACTTCGCATTGACGGCATCGAAGGCAAGACCATTGGCAAAGTGACCGTCAAGGCGACAGGAGCGGATGAGAAGTTCAGCACCGTCAGCGGAAAAGTGGAAAAGGTAACTGGTGTTCACGACCTCTATCTGCACTTCACCCAATTGAATGGCACCTTCAATTTCGACTGGTGGCAGTTTGAATGAAAAAAGAAGAATGAAGAGTGAAGAATACGATTCGGTCGGTTAGCGACGACTGAGCACCGTTTCTATTTCATCCTCCCATTTCCTATTCGGCAAGGCAATCACCTTGCCGTTTTTTGTTTTTGAGATGTCTGCATGAATGGTGTGGAAGCCGAGTGCCGCGGCGGCCTGCACGTTGGGTGTGGAGTCGTCGATGAACAGACATTCGTCAGCCTTGGCATCGATGTATTTCAGCACCTCCAGATAGATGTCGTCATTCGGCTTGGCAAGGTGCATCTCTTGGGACAGAAAGACATGGTCGAAGTATTTGTCCACCTCTGCCTGTCCGCCGAAGCAACGCTCCTTGATGTCCTGCCAGTGGGCATCGTTGGTGTTGGACAGCATGAAGATTCGGTAGCCTCGCTGACGGAGTTGGAGCACTTTGTCCAGACGATGCTGTGGAATGCCGATACAGCAGGTGTTCCATGCATCGAGTACCTGCTGATAGGTGGTGCCTGGGCGACACAACTGCTGGATGCCGCCGATGAAGTCTCTGGTGCTGATGCCGCCCACCTGATAGAGATGCGTCACTCCTGTGGCGACGATGCCTTCGCCCATCACGGCTGCCTTCTGATGAGCCTCCGCCGCTGTAGGAAGGGTGGGGGTGGAAAGGCTGTCGAGATTGACGCCCAATGCCTGCACGCTTCTCATGCAGTGGATGAGGTCGATGTCGAGCAGAACCCCGCCGAGGTCAAAAATAATGTTCTTAATCATTCTTCAGATGTACATCCATTTGTGGGAACGGAATCTCGATGCCCGATTCCGTCAGTTCCTTATATACTTTCTCTATCGTCTCGAACCGCACGCTCCAGTAGTCGCTCGCCTTGGTCCAGAGTCGCATCTGGAAAATGATGCTGCTCGACGACATGGTGGTCATCGGCATGATGGGGGCAAGTGCTCCTTCTTTCATGATGCGGCTGTCGGCATCGACAATGTCCTTCAGCACTTTTCTCACCTCGTCGGGGTCGGTGCCGTATGCCACCTCCACGTCGATGTCAATGCGTCGGGTTGGGGAGGAAGTGGAGTTTTTCAGACTACCTGTAGCGAGCGGTCCATTGGGGATGATGATGGTCTGGTTGTCGGGGGTAGTCAGCACTGTGTTGAAAATCTGAATCGCCTTTACCGTGCCTCCAAATCCTTGAGCCTCGATGTAATCGCCCACTTTGTAGGGCTTCAGTGCCAAGATGAGCACTCCGCCGGCAAAGTTCTGCAATGTGCCGCTCAACGCCATGCCGACCGCCATACCTGCCGAAGCGAACACCGCCAGGAATGATGTGGTGTCGATGCCCAGAATGCCGATGATGATGATGGCAAGCAAGAGATTGAGCGAGATGGAGATGAGGCTGTTGATGAACGATACGAGCGATGCCTCAAACTGGTGCTTCTGCGTGACGGCTCGCAATGCCTTCACGATGTACTTGATGAGGAACCGCCCCACAAAAAAGACGATGATGGCGGTGATGATGTTCTTGCCCAGTGTGATGAGGTAGTTGACCACCAAGTGGAGGTCGATGTTCGAAAGGTCGATATTGGACAGGTCTGAGACCAAGTTTTGTTCTTCCATATTTGTGTTTATTTTTTGAAAGTTCTGTATGCTCTGTAGATAGAGGAAGATAGAAGAAGATAGAGGGAGGTAAAAGACAATTGTTTTGCTGCTGAATCACTGCAGACCGAGTAACGTCTTCTATCTTCTGCCGCTGATAGGCGGCTATCTTCCTTTATCTCCCCATATCTTCTTGTTCCCTCATTACTCTAACTCCTTCACTACTCCCATGTCTTCCTCCTCTGGCGGAATCGGATATTTCACATTCTCCTTCACGCCCAGTTTCTTCAACTGGTTGGCTTTCTGCACGATGCCCATGCGACCGTCATACTTCGCCTCCAGCGATGCACAGTCGTCGCTGGCACGTCGGATGTGCTCCTTCAGCGTGTCAAACTCCTTGATGAAGGCACCCACACGCCGCAGCAATTCTTCTGCCATGACAAACACCTGCTTCTCGTTTTCGTTTTGCAGATATTGCCGCCATGCCGCATGAATCATGGTCAGAATCGCCATTAGGTTCTGCTGACCCGTGATGAAGATTTTCTTGTTGAACGCCTCGTTCCACAGCCCAGGCTCCGTTGCCAGTGCCAGTTGCAGTGCCCCTTCGTAGGGGATGTACATGATGACGAAATCCACCGTTGTGCGAGGGGCCTTCACGTAGCGGCTGTACTCCTTGGCAGACAACTTCTTGAACTGCTCCCTCACGCTCTTCACCACCTCTCTTGCCAGCATCTTCCGCTGTGTCTCGTCGTCAGTCTCCACATACTTGGCATAGGCATCAATCGACATCTTCGCATCGATAATCACGTCCTCGTTGTTGGGGTAGTGTAGAATGGCGTCGGGCACCATTCTTGCTCCGCTGTCCTCATTCAGCACCAGATTGCCGTGTTCGTCGGTGATGGTTTGTTGCAGGTCGAAGTCTCTGCCTTCCACCAGTCCTTGACTCTCCAGCAGGTTCTTCAGCGTCATCTCGCCCCAGTTGCCCTGAATCTTGTTGCCACCCTTCATCACATTCGTCAGGTGTGTCGCCGTCTCGTTAATTTTGGTCGTCTGTTCTGCCATCGACTTCAACTGCTCCGACAGCGATGCCGTCTGCTTTGCCGTCTCCGCATTGGTGTTGTGGATGGCTTTCTGCAGTTCGTCGATGTGTTGGCGGAGCGGATTTGTCAGCGTCTGCATCGACTCCACGTTCTGCGTCTTCAGTTTGTCTGTCGTCTGGTCGAGCACCTTGGTGGCGAGGTTCTGAAACTGCTCCTGCACCGTCTTCAACTGCTCACCGAACTGCTCCTTCATGGCACGTTGCTGTGCGTCGAACTGCTCCTGCCGAATCTTTGCCTCGCTCGACATCTGTTCTTTCAGTGCCGCTTTCTCCGTTTCGCTTTGCTGACGTAACATCTGAGCCTCGCTGGCAGCCCGTTCCTGTTCGGTCTTCAACTGTTGTTGTGCCAGCATCAGACTCGACTCCACATCTTTCTTCCGGGAATTGGCGATGAGCCATCCGATAGCAACTCCAACGGATGCTCCGACTATCATATAAATGATTTCAATCATAAATCCAAGCCGATGATTATTCTCTTAAAGTGTCAAAATAAATCCCCCTATGCTGAGGTTTGACTGCAAAGGTACACATTTTTCACCACATGACGAATCACTGAGGCAAAATTCTATGGGAACCGACACGAATTTACTCCTCTATGTCCTTAAAAACTCCAAACTTGTTTGCTTGAACATCGCTGAAAAGTTAGAAATGAGTGAAGAAATTTGTTTTTTCTCTCATTTGTTCGTACCTTTGCATCGTGGTATGTTGTGTACCGCACCTATTTGGAGAAAAATCGAGACTTAAGAAATATATAGTAGATAAGATTAGACATGAACGTACTTGAACTTTCTGAACAGGAGATTAACCGCAGAAATAATCTGCAGGCACTGAAGGATATGGGCATCGAGCCATATCCTGCTGCCGAATATCCAACGAACGCTTTTTCAACCGATATTGTGGCTGAGTTCAAAGACCCGGAGGTGGACGCCGAGGGGAATCCAACGGAGCCGCTGAGAGAAGTCTGCATTGCGGGTCGTATGATGAGCCGCCGTGTGATGGGCAAGGCAAGTTTTGTGGAGTTGCAGGACTCGAAGGGCAGGGTGCAGGTGTATGTGACAAGGGATGACATCTGTCCCGAGGAGAACAAGGACCTGTACAATGTGGTGTTTAAGAAGTTGCTCGACTTGGGCGACTTTATCGGCGTGAAGGGTTTTGTGTTCCGCACGCAGACGGGCGAAATCAGTGTACATGCCAAGTCGTTGACGGTGTTGGCAAAGAGCCTGAAGCCGCTGCCCATCGTGAAGGAGAAAGACGGACAGGTGTTCGATGCGTTTGAAGACCCTGAACTGAGATACCGCCAGCGTTATGTGGATTTGATTGTGAACAACGGCGTGAAGGATACGTTCTTGAAGCGTGCCACCATCCTCAGGACGATGCGTCAGGTGTTTGACGAGGCTGGTTTCACAGAGGTGGAGACGCCCATCTTGCAGCAGATTGCGGGTGGTGCGAGTGCGCGTCCGTTCATCACGCACCACAATGCGTTGAATGTGGATTTGTATCTCCGCATCGCTACGGAACTCTATTTGAAGCGTCTGATTGTGGGTGGTTTTGAGGGTGTATATGAGATTGGTCGCAACTTCCGCAACGAGGGTATGGACAGAAGCCACAACCCTGAGTTTACATGCATGGAGTTGTATGTGGCATATAAGGACTACAACTGGATGATGTCGTTCACGGAGCAGTTGCTGGAGAAGATTTGTGTGGCTGTGAACGGAACGACAGAGGTGCAGATTGGCGAGAATGTGGTGAGTTTCAAGGCTCCCTATCGTCGTTTGCCAATCCTCGAAGCCATCAAGGAAAAGACGGGCTTTGACTGCGAGGGCAAGACGGAAGAGGAAATCCGTGCGTTCTGCCTGCAGAAAGGCATGGAAGTAGATGAAACAATGGGCAAGGGCAAACTCATTGACGAACTGTTTGGCGAGTTCTGCGAAGGCTCGTTCATCCAGCCAACGTTCATTACGGATTATCCTGTGGAGATGTCACCGCTGACAAAGATGCACCGTTCAAAGGCTGGTTTGACAGAGCGTTTTGAACTGATGGTGAACGGCAAGGAGTTGGCAAATGCTTACTCGGAGTTGAACGACCCGATTGACCAAGAGGAGCGTTTCGTGGAGCAGATGAAACTTGCAGACAAGGGCGACGACGAGGCGATGGTGATTGACCACGACTTCCTCCGCGCCCTCCAGTATGGTATGCCTCCTACGTCGGGTATCGGCATCGGCATCGACCGTTTGGCAATTCTGATGACGGGTCAGCCAACCATTCAGGAAGTGCTCTTGTTCCCGACGATGAAGCCAGAGAAGAAGGCTCCTCGCGATGGTGTGGAGAAGTTTGTGGAACTGGGCTTCAGCGAAGACATCGTGCCAGTGCTCTACAAGGTGGGTTACAATCTGGTGAGCGACCTTGAAGGTGGCAATGCCCAGAAGATTCAGCAGCAGATTGGCGAGGTGCTGAAAAAGTATAAACTGGACATCCAGAAGCCATCGGTGGAGGAAATCAGTACTAATATCGGACGGATAGGAAACAACGAATGATACGAATGGTTCGAATGCGTCCATAAATGCTGCAAGCAGCGGCGAATGAAACCGAATGACATTCGTCTGATTCGTTGCCGCTTGCGGTATTAGAAAAAAATAATTCGCCTGATTCGAAAAATTCGTTGTTTTAAAAACAAATTAGTGTTTATGCAGTTCAAGTCTTGTGGCAGAGTGGCAGTCTTAGGTGGTGGTAGTTGGGCAACGGCTATCGCGAAGATTGTCATGCACCACGAAGAAAAAATCAGTTGGTACATGCGTCGCGACGACCGCATCGAGGACTTCAAGCGTCTGCACCACAATCCTGCTTATCTGACGGGCGTTCACTTCGATGTCGATAGAATCAACTTCTCGAGCGACATCAACGAGGTGGTGAAGAACAACGATACGCTCATCTTTGTCATTCCGTCGCCCTACATCAAGAGTCACCTGAAGAAACTGAAGGCGAACATGAGGGAGAAGATGGTGGTGACAGCCATCAAGGGTATCGTGCCAGAGGAGAGTGTGACGGTGAGCCGCTACTTCCAGCGTCAGTACAATGTGCCGGAGGAGCAGGTGGCGTGCATCGGAGGTCCCAGCCATGCGGAGGAAGTGGCACTCGACCGTTTGTGCTACTTGACCGTGGGATGTCGTGACCAGGAGAATGCCCAGGTGGTGGCAGATTTGTTTGCCAACAAGTATGTGAAGACCAGTGTGTCGTGCGACATCGAGGGCATCGAGTATTCGTCGGTGCTGAAGAACGTGTATGCCATTGCGGCAGGTGTGTGCCACGGTTTGAAACTGGGCGACAACTTTCAGGCGGTGCTGGTGGCAAATGCCTTGCAGGAGATGAAGCGTTTCCTGACAGCCGTGCAGCCAGAGGAACGCCACGTGAGCGATTCGGCTTATCTGGGCGACCTGTTGGTGACGATGTACTCCAACTTCTCCCGCAACCGTGTGTTTGGTACGATGATAGGGCAGGGGTATTCGGTGAAGACGGCACAACTGGAGATGGAGATGATTGCGGAGGGCTACTATGGCACCAACTGCATGAAGATTCTCAACAAGCGGTATCATGTGAACATGCCGATTCTGGATGCGGTGTACAACATCCTTTACGAAAAAATCTCTCCGAGTGTGGAGATTAAGATATTGAGTGATTCATTTAGATAAAAAATACGATTATGAAGATTAACATTTCAAAGGCTGCTCAGTTTGTGGCAGCAGGTGCCATCGAGGCACTCGAACCTCAGGTGAAGGCTGCTCAGGAGGCTCTTGAGCAGGGAACATGTCCAGGTAATGACTTTTTGGGTTGGCTGCACCTCCCAAGTTCCATCACTCCAGCATTCATTGCCGAAATCAACGAGACGGCTAAAGTGCTGAAAGAGAACTGCGAGGCTGTGGTGGTGGCAGGTATCGGCGGTTCCTACCTCGGTGCCCGCATGGTGATTGACGCTCTGTCTAACAGTTTCGGCTGGTTGCAACCATCAGATGCTCCACGCATCCTCTTCGCTGGTAACAACATCGGTGAGGATTACCTCTCAGAACTGATAGGCTATCTGAAAGGCGTGAAGTTTGGCGTCATCAACATCTCCAAGTCTGGTACAACGACCGAGACAGCCATCACGTTCCGTCTCTTGAAGAAGATGTGTGAGGACCAGCGTGGCAAGGAAGAGGCAAAGAAGGTGATTGTTGCCATCACGGATGCCAAGAAGGGTGCTGCCCGCACAACGGCTGACAAGGAGGGTTACAAGTCATTCGTCATCCCCGACAATGTGGGTGGTCGCTTCTCTGTGCTCACACCTGTAGGTCTGCTTCCTATCGCTGTGGCAGGCTTCGACATTGCCGCATTGGTGAAGGGTGCTCAGGATATGGAGGCTCAGTGCGACATCAAGGTGCCATGTGCTGAGAATCCTGCTGCTGTTTATGCTGCAACTCGCAACGCCATCTATCAGAGTGGCAAGAAGATCGAGATTATGGCAAACTATCAGCCAAAACTTCACAACCTCGGCGAGTGGTGGAAGCAACTCTATGGCGAGAGCGAGGGTAAGGACGGCAAGGGCATCTTCCCTGCATCTGTTGACCTCACGACCGACCTGCACTCGATGGGTCAGTGGATTCAGGATGGCGAACGTACCATCTTCGAGACCGTTATCTCGGTAGAGAAGCCCAACTGCAGTCTTGCTGTTCCTTCCGACGAAGAGAACCTTGATGGTCTGAACTTCTTGGCTGGCAAGCGTATCGACGAGGTGAACAAGATGGCAGAACTCGGCACACAGTTGGCTCACGTGGACGGTGGTGTGCCCAACATCCGCATCTCCATCGAGAAACTTGACGAGTACAACATCGGTCAACTCATCTACTTCTTCGAGAAAGGTTGTGGCATCTCTGGTCTCATCCTTGGTGTCAATCCATTCAACCAGCCCGGTGTGGAGGCCTACAAGAAGAACATGTTTGCCCTGCTGAACAAGCCTGGCTATGAGGCGGAAAGCAAAGCAATTCAGGAAAGACTTAAATAAGATTTTTTTAACAACGAATGGGACTAATTTGACGAATGGACATTGAGAATGGGGCAAGCCCCGACGAATGAATCCTAAGGATTTTACGAATGGCATTTGTTTTCATTCGTCGCCGCTTGCGGCATTTCTTCATTGGCAAAATTCGTATCATTCGTTGTTGAAAAATAAAAAAGAGATTGTAGATATGAAATATGATATTGTAGTGCCTGGTGTGAAATACATCGGTGTGGATGACCTTGACATCGACCTCTTCGAAGGACAGTACGAAGTGCCGCTGGGCATGTCATACAACTCCTATCTGATTGAGGATGAGAAGGTCGCCATCATGGACTCGGTGGATGCCCGCAAGACAGACGAATGGGTGAAGAACCTCGAAACGGCTCTTGGCGGCAAGACCCCCGACTATCTGATTGTGCAGCACTTGGAACCCGACCACGGCGGCAGCGTGAAGTTCATCATGGAGAAATATCCCAACATGACGGCTGTCTGCTCGCAGAAGGCGGTGGCGATGTTCAAGCGTTTCTTCGATGTTGATTTCGGCGTCCGTCTGCAAGTAGTGAAGGAGGGTGAGACCCTCTCGCTGGGCGAACACACTCTCCAGTTCTTCATGGCTCCGATGGTACATTGGCCAGAGGTGATGGTCACCTACGACCAGAAGGCGAAGATTCTCTTTGCGGCAGATGGTTTCGGTAAGTTCGGTGCTCTCTGCAAAGAGGAAGAGGATGATGAAGGTTGGGCTTGCGAGGCACGTCGCTACTACTTCAACATCGTCGGCAAGTACGGTGCGATGGTGCAGAATCTGCTCAAGAAAGCGGCAACGCTCGACATTCAGCAGATTTGTCCGCTGCATGGTCCTGTTCTCTCTGAAGACCTTGGCTACTACATCGGTCTTTACGACACATGGAGCAAGTACGAGCCAGAAAACAAGGGCATCTTCATTGCTTACTGCTCGCTGCATGGCAACACCGCCAAGGCTGCCTTGAAACTGGCTGACATCATCAAGGAGAAGAGCGATGTGAAAGTGTCCACTTCCGACATCGCCCGTGACGACCTGCACGAAGCCGTGGAAGATGCTTTCCGCTACGACCGCATGGTGCTCTGTGCTCCTACCTACGATGGCGGCATCATGCCCATCATGGAGGATTTCATCAACCACCTCCGCATCAAGACCTATCAGAACCGCAAGGTTGCCTTTGTCGAGAACGGCACTTGGTCACCTGCTGCTGGCAAGAAGATGCGTGAAGCGATGGAGGCGATGAAAAACATCACCATCGTCGAGCCACTTGTCAGCATTGAATCGACCGTCAAGGCAAAGACCATCGAAGACCTCAAGGTGCTGGCTGACGCACTTCTCGCCGAATAAACGACAATCCCTCCCATATCAAATGCCCCCAAAGTCACACGACCTTGGGGGCATTTTTTATCGGTTGTAAATTCTGATACCTCTTCGTTTGATGTGGTCAATCAAACTTTCATTCTTTAACTTGCTGAACATGGAGATGTCGAAGTGGTAGGGGAGCAGCAAATCATCAATCTGCAATTGCAAGTCGTTGAGATGATGGCGGGTGAGGTTTTTCCCTTCAAGTGTGATGTCCACATCCGAGAACGGTTTGTACGTACCCTTAGCACGAGACCCGTATAACACCACACCTTCCACCGCAGTGTTGCGATGGAAAACGTCCAGAAGTTTCTGCATCTCTATGTCGCTAAGTCCAAACATTCTTGGGTCTGTCTTTGGAAATATTACTGTTCCTCTTCCTCAATCTGTGCCATCTTTCTTTCAAAATCGCAAAACAGAGGATGGTAGATGTTGACAATGCTCTCGTAGATGTCTTCAGCCGTTTCCTCGTCATAGTTGTGCGATGTCAGATTGCGGTCACCAATGGTATCCATCCATGCCTTATCTGTTATCAGGTTCATCTCGAAAGCCATACGAATAGCACTTCGAGACCCTCTGACATCTGTATATCCTTGATATTCCGCATAGTCCTTCATCACGTTCCACGCCAATTCGTGGGTGTATTCAAACCGCTGAATCAACCCTTCACGCAGGAGTTCGTCAACGTCCTTGCCCATGTCTAACGTCGTTGACATCACTTCCACGGCCTTGCTCAGTTTTTGCAAAGCCTTTCTGTAGTTGGCAAATCGCTGCTTCCATCTGATGTCTTCTTCCATGCTTCTATGTATTTTTTGCAAAATAACGAAAAATAAATGAGACTTACACCAGAAAAAATTGAAATTCTGTTGTTTTGCCATCAAAATCTCCAAAAATCCTCTTTGATTTGTGATAATCACTCATGCTCTTTTTAACGTTTCGTTAGAAACATCACAATAGAACATAATTGTACGCTCCGCTATCCTTCAACGCCCAGAGGGCTTGGACGGTATGCCTGTGATGCCTATAGCCCGACAAAATTTTTGCCACATCGAGCAGGAGACGTCTGACTGGTCGGGCTTGGGAAGCGACAGCCATCGGGCTACAGTCACCCACCCTTATCAGGCAGGAGCCGCCATCCCTATCGAGCAGGAGTCACCACCCCTATCGGGCAGGAGGCTGCACAGCCGTGCGGGTTTTTTGTCTCCTGGTTTTTTCGTTTTTTTTCTCTCTCCCTCACGCACGTGCGTATTATATATTTTATATATTATATTTATTATATATTT
>JAFUWG010000039.1 GCA_017483605.1 Bacteroidaceae bacterium | reverse complement strand
TCATTTGACAACTTTATCGTCAACACCCTGGGAGCACTTGCTGCATATTGCTTCTTTCCAAAAAAGCCATGCATCGCATGTGAGAGAGCCGTGGATAACCAATTAGCCTTGTTCTGAATTCGTCGAACTCACGTTATTTTATTCAACTCATGGTTGGCAAAACCATCATTTTCTGCCAATTCTACTTGTGGTTCCAGCCAAAACTTTGCCTCGTTCTCCGCACGAACCACATGAATATGCATCCGTTCCTCCTCGTTGGAGTATATCTTGAACTTATAACCGTTCTCTCTTCTAAAGACTGGACTCATTGCTCTCGATTGTTTACATTTGCAAATTTACACAAAAATCTTGATTGGCAACACTGTAGCCTCAAAAAAATAAAATTTTTGGAACAAATTATTGGTAATTATTGTTTTTCTGGGGTCATGACGGGTAATGTGCGGTCTCTTGCCAACGTCTTCCACACTCTGTTGCCGATGTCTTCCTAACCCTCATGCCCGTCATCATCTCGGACGACTGTATTCCGTGTCTTCCGAGTTCTCATGCCCGTATCTTGCTCGCTCTCATGCCTGTGTCTTCTGAAGCCTCTTGCTCGTTATTACTCTGCTCCGATGCTCGTCATCACCTTGCCCTCACGCTCGTCATCACTCCGCTCTGAGGCTCGTGTCTTCTGAGGAAGTGTTTCCACAAGGAAGTACCAAGAGTTTTCAAGGGGAGAGTTGCAAAGTTTGGCTACACCGCTGTTTGCTGAGGGGGGAGGAAACAAAAAAGAGGGCTGCTTTTCTCACGAAAAACAACCCGGGACCAATAAAATTAAGTGTCCGAATATATAGTAGAAAGAGAGTTGCGAGCCGAATACAGAGCCAAACTTTGCTTGAACTATGCTGAGGCGAAGCCTATCTTATGTAAAGAGAGTGCGAGAGAGTCATCTGCGTCCGCCGCCACGGGCTCCACCTATGCTGCCACCGCCTCGGGTTGCTCCACCTGTACCACCACTGCGGGTTGCACCTGCATTGCTGCGGGGGGCTGGCGTGAAGTTGCTGCCTGCATTGCTGCGAGAGGAACTGCGGAGGTTGTTGCTGCTGCGAGTGCCGCTGTTGCCGCCCACCACCGTGGTACGTCCGCCCGTTACATTGCCTGATGGCTGGGTTGGCATTTGTGGCTGACCACCCATGTTAGGATTGGTGCGTCCGCCCATGTTGGGATTGCCTTGTGGGTTGCCCTGTGGGACACCACCACGCTGGTTCATTCCACCTTGTGGAACACCGCCACCACGATTCATGCCGCCTTGTGGAGCACCACCCATGTGATGAGGTGGGTTGTGAGGTGCCATGCCAGAAGCGGGACCTGCTGGTCGGCCACCCCGGGGTGCCATGCCGTGGAAGAAGTGTCCACCGGCATAACCACGTGCGATAGGACGGGGAGCACCGAAGTAGAAATGGCGAGGACCGAAGCGGTCGTAGTCGTAGATGGAGAAGTGCCAGCCACGGTTGGCGAAAACGATGGGACGATGGAAGTAACTGTAACCGATGAGGCTGTTCCAGATGCGAACACCGAGCAGGCTGCGGAGGGCTGCATCGCGGGCGGCACATACTGCGAGGTAGTCGTCGTAGTAGTAGCCAAGTGCCACATCGTCGAGATATTCGTTCACGCCCCAGATGTAGTCGTAATTGATGCGGTAAATCTCGTCGATGAGATAGGGGTCGTGGATGCCCAGCGTGTATGCCATGCGGTCGGTCAAGAACCTCGCATTGCTTTGTATTGCTACGATGCTCATACGCTGTGCGTTCATCGTCATCACTCCTGCCAGAAGAGCGACTGCTGCGAAAAGAGTTCTTAAAGCCTTCATAGTTGTATCGTTTTTTGAGGGTTAATACTGCGTTTCTTTTTGTTTTCTGATGCAAAGTTACGACAAAAAGTAACCTCCTGCAAATGGTGTTTTCCTATTTGCAGGAGGTTTTTCCCTAATCGGCAAAGGGAAGTTCGAGTTGAACCGTTCCGAGCAGATTGAATGTCATACGATGATAAGGCGTAGTTCCATGATTTTCAATCCCTTTCCGATGTTCCTTCGTCGGATAGCCCGCATTGTGATCCCATCCGTAAAAAGGATACTCTTTGTGCAACTCCTTCATGTAGTCGTCGCGATAGGTCTTTGCCAAGATGGATGCCGCCGCGATGGAGAGGTACTTGCCATCGCCTTTGACGATGGTGGTGTGGGGCAGGTCTCGATACTTCATGAACTTGTTTCCATCCACAATCAGATGCTCCGGCCTCACCTTCAGCCCATCTATCGCCCGATGCATCGCCGTGATGCTGGCACGCAGGATGTTCATCTCGTCAATCTCCTCTGGAGTGACGACTCCCAATGCCCACGCCACGGCATCTCGCTCAATCTCGCTCCGCAAGGCATACCGCTGCTTGGCTGTCAACTGCTTCGAGTCGTTCAGCAGGTCGTTGTGATAGTCGGGTGGCAAGATAACTGCCGCCGCATACACACTACCTGCCAGGCATCCCCTGCCTGCCTCGTCGCAACCGGCTTCGACGACACCTTCCTTGAAATACGGTAATAACATAAATGTATTGGGAAAATCAAATTGAGAAATGAAAAGTGAAGAGTGAAAAGTGAAAAATTTTCTACCGCAACAGCAAGCCAAAAGAATGACCAACAATTGCGGTAGCAAATTTTTCACTTTTCACTCTTCACTTTTCCTTTTATTTAGGTTGCTTTCCGATGTAAGCCAAAATGCCGCCATCGACATAGAGCACATGGCCGTTCACTGCATCGCTGGCATGAGATGCCAAGAACACGGCGGGACCGCCCAGTTCTGACGGGTCAAGCCAACGACCGGCTGGAGTCTTGGCACAGATGAACGAGTCGAACGGATGGCGGCTACCATCAGGCTGACGTTCACGCAATGGGGCAGTCTGAGGTGTAGCGATGTAGCCAGGGCCTATGCCGTTGCACTGGATGTTGTACTCGCCATACTCTGAGCAGATGTTGCGAGTGAGCATCTTCAAGCCGCCCTTGGCTGCTGCGTAGGCAGAAACCGTCTCACGACCGAGTTCGCTCATCATCGAGCAGATGTTGATAATCTTGCCTTCCTTGCGCTCCATCATTTCGGGCAGCACGGCACTGGCACAGATGAACGGAGCCACGAGGTCGATGTCAATCACTTGCTGGAACTCCTGACGAGCCATCTCGTGCATCGGGATACGCTTGATGATGCCTGCGTTGTTCACGAGAATGTCAATCTGACCCACCTCCTTGTGGATGGTGTCAACCAGAGCCTTCACGCCCTTCTCGTCTGTCACGTCACACACATAGCCCTTCACGTTCGTGATGCCAGCCTCCTTGTAGTTGGCCAAACCACGCTCCAGAGCAGCCTCGTTGATGTCGTTGAACACAATCATGTTCGCACCTGCCTTCACAAAAGCCTTGGCGATGTTGAAACCGATGCCGTAAGACGCACCCGTAATCCATGCGTTCTTTCCTTCGAGAGAGAAATTAGATAAATCAGCCATAATTCTTTAGTTTTTTAGTTGATTAGTATATGATGTTGGATTGTTCCGTTTGCAAAGTTACTGCAAAATAAAGATAAAACAAAATAAAAGGAAACTTTTTGTCTTTTCTATTTCCTTAAGATACGCTCCTTTGCCTCATCCAGCAGGGCAAAGAGTTCTTCCTGCGTCGTTGCCTGAAGGATGCGAATGCGAGTTGAACGGAAGTCGGGAATGCCTTTGAAGAGGGGGCAATTGGCGAGATGGCGACGCACATGGATGATGCCACCCAATTCTGTGCGTTTGCGTTCCTTCAGCGCGTTGTCCTCACGCAAGGAATACTCCACGCTGGTGCGGACTTGGCGTTTGAGCACCTCCATCTTCCAATCGAGCGTCATCGTGTTGTCATGCAGACCTGTGTCGAGGAAGGTGCGTACATCCTTGAAAAGCCACGGCTGTCCGAAGGTGGCTCTGCCTATCATGACGGCATCCACCCCGTAGCGGTCGAAAGCGGCTTGAGCCTGTTCGGCTGTGCAGATGTCGCCATTGCCGATGATGGGGATATGGATACGCGGATTGGCTTTCACCTCGCCAATCAGCGTCCAGTCGGCTTCACCCTGATACATCTGGCTGCGGGTTCTGCCGTGGATGGTCAGGGCGGCAATGCCGCAGTCCTGGAGACGCTCTGCCAATTCGAGGATGAAAGGAGTCTTCTCTTCTGTGGTGCGATGCCAATTGGAAGGGAGGTCATAGAGGGACGGCACATCCCACCCGAGACGTGTCTTCACGGTGACAGGGACAGACACCGCCTTGACCACCTCGCGAGTAATGTCGAGCATCAGTTGGGGAGTACGCAACATACCCGCACCAGCCCCTTTGCCTGCCACTTTCTTGACAGGGCATCCGAAGTTGATGTCGAGAATGTCGGGGTGTGCTTCGCTCTCCACCATGCGTGCCGCCTCCACCATGCTCGGCACGTCACGCCCATAAATCTGAATGGCGACGGGACGTTCACGGTCGTCCACCCGAATCTTCTCTAATGAGCGGTTGACATTGCGGATGAGGGCATCGGCACTAACGAACTCGGAATACACCATGCTCGCCCCAAACTCCTTGCAGAGCAGACGAAAAGCCTGATCTGTCACGTCCTCCATGGGAGCCAACAGAACAGGCTTATCTCCAAGATTGATGTCTCGAATCTTCACTCTTTAAGCCTCCGAGAACTGGTCTTTACCAACGCCACAAAGTGGGCATTCGAAATCTGCGGGAAGGTCTTCAAATGCAGTGCCTGGCTCAATGCCGCCTTCTGGATAACCTACCTCTGGGTCATACTCCCAACCGCAGGTGTCACAAACATACTTCTTCATAATCTTTACTTTACTTAAAAAATCTGTTATACAATCCCTGGAAACCAGCACCGTGACGTGCCTCGTCCTTTGCCATCTCGTGAACCGTGTCGTGAATAGCGTCGAGACCCAGTTTCTTTGCCACCTTGGCAATGTCGAGTTTAGCGGCACAAGCGCCTTCCTCTGCCTCCATACGCTTCTTCAGGTTGGTCTTCGTGTCCCAAACCACCTCGCCGAGCAATTCAGCAAAGCGTGATGCGTGGTCAGCCTCTTCATAAGCATAGCGACGGAAAGCCTCCGATACCTCTGGATAGCCTTCGCGGTCTGCCTGACGAGCCATCGCCAGATACATGCCCACTTCGCAGCACTCGCCATTGAAGTGGTCTTTCAGACCCTGAAGAACGAAAGCACCTTCTTCACCTTCTGGAATAGCATTCGCCACACCAAGTTCGTGTTCACAAGCGAAATTCAGTCCTTCAGTCTCTTCCTTCTCCTTGAACTTGGAACCTGGAACCTTGCACTGAGGACACTTCTCTGGAGGGTTCTCTCCCTCATAAACATAGCCACATACTGGGCATACCCATTTCTTTGCCATAAAACGTTAGATTTAATAATGAATGTTAGTAACCTGTTGCAAAGATAAGGCAATTCCCCATTCCTCCCAAACTTTTTTTCTAAAAAATCTCTAACACACGAAAAAAAGATGAAGAATCCTTCACTTATTCGGATAAACCACCTCGTTGCTGCGTTCGCCAAGTCCACCGTAGAAATTGGCACAGCGGATGGAGAAGCAAGAGCCTTCGGCTGTTCCCTTGGGAACGGTGTAGCGAGGTTGGGTGGTAAAGGCAATGACGTCGCGGTTCTTGCAGATGGCGTAGAGACAGGCTTCGGGCACATCATCCCAATAGATGTCGCCACGATTCTGAATCTTGGCGACGGGAGGGGGCACAAGGGCTGCCCTGCGGTCGGGATGCCAACCAGGGAAGACATTGTTGATGTCGTACTTTTCGGCTTCTGCCACGGTCAGGTCAGTGTTGTAACGCATGGTCGTGGTGATGTCGTTCTCGTTCTTGAACTGCTTGCGACGCCCTGTGGTGGGGATGAGTTGAAACTCGGAATCCATGCTTTCATACTCGGAAAAGAGGCGTGGGAGGGTGCCATGCATCTCTGTCCATGCGGTAGAATCGGGCTGCAGGTCCATCACGGTACCCAGAAAGACGGCTCGGGGAGCATTCTTCCACGGACGTCCCAACATGTACTTGCCTGCCTGATCTTTCGAGCCATAGATGCGGCAACCATTGAACACATAACCGTAGGGACGTGCCGCCTCGGTGGCTGGAGCGCAAATGATGTCACGTTTGCCACCTCGATGGCGAAGTTCGATGTTGCAACGATTGAAGTAGATGGTGCCACCGCCACAGATGAAATCGACGGTGCCTTTGATGGTACAGTCTTCGAGATAAGTGGTGCCGCCATCGTTGGTGTAGTACGTATCCTGATTGCTCATCAGGGAGAGGTTCTTGAAGATGTTTCCCTTACAGTTCTTCTCGTTCAGTGCCACGGCTCGATTGGCAAAGGCAGTGAGGTCATCCCGATAGTTCGACCACAGTTCAATGTCCTGAATGTAAGTGCTGTCCGCCCCCTTCAGGAAGAGGGTGGACGTACAACTGATGCCTTCGTGCATGGGCATAGACTCAATCTGCGTGTTCCGCATCCCTTCGCCACAGATGCTCGTGTTGGGAGCCGTGAGGATGGTCATGGGGCTGGGAATGGTGATTTCCTTGCCGTTCTCTGTAATTTTGATGGGATTGCCTTCGCCCTTGATGCGATACATGCTCGACTTGATGAAAATACGGTATCGCTTCGACTTGTCAGGACGATTGTTGGCGGCATGAATTGCCTGAATAAAGTTGCCATTTGTCGGCACCACAAAGTCGTACTTATAACGAATGCGTCCCAAACTATCTGGTGTCTGAGCAAATGCCGACAGGGACATCCCAACAAAAAAAGAAAGTCCTAATATAATAATATGTGTAAATCTTTGCATCATAATTGTCCTTTTTCAAAAAATGTCAAGAAATAAGTGATTATTCTTCCATCCAATTGTCACGGTCAAGATTGCGATAGCCAATGGCTTCGGCAATGTGGTGGCTCAGCACTTGCTCTGAGCCTTCGAGGTCGGCGATGGTGCGGGAGACCTTGAGGATGCGGTCGTAGGCTCGGGCAGAGAGGTTGAACTTCTTCATGGCTGTGCGAAGAAGGTTGAGGGCGGCATCGTCGAGTTGGACATATTTCTGGAGGAGGGAGGTGGTCATTTGGGCATTGCAGTGGATCCTCCCCAACCCATCCCGAGGGGGAGGGGAGCTTAGAGAAGCACTCGGTCTGGATGTTACGGGCTCGGATGACACGCTCACAGATGGTGGCCGACGATTCGCCGGGCTGCATCTGCGAGAGTTGGGCAAAGGATACGGCCTGTATCTCGCAATGGATGTCGATGCGGTCGAAAAAAGAGGGTTCGCTGATTTTACTCACTTTTTGCATTCCTCATATTTTGTTTTTAGAATAATCTTTCCCACCATACAATATGATTATCTGTTTGATTCATATCCGCTTCTGATATTTTTAATTGTTTCAAATATGTATAGTACTCTTCTTCATCTCGAAATCTGTGAATATCGTTCATCTTACCATAATTTGGCTCAATACTATCCAAATTTATAATTACATACTCAATAATCTCAGGATTGTTACCATCAAAATTCTTAGATATAACAAATCTATCATTCCAATAGATAATCATAGGGAAGCCTGGAGTACTTTCTCCACAAAATCCAGAAGTTGCAATAGGTTTATAGTACAAACCTGCTAATGGCTTGCCGTTTTTTGAATCTACCATTGTTTCAACAAGATAAAAGCGGGTATTGCCAATCCTTCTACTATATGAAAAATAATAATTCAAAAATAACAATATAGAACCAATAAATACTAATATCAGACATTTGTATAATGACTTCATCTTGGTGATCTCCATATTCTTATACTCTTTTATAGATGTAAACTCCACGGAATAGTTCCATCTGTATGCCCCATATTTTTTTCAGATATCCCCAACGAATCTAAAGCTCTTTTATAATCGTTTTCGTTCAAAAAATGCTGAATCATAAATTTAGGATAATTATAGTCTTTAATATTTCTCATTAAGTACCAGTTTTCTTCTTTCTGTTCACTACATTTAATAATAATGTATTGTTGATTCCAATAGATGTCGTGTACTGTTCCTTTATGATTAATGGGATAAAAAATGCCTTTTTTTCCTCCGTCATGATAAAGAAACGATTCTATTCCCATCTCGTTCGGAAGTAAGTAAAAGTGAGTATTACCTATTTGTTTGTATTGAGAAATGTCGCTAAAAAGAAATAGTGAGAAAGGAATAAATACTACAATTAACAATATTACTATTTTTTTGATTTCCATATGTAAAATTGGTATGTATTTGCAAGTGGTTTTACAATACTTCTCCTTGAATGATTTAAGTATCCAGTCCCAGGAATGTGATAAAAAAGAGACCTAAAATTCTTAGTGTCATAAATGATATTCAAAAGATGTTTTTTGTCGTTTGATGTGTATGAATCAAATGTATAAGACCCAACAAATTGTTTGGCTATCGATGTGGTTGACAAAGCATCTAAAGGTCCCCATGATCTATTTACCTTTGTTATTAGCCCTGGTATCGTAGTATTACCTGCTCGTAGGTCCTGTTGGCTCTCTATAACACGAGCGTCTGATTGTAAAGCCTTTGTATATGGATGATTGCTTGTTAATATGGAGATCTCTGGACCATAACCGAAAACAAATTCATCAAGAAAATCATCCATCTGTGATAATTGAGATGGAAAAATAGCTCCCTTGTTTGGATTTGTAATATCAACAGTGCGACCTTCAGAATATAGCCCGTTATTGTTTTTATACACGTCAATTAGTATATTATTGATTTTGGATTCAAACTCGCCAAGAAGACTTCCGACTCCCCCAATATAAGTAAATCCTTCTCTCGCTCCATCTCCATCATACCAAGTATAATATGATGTCTGGTTATTTTGATACCAATCCATTCCCGTTGGGTCAATCCTGTTAATAGGATTTCCTCCACAATAGCTATATGGACTCAAATTGTAGTAACTCTCTGCATGAGGGTCAATGGTGGTAAACATCGCCTTCGTGTTTTCATTGATGCTGTCTTGTCGGAGAATGTTACCTTCTGCATCATACAATGTTGCCAGGCCTTTATTCATGTCAAAGTCCGCATAAAGGTTTACGCCATTAGTTGATTGTACTCCTACACGATATATGCTTGGAACAGGATCGCTCTTTGCCTCGAGCATTTTAGATTTATCTCCAAACATAGCGTATGGGCTTTGGGCAGATACTTTTATGCATGTGCTCATGAGAAGGATTATCATTGTGATAATCTTTTGTGGTTTAATTCGAAGTTGAATTTTCATATCGAATTGTTTTATTCTTAAATTAAATGTACATTAAGAATGAAAAGGCCATTTCTTTTGTTGAAAAGACAAGCAACCTTCCTTCAAATTGGATTAAAGCGATGGCTATTATTTCTCCATTTTCTCTAATCAATGGACAACTGTAACTATTTACAGAGTCTTCAGAAAAACAAATGAAATCATTCTTCAGACTTGCTCCACTAGTTACCTTCCAATCATGTTCTTTTATAATGCTATTCCTTACCGTAAACATACATATAGAGACGACAAAGAATAAAGATACCGCAGTAATAACAGTCTTTCTTTTTTTCATAACTAACGATGCGCACCTGGTTGATAATATCTATCTACAATTCCCCTTCCGTTCCTACTTGTTCGCATAGGTTTTGCTTGAGTACAAGTAGGGAAAAAACGCCCTACAATCCCAAGAGATGATCCTCCAACCATATAAGTCGGATATGAAAATGTCCCATTAAGCATTTCTTGGTTATTTTGTCTAATATTTGTATAAATAGATGGGTAAGCTGACGAGGTCTGACCATGTACATTTACATTCCTATAATTATTTAATGATGATATTCTCGTGGAAAAAGAAGGATTACTATTGTCGCCTACACCTGTCTTGCATCCATAAAAATTAGCATTGGCACCTGAAGCCCAATTGAAATCAATATTGCCCCAACCTTCTAATGTCATTTGTTTACCATCAAGAGCATTATGGCTTGTTGCTATAGTTCCAGTAGGACCATCTTTACCTGCATGTGACCAAATGCTAAATTCTGCAGTTTTACCAAAAGTATCACCATACGCCTCAACAGCACTGCTAACTAATGAACCTATAGTGCCAATGTCTTGAATACCACACATCAAAACTATATCATTTGCGGCATCAAACAAATCACTGTGCTCTATATCATATTTCCTTGTTTCTGCTGCAGATTTGAACATTTCATCACCACGTCCATTCCCTGTTGTATAGAAAAGCATATATATGTCCATTCCATTAGGATCAATTGCATTAACAGGATTTCCACCACAATAGCTATATGGACTCAAATGATAATAACTCTCTGCGTGAGGATCAACGGTTGTAAACATCGCCTTCATATTTTCACTGATGCTGTCTTGTCGGAGTACATTACCTTCTGCATCATACAATGTTGCTAGACCTTTTTTCATGTCAAAGTCCGCATAAAGGCTTACGCCATTAGTTGATTGTACTCCTACACGATATATGCTTGGAACAGACTCCCTCTTTGCCTCAAGCATTTTAGAGTTATCGCCAAACATAGCGTATGGGCTTTGGGCAGATACTTTTGTGCATATGCTCATAAGAAGGATTATCTTTGTGATAATCTTTAGTGACTCTAATGGATTAACCTTTCTCATATCCGTTATTCTTTGGTTTCGTTTTCAATATCCTTCAATGCTTTCTTCACACTCTGCTTATATTCCTCATCTGTTTGCTGGGAATAACCAAGGCTATCTAGTCTGTTCATCATACGTTGGAATTCAGAGTAATTGTAATCCGAATAGTGTGTACGTACTTGTCCGTATCTGTTCAGGTAATTAAAACCTAACTGCTGATGCACGCAGGATTTCAAAACAAACGCATCACAGAAATTAGGTAATACTTTAAGCACCTCTTCAGCACACCGCAAAGGGAAATAATCCCATGAGTTGTATTTTTGCTGATAGGCTTTGCCTAATTGCGTTATCATAAAGGCAATGTTCTCCTTGTCAGATAGAGCCGTTAAGAACACTCCATTACGTATTGCCTCTGTTGAGATTCCATGTGTTTGTATCATCCACTCATCACGAACAAAATGCCCATTTGTAAGCTCTATGTTGACCCATTTGCCATCCTCACCTATATGTTTTACATACACATGTTTGGGTGCAAAAGCAAGAGAGGCTTGTCCTCCAAGTTCATCGCAAAGAATCTTATAATATAAAGGAAGTGATATGCATTGTCCTGTATGAGTTTCTATAACCTTGGTGATGAACAATTTTCTGTAGTCTTTCTTACCAGTAAAATCTTCAAAGTCGTAGTTAAAGGCTTTGTTGCCATTCATTGGACTTGGCTTTGTGAAATATTCAAATAAAGCAAAGTTTGGCGCAGTTTTGTATTGTTGAATACCATTCACCTCTATAAACCGTTTCAGAATATAAGATACACTGTCTATATCATGACAGAATTTTGAGTAATCCATCTTACCACCAGAATATGCCCACTCAACGACAAACTCTGCTCTCTTTAGAGAGTAAGGTTTCTCGTCATTAAGCATCATCTGTAGTTCATTAAGTCCATCAAGAAACATCTGGTCTTTTACCATATATGGAATTGTGTCAAACGTGAGTTCCTCTCGGCACTCATAATATATGGTGTCAATACTCATTGCCGTTATCTCGCTTGTAGCTAACAGTATGGTTATTATTATACTAATTATTCTTTGCATATAAAAATTATGTCTTATTACTATCTCTCTGCCCAGTCGCCGCGGTCGAGGTTACGGTAGCCGATGGCTTCGGCGATGTGGTGGGATTGGACATTCTCACTGCTTTCGAGGTCGGCGATGGTGCGGGCAACCTTGAGGATGCGGTCGTAGGCTCGGGCGGAGAGGTTGAACTTCCGCATGGCTGTACGAAGCAGGTTAAGGGCTTGGTCATCAAGTTGAACAAACTTCTGGAGGAGGGAGGTGGTCATCTGGGCGTTGCAATAGATACCCTGGATGCCTTTGTAGCGCTCCATCTGAATCTGCCGAGCCTTGAGCACTCGCCCACAGATGGCAGAGGACGGCTCACCCTTGGGGGCCTTGGAGATGTCTTCAAAAGGCACGCTCTCCACTTCTACCTGAATGTCGATACGGTCCATCAGGGGACCACTGATTTTGTTCATGTATCGCTGAATCTGGGCAGGGGTACAGACGCACTTGCGAGTGGGATGGTGATGGTAGCCACAAGGACAGGGATTCATGGACGCAACCAGCATGAAGGAGCATGGAAGGGTGAAGTTGTAGCGAGCACGCGAGATGGTGATGACACGGTCCTCGAGAGGTTGACGAAGGGTCTCAAGAACGGAGCGATTGAACTCCGGCAGTTCGTCGAGAAAGAGGACTCCATTGTGGGCGAGACAGATTTCCCCGGGCATGAAGGTGTTGCCACCACCCACAAGGGCAACGTCGGATACCGTGTGGTGAGGTGCACGGAAAGGGCGTTGGCTGATGAGGGAAGCGTCTTTCTTCAGTTTTCCGGCAATGGAATGTATCTGTGTGGTCTCAAGGCTCTCGCTGAGAGAGAGTGGCGGCAAGATGGAAGGCAGACGTTTTGCCATCATCGACTTGCCACACCCAGGAGAACCGACCAGAATAATGTTGTGACCGCCTGCCGCTGCCACCTCGAAGGCACGTTTCACGTTCTCCTGACCCTTCACCTCGTCGAAGTCGAAATCAAACGTGAACATCTGCGAATAGAACTCTTCGCAGGTGTTCACCACGGTGGGCTCGATTTGCCGATTGCCATTGAAAAAGTCAATCACATCATTCAGATGCGTGATACCATACACTTTGAGTTTGTTCACGACGGCTGCTTCTCGGGCATTTTCGGCTGGCACGAAAAGTCCTTCGTAGCCCATTTCGCGTGCCTTGATGGAGATGGGCAGGATGCCTTTCACGGGCAGCACGCTCCCGTCAAGTCCCAATTCGCCCACAAACATATATCGCTCGATATGATCCACTTGCAGGAACTCGTAGGACAGCAAGACGCCTATCGCCATCGGCAAGTCAAATCCCGTTCCCTCTTTCCGCACATCTGCAGGAGCCAGATTGACAATGATGGACTTGAAAGGAGCCTTGTAGCCATTGACCCGAAGTGCCGACTGCACACGGTCTTGGCTTTCCTTCACAGCACTATCGGGCAAACCCACGACGTTAAATCGAGGCACTTGCCCCGCATCGTAGTTATCAACCTCAACCGTGATGGCTATCGCATTGAGGCCTTGCAATGTGGCACTATGAACTTTTGAAAGCATCTATTTCTCTTTTTCAGATTTTGAGGACTTATCCAGGTATTTCTTGAGCGTTCCAGCCAACTCTTCAAGGTCTGTCCCTTTTTCCAAGATTTTGTGTTCCTTGTCGGTGAGTATGTAACTGGGCAGGTTGTCAACCCCGAGGGTCTTTGCCATTTTAGACTCGAAACTCAATCCGTCGCAATAATGTTCGATGTGGTTGGTAGAGTCGGGACGGATGGCATCTTCCCAGCGATAACGTTCGATGTCGAAGGAGATTGCCACCATCCGCAACCGCCCAGCATCCTTGTAGGCATCGTTGCTTTTCCGCAACTTCCACAGATAGTCGAAACCATTGGGCATCCACGTTGCCCAAAAGGTAATCAGGTTGTAATCCCGTTCGCTTGCCCACAACTTTTGGGTTTTCTTGTCTTTCTGAGTAAGGGTGACATCAGGCAGTTTCTTGCCTACCTGAATGCGTTGCAGGGCTTTCATCTTGGTGTCAATATCCAACAGATAATGACTGTGAGGAAAGGCTTTCTTCAGCGGAGTCAGCAGGTCAGCCAGTTCCTTGTCGCTAACTTCCTCGTCCTGCACATAATAACGGTCGAAGAGGTAGATGGCAACCGGCGAATCGGGGTGCATCTTGATGTAGGTACGAGCCGTTTCAGCCACTCTCGAAGGACGGAAAGTGTAGGTTTCCTGACGAAACTGGTTCATCAACTTGTTTTCTTCGCTGCCATTCACCACATAGTTTCTCAGGTCGTTTGCCGTCGCCTCATACCGCAAATCGTCGCCTGGTCCTGCAAAAATCACCTGCTCCATGCCGTTCGGGAAGACCAAGATGAAAGGAACCACCTCGTCTGCCAACCCTCGATAGAGGAACTTGCCCTCTTGTATCTTCAAGGTGTCGAGTCGCGGGTAATCGTCCGAGAGATTGTAGATGTAGAGTTCTCCCCCTTCCATATCGCGGAAACTACCTTTGATGCGGAAAGAATTACCTTCGGGACCACAGGATGCCACCGAGAGTATCAGCCCTAATATATATAATATGTGTAGAGGACGTTTCACGGGGTGTAAGTTTTTGAGTTCGTGAGTTTTTGAGTTTTTGGGGGAGTAAGGGTTACTTGTTGTAATCAGAAAACTCGGCATCGTTGGCAGCCTTCTTTGCCAAAGAAGGGTCAAGGGCGATTGCCTTGGCAAGATTGTCCTTCACTTCCGACTTATCCTCCATGCGAGCCGCCAAGATGGCACGCAGATAGTAGGTCGTGGCATCAGGATTCTTGATTTTGTTCAGTGTCTGGAGTGCGTCAGAGTAGTCCTGTGACAAGATGTTGGACAGGGCGGCACTGTTGTTGGCAGACTTCGCAAACTTAGCCGATGCCTGATTGTACTTTCCTTGAGCCACATAGAGATGACCCAATGCCTCGTCGAAGTTGCTGGCACCGACTCCCTTGGCAATGTACATCTCCGCATCTTGGAACTGACTGTTCTGAATGGCAATCATGCCCAGGTTCACATTGGGCTCTGGGGCATTGGGGCTGAGGCTCAGTGCCTGACGGAAGTATGACTGAGCATCGTCGAAATTCCCGCTGCGGAGAGCGATTTCGCCGAGATTGTTCAGGGCACGATAGTCGTTAGGATAGAGCGTGGCGGCCTTCTTCAAGATGTCCGCTTTGTGGGCATCCATCGTCGCCAGCGTATTGGCTGCATAGATGATTTCTTCCACGCTCAGTTTCGAGGCATCCGTGTCCAACAACCCCATGATGGTCTCGTCGCTGCGACCAATCACGTCATAGTTGATGACCATGCGGGCACGACGCAACTCAGGCAGCACCGCCTCGGCAAGTTCCTTATACACCACAGCCACGTTGCGGATTTCCCGTTCACGCTGCTCGGGGTCTTGATACATGGAGAGCACACGAAGGATGATGTCCTTGTCCTGCAAGTTCGATTGAGCCACCAGTTCCTGAAAACCTTCCCAGTCCTCTGCCGTATATTTCGAGTCCACATTGGTTGAGAGTTGGTTCTGCTTCAGTTGCTGGTTCACATAACCTTCCGACACTTCGCCACGGCGTTCTGCCAACCGCTCGTTGATGGCATAGGCACCATCGGGAGAGGCGTAAGCACTTACTTCGATATTGTTGAGCACCAGACTTTCCTCGTCGCTCTTGATGTTCTTGAGCGTCGCGATAAAGTCCTGCACATTCTTGCTGTTCAGTTCGCTGCCACGCAGGTTTGCCTGACCAATCAAGAACTTGATGGCAGCCTCTTGCTTCTGGCTGATGACACGCTGGAAGTTGTCGGGAGCAACGCCGAAGTTTGCCGTCTTGGCTGTCTTCGTGATGAGGGCAGCCGTACATTGCGTGCCGTAGCCAATCTTCACCGAAGGCATCGTAAACGACTTCTTGCCCTTCCGAGCATCGAACTGCATGAACAATTCGCTCTTCTCCATTCCATCCTGAAATGGCACACAGAATCGCATCGTGGCATGACCGCCGTTCTTGTACGAGATGATGGTGTTGTTTGCCTCCACCTTCTCGCCCTGCAAGGTGAACCCATCACCTGCCGACACTCCTTCATCCCACTTCAGCACAGGTGAACACGTGATGATTGCCTTCTTGTTCATCACCTTTGCCGGCACATTGATGCTGATGGTGGCAGGCACTTCGCCCGCGATGTATTCCAGCGGCGTGGGAGACACCGCAAAGTTATTGGAAACCAGATTTTTCGACTTGCCACATCCGACGAGCAGCACAGCCACCAATGCTGAACACAGCCAATAAATGTTCTTTTTCATATTTTAAGTTTTTGAGTTCGTGAGTATGTAAGTTTTTAAGTTCGTAAGTTTTTGAGTTTTTAAGTTCTTGAGGCTTGAAGTTTCTTTAAGTTTTCGTGTATTTCTTGCTCAGATGCCGCACGGGATACCACACGGAGAGGAAGCCCACGGCAATGACGGTGAGGAAAATCACCACGATGTCCATCGCATGAACACTGACGGGGTAGGCATCGATGATGTAACTGCCCTCGCTGTTGCCAAAGCGTATCAGGCCATATTCTTGCTGCAAGAAGCAGAGGGTCAAGCCGATGGCGATGCCAATCACAGCACCCAAAAGGCAAATCATCCGCCCTTCAATCATGAAGATGCTGCTGATTTGCTTGTCGTTGGCACCAAGGTTTCGGAGGGTGATGGCATCCTGCTTCTTGTCGATAATCAGCATCGACAGCGAACCGATGATGTTGAAACAGGCAATCATCAGGATGAACGTCAGGAAGATGTACGAGATTAACTTCTCTATCTGCATGATTTTGAACGTGTCCTCCTGTTGCTCATAGCGGTCGAGCACCCTGTATTTCTCGCCCAGCGTCTTCTTCATCTGCGATTTGGCAGCCGACACATCCACTCCCTCGTTCAGTTTCAGTTCCACGGCAGACACCATCCCTTGCTGCTCGAAGAGGCGGCGGGTAAAGCCGATGTTGGTAATCACATAGTTGGAGTCGTACTTATTCTGCTTCACCATGAACCCCACCTTGGGCGAGTACAATTCGTCTTGGTTCAGGCTCTCGCGAGGGTCTGTCAGGTCCAGTTTCTCCCCCTTCCGTGGGGCATAGACCTGGATGGCAGAAGAGAAATTGGCAGGCAAGCCCAGTTGCAACAGCAGGTTGCTGCCCAGGATGCCGTAGTCAATCACATCGGCATGAAGTTCAAACACCCCCTCACCAAACAGGATGCCGTCGATGTTGACCAACTCCTCGAAGTTGTCCTCCACACCCTTGACCGTCACCATCGTCTGGCGGTTGTTGATGATCAGTAGAGCGTTGTCCTCCAGCGTTTCCGTGTACACCGCAATGTTCGGGTCGCTCCGCAATGCCTCCAGTTCCTTCGCGTCGGCTGGCATGAACTTCCCTTCCGTCGGCACCACCTTCAGTTCGGGGTCGAACGCCGTGAACAGCCCTGCCACCATGTCCTGAAAGCCGTTGAACACCGACAGGATGCACACCAAAGCCGCCGTCGCAATCGCCACACCGCACACCGACACACCCGAAATGATGTTGATGGCGTGGTGCGACTTTTTCGACAGCAGATAACGCTTGGCTATGTAGAACGGGAAACTCATTCCTCTTTCAGCAGTCGGTCGATATTGTCCACATAGTCCAGCGAGTCATCGAGGAAGAACTTCAGTTCGGGGATGATGCGGAGTTGGTGGCGTTCCAGTTTGCCCAGTTCGTAGCGAACCTCCGAGGCGTGGTCGTTGATGTTCTGCAGCACCTCCTGCGCCTTCTCCGAGGGGAAGATGCTCAGATATGCCTTTGCCACACTCAGGTCGGGGCTGATACGCACCACACTCACACTCACCAGCAGATTCCTCGTCTGCCTCGTCTGTGCCTGAAAGATGTTGCTCAAGTCCTTCTGAATCAGACGAGCAATCTTATTCTGTCTTGTTGTTTCCATCCTTTGAGTTTATGAGTTCTGAGTTTTTGAGTTTTTGAGTTTTTGAGTTTTTAAGTTCTTAAGTTTTTGAGTTCGTGAGTTCTTTTTTCCTTATGATTGTTAGGCCGTCTCTCAACGGCAAGATCACTTTTTCCACCCGTTCGTCCTGTGCCACCAGGTCGTTAAACGCCTGAATGCCCAACGTCTGAGCGTCGTGCGTGTCTGTCTCCAGCACGTGTCCGTCCCACAGCGTGTTGTCTGCCAGGATGTAGCCGCCCGTGTTCAGGTGCTTCATCACCAGTTCGTAGTAGTCCACATACCGCCGCTTGTCGCCGTCGATGAACGCCATGTCGAACTGCAAGCCCAACCTTGGAATCACCTCCAGCGCGTCGCCGATGTGCATCGTGATGCGGTCAGCCCAAGGCGAGTTCTGAAACCAGGGCAGGGTGAAGTCCTCCTGCTCGTCGTTGATTTCGATGGTGTGCAGGTGTCCACCCTCTGGCAGCCCCTCGGCAATGCACAGCCCCGAGTAGCCCGAGTAGGTGCCAATCTCCAGCACCAACTGCGGACGCACCATCTCCACCAGCATCTTCAGCATCCGTCCCTGCAAGTGTCCGCTCGCCATCCGCCCATAGAGCAGGTGCAACTGCGTCGCCCTCCACAGGCGGTGCATGTAGTCACTCTCGGGGTCGATGTGCCGAAGGATGTAGTCATCCAGCGTCTCTGTCTCGGTCATCCTCTCAATCCTTACGAGCGGTAAGTGCCTCGATCGCCAGCCGGTAACTGTCCAGCCCGAATCCACAGATGACGCCCACACAGGCACAACTGATGAGCGATTTGTGACGAAACTCCTCACGCTGATGCACATTCGAGATGTGAACCTCCACCACGGGCGTCCGCACACCGCGGATGGCATCTTGCAGCGCCACACTCGTGTGGGTGTAGGCACCGGCGTTCAGCACAATGCCGTCCCACGAGAAGCCCACCTCGTGAATCTTATCCAACAGGGCACCCTCGCTGTTCGACTGGAAATAGTCCAGTTCCACCTCGGGATAACGTGCCTTCAGTTCCTCAAAGTAGTCCTCGAAACCACGGCTTCCGTAGATGCCCGGCTCCCGTTTCCCCAGCAAATTGAGGTTGGGACCATTCAGAATCAGTATCTTCATTCCTTTCACGGTTTTGTTTTCGTGTACAAAGGTATGACTTTTTTCTGACATTCTAATAATAAATAATGTGGGAATTTGTTAAATCGGCTACTTTTCGCGAACTTGCCGCCATTCCCTCTGGCTCCTCCAGCCCATCGCCACAGCCCTGCCCCACCTCTCATTCCCACCCCGCAACCTGCCGCTGCCGCCCTCTCCAACCCCCTTTTCCCGCAGGTGTTCTTAAAACTAAACTTAGATTTTATAAAATTCAAGTTAGATTTATATAAATTTAAGTTCAATTTTATAAAATTTAAGTTGAATTTTATAAAATCTAAGTTTAGTTTTAAGAACGTTCGCGAGAAAAGGGCAAAGACGAGACGAAACAACGCACAGAGAGACATCGGGATTTACCTTTTCTTGTTGAATTTCGACCTGCTTATTCGTTCTATCAGTAAAACACTTCTGGCACGCTCTCATGAAGGCTGAACTGGGAGTTTCATGGCGACTTTCGGCATTATTCCGTTAAATTCTGTTAAATGTAGGTACTATGTATTGCAAGGTATATAAATTATACATAGATTTGCAGTCGAAAATAGTACTAACCCGATAAAGAAAGGAGAAAAAAATGACTGTTGACAATGCGAAATCGCAGATGCGGAAGGGTATGCTGGAGTACTGCATCATGCTGTTGCTCAGCGAGAAGGCATACTACACCTCCGACATCATCAAGCGACTGAAAGAGGCAAACCTGCTGGTGGTGGAAGGTACACTGTACCCACTGCTCACACGGCTGAAGAACGATGGTTTGCTGAGTTACGAATGGCAGGAGAGCACCCAGGGGCCACCCCGAAAGTATTATGTGCTGACCGATGAGGGGCACAAAATGCTGGAACAACTGGACGCCGCCTGGAGCGAACTGGAAGACACGGTGCACAACCTGAAGAACAGGAGGCTGCTCATCGAGAACTAAACCACATTTCACAACCAAGAAAAGTACAACACTTATGAAAAAGAATATCACCATCAACCTTTGTGGCAGACTCTACCAGATAGACGAGGATGCCTACGAACTCTTGAGCCACTACACCGACACCCTGCGCAACTATTTCCGCAAGCAGGAGGGCGGCGAAGAGATTGCCAACGACATCGAGGAACGCATTGCGGAACTGCTGGACGACCTGAAAAGTCAAGGCATCCAAGCCATCACCATCGAGCATGTGCAGGACATCATCCAGCGGATTGGACAGGTGGACGAGATTGCCGGAGACGGCACCTCCGACACTCCCAACGGAGCGGGAAGCCAAGCAGGCGGCAACTCGTCCTCTGCTGCAGGCGGAGGGGAAGAACCCCTCAACGGCAAGAAGTTCTACCGCGACTCGCAAAACAAGATGCTGGCGGGCGTGCTGGCGGGCTGTTCCCACTATTTCGGCGGCAGCGTGAACACATGGCGCTGGGGCTATGTGGCAGCGTGCATCCTGTGGTGCATTTTCCATGGCGGCCTCCCCTTCTCTACGGGTCCCTTCTTCGGTTTTGCACTCACCTTCATCACCATGCCCGTTCTCTTCCTGCCCGTCGTTCCCTACATTCTGGCAGCCGTCTTTGCCCCCGAGACACAGACCCCCGAGGATGTGCTCCGCATGAAAGGGAAGAAAGTAAATCCACAGACCTTGACGGAGGAAGTGAGGGAAAGCAACGCCGCCAAGAGCACTGGCGACGGCAAGCAAATCTGGAACATCTTTGTGGGCATCCTCACCATCGGCGTCAGCACCTGCCTGACCATCGGCTTCATCGTCGCCCTCTGCTTTTTCGTGGCATGGCTGGCAGCCCCCGATTTGATGGCACAGGCATGGTGGGACGTTTATGAGCAAGAGGTTTGGGAACGGCTGATTCAGCCTGTGACCTTCTGCGGGCTCATGTTGCTGACTTCCATCGCGATACTCCTCTATTGCTCCATCCACGCGGCAGTCAGTTCCTTTGGCAAGACCCCATCGATGAGCACCAAACAGCGCATCATCTGGTTCCTCCTGTGGGTGGCATCATTGGCAGGCTTCATCGGCAGTTGTGTGTATGCAGCCAACCAATACAACAAGGCATACCATGCACTCAGCGAAAGACAATGGGCAGAAAGGCAGGCATGGGAGGATGCACACCCTGAAACGACAGAGACTGACAGTATTGCAGAGGAGCCTGACTCCTTGCAAATCGACTCGCTGATTGACGACAGCGTCGCACCCTTTATCGTGTTGCCGAGAGATTCGGTAATATTAGATACGGTCAAACTGCCCACGTCAGAAATAAGGAGAACAAACAGGGTAAGGAAGATGAACAGAACAAGGAATTTAAGAAGAACAAGGAGAAACAATTGATTAAGATAAATAGTTAATAAAGATCGGAAACCGGTTTAAAACCCACGCACTGCTGCGAAGCCCTGCGTGGGTTTTTACGTTTTGGTATCATAAACGAAAGGCTATGTTTCATTGCTAAAATGCTATATGCCCAAATATCCCTACCTTTGCATCAAAATATGATATAACCCTACCCTATATGAAGAAAAAAACAATCTTACTCGCCCTGTCGCTCTTGGCGGTGTCGATGTCGGCACCGGCACAAGAAGTGGCATACGGCAAGTTGCAGCCACTCCACGTGGATGGCAACCAACTGAAAGACCCCTACGGCAACACGGTCGTGTTGCACGGTGTGATGGACACCCCCAACACCTACTTCAACGGCGGACGCTGGCAAGGCTCGAAAGCCCAAGGATGGTGGGACGACTACAACGACACGGGTGCCACCAACTGCCGCAACTATTTCGAAAAACTCTTCACAGCCATCACCGACTCAACCAACGGTGCTTACTGCAACATCTTCCGTCTGCACCTCGACCCTGCATGGACGAACGGGAATGAGGGTGCGTGGAAAGTGGACGCAAGAGAAATTCAGTACAAAAGTAATGGCGAAATAGACTATGGCGAGGCTCATTTCAGCAAATACACTGGCTCAAGACTGACCAAATTTATGCGGACACTCTACTTCCGTCTTGCCTCCCAAGCCATGAAGCACGGCATGTATGTCATCATGCGTCCACCAGGCGTATGCCCAAGCAACATCTACGTGGATGGCAGTTACCAGAAATACCTGCTCGATGTGTGGGACCGTGTGACCCAGAACGATTCCATCCTGAAGTATTCGGGTCAGATCGGCATTGAGTTGGCAAATGAGCCTATCGGTGTACACATGGCCGACGGAACCGACTCCGACAAAGCCCTTCACGACTTCTTCCAGCCCATTGTGGACAAGATTCGCGAGAACGGCTTCAAGGGCATCATCTGGGTGCCAGGCACAGGCTATCAGAGCAACTACCGTGCCTACGCCAAATACCCCATCACGGGCGACAACATTGGCTATGCCGTCCACAACTATGCAGGATGGTACAACAATAGAGAAGACCATTGCAACCCCACCGAAGCCATCGAGGAGTTCGGCAATTCGGTGCCCATCATCCGCACAAACCCCATCGTCATCACCGAGGTGGACTGGAGTCCGCAGAACACCTCTTTCATCGACCACTACAATGAGTTCAACCAGCCCGTTTACAAGAACTATGGCACATGGGCAACCGCCTCTACCTCCAAGTGGGGCAAGGCATACAAAGCCATCCTCGACTACTATGGCAATGTGTCGATGACGTTGACGGGCACAGGAGATTACATCGACATCGACGACTACATCAAGAATAAAAAGGTGACCCCAGCCTTCAAGACGGCGATGGAAAAGAACGGGGTTGACCCCTACGAGGCGTGCGGCGTGGCTTGCTTCGAGTGGTATGCCGACTATGCCAAGGTCAACTACCCTTCCACCGAGCGTTACCAGCCCAAGCAGGAGGTGCCAGAGAACCCCTTCGACCTCTCTGCCGACTGGTTCAACACCACCATTCTCTACCAGAACACATCCTCTCATCTGGCAGCCATGACCACCCTGAAACTGACCAAGGGCGGCTGTGCAGGTTGGCGATTCGACGAGGAAGAGGGCATCGACCTCTCCACCTATAACTACCTCATTATCCGTCTGGTACGCAATGCGGCACGCAACACCTTCTTCCGCGTTTCCGACACAGGCAACTACTGGGCAGAGCCTTATCTGTACGACTTGAGCGTCAGCAAAGAAATCAAGATTGACCTCCACAACATGCAGACAGCATCGGGCACCCCCGTTGACCCCAGCCACATCCGCATCGCAGGCTTCAACTCGCCTGATGCCGACCAAACCCTCTACATCAAGGAGGCATTCCTCTCTGTGGACGGCGAGACACCAGCCACAGCCATCAACGCCATCGCACTTGAAGGCTCAGACTCTGAGACTCAAGAACTCAAGAACTCAAAAACTCAGAAACTCAGAAACTCAGAAACTTACGACCTCACCGGCAGACAGGTGACCCACCCGACCAGAGGTCTCTATATCCATAACGGCAAAAAAATATTCATCAAATGAAACGCTTTTATCTTTTCCTAACCCTGTGTCTGTCACTCCTTGCGGCTCAAGCCTACAAGAAGGAGAGCATCGACATCAACGTCAACGGACAGTCACGCAACATGGTGGTGTTCACCCCGAACGCCAAATCGTCCAACATGCCCCTGATGATTGTCACCCACGGCATGAACCAAAACCCAGAGTATCAGTACGATGCCGACAAGTTCTACAACCTCATCGACACCGCCAAGTTCGTCGTTGCCTACCTCCGCAGTGACGGCAACACGTGGGACATCGGCGGCACCAAAGACCAGAACTTCGTCCTCCAGACCATCGACGAGATGGCAACCCGCTACTCCATCAACACCAACCGCGTCTATTGGTCAGGCTTCTCGATGGGTTCCATGCTCATGTACCACTGCATGGCAAACGTGCAGGACAAGATTGCCGCCTTCGCCCCCACCAGCGGCGTGCAGTTCAGCGAAGAGCCCTGGAAAGCCTGCAAGAAGCCCGTCAACCTCATCCACTGCCATGCCTACGACGACGACGTGTTCAACTACACCCAGTACAAGATTCACGAATACGTGGAGAACATGGCGAAGATGAACGACTTCACCACCTACATCAAACTGGAGAACTATAACCCTGGCTCATGGTACACAGGCGACAAAGAGGTGTGGAGCAGCGACAAGAACGGCTCCATCGTCGAACTCTTCTCCTATCGCAACGGCGGCCACTGGCCCATGGACGGCAACGCCAAGGAAATCTGGAACTTCTGCAAGCGATTCAGCCTGCAGACCGTCGAGGAGCAGTACAACGAACTCTACAAGCGAGGCACCGACCTCATCGCCGAGTGGAAAGACACCCCCGAAATGACCTCCAAGGCTGTCTATACCACCCTCAAGAACGCCCTCGACACCTACTCACCCGACAAGGTGACCACCGAGGCAGACATGAACAAAGCCATCACCAAGTTCACCACCTACATCGCCCTCTTCGAGAAGTCAGCCCAGTCCGTCACCAAGAAGACTGACGGCGGCAGCATCGACCAGCCCGACGGCTTCGACCCCAACTTCCACATCTACCTCTGCTTCGGACAGTCCAACATGGAGGGCAACGCCAAAATCGAGGCACAAGACCGCACAGGTGTCAGCCCACGCTTCAAGATGATGGCTGCCGTCGATATGCCCTCGTCCGCACGCAAGAAGGGCGAATGGTACACCGCCTATCCACCCCTCTGCCGCGACTGGACAGGACTCACCCCCGCCGACTACTTCGGCCGCACCATGGTGGAGAACCTGCCCGACAGCATCTCCGTCGGCATCATCAACGTAGCCGTGGGCGGCTGTGCCATCGAACTCTTCGACGAAGACCTGTGTGCCGACTACATCGCCAACGCCGCAGGCTGGCTGCAAGGCTACTGCAAGGAGTACGACAACAACCCCTACCGCACCCTCATCAACCTCGCCAAGAAGGCACAGCAGTCAGGAGTCATCAAGGGCATCCTGCTCCATCAGGGCTGCTCCAACAACACCCAGCCCGACTGGCCAGTCAAGGTGAAGCGAGTCTATACCCGAATGCTCAACGACCTCGGACTCCGCGAGGAAGAGACCCCACTGCTCATCGGCGAACTCCTCTCCCAGAAGATGGGCGGCGTCTGCTGGGGACATAACGCCGTCATTGGAGGCACCCCCGCCGTCATCCCCAACGCCCACGTCATTTCCTCTGCCGACTGCCCCGGTGCAGCCGACGGGCTCCACTTCACCGCCGAGGGCTACCGCATGATAGGCAAACGCTATGCTGAGACCATGCTGAAACTGCTCGGCACCACCGCCACCCTCAGTTTCGACCCCACCGACAACCCTTTTCCGTTAAGCCCTGAGGCGTTCAATCCCTCGTTGTACCTTCAGGGCGAATTGAAGCAGACAGGCAGCCTCCTCTCCTTCACAGGCAAACAAGAGGGCAACTTCGGCGGCTGGCGATACCCCCACGGCATCGACCTCTCGCCCTACAACTATCTCGTCGTCAAACTCATGCGAGCAGCCACCTGCAAGCCCGTCGTCCGCATCTACGACACCGACGACTACCTCAATCCCTGCTACACCTACGAGATGGGAGGCTCCAAACTCGCCCGCATCGACCTCCACGCCATGCAGACCCCCGACGGCACACCCATCGACCCCTCCCACATCTACCTCGTCGGCATACAGACCACTGGCAACAGTGCCATCTATTTCAGCGATGTCTTCCTCTCCCTCGATGGCGAAACCTCTTCTATAGAAGAATTAAGCGTGAAGAATGAAGATTCCTTCTCTCCCCTCAACGGGGGAGACGGAGAGGTCTTCTACGACCTCACCGGTCGCCCCGTCGCCCATCCCACACCCGGCATCTACATCCACCGCCACCGCAAGGTGCTCATCCGCTGAAAGACCGAAACACACGAAAAAACATAAAGTCTCCATTCAGACAAATCTGGATGGAGGCATTTTTTATAAGGACTATCCAAGAAAAAATTGTTGGTTTAAGGCAAAGCACCCAACGATGAATGTGAGTCACAGCAGCCTTTCCCAACCCCGCTATCGAGGGGATGTTCTTAAAACTAAACTTAGATTTTATAAAATTCAAGTTAGATTTATATAAATTTAAGTTCAATTTTTGTAAATTTAAGTTTGATTTTATAAAATCTAAGTTTAGTTTTAAGAACGTCTGCGGGAAAAGGGCAAAAAGGCAACGAAACAAAGGAGGGAACCCACACCCGAAAAATAATTCCCGATTTATTTTGTATTGTGCTCGTTTCATCGTATCTTTGTGGCATCTTATGGCTTCTTATGAGAAGGGTGATGCTACATATCCTCGGGTTGTTGTGCGTGGTGAACTGCCTCGCACAGCGGCTTGTGTTCTCCTCGCTCGACACGTCGGAAGGGCTGAGCGACCACTATGTCTTTCAGATGACGCAGTTGCAGGACGGAAGGATGGCGGTGGTGACGGCAGTGGGCATCGACGTATGGGACGGAAAGACGTTTCGGCATGTGAAACTGGGCGAGAAGGACGCCACGCCCATCGGGGGGTATCGCGGTGCCATCCACCTCTATGCCGACGGGGAGGGTCGCCTATGGGTGAAGAACTACGGCAGAGTGTGGTGCTACAACGCAGGACTGAAACGGGTGCCTCGCTGCATCCCCGACGATGCGAATGACCTCTTTGTGGATGACCAGGGAGAGGTGTTTTTCGTGCAACAGGACTCGACCGACATGCTTTTCGATCTCAAGACGATGGGCGGAAAACAATACCGTTTCTATGCCAGCGGCACGGTCAGGTGTCTGAATGGAGGCAGGGAGGTGTATGCGTGTCAGGCGGCACTGCTCGACTCGACGGCTCACACGTCGATGGTGGTGGCTGATACGCTCCGAGAGAAATTTTACCAACTGGTGGATGGAAAACTCTGTCTGGAATTTGACACACGGACGAGGCAATGGACAGAACTGTTCCGTTCGGAAAAACTACACACCATCGCCTTGACCAACCCTAACACAGCCATCATTGTCAGCCACGATGCACTTTGGATGCTCGACCTGCCCTCTCGAAAAGCGGAACGGCTCGACCAGGTGAGGATGCAAGATGGCAGTTATCTCTCTTCCAGCCGCCTGAACACCGTCTTTGCCGACCGCAGCGGCACCGTGTGGCTGGGCACCTACGACCACGGGCTGCTCTACTGCCAACGTTCCACACCGTGGTATCGAAGAGGGAGCACGCACCTCCTGCTTGCCTTGGGGGTGCTCCTGATGGCGGGTGGACTTGGCGGCTTCCTGTGGATGAAGAGGAGAAAACGGAAAACGGTGCTGCCTGCTGCCGAAGAGAGACACCTATCTGCCGAACATGCCGACCTCATCCGTCGTGCCACCACACTGGTGGAAGAGAATCTCACCACACCCAACTACACCGTAGAGCGTTTGGCTGCCGACCTCTGCATGGATCGCACGGGACTCTACAAGAAAATGACTGCCGCCATCGACAAAACGCCTACTGCTTTCATCCGCAACATCCGTCTGAACCACGCTGCCCAACTGATTCGCCAGGGTGACCTCACCATCACCGAGGTGGCTGAACGCACGGGGTTCTCGTCGGCTTCCTATATGTCCCGCTGCTTTCAGGAGGAATGGGGCAAGAAACCGGGCGAGTTGCGGGCGATTTCAACGTAACTGTTGTGTTGATTCAACAAGGGTGTTGTTGGATTTTGAGGAAAAAGCATTACCTTTGCAGCAGATTTTTTCACTAAAAACCTAAATCGACATGAAGAAATGTTTTTTGGTATGGATGGCTTTGGCTGCCGTGGGCGGCGTGAAGGCTCAGAAGGTGGAGTTTTACACTCCGAGTATCGTACACGTGGTGAGGGAGAAGGCTCCCTCAACCTCGACGAGTGAAGTGGTGACGGCTGTGCCGCAGAAGGTGAAGGTGACAGAAAGTGAGGCGAACGGAAAGAAAACGTACAAGTCGGCGGCGCTGACGGTGACGGTGGAGAACGGACGGGTGACGTTTGCCGACCCGAAGGGGCAGGTGCTGCTGAAGGAGGGCGAATGTGTGTTCACCCCGATTGCGGAGGGCATCGACAAGGGCGCCTACAGGGTGAAGCAGGGCTTTGCCGTGGAGAAGGATGAGCCGATTTATGGCATGGGCTTGTTGCAGAACGGGAAGATGAGCCAGCGGGGGGAGCACAGAAGGATGATGCAGTCGAACCTGGAGGACTTTGCCAACGTGTGGCAGAGCATCAAGGGGTATGGCGTGTATTGGGACAATTATTCGCCCACGCGGATTGACGACGGGGAGGTGCTGGAACTGGAGAGCGAGGTGGGCACGAAAGTGGACTACTTCTTCATGTATGGCGGCTCGGCAGACGGAGTGATTGCCCAGATGAGATGGCTGTCGGGACGGGTGCCGATGGTGCCGATGTGGACGTATGGTTTCCACCAGAGCCGGGAGCGGTACAAGAGTCAGGAGGAACTGCTGGAGGTGGTGAGGAAGTATCGGGAACTGGGCGTGCCGCTGGATGGCATCGTGCAGGACTGGCAGTACTGGGGCTCGAACTACACGTGGAATGCGATGGAGTTTATCAGCGATGACTTCCCCCGTGCTCAGCAGATGATTGACGAGGTACACCAGAAGAACGTACACATGAGCATCAGCATCTGGTCGTCGTTTGGACCCGAGACGAAGGCATTCCGCGAGTTGCAGGAGAAGGGGCTGCTGTTCCATTTCGAGACGTGGCCTCAGAGCGGCTTGAGCCAGTGGCCTCCGAGGACGGACTATCCGAGCGGCGTGAGGTGCTACGACGTGTACAGCAAGGAGGCTCGCGACATCTACTGGCAGAACTTGACGCGTCTGCACAGGATGGGCATTGATGCCTGGTGGATGGATTCGACCGACCCCGACCATGTGAACTTCAAGGAGAGCGATCTGGACGAGCGGACTTCGGTGGGCAGTTGGAGGAGTGTTCGCAACCTGTTCCCGCTGAAGGCGGTGGAGGGTGTGTATGACCACCAGCGTGCGGCGGACAAGGACAAGCGTGTGTATATCTTCACGAGGAGTTACTTTGCGGGGCAGCAACGCACGGGTGCCCAGACATGGAGCGGCGACATCGGCTCGTCGTGGGACAGTTTCAGAAAGCAGGTGCCTATCTGTCTGAACTATACGCTGACGGCGAATCCGAACGTGAATTGCGACATCGGCGGCTTCTTTGCGGGGGCGTACAACACGCAGGGCTGGAACTCGGCGGTGAGGAATCCGCAGTATCAGGAACTGTATGTGAGATGGATGCAGATGGGTGCGTTCATGCCGATGATGCGTAGCCACGGCACGGATGTGTATCGCGAACTGTATGAGTATGGCAAGGAGGGCGAGCCTGTGTATGACGCCCTGGTGGATGCCGTGAAGTTGCGTTACAGGTTCTTGCCTTACATCTACAGCACGGCTTGGCAGGTGAGCAAGAATGACGATTCGTTCATGAGGGCGCTGATGATGGACTTCAAGGAGGACAGGAACACGTGGGACAATGGCAAGGAATATATGTTCGGAAGGAGCGTGCTGGTGTGTCCTGTGCTGCATCCGCTCTATACGGAGGAGAAGATTGTGAAGACGGACGAGATGAGCGGCTGGAACAAGCAGGAGAGCAAGGAAAGTGGCGGCTATCCAACGGTGGACTGGACGGAGAAGAAGCAATATGAGGTGTATCTGCCTGCTGGCACGAAGTGGGTGGACTTCTGGGACGGAAAGACGTATGAGGGTGGTCGGAACCTGACGACGGAGATTCCGCTGGGACACTCGCCGCTGTTTGTAAAGGCTGGCAGCATCCTGCCACTGGGTCCTGATGTGCAGTATGCCAACGAAAACAAGTATGACAATCTGGAACTGGTGGTGTATCCTGGTGCTAACGGCGAGTTCACGCTCTACGAGGACGAGGGTGACAACTACAACTATGAACAGGGCAAGTACAGCACCATCCGTCTGACTTGGAACGAGAAGTCCAAGACGCTGACCATCGGCAAGCGTGAAGGTGCGTTCGAAGGTATGCCACAGAGCCGCACGTTCCGTGTGAAGGTGACGGGTGGTGCCGAACGGACTGTCACATACGCAGGAAAAGCGGTCAGCATGAAAATGTAATTAAATGAAGAATGAAGAGTGAAGAATGAAGAATCGGCCATGCGGTTTGTGTGCATCGCGTTAGCCGATTCTTCATTCTTCATTTTAACTACTCCAACAGTTTTGCCAATGCTTCTTTGTGTTCGTCCTCTGAGTAATAGAGGATGAACTCTTTTGGCGACATGCCGAAGTAGTCGTGGAAAGAGGTGGTGAAGTAGGAATGGCTGGAGAAGCCTACTTTGTATGCCACCTCACTGACATTCACATTGTTGTGTACCAGCAGGTAGGCTGCCTGCTTGAGTCGGAAGGACTTGATGAAGATGTTGGGCGACACGCCGTAGCGTTCCTTCATCTTGCGGTTGAGGTGTACTCGGCTGATGCCCACTTCGTCGCTGAGTTGCTGCACGGAGAACTCGCTGTCGTCGAGGTGCTTCTTGATGGCCTCGTTCACTCGACTGAAGAGTTTGTCGTCGGCGTTCTCCATGACTGGGATAGGCATCTCGCCCGCAATCTCGGTGCGGCGTGCCTTGTTCCACAGGCTCTCTCTGACTCGGAGCACCTGACTGATGGCTGAACGCAGCAGCATGATGTTGACGGGTTTTTCGAGATAGTGGTCAACCTGCGTGTTGAGACTGTGCAACTGCAACATCTCGTCGCCTTCGCCAGTGAGCATAATGATGGGGATGTTCTCCGTCTCGGGGTTGGACTTGATGAACTGGCACAACTCCATGCCGTTGCCGTCGGGCATCCGATAGTCGGTGACCACCACATCGGGACGTTGCGACATGACTTTCTTCCAGCCCGTGTTGCCCGAGAAGGCGGCAATGACGTTGAAGTCCCGCTCCAGTTGCTTGCCGATGTAGTTAATCATCTCTTGGTCATCGTCAACCAGCAGAATGGTCGGCTTGCTGCTGGCAGCAGACTTAAGCACTTGCGAGGTAGGCAGGTTGTAGTAGGGGAAGTGAAGGATGAACTCCACGCCTTCTGGTTCTACGTTCCTCGCCTCGATGGTGCCGTGATGAAGTTTGGTCAACTCATAGACGAGGTTCAAGCCGATGCCCGACCCTGCTGCTCCACCGTCGCCTGCACTGCCCTGATAGAAACGTTCCCACAGGTGGGAAAGGTCTTCTTCGTTGAAGTGGGAGCCGCTGTTGTAGAACCGCAGTTCGACATGGTTGCCCACCAGCCCGCTGCTTGCCACAATCTTGCCCTCTTCTGGGGTGAACTTGAAGGCGTTGCTGAGGATGTTGGTGATGATTTTCTCGAAGTGGGACGTGTCCATCATCATGAGCAATTCGGCTTCGTTGTGCTCGATGTCGAAAGTGATGTTCTTCACCGTGGCAATGCCTTTGAACTGCTCAAACACTTGGTCGCTATACTCCACATAGTCACACTCCTGCATGTGCAGCGTCAACTGACCCGCATCAATCTTGCGGATGTCGGTGATTTGCTTCACGATGTCCAACAATCGGTCGCAGTTTCTCCTCATCACGCCGTACAGGTTCTGATGCTCCTCGTCGGGGTCTTGGAGCATCAGTTGCTTCAGCGGCGACTCAATCATGGTGAGGGGCGAACGGAGTTCGTGGGTGATGGAGGTGAAGAGTTTCAACTTGGCTTCCTTCATGCGGTCTTGCTCTGCCGACAGCCTCAACTGCTCCTTCTGCCGCTTGCGGTTCTGGATTTGCTGATAGATGTAGTAGGCGATGCCAAGCAGGATGAGGGTGTAGAAGATGAATGCCCAAGGACTGGCATACCAGGGGGCAGCCACGCTGATGTGGATGCTGCTCTCGGCATATTTGTCGGGATTGTCCTCCAGGTAGGCACGCACACGAAGGGTGTAGTCGCCCGGAGGTAAGGAAGAATAAGTGGCAGAGGGTGACGGTGCGTCAACTAACCAATGCTGGTCAAGCCCTTCCAGCAGGTAGTCGTAGTGGATGCGTTCGGGGTCGCCCAACTCTACGGCAGAGAAACTGATGGTGAAGGAAGAGTTGTCGTGATTCAGTTCTATCTGCTTGGCATAGAAGATGTTGGCGTCAAGATATTCCGTGTGGAAGGGTGTGTTGAAACTGGTGAAGTAAACGGTCTTCACTTCCTTGTTACGATTGCTGATGAGTTGAGGCTGGAAGCAGATGATGCCGTTGTCGCCACCAAACAGGATATAGCCGTGTCCCGGCTTGACGAACGAGTTGCGATGGAACTCGCCAATCTGATAGCCGCTGAAGGAAGAGTAGTTGCGTACCTCGTGGGTCTTCTTATCGACAGAGGCGATGTTAGTACGTGTGGCAAGCCAGATGGTGTTCTTGTCAAGGGTGATGGAGTGGATGTCTTCACACGAAAGCCCCGCTCCCTTGGCAATCAGTTCCTGCTCGCCAGTCTTCTTGTGATAGATGAGCAAACCCGTGTCGCAAGCGATGAGGATGTCGTCCCCATCTTGCTGCAAGGCGTTGGCATTGCTGATTCTCTCGCCGTTCAGCGTCACCGAACCATGCTTTTTCGTCTTGCTGTCATAATAGACAATGCCATTGCTGGTGGCCACCCACAGCGTGCCCTCCGAGTCTTTCAGCAGTCCGCACACCCAAGGGTTATAAACAAAAGGAAGTTCTACCTTCTGCACCTTCTGACGGGGAATGTCGAGGCAATAGATGCCATTGCCGTTCGTGCCCACCAGCATCTGGTCTTCCTTGGCATCATAAAACATCGTCATGACCAGTTCTTGACTCAACTCGCCCAGCCATCCGTCTGTCCATCTGCCATTCTCCAGATACTGCACACCCCCACCGAAACTGCCAGCCCACACGGTGCCGTGCTTGTCAATCTTCACATCCTGAATCAGGAGCGAACGAAGCCCCTCGTTGAGAGGATGCGCCGTGGCAAGAAACATCCCGTTGGTGGTGAAGATGCCACACCCGTCTGTTGCCACCCAGTAGTTCTCGTGCTGGTCAATCGCCATCGATGTGACACACGTCGCATTCTTCTCGTTGGCAAGGGGCGTGATGGCATGATAGTGGAAACAATCCTCCTGTGGAGGAATCACAGCCAAGCCTTTTTGCAAAAAGATGGCAACCACATTGCCCTCTTGGTCCTCCTCCATGTCCATCACCTTTCCGAAGGTAATGTCAAATTCTGCCGTCTGCCCACTCAGAGGCGCAAACGTCGTTTCTCCCGCATCGTTCTTCTTGTATTCCCAAATGCCCCTGCCGTCGGTACCCACCAGCGTACGCTCATTGCGAGTGCGGATGATGGAACTGATGAACAGGTCAGCAGTTCCAATGTTCATTTCACGCACCAGATTCTGCTTGACATCGTAGATGAGAATGCCATGACTCGTACCTATCAGCATACCCAACGGAGCCTCCAGCAGTGCCGTCACCTTGCTTCGACCCATGATGGCAGCCGCCTGGGGGGTATAGTTGAGCGTGCGGCGTTTGAAGGTCTTCAGGTCAAGACATACCAGCGGTGTACCCTTCGTGGTAGCCCACAATTGCTGCCGCTTGTCAATCAGAGGAATCTCCACAAAAAGGTCGCCAATCATCTCGTTCAGCCTTGCCGAGAGTTTCTCGTCCACCTCCAGCGTCTTGCCGTTCAGCACAAACGAGCCGTAACCATCCGTCGTGACCATCTTGCAGTCCTTCTTCGGATAGTCAATCACAGCATTGGTCGCATATCCATACACGCTGTCCTCGCTCTCGCCCAGCGAGATGCGGTTGAACACCATGTTGCGAGCATCCAACCGGAAAAGTCCGTGTGAAGAATACACCCAGTACTGCTCCTCTGCCATCTCCGTCACACCATACGCCGTCTGGAACAACTTGTGTCCATCCTCCGACGTGTTGGGCAGGTACTGGAAGCGAGTGCCGTCAAACAGCCCCAACATGTCGGAGCCCGACACCCACACCAACCCCCTCGAATCAATCTCGATGCTGTGGCAGTTGTTTGTTTTCAGCCCTTGCTGAGTGGTGTACAGCCGCGTCACCTGAGCATGAAGATGTGGCGAATATACAAAAGAAAAAGCAACGAAAAACAAAAGCGAGATAAACTGCTTCATGGATATCATATAGGTAAAATACAATCAGTTGTTAGTTAATTCATGGCAAAGATACAACATTTTTCTAAATCCATACCCCTATCTGTTCAGATATTTCAAAAAAAAATCATCGACTTGCAGACTTCCACCTCAAAACAACACCTCGCAAGAAGCCGTTTTTCAATTCCCCAACAACCATCCCATACTCCCCTACCCTGCATCTCCTCATGCCCGTCCTTCCGCTCATCTTGCACCTGTACCCCCTCCTTTTCCACAACACAACCCACCTGTCGGGCAGGAGAGGGTCATAGGCATCAGGCAGGAGTTGCCACATCCGTCGGGTAGTCATATACCCCCATCATCGGGCGGATGGCAAACATGTTATCGCTCTCGTCCCAAAGTCATGTTGTCGCTCTCGTTCCAAAGTGTCCTTTTGTCCTTTTGTCCTTTTGTGACTTTCTACCTAATAGTTTACAGTCTGACCCCATTAATTAATTTATATAAAATATATAAAATAAAATAATATAATAATATATAATAAGGATTCGTGCGGGCGCACGCGAAAGTCACAAAAGGACAAAAGGACAAAAAGACACTTGGACAAAAAGAAGTCCCCTGGCTTCCAACTTGGGCACCGACTTCGGAATCAACCTGCAGTGCGCTTGGGGAAGGTGGGGGACTATATGTGTTTTGGTGGTTTTATACCACGGGGTAGTTCTTAATGGGCACAAAGTTAGTTATTTTTTGTTTTTTTGTTGTGTGTTTCATATAAATTCTTTACTTTTGTACTCAAAATTAACATTAAATACCGTTTATATGACTTTTTCTGAGCGTGCTTACCCCATTTTTGAGCAATCTATTGTAGATTATCACCTGCATGATAACGTGGACGAACCCATACAGAATCCGTATGAAGGAGGAACAATTGAGTACTTCCTGTATCTGAAAAATTGGATTGACACCGTGCAGTGGCATCTGGAGGACTTGATTCGTGACCCACAAATTGACCCCCTGGAGGCTTTGGCACTGAAGCGTCGCATCGACAAGAGCAATCAAGACAGAACGGACTTGGTGGAAATGGTGGATTCGTATTTCCTGACGACGTATAAAGACGTGGCTGTGAAGGAAGATGCAACCATCAACACGGAAAGCCCTGCATGGGCTGTGGACAGATTGTCGATTCTTGCACTGAAAATCTACCACATGCGTGAGCAGGTGGAACGTAAAGATGCATCGGCAGAACACATTGCCACTTGTCAGCGGAAACTGGATGTGCTCTTGGAGCAGCAGAAGGACTTGTCAACGGCTATCGACCAGTTGATTGCAGATATCGAGGCAGGACGGAAGTACATGAAGGTGTATAAGCAGATGAAGATGTACAACGATCCGAGCACGAACCCGATTTTGTACGGAAAAAAATGAGAATTGGTTTCGACGCGAAAAGGCTCTTCAACAACTTTACAGGACTGGGGAATCACAGCCGCACGACGATTGACATCCTGACGGCAGAGTTTCCTGAACATGAGTATTGGCTCTACACGCCGAAGGTGAGGCTGAACGGAATGACGCTGCCATACATGGGCAAGAAGGGGTGCCATGTGGTGCAGCCACACGGAGTGATGAGAGGCGGTGCATGGCGGACATACGGACTGGTGAACGAGATGAGGGGTGACGGAATTGAACTGTTTCACGGGTTGAGCAATGAGATGCCTGTGGGGCTGTTTCATTCAGGCATCGCGTCGGTAGTGACCATTCATGACGTGGCATTCAGGACGTTTCCTGACATGTATCATTGGCACGACCGCAAGATATACAACGCAAAGTGGCAGTATGCGTGCAACCATGCAGACAGGATTGTGTGCATCAGTGAATGTACGAAGCGTGATGTGCTGGAATACTATAACGTGCCAGAGCGTAAGGTGGAGGTGGTGTATCAACCCGCGAACCCCATCTATTACTCTCCGACAGAAAAAAGCGAATCGCCATCCTACATGCTGTATGTGGGTAGCGTCAATTCACGAAAAAACCTCTTGGGCGTGGTGAAAGCGATGGAGTTGATGCCCAAGGACTTGCAGATACCATTGGTGGTGGTAGGTGGCGGCGGCTCGTATAAGCAGATAGTCAAGCAGTATGCGGCAGAGCATGGCATGGAGCACCTGTTGATATGGCCAGAGATGGTGGATAACGTGGAACTGAAACGGCTCTACACTAATGCCCTGTTGTTTGTGTATCCTTCTTTTTATGAAGGTTTTGGACTGCCTGTGGTAGAGGCACTTCTGTCAGGTTGTCCCGTGGTGACCAGCAACGTGAGCAGCCTGCCCGAAGCAGGGGGGCCTTTCTCCCTGAAAGCCGATCCTAACAGCCCTGAAGACATCTGCAACCAGATGGTGAAACTGCTGACGAACGAGGAACTGAGAAAACAGAACATCGAAGGTGGCAGAGCCTATGCAATGGACACGTTCGGTCCCAAGCGGCTGGCAAGGCAACTAATGGGCGTATATAAAAGAACTCTATAATACAAAAATTCATGCAAGGGAAAATAGGAAAAATTGTATATTTGGGCATGATAGGTGACATCATGCACCCCGGGCTCATCAACATCATCAATGAGGGCGCGAAGTATGGCGATGTGATGATTGGCTTGTTCACGGACAGGGCTATTGCAACGCATAAACGCATTCCACACTTGACATACGAACAGCGCAAGACGGTGATTGAAAACATCAAGGGAGTTGCCTCGGTGGTGCCTCAGGAGGAATGGAGTTATGTGGAAAATCTGAAGCGGTACAAGCCCGACTATATCATCCATGGGGATGACTGGAAGACAGGTGCTGACAGCGAGATACGCGAGCAAGTGTTTGAAGTGATGAAGCAATGGGGGGGAGAAGTGATAGAGATTCCTTATACACAAGGCATCAACTCGTCGGCATTGGCTGAGGAAATCAAGAGCATCGGCACTACGCCAGAGGTGAGAATGAAGTCGCTGAGAAGGTTGATTGCCGCCAAACCTATTGTCCGCATCCTGGAAGCACACGACGGGCTAAGTGGTCTCATCATCGAGAATCTGCAACTGGAGAAAGGCGGTGTGGTGGAAAGTTTTGACGGAATGTGGTCAAGTTCGCTGACCGATTCCACCTCGAAAGGCAAGCCCGACATTGAGGCGGTGGACCTGACGACCAGAATGCAGGACTTGACGAACATCTTGGAATGTACCACAAAGCCCATCATCTATGACGGTGACACAGGCGGGAAACTGGAACATTTCGTCTTCACGGTAAGGACGCTGGAACGCAACGGAATCTCGGCAGTCATCATCGAAGACAAGATTGGGCTGAAGAAAAACTCGCTGTTCGGAACAGATGCCGTCCAGACGCAAGACTCTATCGAGAATTTCTGCAACAAGATCAGGGCAGGAAAGAATGCCCAAGTGACGAAAGACTTCATGATTATCGCCCGTGTGGAAAGCCTCATCGCCGGCAAGCCTGTGGCTGATGCACTGGAGAGAGCCTTCGCATACGTGGAGGCAGGTGCCGACGGTGTAATGATTCATAGCAAGGAAAAGACGGGCGAAGACATCAAAGCGTTTTGCTCAGAATTCCGAAAAAAACATTCAGTGGTACCTATCGTGATTGTGCCTACTACTTATGACCAGTTCCGCACAGAAGATTTCGAGCAGTGGGGCGTAAACATTGTGATTTATGCAAACCATATGCTCAGGGCTGCATACCCCGCCATGGTGAAGGTTGCCACTTCCATTTTGGAAAACCACCGTGCACAGGAGGCACGTGACCTCTGCATGCCAATCAAGGAGATTCTGGAATTGATTCCAGGAACGAAGTAACACTAAAAGAGACAACACTATGATACGACCCAAATACTTTGTGGAGTCGCTGGCAAAGGCTGGCATTGACTTTTTTGCAGGCGTTCCTGACTCGTTGCTGAAAAACATCTGTGCATACCTGACAGACAACTCTCCCAAGGCGAAGAACATTATAGCCGCCAACGAAGGTGCTGCCATCGGCTTGGCGGCAGGGCATTACCTCGCTTCTGGCCAGATTCCTGTGGTGTATATGCAGAACTCCGGTTTGGGCAACACGGTCAATCCACTCATGTCGCTGACAGACGAGGAAGTGTACAACATCCCCGTGTTGTTGCTGGTGGGATGGCGAGGTGAACCAGGCAAGCATGATGAACCACAGCACGTGAAGCAGGGCAAAGTGACCATTCCTCTGTTGGATGCGATGGGCATCAAGAACGTGGTGATGGCAACTGAAGAGGATGCTTTGGATACACAACTTCGTGAAGGCATTGCCTATATGGAGGAGACGAAACGTGCTTTTGCACTCGTCATACAGAAAGGGACGTTTGATGACTACCAGTTGCAGCATATTGCACCTTCATCGCTCAGCATGAGCCGCGAAGAGGCAATCCAGTTAGCAGCAGGGAGCATTGAAAAGGAAGCGGTTATCGTGTCAACCACAGGAATGATTTCAAGAGAACTGTTCGAGTATCGTGCCGCGGGCAATATGGGGCATGACCGCGATTTCCTCACGGTCGGCTCGATGGGACACGCTTCACAGATTGCTTTGGGCATCGCTTTGGAACAGCCGGGTCGCCCAGTCTATTGTTTCGATGGTGACGGAGCCGCTATCATGCACATGGGCTCACTGGGTATTGTGGGAGATATGCAACCAAAGCACTACACACACGTGGTATTCAACAATGGTGCCCACGACTCTGTTGGTGGACAACCCACCATCGGATTGTGCATTGACCTGCCTGCCATCGCTATGGCCTGTGGCTATCGGTCGGCTGTATCTGTTGACAATGCCGAAGACCTAAAGAAAGCACTGGCAGACAAAGAAGGTGGCAGCCCCCGGCTCATCGAAGTGAAGGTGAAAAAGGGTGCCCGCAAGAATCTTGGCAGACCGACGACAACACCCATTCAGAATAAAGAGGCTTTGATGGCTTTCCTGAAGCAATAAGAAGTGGACAGTATGAAAACATCGGTAATCATGGCTGCGGGGCTTGGCACTCGCTTTGGCAAGATGACGGAGACCGTACCCAAGGGCTTTGTGGAGTGCGGCGGTATGTCGATGGTGGAGCGCAGTATTCAGACGCTGATTGCTTGCGGCATTGAACGCATCATCATCGGGACAGGTTATCTCAAAGAAAAGTATGAAGCACTGAAGGAGGTCTATCCGCAAATTGAATGCGTCTTTTCTCCTCGCTATGCTGAGACAAACAGCATGTACACGCTTTGGAACTGCCGTGAGGCGGTTGGCGATGATGACATTCTGCTCTTGGAGAGCGACCTTGTGTTTGAGAAGCGAGCCATCACTTCGCTGTTGGAATGTCCTGAGCCAGACATCATGCTCATTACTCCTGTCACCAAGTTTCAAGACCAATACTATGTAGAGTATGGGGAGGGGAACCGCCTGACCCGATGTTCTACGGTAGAAACAGAACTGGATACGAAGGGAGAATTGGTCGGCATTCACAAACTCTCCAACCGATTCTATCGTGCCATGTGTGAAGACTACGCCCGAAAGGTGGCGGAACAGCCCAAACTGGGCTATGAGTACGAACTCCTCACCATGTCGCAAGAGGTGATGAAAGTGTATGTATTGAGAGTGGAGGGTCTGAAGTGGTATGAGATTGATGACATAGATGACCTCAACTACGCAGAAGAACACATTTTACAATATTTATAATGATATATGGAAAAGATTAAGAGAAACGTGTTGCTGAATCCCGGACCGGCAACGACTACTGATACGGTCAAATATGCCCAAGTGGTGCCTGACATCTGCCCACGAGAGAAGGAGTTTGCAGGCATGATGAAGCAGTTGCGTTCGGACTTGCTGAAAGTGGCTCACGCACCAGAAGAGAAGTACACCTCTGTACTCTTCTGTGGTTCTGGCACCATCAACATAGATGTGTGCCTGAACTCCTTGCTGCCAGAAGGGAGAAAAGTGCTGGTGGTCAACAATGGTGCGTACAGTACACGAGCCGTGGAGGTGTGCGAATACTATGGGCTACCTCACATCGACCTCAAGTCTTCTGTCTATGAGCGTCCTGACTTGGATGCCGTAAAGAAAACTTTGGACGAAAATCCAGACATCTATATCGTCTACACAACCCACCACGAGACGGGCACGGGCATCCTAAACCCTATCCGTGAAATCGGGGCTTTGGCACACGAGCACGGTGCCATCTTTGTGACCGACACCACCTCATCATTGGGCATGATACCTTTTGACATGGAGAAGGACCATGTGGACTTCTGCATGGCATCGGCACAAAAGGGGTTGATGGCAATGACAGGACTTTCTTTCATCATTGGAAACACGGAGGAAATACATAAGTCGAAAGGCTATCCGAAACGTTCCTACTATTGCAACCTCTATATGCAGTACGACTTCTTCGAACGCACAGGAGAAATGCACTTCACCCCTCCAGTGCAGACCATCTATGCCACGATACAGGCTCTCAAAGAGTACTTTGCCGAAGGAGAAAAAGCAAAGTTCGCTCGCCATCGCCGTGTGTTCAACGCCATTCATCGAGGCATCGAACACCTGGGATTGAAAGATGTCATCAAACACGAATGGCAGTCGGGGCTTGTGGTCTCTGTGCTGTATCCAGATAGCCCCAATTGGGACTTCGAAAAGGTACACGACTATTGCTACGAACGTGGTTTTACCATCTATCCCGGTAAAATCAGCACCACCAACACGTTCCGCCTCTGTGCTTTGGGGGCGATTGACGAACAGGACATTGATCGTTTCTTCGTCGTGTTGGAAGAGGCATTTGTCAACTACGGCATCAAACTGAAATAGAAGCGGATGGCAACCTACGACATACGTACCTTACAATTGAGAATCCTCGATATCTTGCTGGCAATCGACAAGGTGTGCCGAGAGCATGGTTTACGCTACTATTTGGCAGCGGGCACCATGCTGGGGGCGATGCGCCACCAAGGATTTATTCCTTGGGATGATGATGTGGACATCGCTATGCCCCGTAAGGACTACGACCAGTTGATGCAATACGGCAAGCAGTGGATGCCTCAACCCTACGAAGTGCTCTGTGCAGAAAATAACCTTGACTATCCGAGCGACTTTGCAAAAATCATAGATGCCAGCACCACGCTTATTGAACGAGCCCACCATTCCTACATTGGGGGCATTTATGTCGATGTGTTTCCTCTCGACTCCATCACCTCTGATTCTCTCAAGCAGACTATCCACCTCTTTCGCTATTCGTTCTGGAAAAAGGCACTCTACCTGCTGTGCCGAGACCCCTACAAGCACGGACGCGGTCCCTCGTGCTGGCTTCCTCTATTATGCCGCAAAATCTTTACAAAACATGGAATACTACGGCAACTCCTACTACTGCAGAAAGCCTATGACAAAGACGAAACTCCTTTGGTCATAGACCATGATTTCGGACGACGCGGCATCATGCCTCGCCAAATCTTCGGCACCCCGCGAAACGTCACTTTCGAGGGGCACACCCTCTCTGGTGTAGAACAGGTACATCCTTATCTCCACCAACTCTATGGCGATTATATGGTCATCCCGCCAGAGAGCCAGCAAAGGCAGCATAATTTCTTCTATCTTGACTACAACCTTCCATACAAGGATTATCACGACACCAGAGACTTCTTGCACAAACGGAAATGAAACACCCTGTCGTTACAATTGTCACTGTCACCCGCAATGCGATGGAGGCTTTGCAAAGGACAGTCCAAAGTGTGAAGAGCCAGACTTTCCACAACTATGAGTACGTTGTGGTAGATGGAGCCTCGACGGATGGGACTGTTGCATGGTTGCAGAATGGTGCAGATGTTCCTATCCGATGGATTTCTGAACCAGATGATGGCATCTATGATGCGATGAATAAAGGGGGCAGGATGTCGAAAGGGGAATGGGTCATTTTCATGAATGCCGGGGATTGTTTTGTAGCCAATGACGTGCTGGAGAGAGTGTTCACTCCAATGCCTAATGCAGACGTGATATATGGAGATGTGGTGAAAAACGGAGTGGTCAAAAAAGCATCTTCATCCCGCAATGCCCATCGGATGTACTTCTGCCATCAGAGTTGTTTTGTCCGCCGCTCATGTTTGTTGGAATATCCCTTCGACATTCGCCACAAGATGTCTGCCGACTTCAAACAAATGAAGCAGTTAGGACTTGCTGGCAAGTCATTTCTGCAACTTGATTTCCCCATTGCTAATTTTGACACAACAGGAGTCTCCAACACCCACCGCTCAGAAGGTCTCTACGACAACATCTGTGTGGTGCATGAAATAGACTGTTTCCCTGTGCAATTACGGCTCATTCCACGTCTTCTCTTTGCTTATTTCATGTGCCGTCTTAGAGGGAAATAGCCTTTTGGCTTAGTCATCTTGTGCCTTAACTCCCGCTTCCTTTCAAAATGGTCTAACATTCCTATGACTGCCTTGATAGATTCCTGTGGATTCCAGCCTCGCAATTCAGCATATCGCCCAACAAGTTTTTGCAAGGCGGGACGTACATGAGTAAGACGCACTAAACTCTTGAGGCATTCCTCTCTAGAAGGATGCTCTACAAAATGGGAACGATTGATGTCAATGGTAGTAATATGGTAGCCTTCAGGGGTTTTGTGGTAGAGGAAATTGGACAGATTCGTGTCGCCATGCAAGAAACCTTTTTCGTGCATCTTGACAATGAAGCGAGCCACAGCATCGAAAAGGGCATCATGCTCTTCCCACTCTTCACGCAGAATACGGACATCAGGGTCGCCACAGAAAGAGGTAACTAAATAGCCATAGCGGAACAAACCCCAAACATACTCTTCTATACAAGCGATAGGATCGGGAGTGCTGATGTCAAGTGCCTGCAATTTCATCGCATAAGTGTAGGCACGCTTTGCTTTACTGGGACGAATAAAGGTGTAATCGAAGCGTTGATGAAGCAGCGGACGTCGAAAACGCTTGACCACAATCTTCTCGCCACTCAGCATAAAGATGTTTACCTGATTGCGAGAATGATAAATCATCGTCCCTTCTTTCTCAAATTTTTGAGGCAACGCTTGGATGAAATCCGTCAGTGCTTCATACTTGGGATTAATGATGTACTTGTACCTCATGAGGGAATATGAATACCGTTTTGTTGAGCAAATTCACGATAGGGTAATTCCAGATTGAGATAATAGAAATTGTGTTGAATCTGCTTTTCCTTAGGGGGAGGGGTCATGTAGTCACCATACATCTGAGTGAGATAAGCATCGGCATCAGCCACCCCCAAGAATGTTTTCTTCTCAAATTCATACTCTTTCGGAGTGCCCATCCATCGTTTCTCAATGATACCTCGCTCATTGAAATCGTGGTCTATCACATGGTCACATTCCTCATAGCCATACTGTGTCATAATATCCTGCACTTTGTTCTGTAGCCATTTCAGTGTGAACAATTTGTGAATGAGCAACGGCCACCAGGAGCGTGGTCCCCGCCCATGCTTGAAGGGGTCGCGCCCTCGGAGGAAGAGAATGTGGCGGAAAAATTTGTAATGGCGTATGTGTCGGTTGACGGCGGTTGCATCGGTTGCAATACCGTCAATCGGGAAAATATCGATGTAGATACCTTCAGGAAAATTGAAGTCAGGGCGTTCTATCACAGTCGTGCTTGAGTCCTCTACTTTGGCAAACGGATAGGGGTAGTCGGAACGGTTGTGGGGACCAACCACCTCAAAAGGTGCAGGCATCCATTCATGACAATGAGCCAGCAATGTGTCATAATCCGGACGTGGCATACAAATGTCCATGTCATCATCCCACGGTATAAATCCCTTGTGCCTGACGGCTCCAAGCATGGTACCTGCCCAAAGATAATAACGCAGGTGATGTTCACGGCAGACTTTGTCTATACACTCCAAAATCGGGACAAGCCTTGTTTGCAGCGTTTTTATGTCATAGTTTGCTGAATGAACCAATCTCATAATTTCAATTTTAATCTATTGGCAAAGATAGCAGTTCCTTGTACAGCCTCACATAAGCCGCTATGTGTTTCTCGTAACTAAACTCCTTTGCATGTTTTTTTATCTTTTCTATTTTTTCTGTCTGGCCATAGAATCCTACAAGGTTTTTCTTTACCTTCTCTGCCATCTCCTCTACACAAAGATTTTCCCAGACAAAGGCTGAGTCACCACAAATTTCGGGCAAGCAAGTGTAGGAGGAGATGAACACGGCTTTGCCGAACTGCATCGCCTCAATGGCAGGAAGCCCAAAACCTTCTCCCATGCTCGGAAAAAGGAAAGCCTCGCAATGGCGATAGAGCCACACTTTCTCTTCGTCTGAGATTTTTCCTACCAGATAGGCATTCTTTGTATCGAGGTTCTCGATGTGTTCACGCACCACCTTCGAAAAAGCAAAGTGGTCGTCACCACAAATGTAGAGGTCATGGTCGGGGAAGTAGTGCATCATATCCACCAAGAGGTGGAAATTCTTCTTGGGGCGTATCTGCCCTATGGCAAAGAAGAAAGGTCTGCCTGTAGCAAAAGCGGGCTTGCTTTCTGGCTTTGAAGTGATGTCCTCTACGCCATTGTAGATGACTCTCACGGGTTTGCCTTTCAGATGGAATTGTTCCTCAATTTGTTTGCCCACATATTGAGAAATACAAGTGACAGCATCCGCTTGATTGATGGCATGTTGGAGGACAATTTTATGCTTCTGCTGACGAATCCAGTTTTTCTCTGTCAGATAGTTCAAATCGTGAATCGTCAGCACAAACTTGTCGCATTTCCCACGTTTACGTTTCAGTTGCTGTTGAGTGGTGGAGTGCCATAAATGGACGGAAGGGAGTCCCTTGCTGAAATACTTGTGAAACTTACGCCGAATATGGGTCGTTTCTACCAAGTTGCCAAAGTCTTTTTCATAGACAGGTGGCAACAGAAAATGAAATTTCAAGTTTTCATCTTCCATCTTGGAATACCATTCAGCATAGTTCTTGGCTATCTGCCCAAAACCACTGGTTGGATTCCCAATGTCACAAAGATCCAGCAAGACCGTTTTCTTTTCCATGCCACAAAGGTAGTATTTTTTTAATTCATATTTCATCATTCATCATTCATAATTTGCTATCCAGCATGTTTTTTGCTGAAAAACATTCCGAATGGTCAATTTTCAATGACCAATTATCAATTATCAATGATAATTTTTGTACCTTTGCCTACATGAATATCCTCGTCATACGTTTTCGCCAAATGGGTGATGCCATTTTGGCAACAGCACTATTAAATACCTTACGGCATAATTTTCCTGAGGCACAAATACACTTTGTGCTGAATGAGCGGATTGCCCCACTCTTTCAGGGACATCCTTCCATTGACCGTATCATCACTTTTACGGAGGAAGAGCGTCACAGCGCTTTCACTTACACGAAAAAGGTGTGGCACGTGATGCATGACACCCACTATGATGTCATCATTGACATGCGTAGTACCACAAACACGATGCTGTTTGCCCTTTTTTCTCCAAGTTCCCGTTATCGCATTGGTGTGAAGAAAGGCTATACGCGATTCGCCTTCAATCACCTGATTGGTCCTTGTGGAACCCATTGGTCAATGGTCGAACATGATCTCCGTTTTGCCGAGCCGCTGAATGCCATCAAGAGGATAGAACCTGTTAAGGAATTTACTTTACACATCACCGACGAAGAAAAAGAATCGTTTGGCTCCTATTTGCGGCAACAAGGGATTGACCTGAACAAACCTGTTATGTTGGCAAATGTCACAGCCAAACTTGCTTCAAAGGTTTGGCAAGAGGACCGAATGGTGTGGGTGTTGAATCAGTTTATCCAGACATTCCCCGACTATCAAATCATCTTCAATTATGCCCCAGGACAAGAAGAGGCGAATGCTCGCAGGGTGTATGAAAAACTGGGGAATCCCCAGCAGGTCTTTATCAATGTACAGGCACGCTCTTCGAGAGAATTAGTGGCTATGGGGCATTTTATGACCGTTTTCTTTGGCAATGAGGGAGGTGCCCGCCACATCATGCACGCTGCAGGATGTCCATCGTTGGTTATTTGTGCACCAGGCAACAGCAAGACGGTTTGGTTGCCACAGAACCGTGTTCCCGCAGAGGGCATCTCTCCCGCAGACTTCGCTTCACCCACAGAATTGGCTAAGATGGACAAGGAGCAGCAATATGCCCTCATCACCCAAGAGGTGGTGTGGGAAATGCTGAAAAACTTTATCCAACAAGTCCTTTAGTGGGGAAAGTGTAATTTTGTAAGGAAATGTTTGGAAACTTCGTTTTTATGTCGTACATTTGTGGCAAAATACTAATATTTTTCAACTAAAACCCATCAAAAATGAGCACAAAACAAAAACGCTACTTCCTCACAGAAGAGGAAATTCCTACACAGTGGTATAATATTCAGGCAGACATGGTGAACAAGCCATTGCCACCAATCAATCCCGCCACCAAGCAGCCTCTGAAACCAGAGGATTTGTTCCCTGTCTTTGCAGAAGAATTGTGTCGCCAAGAACTCGACCAGGAACATGCCTGGGTGGACATTCCTGAGGAAGTGCGTGATATGTATAAATATTACCGTTCTACCCCTCTTGTCCGTGCCTACGGATTGGAAGAAGCCATTGGCACTCCTGCTCACATCTATTTCAAGAACGAAAGCGTATCCCCTGTCGGCTCTCACAAGTTGAACTCCGCTTTGGCACAGGCTTACTACTGCAAGAAGCAGGGCATCACCAACGTGACCACCGAAACAGGTGCAGGTCAGTGGGGTGCCGCCCTCTCTTACGCCGCCAAAGTGTTCGGTCTGGAAGCCGCTGTCTATCAGGTAAAAATCTCCTACAACCAGAAGCCATATCGCCGCAGCATCATGCAGACATACGGTGCACAGGTGACAGCCTCTCCATCCATGTCAACACGTGCCGGTAAGGACATCTTGACCAAAGACCCCAACAACCAAGGCTCTCTGGGTACAGCCATCTCTGAGGCCATCGAGTTGGCTTTGAACACACCCAACTGTAAGTACACACTTGGTTCGGTGTTGAGCCACGTGACGCTGCATCAGACCATCATCGGTTTGGAGGCAGAGAAGCAGATGGCAAAGGCTGGCGAATATCCTGACATCGTGATTGGTTGCTTTGGTGGTGGTTCCAACTTCGGTGGCATCTCATTCCCCTTCATGCGTCACAACATTCTGGAAGGCAAGAAGACTCGCTTCATTGCTGCCGAACCTGCCAGTTGTCCTAAGTTGACACGTGGTGTGTTCCAGTACGATTTCGGAGATGTGGCAGGTTACACTCCATTGTTGCCTATGTACACACTGGGACACAACTTCATGCCAGCCAACATCCATGCAGGAGGTCTTCGCTATCATGGTGCAGGCGTCATCGTCAGCCAACTGCTGAAGGACAAACTGATGGAAGCCGTTGACATCAAGCAATTGGAGTCGTTCGATGCAGGTATGCTCTTCTCGCAGGCAGAAGGCATCATTCCTGCCCCTGAAAGTTGCCATGCCATCGCTGCCGCCATCAACGAGGCAAAGAAGTGCAAGGAGACAGGCGAAGAGAAGGTGATTCTCTTCAACCTCTCAGGTCACGGCCTCATTGACATGGCTGCTTACGACCAGTACCTCTCAGGCTCACTTCAGAACTATGAGGTGACTGACGAGGATGTTGCCAAGAACATCGCTGAACTGGAGAAGGTTATCTAAAACCTCCCGAAACCATAAAATCTTTCATCAAGAAGGTCTTCCCTTGAGGCAAAATAGGGAAGACCTTCTATGTTTTAGGGAAATCCCTATGACAAAACTCCCGAACTTGTCATACCTTTGCCTCCGCCTTTCGCAAAAGTGGAAAGGTTGATCATCATCTAATTTTTTTACAATGAACACATTAAGCAATTTGAACAATTGGAGCAAACCTTCTGGTGAACCCTAAGCACGCATCGTCGTGGCTTAGAACGCATCGGAATGGTCGCTTGACTGTTTAGACCTCGCCCAAACTGCCCTTTCGGCAGGGAGGACAGCCCTTACTGTGTTCTTTGACATACTGTTACTTTCCTTTCTCTTTGTTCTTATTCGAGACGACGCGGCCCTTGTTCGCAGGGGCTGCCTATCCACTTGTTCAGTACTGCTATCTCTCCCTCTGGGGGAATGACGTACTGGAGGAGTTTTTCTTTGTGTTTAGTAACAAAAATGTTTTACCCCAAAATTTTTAGATGATGAGATACACTATTAAATTGGAAAATTTGGAAACCGGAAGAGAAGCGTTTATCACTGTTTCTGCCAGAATGAGCGTGGAGAATTTGAGCCCGAAAATCAAGGTGGCACTCGACCTCCCTTACACTGATCGCGGCTGGCATCGTTTCGTCGCTCGTGGCACCACCTACATCATGGACGAACACATCATCGCAGAACAAGAAATCCTGTGGGAATGCAATATTCGTCCAGGGCATTACCGCAGCAGCGACCGTATTTCGGTCGAACGCATCTTCACTTGCCTGGGTTCTTCCATCCTTTACATTCAAGACGGCTCGTGGGACAGAGATAGAGTTCGTTGCACGTTTGTAGAACGAATTTTTGATTCTTCAGACTTCAACACTCATGCTGCCTAAAGGCGAGTCGTTCAGTTCTATCACTTCCAAGTCTTTGATGTCCTTGCCATCAATGGTGAAGCGGACAAGTGTACGAACAGCATGAAAACCAAACCGACCTGCTGCACCAGGATTGATGTGAAGACAATTCAGGGTGGAGTCGTGCACCACTTTCAGCAGGTGGGAATGCCCGGAAATGAAGAGTTGAGGTGGGTTGGCGTAGATGGCTCGGCGAATGCTGGCATCATACTTGCCAGGATAACCGCCGATGTGTTTCATCAACACCTCCACTTCCTCACATTTCCATCGGTACACCTCTGGAAACATCAGGCGAAGGTCGCCACCGTCGATATTGCCATAGACGGCACGCAAGGGGGCAATTTCAGCCAACTTGTCGGCGACTTCGATGCTGCCGATGTCGCCTGCGTGCCAAATCTCGTCACACTCTTTGAAGTATTTTTCGTAACGTTCATCCCAACATCCGTGGGTGTCAGAGAGTAGTCCTATACGTTTCATTGTTCTATCAATCATTTAGTTACAAAAGGTTTAAATCAACCTCCCTAATTCTCTTATAGGAAATCCCCTACCGATTGGGGATTTTCAGTCTTCAATCGCAGTCAAGAGTCCGTAACTTTGCAGTGGAAATCAAAAATAAACCCATCATTAAATTCAATTAAATACACAACATTATGAAAAAGTTAGCAACTCTCGCCTTGACGGCAATCATCGCACTCAGTGCCAATGCAAAGAAAGTAGAAACTTCCAGTTTCACAACAGTGAAGGTGAACGCACCCGTACATATTATTATTGCAAAGGGCAACCGTTTCTCTGTCGATGTCGTTTCTCGCAACCCCGAACTTTCTTCCGCCATCTCATGGAAGATCAAAGACGGCGTGCTTCGTCTCTCCGCTCGCGACCTCGAATCTCTGGAACAGTCACACGGCACCGTGAATGTCATCGTCACCGCTCCTTGCGATGTCGATTACCAAATCGGCAAGGACCTGAAGCAAGTGCCCAATCGCAGGGGCAGACGTTAAGAAACATCGGTTCTCTCTAAGCATCTATCCTGTTTGTCACCTGGGTGTGTCAAATAGCATACGCTCGACACCCCTAAATCGACCACGTCGTGGTCGACCTGCCGACCACGTCGTCATCGGTTCGCCGACCACGACGTGGTCGATTTTCAGGTGCTGGGGATATGCTATTTGACACATTTCAGAAACTCAGAGGAACAAGCACTTTGAAGACGATGTTTCGTCCCATGTTGTAAACACCCATCCGTCCTGTTGCCACGTTGATGTCGGTATATTTCAGTCGGCTCAAATGGCTCTGGTAGGCACGGTTGAAAAGGTTCTCTGCCGTCACATAAAGTTCCGCCACCTTCTTCCCTCCGACGATGAGGTCGGAGCCTGCCGAGAGGTTCAGCAGCGTGTAACTGGGTGTCGCCGTCTCGGTGTTGTCGGCACGGTAGTAGTGATTCTGCCGCAGGTAGCACTCCATGCCGAGTGCCACGTAGGTGTTGTTCAGCGTCCGTCCGTCGTGGGTCAACTCGTACTTCAGTTCCGATGTCCAACGTGGAGCGGGCGTGAAAGGCAGATAGCGTGTCTCTATGGGCTGATTCAACTGCCGTGCATCCACCATCGAGAACGTATTGCCGAAATGGAGGCTGTGGATAGGGTGGAAATCCACGCCCGCCTCAAAGCCCAAGAGCCGTGCATCACCCTGTGTGTATTCGTAGGTGCGATAACCCTCTTCCACCACTTGGTCGATACGTTTCGCAAAGACATAGTTCTCAATGCGATTGGCAAACAATGCCACCTGTGCCGAGACATAACGAGAGGTGAAGTCGAGCCCCAAGTCTGCCTGCCAACTGTATTCAGCATCCAGATGGGCATTGCCCAATTCGTACCGCACCGTTCCCTCATGCACACCGTCGCTGCCCAACTCGCTCATGTTCGGAGCACGAAACCCGCGAGCCACGTTCACACGCACATTCAGGTGGTCGGTCGCATTCCACACCGCCCCCATGCTTCCTGTCACGCCGCCGAAATTGCGATGGTGAAAATCGAGGTGCCGATGGTCATAGCGAAGTCCGCCATTCAGTGTCCAGCGGTCGAGGGTCTTGCTCACGGTACCATAGCCCCCAATGTCGAAAAGACGGTATTCGGGGATGAGCGACTCTTCGCCCAGGTTTCGCGAGGTCTGATACATGCCGTTCACCCCCGCAGCCACCTTCCATCCGTCGAACTCCTGTGTGAGATAACGCACATCGTAGGTCAGCGTGTGGAGTTTGAAGAACAACTCATACTCATCCGCACGCTCCTCAAACTCCTGCCGACGGTTCTGCTGATAACCCACCGTCGCCTTCAGCCATCCTTTCGAGAGCGTGAGCGAGTTGTCCCACACGGCCTTGTAGTGCTTCACCTGCTGGAAAGGGAGCGTCTTGTGGTATGTCTTGATGCCATGCTCCTCGCTCCGCTCCAGTTCGCCCGTCTCGCCGTCTCGCTCTCCTTCCACGATGCTGGGGGTCAGGTGATAAGCCGTCCACGTCAGATGCGAGTAGCCCCAACGCTTGTTGAGACCCAACATCAACCTTCCGCCCCTCTCCTTGAATTGAGAGCCAGGCACATAACCATCGTATTTGTTCTTGTAGGCATGAGCCATCTTGTCGGAAAAACGGGCATCCCACACAAAGCCCTTCTGATTGCCTGCCGCATTCAGCGTATAGGCAAACAGCCCGTTATTCGTCTGATACTCAGTGCCGACATGGGCTTTCACCTCCCCTTCGAGCGGCGTGGGCACACTATGCAGGATGAGCACACCTGCCATCGCGTCGGAGCCGTACATCAGGCTGGCAGGTCCCTTCAGAATCTCTACCGAACCCACGTTCTGTCCATCAATCTCGATGCCATGCTCATCGCCCCATTGCTGCCCCTCCTGACGCACACCCTCGTTCATCACAATGATGCGGTTATACCCCAACCCTCGGATGATGGGCTTCGAGACGCCGCCGCCCGTCGTGATTTGCGCCATGCCCGGCTGCTTTGCCACGGCATCGATGATGTTGGTCGAGGTCGTTTGTCTCAACTCTTTACTGCTCACCACCGAGATGGGGGCAGTCGAGTGCTTCAGTTTCGTCTCGCCCGTCACACCCGTCACCATCACCTCGTTCAGTTGCAAGTGCCTGTAGAACACGTCGGTCGTGTCCTCCACGTGTTTCCCGCCGTCCGCTGCACGGTGGGTTTGTGCCGCCGCTGCTATCGTATAGCACAACAGCGACAGGATAATATATCTTGTCTTCATTTTGCGTTTATTATAATCAATGTATGTGTTTTACTGCTCTCTGATGTCAAGCACAGGAGGAGCACGCAAAGAGACAATCCCCTTCACACCACAGAGAACGTGCTGGTCGCCAAAGTGGAAGGGGAAAAGATAGGTGGGCAAAACAACGGAAAGCACCACCGCCGAGGCTGTCAAGAACGGAAGACTGAGGAACTGACATAGCACACAGTCGGAGAAACAGCCTATTGCCACGCTGCCGATGTGTCCCGCGTGCGGCAGGTGGTGTACACACTCCTCACACTCGTCCGTGGCAGAGTGAGCGACGGGGTGTACATGCAGAGACGACACGACAAACATTGGCAGGAACACCGCCAACAGCACAATCGAAGAAAAATATCTCTTGGTCGTCTCTTTCATGCCTGCAAAGGTACGGCTTTCTTGCTGAAGACCCCTCTGTTTCTGTACAAATTTTTCTTAAATCAGACAAAAAGGCAGAGATTTTCGCCTTGAACCGACAAAAATTCAGTCCCCTCCGACCCGAATGTTTAACGGAGTTTAAAACCCTCGCCACAAAGTTTAACAGAGTTTAAAAGCCTTGACAAAGTGGCACTTAGGCATCATTCTTGCTTTTATCCTAAGCAGAACGGTTCAAGAAACCAAGGCTCGCAAGGCCAACATTCAAGAGCCGCTCAAAACTAAAAACTTAAAAACTCAAAAACTTAAAAACTTAATAAGGAGGACAAAACTATGATGCCTACAATTTATTCAACACGCAACCAGGGATGGATTCCCGCATTGTTCAACGATTTCTTCAACGACAACTGGATGCCAACCGTAAAATATTACGGAACAACCCCAGCCGTCAACGTCTCCGAAGACGAAAAAGAGTACAAAGTGGAAATTGCCGCTCCAGGCATGACCAAGGAGGATTTTAACATCCAACTCACCACCGACGGCGACATCGTCATCAGCATGGAGAAGAAGACCGAGAACAAGGAAGGTGGCGACAAGAAGACCTACCTGCGCCGCGAATTCAGTTACAGCAAGTTCGAACAGCGCTTCACCCTGCCCGACAACGTGGAGAAGTCAAAAATCACCGCTGGCATGGAGCACGGCGTGCTGACCATCAACATTCCGAAGAAGACGGAAGAAGAGAAGGCAAAAGAGACCTTGAACATCGAAATCAAGTAAGCACTCAAATCTACAAAATCAAAGGCTGACACTCGAACATGGGGTGTCAGCCTTTTTTCTGTGTCAGCCATAATACCACAACTTTCTTGCACTCTTATCTTCCTTGTTCTTCATCTTTCTCAGTATTATTTCACAAATTCAGGTTGATAGATACCACCTGTTCCTATAGGCACGGTGGCAGCATCGAACGTCGTCCAACTGGTAGTGAAGATGCGGTGAAGGTGGTCGCAGTAGTACGACAGATCGACACTTGCTCCAACTTTGTTCGATGCCACAATGAGGGTGAACCGCCACTTCCCGTCCACCTGTTCAGGCGTAGCCACGCCGCGCACCTCGCCGCCGATGGTGGCACACATCAAGTCGGCTGCCGAGGCATAGGTCTGCAGGGGATCCTGCAGCGTCACCTCCACCATCATGGTCTGCTCGTAGTTGTCGTAGTTCGGTATCTGCCACGTCGGGCGTGCATCTGTACCTTCGGCGATACCCTTTGTTATCACGTCATCGTTGTCCGATGAGCAGCCCCACGCCACGAAGGCGAGGGCTGCTAATACGATATTTATCTTCATCTTCATAACTCTTTCTTTTTAATACTTAATCATGACGACTTTACCATTATGTATATACAGTCCGCCTGTCGCCGGCTTCTTTCCCATCTGGATGCCCGTCGTGGTGTACCACTTGCCATCCATCGGCATCTGGTCCGCGCTGACAAAACTGATGTCCGTAGGCTCTTCAGGAGTGCCCATCACCTTGTTTGCCTTGTAGCCTATCTGGCTGCGGGTCATGCCCACCAGTTCACCGTCACGTTCGATGGCGAAGGTCAGCGTCTGGTCATACTCGCCGATGCTCAGATAATAGTTCTGTTCATCATCGGCAACAGCCTCCGCCACACGGTCGGTGCCGTTGTATGCCACCAGGCGGTCGCCCTCTTCCGTATCGATGCCGCTCACCGTTGCCACGATGTTCATGGTCGTGGCGGTGTTGACGCGTCTTTTGCCCATGCTCGCCTGACTGCCGGCATAGCGGCTGTCGCCATAGAACTGCGGATAGCGGAAGGTTGCCTCGCTGTCGGCTTGCCGTTTCATCATGTAGCCCTTTCCTGCCTCCATGTATTGCAGCGAACCCTTCCACACCAGTCCGTTCGCCGTGCGGCTCGCCACGGCAAAGGCATCCTGCGACTTCACGATGTCACCCTCGGTGGCGTGTTCGATGTAGTCGGAGAGTGCCTGTTCAATCGGCAGGTTGATGTCCGACTGGTAGGCGATGCGGTTCCAGTCCTTGTGTACCGTCACTCCCTTGTTGAAGTTGAAGCCCTCCAGATAGACCGTCTTGTCGCTCATGGAGTAGATGCTGTACATACGGGCAGGGTCGATGTCAATAGGCTCATCGGCATGGTCCCAAAGGTAGCCCCGGCTCTCGCTGCTATTGGCACGACAGATCCATTTCTGCGTCTCTGTGCCATCGACGGTCATGATGATGTCGTCAACCTCCCAGCGGGTGTTGCCGTCCAGATACTGCCGTGTCGTCGTGCCTTCTGTGGGCAGCACCGTGAAGGTCACCCAGTTCCAGCCCTTCTTCAGCGGCAGCGTCTGCATGTCGTTGTAGTTGTCCTCCAGTTCCACCGGTGCGGTAGCCGAACCAACCTTGACATCTTTCTGGAATTGGTAGGTAGTGCCGTCGGCGGGCATCACGCTCACCACTTGACCCTTCGAGGCATCGTAGAACTTGAAGTTGAGCGTGGGTGTCGTTCCATCCACGTTCGTGTAGCCATAGATGGTCAGATAGGCGAGAGCCTCGCTGGCGTTGGCGGTGTTATCCACCTCGATGTGTGCCACTCCCAGCGACTGCAGGTTCTCGTCGAACACGCCCAGCATATCCTCCGTCGAGTTCGCCACCACGCCGTCAATCTTCACCCTTGCCACCATCATCATGGTCTGGTTATCTTGCTTCAGGCGGTCGCTCACAGCCCACTCTGGCTCCTCGCCACGCACGTTGAGCGTCACAGGCAGCGGTTCCGACATCGCATTCTCGCCCACGAGGGTGATTTGCTCGTCATACGTACCGATATTGATATAGGGCGACACCGTGAGGGTGATGGTTTCCTCGCCCAGTGCGTCGATGACACCGCTGGTCTGCGATGCCGCAATCCACACTGGCAGGTCGTCCAACTGGTAGTTCTGCCGTTGTCCGCTCAGGTTCTGCACCGTCACGTCCATCTCCAGACCCTCGCCATACTTGACGCTCTCGTTGATGCGCTTCACACCCCATCGCAGCGGGTTGCGATACACATAGACATTCATCGTCACAGGGCTTGCCATCAGGTTGCCTCTCAGGTCGGGCAGTTCCTTCACCGTCAGATAGACGTTGGTCTTCTCGATGGCATAGTCCGGCTCCTTGATGTTCACCACGAGTTGGTTGTCGTTTGCCACATAGTTGAAGTTGAGGTTCTGCAACTGCGACGTGCTCACCATCGGCGCATACAGCGCACGGTCCACCATGTCGGTCGGGATGTCGCTGACAAGCGTGTCGCGCCGTGTCAGGATGTTGCCCTGGTTGTCTCGGTATTGCTTCAGGCTGACACCCGTAGGCTCCAGGTGCATGGTGTTGTCGTCCTGACGCTTCGACTGCTCAAAGTTCAGGTATGCCATCATGGCGGTCATGGTGCCGATGGGCGTGTGTGTGGTGAACTCGTTGATGAGTCTCAGCGGCAGCACACTCTCGAACATGCCCACCTCGTCGATGTTACCCGTAAGCACGTGTGTCGGTGTGTTCTTGTCGGCGTATGTTGCACCCAGAGCCACGTGGTCGCCCGCAATGCCAGCCAGACTGTCGGCGGCAAACGAGGCAGTCAGTTTCTGGTCCACATACACGTTGGCCACGTTGCGCGAGCGGCTGACGGTCATGGCGAAGTGATGCCACTCGTTGTTCAGCAGGTAGCCGCTCACCGTCTTCTGCCATCCGTCCGAGCGCACATAGATTTGTGAGTCTTCCACGCCGATGTTCAGCCGGTCGGTGGCGGTGCTGTCTGCCGAGGCCTCGCCATTGGCAAAGAGTGTGCCGCCATCGCCCGTCGGGCGGAACCAGAACATCAGCGTGTAGTCATGGCTCTTCGTGCGCAGGAACTTGTCGGGCTTCAGGCGCAGCCCCCTCGTGCCGTCCAGTTTCAGGGCCAGTCCGCCAGGTCGCTTCCACGATGTGCTCACCAGCCGCAAGTCCATGCTGCCTGGTGCCTTGTCGTAGCAGAAGTCACCCGAACCTTCGTTCATCGGGTAGTAGTCCTGCAGACCGCTCTCATAGCCCGTCAGCGTGTGCTGTCCGTGCTCAGCGATGTCAGCCGCAGTCAGGGCATGGTTCCACAGACGCAGTTCCAGCATGTCGCCCCTGTATGCCTTATCGAAGTTGTGGAAGTCCATGCCCACATACACAGTCGAACTGTTGTCATATTTGCCCTCTATCTTCTTCGAGCCAATCTTCTGGCTTCCGTCGTAGAAGCCCACAGCCATGCCGTCAGCCTGCTGGTCCAGTGTATAGACCACCTGGCGCAGCATACCGTTGAACGGCACCACCTTGTCCGACAGCACCGTTGTTCCGTTCACGGTGGCGGTCAGGTGGCGGTCGGCACTGAGTCCGAGGGCAATATGGTTCTCCTCACCGCCGTGGCTGAACACCGTCATTTCCCGAGCCTCGCCGTCGGGATTGAGCATCACATCCACGCTGAAACTCTTGCCCGTCAGGTTGCGCTGCCCCAAGGTGTAGGCAATAGAAAGTTTCCCGTCGAAGGTGAGCGATGTCGAGGTCGAGATGTCGGTGGAGAGAGGCGAGCCCAAGAGTTCAAAGTTATTGATTTCGCTCAGGTAGTTGCCCGCGATGGGTTCCGAGAAGGTCAACTTCAGGTCGTCGCCGATGCCCAGGATGCCGTTGATGGGTTCAGGCGTGCCGAAGAGTTCCGGCAGGCGCGTGTCCTTGATGCCCTTCAGGATGGGCGATGCCTCCGTCAGGTATCCGCCCGCATAGCGGCAGTAGTTCACGGCCCTGATGTCGTAGTACTGCTCCACGGGATCCACCTCGCCGTAGAACGGAGCCACGATGATGCCGTTGTCGGGGATGGTGTCCGTCACGCCGCTGGCCTTCTTCATGAGTTCCTTGTCCTGATAGTAGGCGCAGGTGCTCACCCAGTCTTTGTCGCCCTGCGTCGAGAGCTTGTACTGCAGCTCGATGTGGTCGAAGCCCGGGAAGTTCACGTCGAAGCCGTCAATGCGCACCGGCATGTAGTACGCCTGACGCTTGCCGTTGTAGGGGCTTTCGGTGTTCATCACCCAGTTGTCGCCGGGCACGCTCACGTTCACCTTGCCGGCAGACGGGATGAAGTGGGCCGAGAACTTGGCCGTCGCCACGCGCGCCAAGTCGTCCGGGTCGTAGAGGCTGATGGCCAGGTCCTCATAGTCGTAGGACGTGCTCGGATAGACGGTAATCTCCTTGGTGATGACGTTAGGCTTGCCCGTGACGGGGTCCACCACGGGGGTGAAATAGACTGGCTCGTCCGACGAGTTGATCACCTTGCCATCCACGCACAC
>JAFUWG010000038.1 GCA_017483605.1 Bacteroidaceae bacterium | reverse complement strand
TTACATAAAAGCAAACATAAAAATATATGTAAAAAACGGACAACACGAGTAACAAAACGAGTAACAAAAAAGTGTTAAATCCAGTGTTGCGGGACATGATTTTGGATGATTTGGCCATTGTTTTTGGCTGGAAGGGCGAAAGGGCCAGTAAAATCTTCTAAAGAATTGCGATTTCCTGGATAAAAAGAGGCATTCAGTTCATAAATGGCAGTATAAAATTCTGTTTTTGAGTGTAAAAAATTGAAATACAGCGGCCGTTGTATCAAAAGTGCTGAAAAATTGGTTGATTTGGAGTTGAGTGGTTGATTGTGAGGCGGTTGCGAGTTTTTGGGCTAGAATGTGGGATGGGCTAGGATGAGGGGTGAAAATTGGTCGAAATTGGTTGATTTGGGAAGAGAAAAATTTTCTGTTTGATGAATTGGAATTTTGAGGGGTTTGATGGGAGGTTTGGATGTGTGGGGGGGGGGGATGGAAGATGAAAGGATGATTGTTGGGGTGATATGATAGAGGGGCGATTGTTGGGGTGATTGGAGTTGGGATGTTGGAAAGGTTGGGTTGAAAGGTTGGGTTGGGATGTGTGGTTGATGCGGAGTTGATGAGGGGTTGATGAGGTAGAAAGGAATTGTTTTGGAAGTGTGCATGTGCGGATCGTTGGTCTGTGATGTGCCTTAGGATAGAGAAAAAGTTACAGTTAACATAGGTACCAATTTTAATCAAAAAATCGCAAAAATGGAAAAGAAAAAACATCTTTTTGGGATGGACGCCAGAAAGGAGGTGCCCGGCGTCTGACATTACCTCTCAGTTTGTGAAGGGCGGGCAGTACCGCTTGGGGGTGTTTCCTCCCTGAAAGGATGACCGGCACTTCAAAAAAGCAAAGACGCTATCGAACATAGATAAGACAAAAGGAAATCTGTCGGAGATAGAACGAAACGGACGCTATCGAACATAGATGAGACAAAAGCAAATCTGTCGGAGATAGAACGGAAACGGACGCTATCGAACATAGATGAGACAAAGGTAAATCTATCGGAAATAGACTAAAGAGACTCTATTGAAATTTACAAAAACCAATTATTAACAAACTTAAAAACTAAACTAAAATGAAAAAGACTTTTAAGCTGATGCTCGCCTTCGCCCTCGTGGCTCTGGGCAGCACAAGTGCTTGGGCCGCTGGCGATTTGGAGAATACCACCCAATATGCCGACAATGGTTTCAAGTACAAGATTATTTCTGTGTACAACACAGAAGGCACCGGAAAAGAGAACACGGTTTCTGTTTCTCAGAACGTGTATGCTAACAATGGTGCTGCTGCAATGGTAATTCCCGCCACAGTGAACATCGCTGTTAAGGGTACGGATTCCGACGGCCAAGATATTGACAAGACTGCAACATTCAAAATTGTTGAAATTGAGGCTAACGGATTCAAAAATCTTACAAAACCCACTTCAATCCAGATTGGTGCGAATGTGGCAACCATTGGTGCAAATGCATTCGACGGCTGTACAAATGTAACTGCCATCACTTTCGATGCTAACACCAATGCCATCACCATCGCTGGTGAGGCTTTCAAGGGCACTAAAGTGGAAGAACTTGATTTGACTCCTACAAAGATTGCAACTATTAACACTTGGTTTAGCAACAAGTATGTGCTTGGCACTCCTACCAACGCAACGCTGACCACCGTTAAGTTCCCTACTACCTTGGCAACGATTAACGCTAATGCATTCGCTGGTTGTACGGCTTTGGAGACTGTTCAGTTCAACTCTGTGGCAGCAACTCCTGCCCAGACTTTCAATGCTGGTGCTTTCTCGGAAACAGCCATTGAGACGCTTGACATGACCAATACAAATTTGGCAACGTTGAACAAATTGTTTGAGGACAACAACACTTCGTTGAAGTCTATCACGCTTCCTCAGACCATCACCACTTTGTCTGACAATGCTCTTGCAAACGTGATTCTGCTGAACACCGTGACTTTCGCTACTGACAAGTTTGCAGGTGCATCTACTCCAGCAAAAGTTTTGGGTGTTCAATCCAGTGAACTTGCCACTATCGGCGATGGTGCCCTGAGTAACACTCTGGTTAAGTCTTACGACTTCTCCAAGTGTCTTAAGTTGACGACTTTCGGTTCAGCAAAACCTTTCGTTAATGCTACAACAACAAAGAACAAGGCATTGCAGACCGTTATTCTTCCTCTGACTTCAGGACAAACTCCCGACTTCTCTCCTGTCACTGCTATTGGTACCGCATTCGCTAACTGCCAAGCCCTGACAACAATCACAAACCTTGAAGCCAGCCATATCACGACTGTCGTAGACGGTGCTTTTGCAAATGACGTGAAACTGGCCTCTCTTGAGTTCCCAACTACAATTGATGCCGCAAATGGTGTTAAGGGTACTCCTTTCACAGGTTGTACAACTCTTGCCACTCTGACCTTCAATACTGTTGCAGGTACTGCTACAGCGATTGGTGATGCCACCAACAGCCTCTTTGACGCTACAGCACAGGGTGCCTTGACAACACTTGCCATCATCGGTGACTTCGCTGGTACAATTAAGGCTAACGCTTTCAGTAACTGTACGAACTTGACAACTGTAACAATCAGTAACGGTAAGGAAATCACTGGAACAATTACTGCTGGAGCAATCAAACTTTCTGAAACAGAAGCAAGCACTGTGACTCTGGGTAAACTGAGTGAAGACTGGGGCGTAGCCGGTATCGTAGGTCCTGTAGGAACTAACGCTGCTACAGTTACTATCGGTAACATCACTGTTGCTCAGAGTGCCGTTGCCATTGTATCTAATAATATCGGTACTATCACGTTGGGTGAAATTGCTGCTGGTGTAGCACTTGACGTTGCTGCTCTCGGCCAGGCTGAAACTATCGTATTCGGTGGTGAAATTAAGACTGGTGCAACAGTTGTTTACACGGCAACTCCTAATAACCGTCTGACTACCATCAACTTCGGTTCTATCGTCATCGATGATAACGCAGATGTAATCGACTCAGGAGCATTCGATGAAACAAGCGCTCCAAATTTGACCAGTGTCTCTTGGAATCCTGCCGTCGCTCCTACTAATGCAGTATTTGCTCAGAATGCATTCGGTTCTGCTTCTGTTGGCGCAGGAGCCAAGGTTACACTCCACACTACAGAAGCCGTGGCTAAACTCTATGGTACTCCAATACCTCTCGAAGCAAACCTCTACAACGTTATCTTCGATGCAGTCCTCACACCTGCTGATCCTGACGTGGCATCAACAGTCACAGTTGAAGGCATAGATGGAGGCACATATTACTGGGGTATCTATTACAACGCCTCTAATACTAAGAAGTATTACATCAACGATGTAAATGATGATGAAGAAGACGTAATGGTTTACTCTGCCTTCGTTGATGGTACTGAGCAAACAATCTACTTCGACCCATTGGCACGCAGCAACCACCGATTCATTATCGCTCCAGAGCAGGCTGTCATGGTTCGCGTTAAGGGTACTCACAATGTGAACACTTTTGAGACTGCTGAAGACCCAACCATGCGCTACAACAGCACTCCTGCAATTGTCAACGACTTGATGTATGCTACAACAGTTCTTTCTTGGGACTACCTCTCCACCAACTATGTAGGCTATGATCTCTATGCAAACCTGAACATCGCAAAGAAGGGTTACATCGACTTTGCAAAGGTTTCTATCGACAATCCTGGCTACATCGCTAAGGGTAAACTTTATGTGAAGACTCTTCCTTCTGCAGAGGCTAACCTCCGCGTTAAGTTCCTCGATGACACAGACGATGCTGCTACAGTAATCGAGCGTGTTCTTGGTGGAAAGCAAAATGGTAACGGTGCTATCTACAACCTGCAGGGTGTCCGTGTTGACAGCTCTTACAAGGGCATCGTCATCAAGGACGGTAAGAAGTTCCTCCAGAAATAATCGAATGATTCTCAATAAACTTAATTAACACACTCTGAAGTTCGTGCAGGGAGCATCCCTCCCTGCACACTTTCATCAAAAAAAGGTAAAAAAACATGGAAAAGAAATTTTATTTGGAGCCAGAAATGGAGATTCTCAACGTAAATGTTGAAGGCTTCTTCTGCGCAAGCCCAGGTGAAGAAGGTTTCAACGATGACTTCTCTGGAGGCAAAACTGAAGATCCAGACCCAAGTGACTGGTAATTTCATTTTACTCACTCTACGGCTACAGGGAAGTCCAAGGGACATCCTGTGACCAAGAAAATGACAAAATTGAAAGTTCTGGGGCACAGGCACGGTTCTGTGTCCCAGAATTAAGTAAAATGGCTCTTAATAATGAGAGAAAGATTTATATCCTATTTAAGAAACAGAGAGATTCATCATAAAGAGATAAATGGTCTCATTGTATTCAGTGTCAATAGCCTCAATTATGTATTTGAAGACCAGGAGAGAGACCCCAATTATTTCCGTTTGATGTTGCCGGGAGTCGGTAAATGGAATGATGAAAATATACAAATTATAACGGATCTAAATTGGGACTTCAAAGTTGCAAAACTGATAAAAACAGGAGAATATCTTACTATCAGTGCAGAGAGCTTTGTATATTCCGAGGTAAATATTGACGTTCTTTTTAACCGAATCATCACACTGCTTGGAGATGTTATTAACGAATACCGGGCACGTACAAAAAAAGGGGACAACAATGACATCGAACAATGATAAAAGGCAAAAAGAAAACACGGTAGGGAAATGCACAAACCATATCATTATTCATATGTGGTGGGTTATCTGTATCATGTCTGTTGTTATCCTTGCATTGTTAGGGCTTGTTTACGTCGTTAAAATGGAAGATACAGAAAACAAGATAATAAACTACGTTTCGTTTGTCTCTACTTTGCTGTCCATCGTCCTTTCGGTATTCGCAATTATATATTCCTACACCTCTGCTCTTGAAGCAAGCAGACAATGGGCTGATGTAAACAAGGCTGTTGAGGTTATAAAAGAATCCACTCAGAATATTAAAGAAAACAATCAAACACTCCTTCAGACCGTTATCAGCATCAAAGGCGACGTCAAAGCCATTGGGAATAACAGTATTGCATCTAATAAACAAAATAAAATTCTTACGACAGGGTTACCTTCTAACACACAGGCTGATGATGCATCATTTAATAGCGAGACATCTTCCTGAAGTTTTAAAAATCATCCTAACATTTCTCCCCAAATCTTTTGGTGTGTTAGAAAAAAGTTGTACCTTTGTAATTGAAATGCCGATGGATATTGATGATGAACGGCTTGGTGATACAGCAAAAGATATACGTAATTCGTGGTCAGCGTGTGATGCTTGACCACGATTTGGCTGTGTTGTATGGGGTGGACACGAAGCGGCTGAATGAATCGGTGAAGCGCAACAAGGAACGTTTTGAGGGGGATGATTTTATGTTTCGTCTGACGAAGGATGAAATGGAACACATACGTTCAAGGTCGCAAATTGCGACCTCAAGCATTCTCGGTGAGCAGGGACTTTCTGAAGATTCTTCACGTTTGAGGTCGCAAATTGCGACCTCAAACAGCGGACGTGGTGGCAGCAGGTTTCTTCCCTATGCATTCACGGAGTTGGGCGTGGCGATGCTGAGTAGCGTTTTGAGGTCGGAGACTGCCATCAGGGTGAACCGTGAAATCATGCGGACGTTCTTTGCATTGAGAGATTTGGTGACTCTTCCCTTGCCCGACAATTATTCGGAACTGAAGGCGGAAATCAAGGCATTGCGGAATGACATGGACGAAATTCTCGCCGACCAGAACGAAATCAACGAGGAAACTCGTGCCCAATTGGATGCCATCAGCAATGCCTTGGCAGAATTGCAAGCGAAAGAGCCGAAGAAACGTCCCATGCGGCGAATCGGTTTCATACAGGACAGGAACGATGGCACAAACAACACAGAAGATACGCTTATCTCACATTCTGGCAACAATGATGAACAAAGGTCTATATAGCCCTACATCCTTAACGGCCTGACGACGAGCCGCACCAACATTTCTTCCCAAATCTTTTGGCATATATAAATAAAAAGATGTATCTTTGCAGCGAGAAAAACAAAAAGATTCTTCGATTATTTAGAAGAAACGTTTGGTAATTCCGAAAAAGAGCGTAACTTTGTACATGATTCTGATATGACATGAGAATATTCACAGAACAAGTTCTTAAACGCTTTGCAGAGAAACACCCTGATGCACTGGTGCCCCTGCAAGTGTGGGTGAGTGTTGTGAGGGGAGGCCGATGGTCTTGTTTCGCAGACATCAGGCGCGACTTCAATTCGGTGGATGCAGTAGGTGGGCAACGATATGTCTTCAACATAAAAGGTAACACTTATCGTATTGTGGCTGTAGTGAAATTCACCATCGGCTTTGTGTATATTCGTTTTGTCGGTACACATCAGGAATATGATAAAATAGATTGTCTGACGATATAAAAAGGAGGAAATATGGCAAAGATTGAAAATTATTCACAGTATGAGTGGGCTGTCGCTCGTGTGGAGCAGTTGCTCCCACTGGTGGATGACAACACACCTTACAACGCCCCCAACCGCATTGAACTGGAGTTGCTGTCTAACCTTGTGGCGGACTATTCAGAGGAGCACTTTTCCATCGGGAAGCCCTCGCTTGGCGAAGTCATCAAGATGCGAATGTCGGAATTAGGGCTTACTCAGGCAAAATTGTCTGAGATGCTGGGACTTAGCCCTTCGCGTGTGAGTGAATTCATCTCAGGGAAGAGCGAACCCACCCTGCGTGTGGCTCGTGACTTGAGTTTGATGCTCAATTTGCCTTCAAGCGTGGTGCTTGGGGTGTAACAAGGGCAACATAATAGCAGGAGGTGAAAACTATGGGATTAATTTATTTTCTTTCATTTTTTACGTTGGTAGCCGCAGTCGTATTGGTATGGGCATTGCTTAACGTGCCAATGATTTGTGTTCTGGGGCACAGGCATGGTTCTGTGCCCCCAATTGTCTGATAACACTCCTCAGTATTCCCCAAAGTGGTGTGAGTCACACCGCCTTGGTGGTCTGAGTCACACCACTTCGGCGGTCTGACTCAGACCACTTTTGAGGCATCGAGGGAAATTTCTCTCCAAATCTTTTGGAATGTATGAATAAAAAAGTAGAAGACATCCAAAACTATATAGAACAAAGCGAGCATGCTTTGAGTATCGAATACAATGAAAACGGGAATGTCACTAACAATCCATTTAACTTGGGAGAGTTTTAACTCCATTTTTTTAGACGAAACTATTTTGAACCTTCAAAAAGTTTGTTTTGTGTTGCAAAAAGGATGAGGAAAGGCTGATTTTATTATTATTTCTTGAAAAAACGAAGGGAAAGTATCGTGGTTCGGAAACTTTTCCCTATCTTTGTCGTCAGAAATCTTGCAATATGGAAGAGAAGATGTTGAAAGTGGTATTGATGGCTGAAGCATTTGACTTCATCAAGGAACAGCCTCAGCGTGTCGGTGAGAAGATCTTCGACAACATTCACCGCATTGAGGCAGGTGAACGAAATGCACAACTGTTCAAAAAACTGGAGGGCACAAAGATTTGGGAGTTTCGTACTCTTTACAACAAGATGGTTTATAGGCTGTTTGCGTTCTGGGACACAGAGAAGGAAACTTTGGTGATTGCCACGCATGGCATCGTGAAAAAGACTCAGAAGACTCCAACCAAGGAGATTGCCAAGGCGGAGAGTATCAGGCAGATATATTTTAATGAAAAAGGAGGTTTATCATGAAAGAAGTAGGAAGATTCAAATTGTACAGCATGGACGAGGCTCTGGATGAGTATTTCGGCAAAAAAGGTACAGAGAGACGGGATGCACATGAGGCGAGGGTGGCAGAAGCGGTACATGCCTACCATGTTGGCGAAGCCATCAAGAAGGCTCGCCTGATGCAGAACCTCACGCAAGAGGAACTGGGGGCGAGAGTTGGCGTGAAGAAAGCCCAAATCTCAAAACTGGAAAAGGGCTACAGTATTACCATCCCCACGATGACTCGTGTATTCAAAGCACTGGGAGTTCCCACCGCCTCGCTGGACTTAGGTCACGCCATCGGCAAGGTGGCACTTTGGTAGGGCTTTCTTTTAAGAGCAATTACATTTTAGTCGGGGTACGGCACAACACCGTGCCCTCAATTGTCTGATAACACTCCTCCGTATTCCCAAAAGTGGTGTGAGTCACACCGCCTTGGTGGTCTGACTCAGACCACTTTTGAGGCATCGAGGGGCATTTTGACACCTCCCTCCTTCCCAATAACAATCATGCCTATAAATCCCCACTCACTTCGTTTGCTCCTTCCCCAAAAACTTTTCCCCTGAAAATTTGGAGGAAAAGAAGAAAAAAGTGTATCTTTGCAGCGAGAAACAAAAATGCCTATGATGAACAAGAATTTTAATCCACGGACACGCGAAGAGATTATGCGTGCTTTGAAAAATCTTAAATCAGAGCAGACCGAATGGCATAAAGAGTCGGACAAGCGGCTTGAGGAAAGATTGCATCAATTAGTTTGGACTGCATAAACGACCGGGAATGTATTCATTAGACCTGCCACGTCTGAATTTACGTTCTCCTTATTATGTGTGGGAGGTAAAAGAAGACACATACGCGTTTGACACCGACTATGGGGTGGCGTATGAAATCAAGTTGGGGGTAAACACAGAAGTGCTCCAGTATGAAGTGTGTGCATTTGACATCAACAACAAGAATGGGCATCCTTCACCTGGAGACAAGAACCTCAGAGACACCATTATTGCCATTATTGAAGAGTTTTTTCTATCAAACAACGGAGTTTTTCTGTACATTTGTGCCACCGAAAATGGATTGCAGGTACAGCGATTCCGCTTGTTTGTCCGCTGGTTCAACACATACGAAAATAAGGCTCAATATGTGTTTCGTACAGTTGAAGGTGTCATGGATGAAGATGTACCCAATTATGGTGCGATCATTGTCCAAAGAGAGAATCCTGACCTTGACCTTATCCTGAAGAGATTCGACGAGATTGTCCAGATTTTGCAAAAAGAAATACAATTGGGTCTGACAATGCAGAGGTGCGTTGCCAGCCTTGATTATTTTGCGAGGTTGGAGGGTGGTGATATTGTTATAAAATTAAAAAAGAGGCGGTTTTCGGGGGAAACGTTTTGCCATATCGAAATATCTCTGTATATTTGTGGCGAATTTTGGAAATGGCGGATGAATGGTGGCGTTGAAAAAATGAAGTTTAGATTATGCAAGCGTTTATGAATTGGTTCTCTGGAATGGACACCTGGATGCAGGTGTACTGGACGTGTGCCGTGGTGGGTTCTCTGATTTTTGTGGTACAAATGGCGCTGACGTTGGTGGGGATGGATAGCACGGATATTGATGTGGACTTCGACGGTGCGGACACGATGGATTTGGGCGGCGGCATCTCGCTGTTCAGCATCAAGAATTTTGTCAATTTTCTGGTGGGCTTCGGCTGGGCTGGCGTTTGCTTCGACAGCGTGGTGAAGAACAAAATGGTACTGGGGTTGATTGCATTGCTGGTGGGTGCGATATTCGTGCTGATGTTCTTTCTCATCAAGAGGGAAACGAAGAAGTTGGAGCATAATGGTGCGTTCGAGATTAAGGACTGTGTGGGGAAGACGGTGGACGTGTATCTCCGCATCCCTGGTGGACGGAACGGCAAGGGAAAGGTGCAGGTGAGTCTGAACGGGTCGGTGCAGGAGATTGACGCACTGACGGATGGAGAGGGTGTGACGAGCGGACAGAAGGTCACGGTCGTTGGTGTGGTGGATGGCTCAACTTTGTTAGTGAAATAAATGGTTCAATCGTAAATTGTCAAATCGTAGATTATGTATATGTATCTGATTGTTGTAGCGGTGGTGGTAGCCATCGTGTTGCTGGTTTCGATTATCAATCGTTACCGCCGTTGTCCGTCGGACAAGATTCTCGTAGTGTATGGAACCACAGGCAACAAGGGCAGTGCCAAGTGTGTGCATGGAGGCGGCACGTTCGTGTGGCCTATCATTCAGGATTATGCCTATCTGAGCCTGACTCCCATCAGCATCGATGCGAACCTGACCAATGCACTGTCGCGTCAGAACATCCGTGTGGACGTGCCTTGCCGCTTCACGGTGGGTATCTCTACCGACCCTGAGAGCATGACTGCTGCGGCTGAGCGTCTGTTGGGTTTGACTCCTGGACAGATTCAGGAACTGGCACGAGACATCTTGTTTGGTCAGTTGCGTCTGGTCATCGCCACGATGAGCATCGAGGAGTTGAACAGCGACCGCGACAAGTTCCTTGAGGCCATCTCCAGCAATGTGGAGGTGGAACTGAAGAAGATTGGTTTGCGACTCATCAACGTGAACGTGACCGACATCAACGACGAGAGCGGCTACATCGAGGCGCTCGGTCAGGAGGCTGCCGCCAAGGCCATCAACGAGGCCAAGGTGCGTGTGGCTGAGCAGGAGAAGTTTGGTGAAATCGGTAAGGCGGAGGCAAACCGAGAAACCCGTATCCGTACTGCGGAAGCCAATGCACAGGCGGTGCAGGGCGAGAACGAGGCGAAGGTGCAGATTGCCAACTCTGACGCTGTGCGTCGTGAACGTGAGGCAGAGGCACAGCGCAAGGCGATTGCTGCCGAGAAAGTGGCTGCCGCCAAGGCGTTGGAAGAGGCTTACTCGGCAGAACAGAAGGCAGAAGAGGCCCGTGCCGACCGTGAACGTGCCACACAGAGTGCCAACGTGCTCGTCAGTCAGGAAATCGAGAAGAAGCGTAAGATTATCGAGGCTGAGGCTGAGGCTGAGAAGATTCGTGTGAACGCGAAGGGTGAAGCCGATGCAGCGTACGCCAAGATGGAGGCTGAGGCAAGAGGTCTCTTCGAGATATTGAGCCGTCAGGCACAGGGTTACGACAAGATGGTGCAGGCCGCCGGTGGCGACGCACAGAAGGCATACATGCTGCTCCTGCTGGAGAAGTTGCCAGAACTGGTGAAGACTCAGGTGGAGGCCGTGAAGGGCATCAACATCGACCATGTGACCGTTTGGGATTCAGGCAATTCGGCAGACGGCAAAGGCAGCACCGCCAACTTCCTCAGCGGACTGATGAAGAGCGTGCCACCACTCCACGAACTGTTTGATCAGGCAGGACTGGCATTGCCCGAATATCTTGCCAAGAAGAAGGAAACTCCTGCTGCCGAGGAGGAGGCGCCAGCCGAGGAGGTGGAAGAGGAGATTGTGAATCATGACCAAAAGAAGAAATAAACAGTGAAGAAACTATTTTATCTTGTGCTCGCGGCATGTGCCGTGAGCATTTCCATGTTTACCGCCACGAGTTGCAACGACGGTGAGACATACGCCGAGCAGAAGGAGAAGGAAAAGAAGGCGATACGCCAGTTCATCGAGAACAACGACTTTGTGGGTCCCATCACCGTGATTGACGAGTCGAAGTTCTATGCCCAAGACAGCCTGACCGACACGGCGAAGAACGAGTTCGTGATGTTCAACGACGACGGCATCTACATGCAGATTGTCCGCAAGGGTGTGGGGCAGACCATGGTGGAGATGGCAAAGGAGATGCAGGATTCGTCGGTGAACAAGGTGCTGCTGTGCCGCTTCTTCGAATACAACATCGAGAGTGCCGACACCACCTACACGAACCTCTACACGCCCAGCATCGTAGATAAGTTGCTGTGCAAGTACAGCCACTACAGCCGCAGTTACAGCGGCTCATTCACCGAGGGACGTATGTACTCCAATTATGGGGCTACCGTGCCCCAGGGATGGCTCAAGCCGCTCGACTACATCCGCTTGACACGCGATGCCGGACAGATTGCCAAGGTGCGACTGATTGTGCCACACTCGTCGGGCACTTCCAACGCATTGGGCTACGTGCTGCCCTTCTATTACGAGATAACGTATCAATTAGGAAGATAAATATGAGTTTGATTAAATCTATTTCCGGCATCCGCGGAACCATAGGCGGACGTGCCGGCGAGGGGCTGAACCCTCTCGACATCGTGAAATTCACCAGCGCATACGCCACCCTCATCCGCCGCACCACCAAGGTGGAGAGCAACAAAATTGTGGTGGGTCGCGACGCCCGCATCTCTGGCGAGATGGTGAAGAACGTCGTTTGTGGCACACTGATGGGCATGGGCTTCGATGTGGTCAACATCGGTCTTGCCTCGACACCTACAACCGAAATCGCCGTGGCAATGGAAGGTGCCTGTGGCGGCATCATCATCACCGCCAGCCACAACCCTCGCCACTGGAACGCCTTGAAACTGTTGAACGAGAAAGGCGAATTCCTCAATGCCGCCGAAGGCAACGAAGTGCTGAAAATCGCTGAGGCTGAGGACTTTGACTATGCCGACGTGGATCATTTGGGCAAATATATCGAAGACAACACCTACGACCAGAAGCACATCGACATGGTGCTGGGTCTCGACCTTGTGGACGTGCCTGCCATCAAGCGTCAGGGCTTCAAAGTGGCGTTCGACAGCATCAACTCGGTGGGCGGCATCATTCTGCCCAAACTCTTCAAAGCACTTGGAGTTGAGAATGTTACACCGCTCTATGGCGAGCCGACTGGCGACTTCCAGCATAATCCCGAACCACTCGAAAAGAACCTCTCCGACATCATGGGACTGATGGCGAAGGGTGGCAACGATGTAGGCTTCGTGGTTGACCCCGATGTGGACCGTCTCGCCTTCATCTGCGAAGACGGCACGATGTATGGCGAGGAATACACGCTCGTCACCGTGGCTGACTACATCCTCAAGCACACCCCGGGCAACACCGTCAGCAACCTCTCTTCCACCCGTGCTCTGCGTGACGTGACCCGCAAGTATGGTCAGGAATACAATGCTGCCGCCGTGGGCGAGGTGAACGTGGTGACGAAGATGAAAGAGACCAACACCGTCATCGGTGGCGAAGGCAATGGTGGAGTCATCTATCCTGCCGCCCACTACGGACGTGACGCCCTTGTCGGCATCGCCCTCTTCCTCAGCCACTTGGCTCATGAGCGTGAGGCACAGCCAGGTCTGACCGTCAGCCAACTGCGTGCCACCTATCCCAATTATGCCATCGCCAAAAACCGCATCGACCTCGATGCTGGCACCGACGTGGATGCCATCCTCAAGAAAGTGAAGGAGATGTACGTCAACGAACCCGGCACCGAAGTGAACGACATCGATGGCGTAAAGATTGACTTCCCCGACAAGTGGGTACACCTCCGCAAGTCCAACACCGAACCCATCATCCGCGTCTATTCCGAAGCCGCCACCATGGAAGCCGCCGACGAAATAGGCAAGAAGATCATGGACGTGGTGTACGCCATGAAGTGACGCCCACCCATCATCAATAAAGGCACATCAAAGAGGAAAAAATCATCGGGGGCACAGGCTTTTCGCCTGTGCCCCCGATGATAATACAATTGCTCTTTAAAAGAAAGCCCTACCAAAGTGCCACCTTGCCGATGGCGTGACCTAAGTCCAGCGAGGCGGTGGGAACCCCCAGTGCTTTGAATACACGAGTCATCGTGGGGATCGTGATGTTATGTCCTCGCTCCAGTCTTGAAATCTGTGCTTTCTTCACGCCAACTCTTGCCCCCAGTTCCTCCTGGGTGAGGTTCTGCATCAGGCGAGCCTTCTTGATGGCTTCGCCAACATGGTAGGCATGGAGTTCTGCCGCCAGTTTCGCCTCAAACGCATCACGCTTAGGTGTTCCAACAGGTCCGATGTATCGGTCTGTCATTTCGTCCAAACTGTAAAGTTTCATTGCCATAATAACCTCCTATTTTAATTCATAATATTTCTTTCGCAAAGCCTCTGCACGGGCAATCTCTTTCGCTGGCACTTTCCAGGTCTTCTTGACAAAGCCATGAGTGGCAACCACCAACCGTTTCTCTTGCACATCCCAAAACGACAAAAGACGATATTGGAGCCCATTGTACAGAGTTCGGAACTCCCAAATATCTGTGCCATCCAGTTTCTTGAACAAATCACTGTCCTTCACACCGCCTGCCACTTTATGCACATTGTAGATAATCTTCTCTCGTGGTGCATCAGCAAGGGTGTCCATAAACTCCTGAACTTCGTCCATAAACGTCACATCAAAATGTATTCCTTGTACCATACTAATTCTTTTCTGCTGCAAAGTTACTGCATGGTTTACAAACAAAGAAACTTTTTCGTGTGTTTAACAACATGTTCTGTGCATATCCTTTTTCTACGACTTTTTCATATATACAAAAAATCGGGTGGGCAATTTGCCCACCCGATTGGTTATTTATATCTGAGCATCTGAATGCTCTTCTATGTGCAGAGATTAATATGTGATGTAATTGGCTGTCACCTTGCTGCTTGTGTCGCCATAGTAACCAGTCCAGCCGCCACCAGTGAATCCACCACCTACATACATCTTCGCACCGAGGTAAGTAGCCTTGTTGACTGTGATATTTGTGTAAAGCTTGATGTTCACAGGTGAGAGAACAATCAGACCTTCATAAGTAGCAGACTTCGGAGAAGCGGAGGTGCCGGTTTGCCAAGCGATTTCGGTACCATTCTTGTCGTTGAACTCAATATACTTAATCTTATCGGACATTTCTGTAATTGTCGTGACACCACTGTTGATGATGACGTAGTTGACCTTGTCACCTACAGTAGCAGCATTGAGATTACCTGAAACCTCACCGTCAACCGTTACAGAAACAAAACCAGATGAAAGAGCAGCACTGATAGAGATGTTGTCCTCTTCTTTGTTGCTGTAAGGCAGGTTGATTCTACCAATCTTGTTTCCAGCTCCACTTGTGGCACTATTGAATGCTGTACTGAAGCTAGCATCAGCACTGAAGCCATTGGCGCTCAATGTCTGGTTTGCTGTGATGTACGTCTTAGCGTCAGCATTGTAGGCCTCGTTTGGATAAACACCATGCTCAATCAGACCGTAGTTGTTGATCACACCCTTAACAGTTGTGTTACCCGTTACAGCGAAGACACCAGCATTGTTAACCAAACCAATCATCTCGGCACCAGCAGCGAGGAAGCGTTCTGGCAGCGTTGTAGCCTCGTTAGTGAAGGTCGTCTTATTAGCTCCAATAATATCTTGATGATACTCGGCACCCTTCTTGATGTTTACAGTACCAAAGTTGGTTACGTCGAACTGAACAGTGAGGTCGCCACCTGTGACGTTCCAAGTTCCGGCATTTACGAATTTGATGCTGCTTACCTGATCAGCAGTAGGAGTATCGTTGTTATAAATGGCGAGTGTAGCGGTAGCATCGCTTACAAGAGTACCCTTGTTGATAATACTTCCTACACCAGTAGCAGTAGCATCAACGATAACAGCCTTCTTGGAATCAGCCGTAGTAGTTGTAGCCCACGTCCAGTTCTCACCAGCCTTAAGTACTACATTAGCCGTAGCATTGCTATTGGCTACGATGAAATCAAGGTTCTGGATAGCACCACCGCCTGTAATGACAATCGTCTCGCAGGCTTCACCTGACTCAGTACATGGCTTAACACGGAACTGGTTAGCAAGGGCTTTGCCGTTATTGATCTCGTTGATCTTAGCAATAGTCGTCTGTGAGATTTCAAATACTCCAGTAGTAGCGTCACCATCAAGGTATACAGTAACACCAGTCAGACCCATCTTCGCCCATACCTTAGCGGCGTCGATGAGTTGCTTGTCAGTCTTAATATGGAGATCAGACATATCGAGGTGGTTCAGACGAACCTCTACGTAACGAGTTAAAGCAACACCAATAGGCTCAGTTTCTACAACAGGTACTGAAGACTTTGCTACATAAGCACCCATGTAGTTGATGGTCTGCTGCATACCCAGTCCTGGGTTCTGGGCTACAGTCTTGTATAAGCCATTCGCACTCGCAGCGGCTGCACTCGCGTTCTCTTCGGCAGTTACAGCGGCGAGTTTCTGATCAGAGGGAAGGTAGCGATACCATGCTGTTGCATACTCGTCAGCAGTGTATTGAGTGGCGTGAGGATTTTCACCTGTAGGATTACCAATAACCACCTTACCATAAATGGTATTTACGACAATACCAGGATCGGCAATACCAGTAGTAAGAGTTGGCTGTGGCAGAATGAGGAACTTGCTACTTTCGTTGCCAGTGAGGCACTTAGTAGACAAATGGTCTGAAGTAGCGGTGGCGCCGTCACGATTAACTCCTGTTACGTGACTCCAGGCGTTGTTAGCAACTTTGCCATTCCAACGAGTGTTGTCAGCAGGAGTTTTGGCTGTGAATGTAACAGGAATCCTTGTGGTAAAGTTTGTTGAACCACCACCTCCTGGTGTAGTGAGGAGTTCTACACTGGTGACCTTGATAGGATCGATATCGGTAAGCGTTGCTAACGTGGCGTCTGTTCCTGCATAGTCAGCAATCAAGTTAAGCTGAGAAGCCATCGGACGCATGTAAATGGGGTATGTTCTGTTATAACCCGCATTGTTGTAAGCAGCAGTTGGATTATCCCAGTCGTCCTCATCTGTGATTTCAACGAGGTCAGACACATAGGGAATGTTGTTCTCGACGTCTGCTGACTGCTCGGCAGGAATCGTGAGGGTGAGATCGTTGCTTGAAGCGATGCGGAATGTGGTGTCAGCAGGCCAAACCATGATGGCACCACCAGGAAGAATCATCGAAGGAGTGGTCAGAGCGGCTGATTTGCCTTCTTCTGCAGCAGCCTTGTAGGTTGCATTCTGATAACCTGACACAGCACCAAGTGAAGCACCGTGATAGAGGGTGAAGAGGTCGCCGTCGTTTGCACTGAAGACAACCTTGTTCCCATCCATGGTTGCTCTTGTCTCTGCATCGTTGCCGTTGATAATCTCGAACTGAACGGGACTAACCTCTTGAGCCACATTCTGCTGGCTCTCGAAATCGTCAGTAGTACAAGCCGTCAGTGCTGCGAGTGACAAAGCAGCAAATAAAAGTTTCTTGTTCATAGTAATTAAAAAAAATTTTAAGTTGTTAAGTTTATTAATATTCTTCTGGTGTGTCTGCCGTGGAGTCATCTAACGGATTATCTGGATTAGGGCTGGCATCCAGCAGATTGCCCTCGATTTCCATCATGAGCACCTCCAATTCAGGAGCCTCATAGAATTTCAGTTCTTTCTTTTCCATTTTCTTTTTAATTGTTTTTAATTTGTTAATGAATTAATAATGTTAACTGTAACTTTCTATCCTTAATGTTTGAGCGCCGCCCCAGATTCTTCCGTCCAGACATGCACCCATCCAAAACAAATCCTTTCTACCTCATCATCCCCCCCCACATCAACCACATCACCCACACATCTCAACCCAACCTTTCAACCCAACCTTCCAACATCTCCAACTCCAATCACCCCAACACTCGCCCTTCTATCACCTCTCCATCCCCCCCACACTCAAACCATCCATCACCCCCCCTCAAAATCCCCAACCACCTCACAGAAAATTTTTCTCTTCCCAAATCAACCAATTTCAACCAATTTTCACTCCTCTTCCAAGCCCATCCCACATTTTCACCCAAAAACTCGCAACCGACTCAAAATCAACCAATCAACCCCAAATCAACCAATTTTTCAGCACTTTTGATACAACGGCCGCTGTATTTCACTTTTTTACACTCAAAAAACAGAATTTTATACTGCCATTTATGAACTGAACGCCTCTTTTCATCCAGAAAATCACAGTTTCCAAGAAGATTTTACTGGTGCTTTCTACCGCATTTGTCAAAAACAATGGCCAAATCATCCAAAATCATGCCACAAAACACCCTATTTAAAACTTTTTTGTTACTCGCTTTGTTACCC
>JAFUWG010000037.1 GCA_017483605.1 Bacteroidaceae bacterium | reverse complement strand
TCGGAACTTTGTAACGAAGTTGTGCATAACAATGATAATTGGACTTGATGAATTGGACACCACTAAGTTACTAATTATCTGCGATATGTACAACTTTTTAAGCATAAATGTTTTACAAATTTAATTCAACCAACAGGTAAAGATTTACTTATTTGTCCATATATCTGAATGATTATAGACTTCTCTTATTGAAATAAAAAAACGTGAGCAATCTACTTCGCTTACGTTTTCCGAGGCATTGGGGATAGCCTATTACCTTAAACGAGTAAATGCCCACGCCGAACGGCGTGAACAATCTACTTCAGTTCTTGGTAATTTTCGTCTAATTCCCCAATTGTCGGAAAACAAGAATCAAAAGTGGACGTTCAGTCTTATGTCCTTATGTTGTTTTATGTTATCATACGCAGTTATTTTTTGTTGTTATTCCACTTGGCGAGCCTGCGTCGTTGGTTCGCGTCGGCAGTCCCAAAAGGCAACCACCTCGATGTGCTTATCTACAATGCGATATACTATTTTGTTGAGGCTGCGGACAACTATGCTGCGGTAAAGAACAGGAAGGTCAGCAAGAAATGCTTCTGTAGGTTCAAGATGAGGATTGTCGGCAAGGAGGGCGTTGGTGTGCCGCACTTCTTGCATGAATTCATCCTTGACCTTTTGTCCGAAAGCCTGACGGATGTAACGGGCAGTCTCCCGAAGTCGTTCCTTCGACTGTTTGTTCCACCTGACTTTCATATAGCCTCGGTTATTTCCATTTCCTCGCGAGCAAATTCTTCCTCCAGTTCGCGGAACATGTCTTCGCTATCTTGCCATTGGCCTTCGGCGAACTGACGTTCACCTTCCGTCACCATCTGGTGCAATTCCTCGACGGTGTAAGGTTTCTGCGTCGCTGCTCCACGCGTGTTATGTCGGCTAATAGTTGTTCCCATGATTTACCACTTCTCTTGTTAGCGAATGTGTCGCTGTTTAGATGTTAATCCGTGTGCAAAAATACTAAAAAGAAGCCTAAATGAAGAATGAAACACCGAAAAACTTTATTGCAGGGACAAAAATAGCACCACTTCGCCCTCAATTCTGTCTTGTAATAACCATAAATTCAATAAAAAACGTGAGTGGCTGTGTGATATACTCATATATCATCTAATCATTTACCCCAATGGCATCTCAACTTTTTGGCTTGAATAGACATTTTGATTTGGCTTGAATACAAGAATCGATTTGGCTTGATTACACTTTAGTGTATTCAGGCTAAATTGGGAGTTGTATTCAAGCCAAATTAAAAACTGTATTCAAACTAAATTGTGCATAGTAATAGGGCAAAAAAGCCTCGTCAATCCGTTTCTTGATTGACGAGGCTTCCAAGTGTGTGTGATTTGTTATCTTTTATTCACGTTTCGGAAGTTCCTTTCGCCTGCGGCGGACGAAGAAAAAACAGAAAAAAACAAGTAAAAACAGAGAAAAACATGTTCTTCGTCTAACAGAAATGAGACTAGAAAGACCTGTTTTTATTTGTTTTTACTTGTTTTTTTCTGTTTTTCTTTCGTCACGCGAAGCGTAATAAGCACATTCGAAACTTGAGTTGTCTTTTATCTTTCTTCGTTGGGATGTGCCAGATAATAGGCACGGAGTGGGGTGGAAGTGACTTTGATGAAGCCCTTGGCGTCTTCGGACGACCATGCCTTGGCGGTTTCGCCGTATTCGCCCAACTTGTTCTTGACGAGGTCGTTGGGAGAATCTACGCCGACGGTTTGGAAGCAGAGGGGACGGAGTTCGAGGGTCACCTCGCCTGTTACGTTACGCTGCGAAGAAGTCAGCATTGCCTCGATGTCGGGCATGACGGGCTCCAGATACTGGCTCTCGTGCAGGAACATGCCGTACCAGTTGCTCACCTGGTCTTTCCAGTATTGCTGCCACTTGGAGAGCGTGTATTTCTCCAGGAAACGGTGGGCACCGATAATCAGCATGGGGGCAGCAGCCTCGAAGCCGACGCGACCCTTGATGCCGATGATGGTGTCGCCCACGTGGCAGTCACGACCGATGCCGTAAGCGGCGCCAATCTCCTCCACTGCCTGAATGGCAGCAATCTTGTCCTCATACTTCTTGCCGTTCACCGAGCAGAGTTCACCCTTCTCGAAGCCCAGTTTCAGCAGTTCGGGACCGTCCTTCGTGGGGTGTTTCAGGTAAGCCGATTCGGGCAGACCTTGCTTCGAGTCGAGAATCTCGCCACCACAGATGCTGGTGCCCCAGATACCCACGTTGTAGGAGTATTTCAGTTTTGCGAAGTCAGCCGCAAAGCCGTTCTTGTTCAGGTAGTCGATTTCCTCCTGACGGCTCAGGTTGCCGTCGCGAGTCAGCGTGATGATTTCCACGCCCGGAGCCATCACGAGGAACGTCATGTCGAAACGAATCTGGTCGTTGCCGGCACCTGTGGAGCCGTGAGCGATGGCACTCGCTCCGATTTCCTTCGCATAGCGAGCGATGGCGAGAGCCTGGAAGATGCGCTCTGAAGACACCGAAATAGGGTAGCAGTTATTTCTCAATACATTGCCGAACACCATGTACTTGAGCGACTTGGCGTAATACTCCTGTGTCACGTCGAGGGTCACATACTTAGTGGCGCCCAACTTGTAGGCGTTCTCCTCGTTCGTCTTCAGTTGCTCTGCCGAAAAGCCGCCTGTGTTGGCGCATGCAGCATGCACTTCATAACCCTTTTCCTTTGCTAGATACATCACCGTATAAGACGTATCCAATCCGCCGCTGAAAGCAACGACCACTTTTTTCTTTTCCATATTGTATCGTTTTTGTTATTGTTGCAATTTGTATATTTTACGCTTCGCGTGACGAAGAAAAAACAGAGAAAAACAAGTAAAAACAAATAAAAATAGGTTCTTCTTGTATTCTTAAATTTTATTTTGAGCGAAGAAAATGTTTTTTTCTGTTTTTACTTGTTTTTATTTGTTTTTTCTTCGTCCGCCGAAGGCGAGTAAAGTAGCGTAATCACATATACCCTCTCAACACCATCTCCTTCATGATTTCTTGGAAGATTTCCACAGGAGTCGGTTCGCCCTTGTGCTGTGCAGGGTCGTAGAGCATGCCTGTGCAGATGCAGAACTTGCGCTCCTTCATCTCCAATATGGGGTGGTTGATGCAGCCTCGGCATCCGCGCCAGAAGGCATCGTCGTCCGTCAGTTGATTGAAACTCACAGGCACATACCCTAATGCCGTGTTCATCTTCATCACCGCATCGCCACTGGTGAGCGAGAAAATCTTGGCATGCGGCCAACGCACGCGAGCCAACGTGAACGTGTGGTCTTTGATGCGCTTGGCAATGTTCTTGCCTTGATATTCGGGATGCACAATGAGACCCGACGTGGTCACGTATGACTTGTTGCCCCACGTCTCTATATAACTGAATCCCACAAACTTGTCGCCCAGTTCCGACTGTGTGCCGGGGTCGAGTGCGAGCACCGCCTTTCCCTCTCTCATTTTCGTTGCCACATACTCGTGGGTACGCTCTGCGATGCCGGTGCCACGCTTGCGGGCTGCCTCGCGGATGGTCTCGATAATCAAGTCCACATACTTCTCGTGACTGGCATCTGCCACAATCACCTTGATTCCGTCTTCGTAAATCATCTTTCAGACCCCCTCCCCGCTCCCCCTGCCAGAGGGGAAGAGTAGAATGTTTGTGGGGAGGATTTCTACTTCTATTTTTTTGTTGTTATTTATCTTTGTTGTTTTTTGTATGTTGTAGGGGAAACCACTCCCTCCCTCAACAGGGAGGGTGAGGGGAGGGTCTCTATTGGCTGCCCGGATATACAGGCACGATTGTTCTCAGATTGGCTTCCAGCGTGTCCTTGTTGAATCCCTCTTCCAAGGCAAGGAAAATGGTGTCGTCACCCGCGATGGTGCCAACTACCTCCGCAAAGTGGGCGTTGTCAATGTCGCTCGCCAGTCCGCTTGCGTACCCTGGGCGACACTTGATGACCGCCAACTGCCCTGTAAACCTCACTGACATGAACCCGTTCCGAATGGCGATGCCCGTCTGCCGATGCTCCCTCACACGGCGGTAGTAGGGATTGTCAGGCATCATGTAGATGGAGCGGCCCTTCGGCGAGAACCCCTTCACCACCTTCAGCAGTTTCAGGTCACGCGACAGCGTAGCCTGCGTCATGTTCACCCCCACCTTCGAGAGCGCCTGAGCCAGTTCATCCTGACTGCCTATCTCCTGCGTCTGGATGATAGCCTTGATGATGTCGAGTCGAGATTGTCTTGCAGTCATCTTGTCATTTACAATTTACAATTTACCATTTACAATTTACCATGCGGGGCGTGCTCCTATGTTCCAATGAAAATGGTACATTGTACATGGTAAATGGTACATGCGATTGTATATTTATTCACAAATCGGCTGCAAAGTTACAATATTTTCCGCATAAAACGTGCATAAAATGCAAGAAAAATTGCATAGGATGCATAAAAAAGTTGCATATCGTGCATGGGGAGCCGCTTTCTCCTCTATCCGCGTCTATCATCTGAAATGTGTTTAGGTTTACAGTTGCAAAGGTACAAAAAATCCCCGAACCTCTTTTGTACGAAGTTCGGGGAATTTTTCACTTTTTGCCGAAAAGCACTTATTGGATAGCCTTGCCTGACTGCCATGCTTTGCCGACCACGTAGCCAAGGGCGCGGTAGCACATGCCAGAGGCATCGAAGACGATGGGTTTGAGTTTGGCGAGGTCAACCTTGCCGTCGGTGAGGATGCTTTCGTCGGCACTCATGTTCACCACTTCGCCAATGAGCATACCGTCGTTGAAACTAACCACTTTGCATTCGAGTGTCAGAGGGTATTCGTTGATGATGGGTGCGTTCACGTTAGGACTCGGGGTGATGGTGAAACCTGCCTTTGCCACTTTGTTGGGCTCCTTGTTTCCGCTGACGAGGCCGAAGTAATCTGATTCCACAACGGTGCGTTCGTCGGCAAAACTGATGGTGAAGGCTTGAGTGACGGCAAGATTGTCTGTCGTCTTGTGCTTGGAGAGGCTGATGACCACCTGATTGTAGTCCAGTTGTCCTGCCCAGGCTGCCATCATCACGTCGGGGTTCTTGTTTTCGTCCCATGTGGCTATCATCACACACGGCTGGGGTGTTGTCATGAGGGCGTGTTGGGCACCGAAATTCTTACGCCCTTCCACATTCTGTGGCTGTTCTTTCTTTTCCATGTTTTCGTTCTCGTTTTGAAGGTTTTGATTGTTGTTGGATGTACAGGCTGTCAAAGCCAGCAGCATCATGGCTGCAAATGATACTAACTTTTTCATTGTTCTATTTGGGTTTTGTCACTTCGTTATTTTCGTCCACCTGCTATGGCTCCGTTTCTCCCTCGATGAAGTTGTCCATGAAGAGGTATTCGCCATCCCAGACGGCGAAGGTGAAGAGGGTCATCCATTCGCCGAGGATGAGGAGGCGGGCTTCGTGGGTGAGCATGAGGTCAAGTTCGATGTGGCGATGGCCGAAGATGAAGAAGTTGACTTCGGGATGGGTCTTGAGATAGTCTTTGGCAAAGAGCACGAGCCCTTCCTTGTCTTCGCCCTTGTAGGGCTCCTCGCCGTTGGTGGGGGCACTTTCGTAGCCGACCAGTCGGGTGTCGCTCAGGAAGCCGTCTTTGGTGAGGACTCTCCCTTCGGCATCGGGCTGCAGAGAGCCGTCCGAGCGTTTCATGCGTGAGTGTTTTGCCCAGTTCAAACCCCAGTTCATGAACACGTCGGGATGTATCCAGCGAGCCATGCGACGGAGGGTCTTGTTGCGGAAGCCCCAGAACATAAGGCGGGTCTTCCAGTCCTTATCTTCATAGCCGAGGCGGTCGCCGTGGGCAAAGTAGAACACCTTGCCTCGCAGTTCCACGGTGCAGGGGTCGCGATGGAGAATGACGCCGCATTCCTGCTCCAGATAGTGCCTCATCCAGTGGTCGTGGTTGCCTGTGAAGTAGTGTACCTCCACGCCCATGTCGGTGAGTTCGCTCACCTTGCCGAGAAATCGGGTGTAGCCTTTGGGCACGACCTCCTGATACTCGAACCAGAAGTCGAACATGTCGCCCAGCATGTAGATGGCCTCAGCCTTGTCCTTGATTTTGTCGAGGAAGTTGACCAGGCGGCGTTCCTGGGTGCGTCGGTGCTCCAAGGCTCGGCTGCCGAGGTGGGCGTCGCTGATGAAATAGATGTTCTTCATAACTACATAAATCCTAAGTCGAGTTTGGCTTCTTCGTTCATCATGTCCTTGCTCCATTCAGGCTCGAAGACGACATTGACGTTGACGGTCTTCACGGCAGGGATGCCCTCCAGTTTCTGCTGGATGTCTTCGAGAATGAAGTCGGCGGCAGGGCAGTTGGGGGCTGTGAAGGTCATGTCGATGTCGATGTCGAAGTCTTTGCCGTCGGCAGGTTCGGCAGTATCCTTCACGTCTATCTTGTATATCATGCCCAAGTCCCACACGTTGACGGGTATCTCGGGGTCGAACACGGTCTTGAGATATTCAACGGTTTTTTCTTCTACTTCGTATTTGGTCATTCTTTTTCTATATATAATAATATGTGTGTATTCAAAAAACTCTTCAATCCTTCTTTACAGTTTTCCGCTTTCGACAAAACTGAAGAACGCCCCTTCGGTGACGATGACGTGGTCCACCATGCGGATGTTCACAGCCATGCCTGCCTTCTTCACTCGCTGGGTCAGTTCCTCGTCGAATCGGCTGGGACGCAGGTTGCCGCTGGGGTGGTTGTGGACGAGCACGAAACAGGTGGCATCGTGCAGTAGAGCCTGTTTCAGCAGCATCCGCACATCCACGGTGGTCTCCGACAAGCCGCCTGTGCTGAGGTGGGCGAGGTGGATGAGTCGGGAGTTGTTGTTGAGCAGCATCACCCAACTTTCCTCGTGGGTGAGGTCTTGGATGATGGGGTTCATGTATCGCAGCACGTCCGCTCCGTTGCGGATGACCTCGATTTCCTTGCTGTCCTCCATCATGCGGCGTTTGCCCAGTTCTGCCGCGGCGATGATGGTGAGTGCCTTTGCTTCGCCGATGCCGTTGAACTGCATGAGGTCTTGCAGCGTCAGGTGGTTGAGGTTGCGGAGCATACCGCCACAACTTCTGAGCACTTCCTGCATCAGTTCCACCGCCGACTTCTTGGCGGTTCCGTTGCCGATGAGGATGGCAAACAGTTCGGCATTGGTCAGGGCCTCGGCTCCCTTGGCGATGAGTTTTTCGCGGGGACGGTCTTCCTCTGCCCAATGCTTGATAGAGGTGTAGTTTTCGGTCTCAGGCTTTTCTGGCTCTGCCACCTTGAGACTCACCTCGTTGAACGGCTGAAACGCTTTCCTAATCATAGAAGTTCTTTTCAAAAGCGGTGAACTCGTCCTTGCCTTGTACGCATCGCAGCCACCATGCCTTGAGGAAGCCGAAGCCATACCCCATCAGTTGCACAAAGGCTGCCTCCACGCTGAGAAATCCGATAATGAGGCTCTTCATTTTGATGCTGGAGTCGATGAAAATCAGCAGCATATACAGCACTATGGGCAACAGGCACAGGGCGTAGGCGGGGATGAAGCCGCCATTGGGCAGGAAAAGACCTGTGGCGGTGTGGTTGTAGTAGTCCACCATGCGGAACACCACAGCGGCAAGGATGAGCAGCAGCACGCCGACGGTGAAGACCATCGGGAGCATGTGGACGAGTTTCATCGTGCCGGGGTGCCGCTTTTCGAGGTTGATGCGTGCGATGCCCGAATTGAACACCTGCTTGAAGAACTTGTCCATGTCGGTGCGGCGTTTGTGCCACACCCATGCATCGGGAAAGAGTCGGGTGGTGTGGCCAGCCTCTACGATGCGGTAACTGAAATCGATGTCCTCGCCGAAACGCATCTTGCTGAATCCGTGCAACTTGAGATACACGTCGCGACGGACGCCCATGTTGAACGAACGGGGGTAGAACTTGTCGAGTGCCCCTTTCTTCTTGCCGCCGCGAATGCCGCCCGTGGTGAAGAACGAGGTCATGCTGTAGGAGATGGCTTTCTGCACCGGGGTGAACGAGTCGTGAGCCGCATCTGGTCCGCCGAAAGCATCGCAAGGATTCGCCGCCAGTTCGGCCTCCACCGCTGCCATGTAGCCGTCGGGCAGCACACAGTCGCTGTCGAGGATGAGCACATATTCGCCCTTGGCGTGTTCCACGCCGTAGTTGCGTGCGGGGCCAGGACCGCCGTTCTTCTTGGTCAGATACTGCACGTCGAGTCGGTCGGCGTACTTCTCCACCACTTCCTTGCAGGGCACAGCGGAGCCGTCTTCCACCACGACCACCTCAAAGTCCTTGACGGTCTGGCGGGTCAGGCTGTCCAGCAACTCGTCCGCCTCGTCGGGACGGTTATACACGGGGATGATAACGGAATATTTCATGGCTTATTCGAAATAGAAAGTGAGGACAATCATCTTGCTTCTCGCCTTGTTGACAGACTGGGTGAAGATGAGTTGCGTCTCGTCGGTCAGGTCGGTACGTTTCTTGTTGACCACGTTCGACAGGCCGTAGAGGAACTTGATTTCGGGGATGAACTTGAAGAACGGCAGGTAGAAGTCGCAACCCATGCCCAGTTCCAGATAGCAGTCGGTGTTGGTGAGCAGGTATTGCTTCTGCTTCTTCACCGTCAGGTCGAGCATGGGATTCAGACCTGCCACGACGTAGGGGCGGTAGTTGTTGAAACGCTCTGCCGCAAACTTCACGTCGATGGGCACGGAGAAGTAGGTCGATTTGATGGTCTGAAACTGCGTCTCGCCGTCCTTCTCGTTGCGAAAGGTCGCATTCTTTGTGCCGAAGTGCATACTCGGGATGATACGCAAGCCCATGTGCTTGTTCAGGTAGAACTCGCCCAAGATGCCGACCGAAAAGCCTGGTTCGTAGTTGGGAATTTCCGCAAACCACTGGTTGCCCTGCTCGTCCATGAATCCGTTCTGCTCCAGTTCGATGTCTTGCAGTTGCACGCCAGCAAGGAAGCCGTAGTGGAACTTCCTCTGGTCAATGTACGGGCGGTTCATCACTTTCCGCTTCTGTGCCCCCACCTCGGTGGATGGAATCAGCGAGAAAAATGCCACCAGACAAGCAATTATGTAATAATGTGTATGTTTCATCATCTTTATAAACGAGAAAAACCGCAATTTATTTTGTGGAAAGCGGAGTTTGCCGTAACTTTGTACAAAGTTAGGGAATAATTTCAATAAACGCAAATAATTATGAAACTTACTGTTATTGGTGCCGGCAATATGGGCGGTGCACTCATCAAAGGATGGGCAAAAAGCGGAAAGATTAGCAACATCACTATCGCAGACAAGAACGAGGCTCTCCTCGCTCAGTTCAAGCAGGACTATCCTGCCCTCAACATCACAACCGACAACATCGCAGCCGTGAAAGGGGCTGATGTCATCGTGCTCGTCGTGAAGCCGTGGCTGATGAAACTGGTGCTTGCCGAAGTGAAGCACGTGCTTGACCTCGAGAAGCAAATCATCATCTCCGATGCCGCCAACTTCACTACGGCCATGCTGGCCGAGGAACTGGGACAGGACGGGCAGTTCTTCTACGTCATCCCCAACATCGCCGCAGAGTTTGCAGCCAGCATGAGTTTCATCGCCAAGGGTGCAGGTGCGACGGACGAGAGCCTGAAGACGGTGGAGGAACTTTATGCCATCGACGGCGACACCCTCGTGGTGGGCGAAAACCTTGTCGGTCCTGGCATGATGATGGCATCTTGCGGTATCGCCTACGTGATGCGTTACATCCGTGCCCAGATGGAAGGCGGTTGCGAGATGGGCTTCTATCCGCATCAAGCCAAGCAGATAGCCCTCCAGACCATGCAGGGAGCCGTATCCCTCCTCAAAGCCACAGGTTGGCACCCCGAAGAGGCGATTGACAAAGTCACCACCCCTGGCGGCGTCACCATCAAGGGTCTCAACGAACTCGACCACGCAGGTTTCAACTCTGCCGTTATCCGCTCGTTGAAGGCTGGGCTGAAGTGAAGGAAAAAAACATAGAATCGATATGACAGCCATACAACTCAATTCCATGAACATCGAACTTTGGCAGAGCATCGGAGCCATTGCCGACAGCGACCCCCTGATGAAACGTCTGACCCGATATGCCAAGAAACTCGTAGCGGAGCGGAAAGCCGACCCTGCGGAAATGACCCGTGAGGAATTCTTTGCCCGTGTGGACAAGGCTGAAAGAGAAATAGCCGAAGGCAAGGGCACGCCCTTTACGAACCTCGACGACATGAACCGTTGGTTTAACTCGCTCTGACATGTACACTATCACCTATGCTCCTGAAGCCCAAGAAGGGCTTGCCAAGTTGAAACGAAGTGAGCCGGCAGCCTTCAAGAAGGTGGTCAAGTTGTTGAATGAAATCACGCAGGTTTCAACTCTGCCGTCATCCGCTCGCTGAAGGCTGGGTTGAAGTAACTTGAGTTCTAATGCCGTTTAGGGATTAGCAGCAACCGAGTGTTCCAGTTCCAGTTGTTCCAATTAAAAAATGAGGAACACAACACCCTTATAAATACTATATAATTACTTAATATATAGATAGTTATAAATAAAAATGGGGGTGTTGGAATGTCAAAAAAATAATTGGAACAACTGGAACTGGAACGCTCTGTTGCTTTGAAATTCCTCTAAAATGCTGTATAACAATAAATTGCGTCGTTGATAAAAAACTCTACCTACGATGCAGAACCTCTCAAAGAGCAAAGAAAGCATCAAAATCGTGTCAAAAAACATGCTTTTTCTGCTTGTTTTGGTAGCGTAATTGCCTTGCAGGGCGTAACGTAATTGCGTTATGCTCTGTGTCGTAATTGCGATGAAGGGCACATCAAAGAGGTTTTCTCACGCTCTTCAACCTGTTTCTTCTTCTCATTTGGCATTTTTTTTCTGCTTTTTGCAAAAAAAATCCTTATTCCTCGTGTCTAATTCCCAATTTTTCCTTACCTTTGCACTCGCAATTGCAAAAACTACATGCCCAGATGGCGGAATTGGTAGACGCGTTGGTCTCAAACACCAATGGAGCAATCCGTGCCGGTTCGATCCCGGCTCTGGGTACTAAGCAAATTTTTCATGGCGATGAAAGGATGACCTTTCTTTGCCATGTTTTTTTATTATAAACATGGTTGTAATGATGAATGCTGTACGAACCCCTTTGAATGCGATGCAACTCCACATATTGGAGATGTTGAGTTATTGTCAGACAGAGCAGGCTGTGGCAGAACTGAAAGGTGTGTTGGCTGATTTCTATGCCAAGAAGGTGCAGGAAGAGGCTGACCGTCTTTGGGATAATGGTACTCTGAATGCAGATGCTATTGAACGTATCGGCAAAGAGCATTGGCGTACTCCTTATCGTTCTGCACAATGAGGCGTATTGTGCTTGATACAAACTGTTTGGTGATGGTGCTTCCGTCAAAGAGTTCATATCATCATGTCTGGATAGACTTTTTGAGGGGTGCGATAGAGTTTTGTGTCTCTACGGAGATTCTGCTTGAATATGAGGAGAAACTTGCAGAAAAAGTGTCTCCTTACATGGCCGATATTGTGATTAACGCTCTTATCAACCGTCCAAACTTGATAAAGGTTGAACCCAAATGGCGTTGGAATTTGATTGAGGCTGATGTTGATGACAACAAGTTTGTTGACTGTGCCATTGCTGGTCAAGCAGAATATATTGTTTCGAATGATAATCACTTCAAAATCCTCAATCAAATAGATTTTCCATTGGTATTATATCGTCGTCTGGAGGATTTTGTGAAGGATTTATAACTTTTTCAACAGTTCTATTTTCCCGTCGGCGATGAGTTTGAGAATCAGTTCGCCGAAGAGGGTGTTTTGCCAGGCGAACCATGCACGCGTGAAGTGGGACGGGTCGTCTTTGTGGAAGGATTCGTGCATGAAGCCTGTGTCGGCATCGGTGTGCAGGAGCAGGTGCAGGCAATGGCGGATTTCGTCATCGTTCTGTGCCGTGAAGCACTTCATCATGATGCTCATGGGCCAAATCATGTCGTGACCGACGTGGGGACCTCCGATGCCTTCGCCTGCTGTGCCACGGAAGAACCACGGGTTGTCCTCGCTCCACACGAAACGGCGGGTGTTCTGATAGATGGGGTCGTTCATCGGTACGTCGCCCAGATAGCCCATCGCCAAGAGCGACGGCACGTTGGCATCGTCCATCATCAGTTGATTGCCGAAACCGTCCACCTCAAACGCATAAATCTTCCCATATTTGGGGTGTTCCACGATGGCATACTTCTTCAGGGCATGTTCCACTTCGTCTGCCAGCGTGGTGCATTCCTTTGCCAGCGATGTGTTTCGGTTCACTTTCGTGAGGATTTCTGCTGCCTTGCGGAGCGAACTGACCGCCATGAAGTTGGACGGAATGAGGAACGGCAGGGTGGTGGCATCGTCGCTGGGACGGAATGCCGAGGCGATGAGTCCTACGGGGCGGATGGGCGCTCCATAACCGTCCCAACCCACCGTGTCGAAAGCACGGTCAGTCACACGGAGGAAGCGGTAACTCCCTCGTCCGTCCTTGTGCTGCTGCTCACGAAACACGTGTACGATGTTCTCGATGGCTTGCAACCACTCCTTGCCAAAGATGCTCTCGTCGCCTGTCACCTTCCAGTATTCGTATGCCAAGCGGATGGGGTAGCAGTCGGAGTCGATTTCGTACTTCCGTTCGTGCAGTTCGGGCTTCATGTCCGTCTTGTCTGTCTGCCATTCGCCGCCTGTGGGACCATCGTTGAAGGCATTGGCATAGGGGTCGATGTTGATGCACTTCCATTGCCGCAGGATGACACCACACAGCATCTTCTGCAACTGGGGGTCTTCGTTGGCAAACTGCACGTAGGGCCACACCTGTGCCCCCGAGTCACGCAGCCACATGGCAGGAATGTCGCCCGTATAGACAAAGGTGTCGTCTTCACCGTCGATGGTGCGGTAGTGAACGGTCGTTTCGAGTGTGTTGGGGAAGCAGTTCTCAAACATCCATGCCAGTCGTGGATTCTTGGCGAGCAGTCGTTTCACCTCTTCAATCTTGCGGTCAATCACTTCCGACCGGAACAGCCTGTCCTGTTCGGCAGGGCGGTGCGACACATAGGTTTGTGCTGCACATGGTAGGTGCAGGCAGACAATAATGATGAGACAAGACAATAGTTGTTTCATGTGTTTTGTTTTTAACAACGAATTTTACGAATTGGACGAATCTTTTTTCTTTTATGCCGCAAGCGGCGACGAATAAAAGCGAATGCAGGTCTCTGAAATTCGTCCCATTCGTCGCCGCTCACGGCATTTCCCCTATTCGTTTTATTCGTTTCATTCGTTGTTGAATATAAATAAATTCATGTTCGTATGTCTATGGTCGGTCTTTCTGCTTTGTTCCGAAATCGGAGGGTTGTGCGCCCATCTGCAATTCGAGTGTGCCACCTTGCATGATGTCTTCATACATGAGGTAGGAGCGGGTGTAGGGCTTGCCGTTCAGCCGCACGCTCTGGATGTAGATGTTCTCGTCGCTCACATCCTTTGCCTTGATGCAGAAGTTCTTGCCGCCTCCTACATTCACCTTTGCCTCCGTGAAGAGTGGCGAACCGAGCACATACTTGCCTCCTGCTGGCTCCACCTGATAGAAGCCCAAGGCAGACAGGATGTACCATGCCGACATTTGCCCCACATCTTCGTTTCCGCTCAGTCCGTCGGGGGCGTTGTGGTACAGTTCCTGCATGGTGCGTCGGATGAGTTTCGCCCCCTTCCACGGCTGCCCCACATAATTATATAAGTATAGCACATGATGGCTCGGCTCGTTGCCGTGGGCATACTGACCTATCAGTCCTGTGATGTCGGGTGGTGCCGCCTCGCCCAAATCGCCCTCCACGATGAAGAGCGAGTCGAGTTTCTGGACGAAACGCTGTTCCGAGCCGAAGAGCGACACCAGTCCATGCACGTCATGGGGAACCAGCCAGGTGTATTGCCATGCGTTCCCTTCGGTGTAGTCGCGATTGGCAGGTGCCGAATGGAACGGATTGAACGGCTCGCGGAACTGCCCCTTGCTGTCCACGCCTCGCATGAAGAGTGTCTTCTTGTCGAAGTAGCGGCGGTAACTCTGTGCCCGCAGGTCAAACGGCTTCTGGTCGTTCTTCTTGCCCAAACGCTCTACCACTCGTGCCACACACCAGTCGGCAAGGGCATATTCCAGCCCTCGACCCACGGTTTCGTTGTCGCTGAAGAGGTCGCAGGGGATGTAGCCATATTGCTTCAGAAGGAACAAGCCACGTTCGTCCAGCATGGCAGATGCCTTCATCGCTTCCAGGGCATCGGTCTTCTGCTGTGTCAGTCCTTTCAGCACCATGTCTGCCAACACAGGAATGGCAGGATTGCCCACCATGCAGTTCGTCTCGCACCCCATCAGATGCCACACGGGCAGTTTGCCTTGTCCTCGCCAGATGTTGAGCATTGTGGTAGCGATGTCCTCCTGCCGTTCGGGGTGGAGGATGGTCATCAAAGGATGTGCCGCACGATAGGTGTCCCACAGCGAGAAGGTGGTGTAGTTGGTGTAACTTCCCTGATGCACCTGTCCGTCGCTGCCACGGTATTTCTTATCTACGTCGCAGAATACCGACGGGGCAGTCATCGTGTGGTAGAGAGCCGTGTAGAAGATGCTTTGTTCGTCCGCCGTTCCTCCCGTCACCTGCACCTTCCCGAGTTGCTCTTCCCATTTGCGTTCAGCCTCAGCCACCACCTTTCGGAAGTTCCATCCCGTCTGTTCCGCTGCCAAGTTCGCCTTGGCTCCTTCGGTGCTGACTGCCGAAAGACCTACCTTCACCAGCAGCGGCTCGTCGCTGCTCAGGAATCGGAACACCTTCACCGTATCTCCCTCTTCTTTGCAGACCTCCACAGGTCGGGAGAACTCAGCCACAAAATATACCTGCTGATGGTTTGCCCATCCCTTCGAGATGCGATAGCCCGACACGACCGTGGAACTCTCTTGCCGAATCTGGCAATCCATCACTTTGTCCCATCCGATGCCCTGTCGCAAGTCCAGCCTCAGGTAGCCTTCGTTCGCATTGGCGGGCAGGGTGTAGCGATGCAAGCCCGTTCGTTCCGTTGCCGTCAGTTCTGCCCGAATGCCATTGCTGAGCATGACCGAGTAATAGCCTGGACGCACATATTCCGCCTGATGGGAGAACTTCACCTTCTCTTGCTCAGGGTTGAGCACAGGCAGCATTGACACATCGCCCAAGTCGCCCACTCCCGTGCCGCTCAGATGCAAATGAGAAAAGCCGATAAGCAGGGAGTCGCTATAGTGATAGCCCGAACACCAGTCCCAGCCCGACGTGCTCTCCGTAGGACCTAACTGCACGAATCCGAAGGGCACATTTGCCCCCAGGAACACATGCCCATGACCGCCTGTGCCGATGAACGGATTCACCAGGTCGGAGAGTCGCCCCTTCTTTGCCTCCACAGGAGGAATGCCCTTGGCTTGCAGACGCACAAACACGGGATAGTGGTCGGAGGGTAGCCGTCGTTGCTCATCCCAATACGTGTTGGTCAGCACGCCGTATCGCTCCACCTCCAGCATCGGCGAAACCAGCACGTGGTCAATCCTGCTCCCCGTCTTTCGCTCCTGATGGTAGGCGTTGAACGTGCCGTTTTCCGCAAAGCGAATCCGAGCCTCCTCATAGCAGTCCTTCAAAAGTCCCGACTGGGTGAAGATGCGATAGATTTCGTCGTGCTGATCCACGTTGAAGTCGCCCGTCAGCACCACGGGTGTGCCGCTTCCTGCCATCTGGCGGATTCGCTCCACCACCATCTTGGCAGATTCTCGCCGTGCCACCACGCCCACATGGTCCATGTGCAGGTTCAGAAAGTAGAACTGCAAGCCCGTGGTCAGGTCTTCAAAGCGTCCCCATGTGCAGATGCGGATGCAGGCGGCATCCCATCCCAACGAGGGCTTTTCGGGGGTGGGGGAGAGCCAGAAGTGTCCGTGGTCGAGCAGACGCAACTTCTCTCGGTCGTAGAAGATGGCGGCATATTCCCCCTTCCGTTTGCCGTCTTCACGCCCCACGCCGATGTAGGCGTAGCCGTCCAGCCGCCCCAGCATGTCTTGCAGTTGAGGCTCCAGCACCTCCTGAGCCCCGAAGATGTCGGGATGCTCGAAGTTCAGTTGGTCACACACCACGGGGCATCGTTTTGCCCAGCCATTTCCCTCTTGGGAGTCCTCTTCGTTCTGGTATCGGATGTTGTAGGAACCCACATAGAGCGGTTGTGCCGCAGCCGCCAGCGTCAGCAGACAGCACCACCAGAGCAGCGAAAGTCTTCTTGTCTTCATACCCGGTTGTTTTTATTTCTTGGGCACAAAGATACCTCTTTTCTTCGATATGGAAGTCCGTTTTGCGGCTTTTTTTCCACTTCGGGGCAGAAAAAAGTCCCCATTACTTGTGGAGTCAGAAAATTGTTTCTATCTTTGTCCGCAAAGCACAAGACGATGAAAAAGACGAATTTCTGGTATCGGGTCTTCGACCTTTATTATGATGGGTTCCGCAACATGAGGTTGGGGAAGACCCTGTGGACGGTCATCCTCATCAAGTTGCTCATCATCTTTGGGGTGCTGAAGATGTTCTTCTTCCCCAACTTTCTGAAGGAACATGCCGAGCAAGGGCAGGAGAGCGAGTTTGTGGCGACGGAACTGGTAGAGAGAGCAGAATCACACTAACTTAAATACCATCAACACTATGAGTAACATCCTTTTAACGATTGACACCAGCACGATAGAGTGGTCGAGGGCTCAATTTGCCTTGACTGCCATCTATCACTGGCTCTTTGTGCCGCTCACCTTGGGCTTGGCGGTCATCATGGGCATCATGGAGACCTGCTACTACCGCACCAAGGACACCTTCTGGAAAGATGCGGCAAAGTTCTGGCAAAAACTCTTCGGCATCAACTTTGCCATGGGTGTCGCCACGGGCATCATCCTCGAGTTTGAGTTCGGCACCAACTGGTCGAACTATTCGTGGCTGGTGGGCGACATCTTCGGAGCACCCCTTGCCATCGAGGGCATCGTGGCGTTCTTCATGGAGAGCACCTTCGTTGCCGTCATGTTCTTCGGCTGGAAGAAGGTGTCGGCAGGGTTCCACTTGGCTTCCACGTGGCTGACAGGCTTGGGAGCCACCATCTCTGCATGGTGGATTCTGGTGGCGAACGCTTGGATGCAGTACCCCGTGGGCTGCGAGTTCAACCCCGACACGATGCGCAATGAGATGGTGTCCTTCGCCGAGGTGGCACTTTCGCCTTTTGCCATCGACAAGTTCTGCCACACCGTCATCTCCGCATGGATTATCGGAGCCGTCTTCACGGTGGCTGTCTCCTGCTGGTATCTGCTGAAGGGCAGGGAGAAGAAACTGGCGTTGGAGAGCATCAAGATTGGTGCCATCGTGGGTTTGGTGGCATCGGTAGGTGCGGCGTTGACGGGTCACCACTCCGCTTTCCGTGTGGCAGAGGTGCAGCCCATGAAGTTGGCGGCTATGGAAGCCCTCTACAATGGTGGTACTGACCAGAGCCTCACAGCCATTGCCCTCGTCAATCCTTTTGCCCAGCCCGACTACGAGAACGAGGCGGAGGCTCCGCTGAAGATAGCCGTGCCATACGCCCTCTCCATCCTCGCCACCAACGACCCTCACGGCTATGTGCCGGGCATCAACGACATCCTGAACGGCTACACCAAGCCCGATGGAACCGTCGAACTCTCTGCCGACGAGAAAATCGAACGTGGCAAGAAGGCGATTGAGGCTTTGGCTGCCTATCGTCAGGCAAAGTATGGTTCCAGCGATGGTGATGCTTCCGTTGTGGCTTACCACCTCGAAGTGCTCAAAGAGAACATGCCTTATTTCGGCTATGGCTACATCCGCGACAAGAGCGAACTCGTTCCCTTCGTGCCCGTCAACTTCTATGCCTTCCGTATCATGGTGGGTGTCGGCTGCCTGCTCATCCTCTTCTTCATGGTTGTGCTCTTCTTCGTCTATAAGAAAGACATCACCGCAGCCCCCAAGTGGCTCTACTGGTCAGCCCTCGCCATGATTCCCCTGGCATACATCGCCTCCGAGAGTGGTTGGCTCGTTGCCGAGTTCGGTCGCCAGCCGTGGACCATTCAGGACATGCTCCCCACCTGGGCATCGGTCAGCAACCTCCACTCCTCCAGCGTCATGCTCACCTTCTTCATCTTCCTCATCCTCTTCACCACGATGCTGGCAGTGGAAATCAACATCTTGGTGAAACAGATAAAGAAAGGGCCAGAACACGAAAACAACTAATTATTTTATCAACAACGAATTTCACGAATGAAACGAATTGCTATTTTGGTGTATTCCGTTTATGGGCAAAGCCCCTCGAATGAATCCGTTGGATTTTTGCGAACCTTTAGTTCGGCATAGCCAATGCCAGTTGTGTCACATTCGTTTTCATTCGTTGCCGCTTGCGGCATTTCAAGAGAAAAATTCGTTTAATTCGTTCAATTCGTTGTTTTAAAAACATAAGTTATGTCATACGAATTTTTGCAGCAATATTGGTGGTTCCTCGTTTCCTTGTTAGGAGCCCTCCTTGTCTTCCTCCTCTTTGTGCAGGGAGCCAATTCCTTGGTCGGTTCATTAGGCGGTGATGCCGAAGGTCGCCGACTTGTCATCAACTCGACGGGTCGCAAGTGGGAGTTAACGTTCACCACGCTCGTCACCTTTGGCGGAGCCTTCTTCGCCTCCTTCCCCCTCTTCTACAGCACCTCCTTCGGTGGGGCATACTGGCTGTGGATGCTCATCCTCTTCACCTTCGTGCTGCAAGCCGTCAGTTACGAGTTTCAGAACAAACTCGGTAACCTGCTCGGCGTCAAGACTTTCCAGACCTTCCTCGTCATCAACGGCATCCTCGGTCCCCTCCTTCTGGGCGGAGCAGTCGCCACCTTCTTCGAGGGGTCGAACTTCATCGTGGCAAAAGACAACCTTACAGGCATACAACCCGTCATCAGCCAATGGGCAAACGCCTCGCATGGATTGGATGCCCTGCTCAATCCGTGGGTGCTCGTCTTCGGATTTGCCGTCTTCTCTCTGGCACGCACCCTCGGCATCCTCTACGTGATGAACAACGTCGCCGACGAGAACATCCGTTCCCGTGCCTCCGTGCGGTTGGTCGGCACCACCATCGTCTTCCTCCTGCTTTTCGTTGCCTATCTCGTACACCTGCTTCTGAAGGATGGCTATGCCTACGACCCCGCCACGGGCGTCATCTCCATAGAACCCTATAAATACCTTCACAACTTCCTCGAGATGTGGTATCTCCTTGCCCTCTTGCTCATCGGCGTGGTGCTGGTGCTTTACGGCATCATTCGCACCATCGTCAGCAAGACCTACATCGGCGGCATCTGGCCTACGGGCATCGGCACCGTCCTCACCGTCCTTGCCCTTCTGCTCTGTGCAGGATGGAACAACACGGCTTACTATCCCTCGACCGCCGACCTTCAGTCCTCGCTGACCATCGCCAACTCTTGTTCCAGCGAGTTCACTCTCTGCACCATGGCATACGTCAGCCTCCTCATCCCCTTCGTTCTTGCCTACATCATCATCGCTTGGCGAAAGATTGACCGCAAGAAACTCGGCCGAGAGGAAATCGCTACCGACGAGGCTTATTAACCCCTGCCTCGTCTCCTCAAAAGTGGTCTGAGTCACACCGCCCAAGTGGTGTGACTCAGACCGCCGAGGCGGTGTGACTCAGACCACTTTTCACCATTTATCTTCCGCATAATACTCGTTGTTGCAGACGGAGGTTGGGCAAAGTTCGATGAAGTCGAAATTCATCTCGCCACCAGACTCCATCTTCTGCTGCAAGCGGAAGTAGTGGTCGCTCTTGCCGTCCGTGTAGAACGTGCCGAGCACCCTGCGGATGGTGTTGTTCTGATTGCGGAAGGTCGTGCCGCCGAAGGAATCTTTCTCGCCAGAAGCGTAGGCATTAGGTCCCTTCATCCAGCCCAGGTTGTGAACTGCCTTGTCGAACGCCGTAATAGCGTCGTCGTCACCAAGGGCATCATCACTCTGATAGCCGAAGAGCACTTCACCGTTTGGACGCATGTCGAACGGGATACCCTGTGGAATGCCGTCGATGTATGCCT
>JAFUWG010000036.1 GCA_017483605.1 Bacteroidaceae bacterium | reverse complement strand
CCAAATTTTTCAGAATCTCAAAACTTTAACATACGTTCAGAAATAGATTTATAATTATAACTTGCTGATATTCAGTTTCTTATTATTTCCAATCATTTCTAAAGATTTCATCATTTAGGGTTCAAGCCCATCCTGAAGCGCAAAAAAGGCTCGCTAAGTGCGAGCCTTTTTTGTTTTTTATCCCTTCTTCCAGAAACTTCGAGTGAAGAGAAGCATGATGGGGAAGATTTCGAGACGCCCGATGAGCATGAGGAAGGAGCAGGTGTATTTGGCAATGGGACTGAGAATCGCCCAGGAGTGGACGGGGCCATAGTAGCCCATGCCAGGACCGACGTTGCTGATGCTCGACATGGCGATGCCGAAAGCCTCATAATAGTCAAAGTTGGGGTGTACGTTGTTGGGATTGACGCCGCTGAGTGCCAGAATGAAGGCACCGAGGAAGAGGGAGCAGATGAAGAGTGTCACAAAGCCCATGAGGGTCTGCACGATGCTGGTAGGCACAATGTTGCCGTTGAGACGCACGGGTGTGACAGCCCGTGGGTGAAGAATGCGGGTGAACTCGTTCCTCAACACTCGGTAGATGATGCTGAGACGCACACATTTGAAACCACCGCTGGTGCTGCCCGAGCAGGCTCCTGCAAACATGACGAACAGGAGCACCGGCATGAGTTGTACGGGCCAGAGGGTATAGTCGAAAGTGGCAAGTCCTGTCGTTGTTTGCAGGGAGATGACGGTGAAGAGCCCTTGACGCAATGCCAGTTCCACATCGTGCAGCGGGTCTTGCAACATCAGTGTGATGGCACAAACCAACGACGCTCCGAAGGCAATGGTGAGGTAGGCACGGAGTTCGGCATCTCTGAAGAACTTCTTGACTTTCCCTTTCAGGATGGTATAATATATTAATGTGTAATTGATGCCCGACACGAGCATAAAGAAAATCAACACATATTCGATGGCTGGCGAATGATAGAGGTCATTCAGCAAGTTGGAGTGTGTGCCATAACCGCCTGTGGCTGTCGTGCATAAAGCGTAGTTGACAGCATCGAAAGTGGACATTCCACACGCCATCAGCGAAAGGATGCAGAGGATGGTGAGTGCCACATAGACACCGCCAATCCATCGGGCTGCCACCGAAATGCGGGGATGGATTTTGTTGTGGAGGGGACCTGTTGACTCGGCGGCAAAGAGTTTCACTTCGCCCACGCCGAATGCCGGCAAGATGGCGATGGTGAAGAACACGATACCGATACCGCCAATCCATTGGGTGAGGCTACGCCAGAAGAGCAGACCTTTGGGCATGGAGTCGAGGTCGTCGATGATGGTGGCACCCGTGCTGGTGAAGCCAGACATGGTTTCGAAGAAGGCACCCGAAACGTCGGGGATGCTGCCATCGCAAAGGAAGGGAAACATGCCAATGATGGTGAAGAGCACCCACACCAGCGAAACCACGATGTAACCATCCTTTCGACCCATCTTCTTTCCTGCGTTCCTGCCGATGATGACGCCCGTGGTGCCCAACAGGAGGGCTGCCAAGATGGAGAGCGAGAAGGCTTTGACTCCCTCGCCGTATATCCAGGAGACGGCTTGGCACAACATCAAAAGCCCTGCCTCGATAAAGAGGAGGAATCCCAAGACTTTTGCTATGAGCCGCCAGTTAATCATTTGAAGAATTTATCCAGTTTTCTTAGCGTGTTGCCGACACAGAAGACCACCACTTTATCGCCCGCTTGCAGTTGGGTGCGACCTTCCACCAGCATGGAGTGGCTGTCACGCGACATGCCGCCGATGTTCACTCCGTGGGGGAAGCACAGTTCCATGACCTTCTTCTTGGTCACTTGCGAGCCAGGCTTGACGATGAACTCCGCCACGTCGGCATTGCCGATGGTCAGCATCTTCACATTGTCCACGTCGCCTTTCAGCAGCATCCGATAGATGTGGCTGGCGGCAATCATCTTCTTGTTGATGATGGTGCCGATGTCGAGGTCGTCCGCCATGTCGAAGTAGTCAAGGTTTTCCACCTGTGCGATGGTCTTGCGGATGCCTTTGCGGCGGGCAGCCACACAGGCAAGGATGTTCTGCTGGTCGTTGTCGGTCAGGGCGATGAGTGCTTCCATGCTGCCGTAGCCCTCGTCGTTCAGCAGGTCCATGTCATAGCCCTCCCCCTCCAGAATCATCGTCTGGGGCGACACGAGGGCTTGCAGTTCTTCCGTGCGTTTTCGGTCTGGTTCGATGATTTTCACACTGTCGTGGATGGACGCCAGTTTCCAACTGGCACGCACCGACAGTTTGCCGCCGCCAATGAGGAGGCTGTTCTTCACGGCTGGGTAGTCGTCCTTGCCCGTCAGGTGGCGAATCACGGCAAGGTTCTCTTTGGTGGTCATGAAAAACACCAGGTCGCGGGGCAGAATCTTCTCGTCGCCGTGCGGACTCACCGTTTCCCCGTCACGCTTGATTGCCACCACGTGGAAGTTGTGTCCGTGAGCCATACCGATTTCCTTCAGCGTATGTCCCACCAACTGATTGTCCTTGTTGCTGATTTCCTTTTCGTAGATGGGGTTGGCATCGTGCATCTTCACACTCAAGAGGAGCAGTTCGCCCCCGTTGAACTCCCACAACTGGCGTACCCAACTGTAGCGTGAACTGGCGGCGATGTCTTGGGCAGCCAGCAGTTCGGGGTAGATAAGCGATTCGATACCCATGTTCTTGAAGAAGTCCAGATTCTCGGGCTTCATGTATTCGTAGTTGTCCACACGAGCCACCGTCTTCTTCGCTCCCAGTTGTTTGGCAAGCATCGCACAGGCGAGGTTTTCGCTCTCGTGAGGTGTGACAGCGATGAACAGGTCGGCACGGTTGACCCCCGCATCCTTCAATCCCTGAATGGATGTGGGTTGCTTGACCAGGGTCATGATGTCCAGTTCGTTGCCCAGACGAAAGAGTTTGCTTTCGTCGGCATCAATCAGCACGACATCCTGATGGTCATTTGACAGCATTCGTGCCAAATGTGTGCCTACGGCTCCTGCACCTGCGATAATGATTTTCATCTTTACACCTCCCGAACTTACAAACTCAAAAACTTACGAACTTACAAACTCACAAACTTACAAACTTAAAAACTCACAAACTCACGAACTTAAAAACTTACAAACTCACAAACTCACCTCCAACTCTTTCGCTATGCTCTCTGCATCCATGCCACATTGTTGATACAACTCGGCAACCGTGCCGTGCATGACAAATCGGTTGGGGATGCCGATGCGTTTCACTTCCACTTGATAGCCGTGGTCGGCAAAGAATTCCAGCACCGCACTGCCCAATCCGCCAGAGATGACACCATCCTCCACCGTCACCACCTTCTTGAAGTTCTTGCCCACTTCGTGCAGAATCTCTTCGTCGATGGGCTTGAGGAAACGCATGTCGTAGTGAGCGATGTGCAGCGGTGCAGACGGGTTGCTGTTGAGCGACCGCATTTCTGCAATGGAGATGCCTTTCTCCGCCTCTACACCGATAGGGCCGAGGCTCAACACCGCAATGTCCTTGCCGTCTTTCAGTTTTCTGCCCTTGCCCACGGGCAACTCCTCAAACTCACATTTCCAATCCACCACATTGCCTCTGCCACGCGGATAGCGGATGACGAACACGCCCTTGTCGGGCAGTTGGGCGGTGTACATCAACTTGCGAAGTTCCGGCTCGTTGTAAGGCGAAGCGATGGTCAAGTTTGGAATTGGACGGAGGAAAGCGAGGTCGAACGCTCCGTGATGGGTGGAGCCGTCCTCGCCCACAATGCCGGCACGGTCGAGGCAAAGCACCATGTTCAGTCGCATGGTGGCGGCATCGTGGATGATATTGTCGTAGGCACGTTGCATGAACGACGAGTAGATGTTGCAGAACGGCATCATTCCGTCCTTTGCCATGCCACCCGAGAAGGTCACGGCATGACCTTCTGCAATGCCCACGTCGAACACACGGTCGGGCATGGCATTCATCATGATGTTCATCGAACAGCCGGTTGGCATGGCAGGGGTTACCCCCACAATCTTCGGGTTCTGCTGTGCCAGTTCCAGCAGGGTCTTGCCAAACACATCCTGAAACTTGGGGGGGTGAGGCTTCCCGTCGTGAGACACGAGACGCTCGCCCGATTCCATGTCGAACTTGCCGGGTGCGTGCCATACGGTGGCATCCTCCTCGGCAGGTGCGAAGCCGTTGCCTTTCTTCGTGTGGATATGCAGGATTTTCGGACCCTTCATGTCCTTGATGACTTGCAGAATACGCACCAGTTCCACCACGTCGTTGCCCTCGGCAGGCCCGAAATAGCGGATGTCCATGCCTTCAAACATATTCTTCTGGCGAGTCAGCACCGACTTCACACTGTTGTTGAATCGAATCAGCCCCTTGCGGCGGTTCTCGTTCAGGATTCCCCAGTCGAACAGTTTCTGCGACACCTTGTAGCGGATGTCGTTATAGGTGGTGTTGGTGGTCAGTTGCAGCAGGTACTTTCTCATGCCACCCACGCTGCGGTCGATAGACATGTTGTTGTCATTCAGCACAATCAGCATATCGTTGGGCGTGCTTGCCGCATTGTTGATGCCTTCAAACGCCAAACCTCCGCTCAGGGCACCGTCGCCAATCACCGCCACCACCTTTCGGTTTTCGCCCTTCAACTTGGCGGCAACAGCCATGCCGAGTGCGGCAGACACCGAATTGCTGGCGTGTCCGCAGCAGAACGTGTCATATTCGCTCTCGTCGGGATGAGGAAAAGGTTTGAGTCCGTTCAACTTACGGTTGGTGCAGAACAGGTCGCGGCGACCCGTCAAAATCTTGTGTCCGTAAGCCTGATGCCCCACGTCCCACACGATGCGGTCGTAGGGCGTATTGAACACATAGTGGAGCGCCACGGTCAGTTCCACCACGCCAATGCTCGATGCCAAATGACCCGGATTGACCGACAATTCCTCGATGATGTCACGCCTCAACTCCTCACACACCTGTGGCAATTCCTCCACCTTCAGTTGGCGTAAGTCAGCAGGATAGTCAATCTTCGTCAGATATTTATAATCGTTATTATCTCCCATAAAGAATATAAAAGCGTGCAAAGGTAAGAAAATAAATTCATAATTCATCATTCATCATTCACAAATCATCATTCATCATTCATAATTAGCAAATAAATAAGTGAAAATTTGGAGTTTAGAGTTTCAGAGTTTTTAAGTTAAGGTTAAGTTGAAGCGGCTAATAAAGAAAAATTAACGTAAAAAGGGGATGAGGAAATCCCATTTTGTTCCTTTTGTCACCATTGATGGCTAATTTGTTTGTTTTTGTGTTAAAAAGCATACAACGTAAGAAAAAAGACCGTAACTTTGCACTGCCTTTCAGAAAAGAGGGGAATCCGAAAACCTCCGAAAGACATCGTTTAGATTATATTAAAAAGAGTAGGAACGTGTAAAAAGATTAAATTTAGGAAATTATGAAGAAAATGATTTTGGCTGCATTCGTTGCAGTAGCATCTCTCACAGCAAATGCACAGGTTTGGGTTGGTGGCGAAGTTGGTTTCAATACTTCTAAGACAACTCTCAATGGCACAGAACTCGCTAAGGAGAACAATGTAACAATCGCTCCTGAGATTGGTTACTCTATCAACGACAACTGGGACATCGCAGTGGCACTTGAGTATGCACATAGCGACGTGAAGGGTGGTGCAAACTCTAACGGTTTCGCTTTCAACCCATACGTTCGTTACACCTACCTGAAGAGTGGCAAGTTCTCTGCATTCGTTGATGGTGGTTTCGCATACGGCTATGTTCACACCAGCGGTGTGCAGGACAACACCAATATATGGGAAATCGCTATCAAGCCAGGTTTCGCATACGGTCTCAGCGACAAAGTAAGCCTCGTTGCTCATGTAGGTGACCTCGGTTGGCGTTTTGCAAAGACAGGCGATGTGAAGACGAACGCTTTCGACCTTCGTGTGACCAACGCCATCACTTTCGGTGCTTACGTTAATTTCTAATTGAAAGCCCAATATAAGGGTCGATAGAACCCCAAAACCAAAGGGTCGGCAGAATTCTGCCGACCCTTTTTTGATGGTTATGAAGGATTGTTGCCTCTGAACAATCAAACTGCGAGTATTGTTTTCCCTGAAAAATTTGGAGAAAATCTCAAAAAGGTGTAAAATATGGTAGGTGAAAAATCTCAAAAAGGTGCGAGTGGCGTTGTGATTTTAAAAGAGAAAGTGTTCAATCTCCACATACCCGTCTTATCTCCCGCTTTATATGACACCGCTGTTATGATTAGGGGAGGGCTTTGATTTTTCATGTTGATAGTAGTATTATAAAAGTAATCTTTTATGGTAACTATTCAGCGAATAAACTCAAACTTGTTTTTTTCTGAAACTAATTTGAATAATTAGAATAATTTGGGCCATAAATTTCTATAATTATTAAAATTTGTGGATAAAATTATTCATATTATGATAATTCGTTTCCTCAAAATCCATCGCCGAGGGCGATTCGCTGAACTCACGTTGTGATTGCTTGTGATGAGGGTATGTCAAAAAAGATGCCCTCGAAGCCTTGAAAGTGGTCTGAGTCACACCGCCTGAGTGGTGTGACTCAGACCGCCGAGGCGGTGTGACTCAGACCACTTTTGAGGCTTCGAGCGTGCAATTTTGTCCTATCTTTCGGCATCCATCAGGAGGTCTGCCCAATCCTGCCGTACAAATGTAATGAAAAACACACTTTTTGTTTTGTATTGTGCTCACTTATCCGTGCGTTGGCTCCGCCGAAGGTACTCTCGTTCGACAATAAAAATGAAAAAAAATACTTTTCATTTTGTTTTGTGCTCACTTATCCGTACCTTTGTACCCAAATGTCAAAAAAATCATTGAATGGAAAAGAAAAATTTTAAGAGAACGACGGTGACGGCGGCTTTGCCGTATGCGAATGGGCCTGTACACATCGGGCACTTGGCTGGTGTGTATGTGCCGGCTGATATTTATGTGAGATACCTGCGGTTGAAGGGCAGGGAGGTGATGTTTGTGTGTGGCAGCGATGAGCACGGCGTGCCTGTGACGATTCGTGCGAAGAAGGAGGGATGCACGGTGCAGGATGTGGTGGACAGATACCACGGCATCATCAAGAAATCTTTTGCAGACTTCGGCATCAGTTTCGACATCTACAGCCGCACGACGAGCAAGACCCACCATCAGTTTGCGGCTGACTTCTTCAAGAAACTCTATGACGAGGGGAAGTTTGTGGAACTGACTTCTGAGCAGTTCTACGACGAGGAGACCAAGCAGTTCCTCACCGACCGCAACATCAAGGGTGAATGTCCTCGTTGCCACAACGAGGGAGCGTATGGTGACCAATGTGAGAAGTGCGGTGCCACCCTTTCGCCCGAGGAACTGATTAACCCCGTGAATGCCATCAACGGCAATCCGTTGGTGAAGCGGGCGACGACGCACTGGTATCTGCCGCTGGATCAATACCAGGAGTGGCTGGAGGAGTGGATTCTGAAGGAGCATACGGAGTGGCGCAGCAATGTGTACGGCCAGTGCAAGAGTTGGCTGGATGGCGGCTTGAAACCTCGTGCCGTGACGCGTGACCTCGACTGGGGCATCCCTGTGCCAGTGGAAGGAGCGGAAGGAAAGGTGCTGTATGTGTGGTTTGATGCCCCTATCGGCTACATCAGCAATACGAAGGAACTCTGTGAGCAGGAGCTTGAGAAGTGGGGCACCTGGCAGAAGTGGTGGCAAGACCCTGAGAGCCGTCTGGTTCACTTCATCGGCAAGGACAATATTGTCTTCCACTGCATCGTCTTCCCTGCCATGCTGAAGGCACATGGCGACTACATCTTGGCAGACAACGTGCCAGCCAACGAGTTCCTGAATCTGGAAGGAAACAAGATTTCCACCTCGAAGAATTATGCCGTTTGGCTCAACGAATACTTGGAGGAACTGCCGAATCGTCAGGACGAACTGCGTTATGTGCTTACCGCCAATGCACCCGAAACGAAGGACAATGACTTCACTTGGGCTGATTTTCAGGCACGTTGCAACAATGAGTTGGTGGCTGTGTATGGCAACTTTGTGAACCGTGCCTTGCAGTTGACGCAGAAGTATTATGATGGTGTCGTGCCAGCGTGTGGCGAACTGACCGATACCGACAAAGCGGCACTGGCAGAGTTTGCCGACGTGAAAAACAAGGTGGAGGCACTCATCGAAGGCTTCAAGTTCCGCGAGGCTCAGAAAGAGGCGATGAACTTGGCACGCATCGGCAACAAGTACATTGCCGACGAAGAGCCTTGGAAGGTGATTAAGACTGACCCCGAGCGTGTGAAGACCATCATTTATATTTCCTTGCAACTGACTGCCAATCTGGCAATTGCCTTTGAGCCGTTCCTTCCATTCTCTTCGGCAAAACTCCGTGAGATGATTGCCATGGACACGCTCAACTGGGAAGACCTCGGCAAGACCGACCTGCTGCCAGCCGGCAAGCAACTGGGCAAGCCAAGTTTGCTGTTCTCGAAGATTGAAGACGAGACAATTAAGTTCCAGACGGACAAACTCGAAGCGACCATCAAGGCGAATGAGGCAGCGAATGCGGAGGTGGCTCCTGTGAAGGAGACGATTGCCTTTGATGATTTCGGCAAGTTGGACATCCGTGTGGCAACCGTGCTGGAGTGTGAGCGTGTGCCCAAGATGAAGAAACTGCTGAAGTTCAAGTTGGACGACGGCACACCGAAGGGCCGCACCATCGTGAGCGGCATTGCCCAGTGGTATGAGCCTGAGCAGTTGGTGGGCAAGCAGGTGCTCTTCATTGCTAACTTGGCTCCACGTGAGTTCAAGAACGGGCTGGTCAGCGAGGGTATGATTCTCTCGGCTGAAAACTGGGACGGAAGCATCAGCGTGACGACGGTGGAAAAGCCCGTGAAGGGTGGAAGTCTGGTGTGTTGATAAAGACCCCCTCGGTTCCCTCTGTTGAGGGGGAAAGAGCCATTCGGGGAGTGTGTGAAGAATGAAACGTAAAATATCGATAGCATGTACGATTCTGGTGGTGGGAGCCTTGGCATTTTGGTGTTGCAACCGTTGGGATGTGTGGTTCCATAATCCGGAGGAAGGGGCGTATCAGGCTCCGAATGTGCCCACGCGGGTGTTGCTGACGTTTGGTGATGCAGATGGGATGCACCGCAATCTGAGTTGGATGTGCGGCGACGAAGTGCGTAGTGCATCGGTGGAACTGGTGGATGTGGAAGGCGGACGAACCGAGCATGTGGATGTTGCGGGCGAGGTGTTTGAGTCGCGTGCAGGCAAGGCGGCATATTATGTGGCACGCCTGCGTGACCTGAAGTCTGGGCATTATTACCGTTACCGTGTGTGGACGGGTGATGAGGCTTCCGAATGGTACACTTTCTTTGTGCAGGATGTCTCCAAGGGTGATGTCTCGTTTCTCTACATGGGTGACATTCAGGACAGCATCGGCGGCATTGCCAACCGGTTGCTGAGGGCAGCCTTCAGACGGAATCCCGATGCCGAGTTCTTCGTGTGTGGTGGAGACTTGACGGAGCGACCGACTGATGCTTATTGGGGCGAGACCTTCGAGAGTCTTGACTCGGTGGGGCAGACGGTGCCTGTGCTGACGGTGACGGGCAATCACGACTATCTGAAGGGGGTGCTGCTGAAGTTGGAACGCCGCTTCTCGTTGGTACATTCCTACTTTCTTGACTCGATGGTGGGTGAGAATCAGGTGTTTACCGTGTGCTATAAGGATTTGCAACTCTTCTGTTTGGATAGCAACCGCGAACTGCCGTATCTGTGGGAGCAGCGTAAGTGGCTGGAAGAGCAATTGCAGGGGAGTCGGGCAAAGTGGAAGATTGTGGTGCTGCACCATCCGCTCTATTCCATCAAGGGAAGCACGAACAACCTGATTCAGCGGTGGATGTTCGACGGACTCATCAGAGAGTACGGTGTGGATGTGGTGCTGCAAGGACATGAACACGCATACGCACGCATGACCCATCACGAGGCAGACAGCACAGCGACCACGCCTGTTTATACGGTGAGCCACTGCTCCCCCAAGAACTATCGCATTGAGTTCAACGAGCGTTTTGACAAGTTCGGGTCGGGCAGTCGGTATTACCAGAAGGTGCGGACAAGCGGCGACACGCTCTTCCTGTCGGCAACGGATGCTAATGCCGGAACGTGCTACGATTCGCTTTTCATCGTCAAGAAGAAAGGAGAGACTCGCTTGGTGGATTGTGGAAAGGAGATTCCGGAGGTCATCACCTTTACGCCAGCCCCCAACAGCAAGAAGGATGCCGCCTTTGCCGAACGCATCGAAGCCTATAAACAAAGACGCAATATCAAATAACCATCAAACAACGACACAATGAGACGCATACAGTTGCAAAAGTCTTTTCTCTCAAGCCCCATTGCGTTTATCTGCAATCTGGCGCTGGTATATATCGTGTATGGCATCTGTCGCCTTGCCTATCTGCTGGAAAACTGGTCGGTGCTCTCCGAGGGTTTTGACACGCTCTCTTTCTGGGAAGCCTTCAAGGGGTGCTGGATGTTTGATACCTCTGCCATTCTCTACACGAATGTGCTGTATGCCATTTTGATGCTCATCCCCCTGCACTGGAAGGAAAAAGATGGATGGCAGTTGATGACCAAATGGGTGTATGTGGTGGTGAACGCTGTATGTGTGGTTGCCAATCTTGCCGATGCTGTCTATTTCCAATATACAGGCCGCAGAACCACTTCTTCCGTCTTTCAGGAGTTCAGTCATGAGGGAAACATTGGCGATGTGATGGGGGTGGAATTGTTGCGTCATTGGTATCTGGTGTTGTTGGGTGTTGTGTTGATTGCAGGGCTGATTGTCTTGTATGTGAGACCCAGAGGTGAGTTTCACCTACGCATGTTGAAAGACAAACTCCTGTACTATGTCATTCAGTTGGTTTGCTTCGGCTTGTATATCCCCATCACCGTTGCCGGTATGCGTGGAGGTGCCACGACGGCTGTGCGTCCCATCACCATCAGCAATGCCAATCAGTATGTGAATCGACCGGCAGAGGCTGCTTTGATTCTCAACACGCCGTTTTCGATGATTCGCACCATCAACAAGAATGTGTTTGCCGACCCTCAGTATTTTTCCCGTGAAGAACTGGACACCATTTATAGCCCCATTCATCAGCCAGCGGACAGTGTGATGATGCTGCCTGACAGTGTGATGGTGGCGACGGGTGACCTCGGCATGAGGAAGAAGAATGTGGTGGTGTTCATCATGGAGAGTTATGGAAAAGAGTATATCGGTGCTTACAATCAGCACTTGGATGGGGGAACCTATAAGGGTTATGCTCCTTTCACCGATTCCCTCATCAGCCGTTCGCTCACTTTTGACTATTCTTTTGCCAACGGCAGAAAGAGTATCGACGGTATGCCTTCCATTTTGTCCAGCATTCCACGTTTTATCGAGCCATTCTTCCTGACGCCTGCCTCCATGAATGAAGTGAGTGGATTGGCTGGCGAGTTAGGGAAAGTGGGTTATGAATCGGCTTTCTTCCACGGGGCAGAAAACGGCTCGATGGGTTTTGAGGCATTTGCCAAGGCGACGGGTTACCAGAAGTATCTTGGCAGGACGGAATACAACCAAGACAAGCGTTTCAATGGCGATAAGGATTTTGACGGCATGTGGGCCATCTGGGACGAGGAGTTCTTGCAGTTCTATGCGTTGAAGATGAGTGAGATGAAGGAGCCTTTCATCACGTCGGTTTTCACGGCAAGTTCGCATCACCCGTATGTGGTGCCAGAGCGTTACAAGGACATTTACAAAGATGAGCCAGGCGATGATAACATCATGCACAAGTGTATCCGATATGTGGATCACGCCTTGCGTCTCTTCTTCGAAACGGCAGAGAAACAGCCGTGGTACAAGAACACCATCTTTGTGCTCACCGCCGACCATACGAATTTGACTTCTCGACCAGAGTACCAGACCGAATTGGGTGTGTGCAGCGTTCCTCTGCTGATTTTTGACCCTTCGGGCGAGATTCGTCCTGAACGTCGTCACTGTATTGCCCAGCAGATTGACATCATGCCGACCATTTTGGGTTATCTCAGATATGACAAGCCATACGTCGCTTTCGGTCAAGACCTGTTCAATACAGCCGACCAAGATACGTGGGCTGTGACGAATAACAACGGATTGTACCACTATGTGAAAGGTGATCATGTGCTGCTTTTCACTGAGAGCGGGCAGACCAAAGCCATTTATAACTATAAGGAGGATTGGTTCCTGAAGAAAAACCTCTTGGGTAAGACAGGACAGGTGGAGAAGCAGATGGAGCGAGAGGTGAAGGGGCTGATTCAGTCGTACATGGAACGCATGACCGAAGACCGTCTGACGATGAAGACTTCTAAATAATTCCTATCGTGTATGAAAGAGCGTAACCACGCTTTCGACCTCTTGTGCGGACTCTGCATTTTGCGTATGATCATGCTTCATGTGATTAGCATGTGTGGCTATCGTAGTGAGTTCTGGTTTGCTAAAGTGATGGCATGGTCGTTCTTTTTCATGTCCTTCTTTTTCTTCAAGGCGGGCTATTTCAACAAAGGTGTTTCGGGGAAGACCTTGCCCTATCTCAAGGACAGAATCAAGCGTTTGTTGGTTCCTTATTTCGTGTGGGGAGCGATTGGCAGCATCGTCTTTTTCTCTTTCCTGTTCATCTTCCCTGATGATTTCCAACAGTATTACAAGATTCTTCGATGGCAGCACTTGTGGGAAGATAGCCATTTCTGGGGGAATCCTCCCGTGTGGTTCTTGTTCTCCTTCTTCATGGCGTATGTCGCGGTACACTTTATCAACAAGGTGAAGTTTCTGCCTTGGATATCCGTCTTCTTCCCCTTCATCAGTTATTATCTATGGACGCAGCACAATCCTCTTTGGATGAGTCTCGACAATGTGTTCATGGGTGTGTTCTTCTTCTATTTGGGGAGAGGATGGCGATGGCTGCAACGTCGAGTGCCCCAAGGGTGGCTTGTCTTGTTGAGTGTCTTGCTGATTGCCGAATTTGTGGTAGGCAATCGGTGGTGGCATGGCGAGTATGATATGAGTCTGAACAAGTTTGTCCAGCATCCGTGGGGGGCAGGTGTCAACACTGTGTGTGCTTTGGTCGGCATTTCGGGACTTTTGTTGGCTTTGCCACAGAGGCGAGTGCCAGTCATTGGCTATATAGGTGAACATTCCATGGTCTATTTTGTGGCACATTATCCACTCATTTTTCTCTATTGTTTCACACATCGGGTGTTTCATCACACCGTGGTACATCACTGGGAGGATTTCATCCTGATGATGGCATTTGTGCTCATCACCTGCACATGGTTGGTGCTCTACGTGGAAAAAATCTCCTACTTGAGTGGCAGATATAAGAAAAAAGAAGTATATTTGCAACCATGAAAGAGCGTAACCATACATTCGATTTCCTCTGCGGCATCTGTATCATCCGTATGATATGCCTGCACACCATCACCTTCTGTGGCCACAAAGGTGATGACTGGTGGAAGGTCGTGATGGCTTGGTCGTTCTTCTTCATGTGTTTCTTCTTCTTCAAGGCTGGGTATTTCAACAAGACCGTCTCAGGCAATACGAAGGCCTATGTGATAGACAAGGCGAAACGTCTGCTGATTCCATACGTGGTGTGGGGTACCATCGGTTTTATCATCTACTGCATCTACCTTCCTTTTGAGATAGACCGTTATCACCATCCCATTGAGCCGATGGAATGGAGCCATCTGTGGCAGACAAGTTCCTTCTGGGGCAATGAGCCCGTCTGGTTCCTGTTCTCGTTCTTTTCTGCCTATGTGTTGGTGCATTTCATCAAGAAGATTCACATTGTCAAGCCCATTTCGGTTTTTCAGACGGTGGTGATACTTTCCTGTCCCTTCATCAGTTATTGGATGTGGACGCTGGACAATCCGCTTCCCATGAGTCTTAGCAATGTGTTCATGGGTGTGTTCTTCTTCAATCTGGGACGTACATGGCACTGGCTGATTGACCGCATGGGGCGAAATGTCACACTCATTGTTTCATCATTCTTGATATTGGCTTTCATCGTGCTCAACATCGTGTGGCACGGCGAGTATGCCATGAGCACCAACCTTTTCCGTGGCAATCCGTGGGCAGCCTTCTTCAACACCATGATCATTCTAATAGGCCTGTCTGGATTCCTCATCAAGTTGCCACTCAAGCGTGTGCCTGTTGTCAATTATATCGGACAGCACTCTATGGTCTATTTCGTTGCCCATTATCCACTCTTGCAGTTTTACCGATTCACTCATATCTCCTTTGGTCATAGCATCTATGGCCATTGGGACGATTTCATTGTCCTGCTCGTCTTCGTGTTCTCCATCTGCACATGGCTGGTTCCGTATGTGGAGCGAGTGCCGTGGCTCAGTGGGCGTTTCAAGAAACCTCAGTTAAAAGTTGCTGCATGAACATTGCCTATCTCATCTCTGCCCATACCGATGCCCCTCAACTGAAGCGGTTGATAGAGGCTCTTCATCCCGATGCTCACTTCTTTGTCCATATCGACAAGAAGTCGGACATGACGCCTTTCACCACGCTCATCCATCAAGAGAATGTGCATTTTTTGTCTGACCGCATCAATGTGCGGTGGGGCACCATCCTTGAGGTTGACTATCAGATGGCACTCATCAAAGCCGCCATTGACTTTCCTGTTCCTTTCGACCGCATCTTCTTCCTCTCTGGTATGGATTATCCTTTGTGGAGCAATGAACGCATCACGGCATGGCTAGAGGAACAGAGTGGCAAGGAACTTCTTTGTGGCATCTGCATGGACACCGACACTATCAATCCGCAGCAACGGAACCTCTATCAATGCTCCCGCCCGTTCTTCCACTTCGGAGCCTTGAACAATCAATGGAATCAGCGTTTGAGCATCCTTTGCCGAAAAACAAAAGCCCTATTGGGGATGCGGAAGAAACTTCACTTTACGGTGGATGGCAGGATGTGGCATCTCTATAAAGGCTCGGCTTGGTGGTGCATCTCTCAAGATTTTGCATCTTATATATATAATATGTACGTATGTAAGCCAGAGATTCGCCGTTACTTCGTCGATTCCTTCGGTCAGGCAGAAACTATCATCCAGACCATCGCTTTCAACACACCTGAGTGGGCATCAAAGTGTCTCTTGGTGGAAGGTGCCTACCCGGGTTTGGCTGCATTGACCCCTCTTCACTTCATCATTTATGAGCCCGTCATCAAGGTGATGGACGAAACGGATTATGACACCTTGATGGCAAGCGGTCGGATGTTCACCCGAAAACTCATCAGTGGCAAAAGCGACAAACTTGTAGAACGACTCCATGGAAGAAAATAAGAAGAGAATGGAATGGCTCGATGCCATGCGTGGTTTCACCATGATACTTGTCGTATCCTACCACGTTGCACAGTTCGGCTTCGGCGAGTCGGAGAAGATTTCAGCCTCCCTGCCGTTTCTTGTGCTCTTCCGTATGCCCCTTTTCTTCTTTGTAAGTGGCTTCTTGGCCTATAAAGCCACTTGGATTTGGACGCCTCAGAACTTTGCCGCCCTCACCTGGAAGAAACTCAAAGTGCAGGTGCTGCCAGCCCTCGTCTTCTTGTGCGTTTTCTTGGTGCTGAAAGGGAAACTCCCTTTTGCCGAAGGCTTCATGAAGTGTATGCATAGCCCCACCAAAGGAGGCTATTGGTTCACGTGGGTGCTCTTGCAGATGTTCCTTGTCTATTATTTGGTGTCAGCCTTTTTCCAGCGTTGGGGCAAAAAAGTGGAACACATCGCCATCTTCATTTTATGGGTGGCAAGCCTCGTTGCCTATCTGTCGCTGTATATGCCCCAAGAGTTTGGCAAATGGTACAAGACCGACTTTATGATGTACAGTTCCTGTTATGAGACCCTCAAGTTCCTGCATTTCTTCTTGATGGGCAATCTGGTGCATCGTTTTTGGCAGGGCACCCAACGTCTTTTCGATGCCCGATGGTTCTTCCCTGTCATTGTTGTGCTTGCCTTCCTCTGTTGTGCCGACATTTTCAAGTGGCACTACATGAAACAGGAATGGACGAATCTGCCCAAGACACTTGCCATGTACACCTTGATGTTCACGGTGGTTATGTTCTTCCGTCACTATCAGCAGCACTTTACTCAGCAGCATTCCATCGGTAAGGGGTTGCAATACATCGGCACTCGCACCCTCGACATCTATCTGCTCCACTTTATCCTGCTGCCCAAGATGCCTCAAGTGGGCAAATGGCTTGATGCCAACCATCCCAATTTCGTCATCGACATTGTGCTCTCAGTCAGCGTTGCCCTTGTGGTCATCGCCTTCTGTCTGCTTGTCAGCAATATATTGAGAATGAGTCCAGTCTTGAAAGAATACTTGTTTGGAAGACCTGTAACGAAAGAAAAATGAAACAACGTAATCACGCTTTCGACCTCCTGTGCGGCATCTGTATCATCCGCATGATGATGCTGCACATCACCAACGCCTGTGGCTTTGGCAATGCCGACTGGTGGACACCCATCATGCACTGGTCCTACTTCTTCATGTCTTTCTTCTTCTTCAAGGCGGGCTATTTCAACAAGACCGTCTCAGGCAACACAAAGGAGTACCTTCTCGACAAAGCCAAGCGTCTGCTCATCCCGTATGTGGTGTGGGGCACGATTGGCAACCTCATTTATTTTTTCTTTGTCATCTTCATTTTCGACCCCAACAATGCCCTTTCCAAACAGGTCAAACTCAGCCACCTGTGGGAGTCCAGCCAGTTCTATGGCAATATCCCCTGTTGGTTCCTCTTCTCCTTCTTCATGGCATACGTTGTGGCACATCTCATCACCAAGGTTCCACCCCTCTTCAAACTGGACATTGCCGGTAAGACACGCAACTTTAAGATACACTGGTTTATCTTCCTCCTGCCCTTCGTCAGTTATTGGCTTTGGACGAAAGACAATCCGATGTGGTTCGGTTTCGACAATGTCTTCATTGGCATCTATCTTTTCTATCTGGGACGTGTGTGGCACTTTGCCATTGAGAAGATGGGCGAGAACATCACCCTTGGCGTGTCGGGCATTCTGTTGGCACTTTTCATCTATCTTAATGCCACCTACATGGGGGAGTACACGATGGTGGACAACATCTGGAAGGGTAGCCCCATCGTTACGGTGGTTGACATCACTTTGGCACTCTGCGGACTTTCAGGCATCTTGCTGACCATCCATCTGCCTCGCATTCCCGTCATCAACTATATTGGTGAACACTCGATGGTCTTCTTCGTGGCTCACTATCCCCTCATGATGCTTTATAAGATGATACGTTCTGCCAATGTGCGTACCCTCCGTGGGCATTGGGACGATTACGCCATCCTCATCTTCATCCTTTTCGGCGTATGCTTCCTTTTAGTGCCATACGTGGAAAAAGTCCCATGGCTGAGTGGACGATGGAAGAAAAAAGGTTGATAATCTTTTTTCTTCCATCGGGGGATATTTAAGAAAAAATCCGTACCTTTGCCCCCAGAAACTCAAAATCCTGTCAATCATGTACAACAATAGAGTCGTCGTTTACACATCAGGAACCTTCGATATGTTCCACTCCAACCATCTGAAAATGATAGAATACGCCCGCGGACTGGGCGACACCCTCATCGTGGGTGTCAGCACCGACGAACTTGTGTGCAGTTACAAGCGTCCCCCTGTCATCCCATTCGAAGAGCGTATTGCCATCCTGAAGGCACTCAAAGCCCCTGATGTGGTCATTCCTCAGCATTCGCTCGACCACACGGAGTTGGTCAAGAAACTCAACATTGATGTCTTTGTGGTGGGTGATGACTGGACAGGCAAGTACGACTATCTCAAGGACCTCGGTGTCACCGTTTTCTACTTCCCATACGGCGACGGTGTGTCCTCCACCAAAATCAAGCAAGAGATTTTGGAGAATTACAACGACATGAAGTCTAAGCACGAATCGAAAGTCAATCCTGACGTCAGAGTAAAATAACGTTCATGAAGAAGGCACTGATAGTAGGTGGAGCCAATGGCATCGGGCTTGCGATTGCCACGGAACTGGCTTGTCGTCCAGAATGCGAGAAGGTGTACATCGTTGACAAGGCGACAGTTCCAGAAGAGTATCGCAACCCCAAGTTTGAGGAGTATGTTTTCGACCTGACATCCGACGATTATTCCCTTTTCGACCAGTTTCTGGATTGTGACACCCTGATGATAACAGCAGGCTTCGGCCGCTTGGCACTTTTCCGTGATATTCCAGAGGAGACCATCACCCAGTCTTTTCAGGTCAACACCCTGCCCACCTTGCGAATCCTTAAACGATTCTATCCCAAGTTGGAATCGACGGAGGATTTCTATTGCGGCGTGATGGTCAGCATTGCGGGCTTTATGACCTCTCCTTTCTTCTCCGTCTATGCAGCCACCAAAGCCGCCCTCAAGGTCTTCATCGAGAGCGTCAATGTGGAACTCCTGAAGGCGGGCACGTCCAATCGTATTCTCAATGTCTCTCCCGGGTCTATCCAAGGTACCAGTTTCACAAAAGGCAAAACCGACCTCGCCAAGATTGGGGGGCTTGCACAGGACATCATTGCCCATCTGGAGAGAAAAGAAGACCTCTTCATACCGCAGTACGAAGAGGTGTATCACCAAGTGCTCGAACGCTATCATGCCGACTTCCGAGCCGAGGGCATCCATTCTTACGATTACAAAGTGCAGAGCGGAAGAGTGAAGGTGTGACTCACCAAATTTCCACATCCTCCGAATGATACTCGCTTCCTGGGTTCTTCGGCAGGCTCATATAGTCCCCATACCTGTAAGCAAGGCACTTCTCGGCCTCTTTCATGATGGGGGCGTTTGTGTGCTCGTAGGGCACGTATCGCACAGGCAGGAAGTCTTCCTTCGGACACTTTTCATAATAGGGAATCCCCAAACCGAAATCATAAAACTTTGTTGGGAACACCTTTGCCAACCCTCTCAACACTGGGAAGATGATATTCCTGTTGAGAGCAGCCAATGCCCTTACTTTCCCCATCACCTTCTTGGGCTCCTGTGCCGTCCGCATCATCTTGTACGTGTGTCCAAACGTCGTGTTGGACAGTTTGTGAATCCACAGCGGCACCCGCTCCAGAGGGAAGATGTCCACCCAGATGCCGTGCTCCTTCCACACCTTGTCGTAGCCGTTCCGTTCAAACAGGCGGCTGTTCCTGTCCCTCACCTTTGCAAACTGAAAGAAATAATTCTCATCCGTCGTGTGCCACTGCAATGCCAAATGTTCAGGCAGTTCCTTGGGCAGAATCGCCATCAGCCGCTCAAAGTCGGGACGCAGCATCTCAATGTCCAAATCGTCGTCCCAAGGGATAAACCCCTGATGACGCACCGCTCCCAGCATACTGCCACCCGACAGCCAATAGGAAATCTCGTGCCGCCGGCAGATGCCGTCTATCACCTCCAGCACCTCCAGCATCCGCTCCTGCATCCGCCATGTCAGCGACCCTTCAGGGTTGTACTTCGCCCTCAGTTCTTTCGCGTCAAAACTCGCCATAATCCATTTACCATTTGATAATTTACCATTTACATTTGCAAAGGTACACTTTTTTGTTTATCTTTACATAAGATAGGCTGCATCTCAGCATAAAAAACAAATGAATTTGTTTTGTTTTGTGTTCGATTTGCACTATCTTTGCAAACAAAACACTTAACAATCCTCTCTTCTATGTCCCTATCTCCTGTTGCTCTCTTTGTTTACAACCGTGCCGACAACATGTTGAAAACCCTCGACTGTCTGGTTCGCAACACCCTTGCTGCAGACACCGACCTCTATGTCTTTTCAGACGGAGGAAAGGATGAAAAATCGTGGCAACAGGTGAACGAAGTCCGCCAGCAACTCCATGACTTCAAACGTCGAGCCGACAACGAAAAACTGCTCCACAGCGTCACCCTCGTTCTTCGCCCCGAAAACATCTACCTCGAACGCAACATCACCGAAGGCATCGCACAGGTCTTCGAGACCCACGACCGTATCATTGTCCTCGAAGATGACATCTGCACCTCCCCTTACTATCTCCAATACATGAACCAAGCCTTCGACCTCTATGCCGACATCCCCACTGTCATGCACGTGGCAGGCTTCACTAACCTTGACCTTGATCCTAACCTTAACTCAAAAACTCAAGAACTTAAAAACTTAAAAACTCAAAAACTCAAGAACTCAAAAACTCAAGAACTCAAAAACTCACAAACTCAAAACTTCTACTTCACACCTCACATGTCTGGCTGGGGGTGGGGCACATGGCGTGACCGCTGGCAGCAACACTTCGTTCACTACAAGACTCGCGAAGAAGCCCTCCAAGGCATGACCCCCGAAGACCAACTTGCCATCCAGTACGGCGGTGTCTTCCCCTGCCTCAAAAGCCTCGATAAACGCCCCATTCCGTGGGACATCTGTTGGGAAATTGCCATCTATAAAGCAGGTGGACTCTGCCTCACCCCTGCTCACACCCTTGTGCGCAACATCGGGCTGAAGAACGGCACCCACTTCCGTTCTTTTGACATCCTTCAGTACTATGAGTTTGACCGTGAGCCCCTTCAAACCCCTCTTCCCCTCACACGCATGGAACATCCCCAGAAGGACCCTCACATCGAGGCCCTCTTTGCCCAAGCCATCACCGACTGGGGCATCCGATACACTCCCCTCGGCAAACTGGCACGTTGGATTTACAAACGGGTCTTGAAGAAATAATTCTTCTCCTTTCATCTATCACATCGAAAGGCTTCTCACGCAACATTTCCCCCAAGCAGGGCATGGTTTTCCTCCGTGTCCTGCTTTCTTTTTTCTGCTTCTGCAAGCAAAGTTGTTAAAACTAAACTTGGATTTTATAAAATCAAACTTAAATTTACAAAAATTCAACTTAAATTTATATAAATCTAACTTGAATTTTATAAAATCTAAGTTTAGTTTTAAGACCCCTCCCCACATTTCTACCTTTCGACGGCGGCATTCTTCTTAAGTCGAATGCTCAGAACTTATTGACAAGGGAAAGGGAAAAATCAAAAAACTTCACAGAAAAGTTTGTTTTTCTCGTAAAGATTCCGTTACTTTGCAACATTCTTCCACGGAGTCCACCTGTTATGGGTGGGTAAAATGGAAAGAAACGCCGCCCTCTGGGTGGTGTTAATATCAGAAGAAAGGCGTTTATCACGCTTTGTCTCTTGGCTATCTGAAACCTGGCAGTTTCCGCCTTAATCAAGGACATGGCAGCGATAGATGCTCATGGGTGGATTATATATCCATGTTATGTATAGCCCTTTGCTGTCTCCTGTTTTCATTGGGGCGGCAAGATTCTCTATACATTATTATATATAATCTCACAGGCGTGGGCTCTGCGTTGCTCGTTCTATTAAGGATGGGCTTTGCCAGGGCCTCAGATAGCGGGACGAGTGACAGGACTCCCCGCCTTTTCCATTTTTAATAGATGTGCTATATGATAAGTATCGGCGAAAAAATCAAAGATGAACTTTGTCGGCAAGAGCGGGGCGTTTCTTGGCTGGCAGAGAAACTGGGGTGTTCTCGTATGGCCGTGTACCGCATCTTTGAGAAAAACAGCATTGATACTCATTTGCTCTATCGGATAGGGAAAGTGCTTAACCACGACTTTTTCAGAGACTTAACGGATGCCTTTGAGGAAGTGTAACAATTATGATACACTTGTGTAACATTTGAGAGACGCTTCTTTCTAAAATGATGATTTAAGATACGTTAACTTTGCATTCGGAAATCATTAACAATTTGAGAAGGATGAAAAGGGTTTTTACATCTTTTTTCAAGAAAAGGATGGTGAGTTCTTTGGTGTGAAGTAAAAAGAGAAAAACAATATTAATCTTAAAAAACAAATTAAATTTATGAACAAGAAATTTCTTTCATTCCTGATGGCAGGAATGGTGGTGTTTGCAGTAAGCACATCTTGCAGTAGTGACGACGATGACGACAACAATGGTGGTGGCTCTTCCTCTAAAGTACAGGCTGGTGCTTTGGCTGGCGATGATGCTGAAGCCAATGCCGCAGTTGAGGGTGTTCGTGTGTCGGCTGTGGGCGACTATCGCTACAGTTATGACGAGAACGGCAAATTGGAAACGATAACGAGCCGTAATGGTTGGACACTTGAAGCCAAGAACAATTTCAAGATGCAGTGGGAAGATGAGTATGATACTGGAGAAATGTCTTTTAGTATTAGCGGTAATCGTATCACAGGCATTTCTATCAAGTACACCTTGGTTGAATATGGCGTATCCATTTCGGGCAGTGGCAGTGCCTCATTTTCTTACAATTCAAAAGGACAGTTGACCTCCATTTCTACTAATTCGTCGGAGTCTGGTAATGTTGACGGTGAAAAGTATTCTGCTTCTGCAAAAGCAAATTCTAAATATACATACTCTTCTGACAATCGTTTGTTATCCTTCAAGTATGAGTCGAGTGGTAAGGATGATGATGGAAATTTCAAAGAGACAGAACTCGTCACCTATGACTACTCAACGAGTTATCCCAATCTCTTCTATCAATATACACCCCGTCAAATCCCTGGAATATTGTTTGATTTAGGGGCTGATGATGCAGACTTTGATATGTTTGCCTACGTCGGTCTGCTTGGTAAGGCTTCGTCTTATCTGCCTTCGGGATATACAGCGGAATGGGTGTATGAGGAGGACGGCTATGAGGATGATACGGAGTCATATACCCGCTCTTGTAGTTACTCCTTTAATGACAATGGTACTATTAGCCAAGCAGATGGCAAATCTTACTCCTACACGAACGTGGGCACTCGTGCCGCATTTTATGAGGAGGCCGCTCAACCTCTTAAGAAAGACGCTGTGAGAAGATGTCCATGGAATCGTCTTTTTTACAGGATTCATGGTCGTCACAAGGCACAGTAACAGATATTAAAGTCTATCTAAAAAGTTGGTACATCTGGTGAAAAATTGAGATGTACCAACTTATTTAAAATACCGATGGAATCACAGCGTCATTTGAGTCATATAAAAGAAAAATCTATACAAGGCATGAATGTTTTTGTCATTCATGCCGAAAAATTCGTTGACCGAAAAAAGCACATGAAAAACATGCTGAGGTCTCATCCTTTTGTGTTTGAGTACATTCTTGAAGACGATGTCGAAACTCTTTCGAAAGAAGAACTCAACAAATATTTCTCCGGCGGAGAACAAGGGGAAGGCATGAACAGGCCAACAGGTGTGACGAGTTGTGCTTTGAAGCATTTTTATGCCTATGAGAAAATCATAGATAGAAATCTTGTGGGGGCGTTGATTTTGGAAGATGATGCTATTCTGCAAAAGAACTTTGATGAAATCTTCTCAAAATCAATGTCTGAGTATGATTCAATGTATGCAAATGAGAATGTGATTATTTCATACGAAGACACGCGGCTCAGATTTATTCCTCGTTCGCAAAGAAGGAAAGGACGATACCTGTATCCTGGTGACCGTGATAGGATGACAGGGGCGTACTATATAAACAGGCATGCGGCGTGTGCGATTTTGGAGGATGCCCAAGAGCATAAATGCCATCTTCCCATAGACTTATACCACAGATATTTACTGAATCAGGGCAAGTTGTTATATCTATGGTGCCAGCCTACTATCGCAACACAGGGAAGCCACACTGGGCTGTTTGTTTCTACGTTGTCGCCCACATCTGTATGGTTGAAGAAAGTGGTGTGGAGGAGTAAATTGGCGTATAAGAAGTTCTTATATTATTTGAGATGAAGAAGATAGAATATGGCGAGTAAGAAAAGTGTAATTGTTGTCACTTTTGTGTGGAGAGACCTACATTCAATGGAGAAAATGGCTCTCAAATGTGGTTTGACGCGATTGAAACGTCATCCTTCTCGTATGCTCACGTGGAGGCCATCTTTTGAAAGCGGCTGTACCTTATATGTTTCAAGGGGAAATTGTTCCCATGTTGTGGGATTGTTGGCCATCTACATGGGACAGATTAGAACGTGATTTGAAGTTAACGAGATGTAGGTTGTGTTTTGTGACGGCTTCTGATGTGGTTCGAGAGATGTCAAAACGGCTACCCGATGTGCATTTCGTCCATATACCAGAAGGACTGGATGTTAACGATTATACGGAGGGAAAACGTTTGGCGGATAGACAGATTGATGTGTACGAGTTAGGGGCACAGCACAAATACTTCCACAAGAAATTGTTGGATGGAGGGTTATCTGAACAATGTAAATGGGTCTATAGCACAAGAGGGCAAAAGAAGGGATTGGCATGTGTATATGATAAATGGGAAACGTTCACCTCTCAGGTGGCTGACACGAAAATCATCATTTCTTTTCCGATGTGTATGCGTAACCCTAAAGAAAATGGGTGTGTTGCTACGCTGACCATGAGATACTGGGAGGCGATGCTTTCACGGTGCGTTATTGTTGGGCACTGCCCTCAAGAGTTAATGGACATGATTGGGTATAATCCTGTTGTGGAAGCGGATTTTGTTGACCCATGCGGACAGATTGAGCATATCCTTTCTCATATATCAGACTATCAGTCTATGGTGGATAGGAACCGTTCTGTCGCTTGCCTGTTTGCCCCGTGGAGGGCTCGGATGGATTTGATATTTGCAGAACTTCGGCAATATATCCATTAATAAGAGAAGAATTGAAGTTTTTTGCAAACAAGCCGCATACAACTTCAATTCTTCAATTTTTATACGTTTTTAGTACCCGAAGATTTCTTCAAGTGTCAATCGCTTCACAGGAGCAATCTTTTGGAGACCGTTCATGTTGAGTTCCTTCTCGTCGCCAAGGATGATGTATCGCCACGGCTTCTGGGTCATGTGCTGTTGCTCGAAGCGGGTGATGTCTTGGAGTGTGAGGGATGGAAGGGCATTGTAAACGCTCTCGTAGAGGTCGCCGGTGAGACCGAGTTTCTTCATCTGGAAGTAGTAGTTGATGAGGGCGAGGCGAGTGACGCGACGGCTTTGGAGGGTCTTGGTGAGCGACTGCTTGGCGAGTTGGAAAGCGGCTTCGCTCTGTGGCATCTGTTCGGTGATGTCGTTGAAGACGCTGATGCAGTCCATCATCTTGTCGTTTTGGCTGATGATGTGCTCCATCGCATATTCGGGCTCACCTTTACGGTCGGGCGATGCGTAGTAGGCACTGGCATTGTAGGCGAGTCCGCGTGCCTCACGCAGTTCCTGGAAGACGATGGTGTTCATGCCGCCGCCGAAGTATTCGTTGAAGAGGGCTTCGACAGGGGCTTTCTCGGGTGTCCATTGGAGACCTTCGTTGTGGTACTTCCGCATGTAGATGTTTTTTGCCTCGTAGGGGGCGAGGAGCACTTCGTCCTGTGGGGTCGGCTGGAGCACGTAGGGCTTGTTCTCCAGAGCGGCTTGCAACTTCTTGGGGGTCTTGTGCAGTCGGCTGACCAGGGCGGCTACATCTTTGGCGGAGGAGGGGCCGTAGTAGATGACGGTGTGCTCGATGTCGGAGAGTCCTTTCAGCAGGTCGAGCAAGGTCTGTGGATCGGTGCTCTTCAGGGCATCGGCACTCATGATGTTGGTGTAGGGGTTGTAGGCTCCGTAGATGGCGTAGTTCCATGCTCGGTTGAAGCAGGGGCGCTGCTCCTTCTTGGCATCTTCGCGGCTCTTGAGCAGTTGCTCCACGTACTGGTTATATACGTCCTTGTCTGCCTTGGCACCACTGAGCACCTGCTCGGTGAGGGCGAGGGCATCCTGCATTCGGTCGGCAAGACCCGTGATGTTGATGGTCATCTGGTCTTCTGCCACACTGATGTGGTAGGAGCAAGCCATCTCGTAGAACTTCTTCTGAATGTCCTCGTTGGTGAGTTTGTCTGTGCCGAGCAGAGTGAGGTAGTCGGCAGCGATGTCGTAGCGGTTGTCTGCCTGATTGCCAAACTCGTAGTGGAAGGCGAGGGTGAAGAGGTCGTTGGTGGTGTTCTGCTTGTAGATGAACGGCAACTTCTTCTTGGTCGTGCCGAAGGTCAACTCTTTCTGGAAGTCAACAAACTTGGGCTGAATAGGCTCCACGTGGCTGTCCTTGATGGCATCGAGGAAGGCACTGTGCAGGTCGCGGTTGGTCGGGATGGGAGTGATTTGCGGCTTGTCAATCTTCTTGATGCTGGTGTCCTCGCCTTGCAGTTTGAGGGCACATACGTAGCCGTCGGTCAGATACTGATTGGCAAAACGCACCACGTCGTCCTTCGTCAGTTGGGCAATGCGGTCAATCTGGTGGACGGCTTCCTGCCAGGGCTGCCCGTTGATGTAGGCATCGACGAGCATATCCACTCTGCCTCGGTTTTCCTCTATTTGCCGGTTGTAACGGAGTTTCATGTTGTTGGCAATGGCGGTGATGAGGCTTTCGTCAAAGTCGCCTTTCTTCACCTTCTCCACTTCGCCGAGGAGGAGTGCCTTCACTTGGTCGAGGGTTTGGTCATCTTTGGGATATCCCATGAGGGCAAGGACGCTGTAGTCCTTCAGTGCGAGCCGCTGGGAACCACCGTTTTGGATGAGCATCTTCTGATTGAGGTCGAGGTCGATGAGACCCGCCTTGCCGTTGCTGAGGATGTTGCTGAGGAGTTGCAGGGTGTCGTTCTGCAAGTCAGCAGCACCCTTGAATCGCCATCCGAGGATGATACTCTCCTGTTCGATGCCCACCACCGAGGTGTCCTGCGGAGTGGTGAAGATGGGCTGAGCAGGGAACTGACGGGGGCTGATGTCGTTGCCCGGCTGCCAAGAGCCGAAATACTTCTCGATGGCATCCATCGTCTTGTCATAATCGAGGTCGCCCACCATGCAGATGGCGACGTTGTTGGGCTTGTAATACTTGTTGAAGTAGTTCTGAATGTTCACGATGGAAGGGTTCTTCAGGTGCTCCTGTGTGCCGATGGTGGTCTGTGTGCCGTAGGAGTGGGAGGGGAAGAGTTTCGCCATGAGGGCATCAAGTTGCTTCTCGTCGTCGCTGCTCAGCGAGATGTTCTTCTCCTCATACACCGCCTCCAACTCCGTGTGGAAACCGCGGATGACCATGTTCTGGAATCGGTCGCCCTGGATTTTTGCCCAGTTCTCCACTTCGTTGGCGGGGATGTCCTCGGTGTAGCAGGTGATGTCATACCACGTGTAGGCGTTGGTACCCTCGCTGCCGATGGCCGCCATCAGTTTGTCGTATTCGTTGGGGATGTTGTACTGGGCAGCCACCTGACTCACCGAGTCAATCTCGTGGTACTTTGCCTTGCGAGCCTCGGGGTCAGTCAGACGGTAGTGCTCTTCGTAGAGTTGGGTAATCTGGTCGAGCAGGGGCTTCTCTGCCTCATAATTGGAGGTGCCCACTTGCTTTGTGCCCTTGAACATGAGGTGCTCCAGATAGTGAGCCAAACCTGTTGTCTCGGCAGGGTCGTTGCGGTGTCCCGTGTTTACGGCGATGTGTGCCGCAATGCGTGGTTTTTCCTGATTGACGGACAGATAGACCTTCAGCCCATTGTCCAAGGTGTAGATGCGAACCTTCATCGGGTCGCCCTCCACGGTGTCGTAGTGTCGCTGTGCCTGTGTGCAGACACTTGCCATTGCCACGAAGGCAAGAATAAGCAGTTTTTTCATTATTTAATCGTTGTTAAGAAATCTCTCAGTTGTTCGTCTTCCACGTCGCCCATCTGGTGCTCCTTCTCAGCGTCGTCCTTCACCATCTTGAGCCACCGTGCGTAAGCCTCTTCTGCCTCACGCATCCAGTGGTCGCGGTCGATGAACATATTGCCGCCGCAGTTCTGCATCACAAAGTTCGCATACGCCTGTTCGTGCTGCTTGTAGTTTTGGTGAATCTGCTGCAACACATCCTTCAATTCGTCTGCCGAACTGATGGCTCCGCTCTTGATGTCACGCACCACGCTGTCCAACTCGCTCTTCGGAGCCAGCAAGCCCATCATATCCACCCATCTGCCACCGTTCGTCTCGTCTGTCTCGCTGGTGTTTTTCTGGAAGCAATGATGGAGGAACAACTTGATGATCATGTCATAATACTGGATGCCCTTGATGAGCGACAGTTGCTTGATTTTGCAGCCATGATATTCATACACCTCCGTGTCCTCCGGGTACTTCTTCTGCAGGTTCGTCAGAATCTCCTTGCCCTCCAGCACCGACTGGATGATGTATGGGTTGGGGAAGGCAAAATTGATGAGGTCGTTTCGGGCGCTGAGCGGACGCACGTCACGCTTGGGCCATTTGTTCACGTCTCGCCATGTGCCCACCGTGCGGATGTTGATGCCAGGCACTAACCAAGTGTCACGACCCTCAGCAATCACATAACTGAAAGGCAACTTCTGTACCTGCGGATGTGTCTGTACCTTGCCCATCACCATCGAGAAACTGCCCACGTGAGCCGGCCAGAGGATGTGGCTGCCGCTTGCCGTCTTGCTGCCACGGTCGAGCGTGCCCCAGTGGATAGGCCCCATCTTGTAGGCGTGGTTGCTCTGGTTGGTGCCCGAACCGGCGTTGTAGAACGAAAACGCACCACCAATCAGCAGCGTGCTCTTGTGGTGGCTCGTGGCAAAAGGTCCGCAGAACGCCGCACACGCCTCGCCGTTGTCCATATAACTGTTGGCAAAGAACAGGCTTGCCTCTGCCGAAAAGCCCTTTCCGATGTGTACCGACTCGCCCACGAAGCAGTTGTCCACCTTTGCACCATCAGTCACGCTGGCACCTGCCGCCACGATGCTGTTCTCGATGATGACATCCGCCCCAATCAGCGTGCCCGCATCGTCCGAACTCATCACCGTGCAGTTGCTCAGTCGGCTGCTGCCCTGCACCTCGCACCCCTCGCCAATCTTCACACCCGTCATTTCCTTCACCCCCACAATGCGGCACCCAGAACCGATGCTGCCCCAGTCGGACACCGTCTCACGTGCCAACTGCTTGGCTTCGGGAAAGTTCACCATCAACCAAGCCAATTGTGCCGTCAACCCCTCAAACAACACCACGTTTCCGTCGCCACCTTCGTTCAGCACCGCAATGGTGTTGCCGCTGCCGAACGTGCTGCCCTCCTGACAGGTGATGACGCCCACATTGGCGATGTAGCAACGGTCGCCAATCTGCTGATTGGAGATGTATCCCCTCGCATTTTCGATGAGGCAGTCATCCCCAATCACCACATTCCGCAGCGTCGCATTCCTCACGCAGCAACGGCGTCGGAATCCTTCTTCCACCTCCACCGAGCCGCTGAGGCTGCCTACCTCCACATGCCCATACAGTTGCACGTTCGCCATCTGCGACGGCACAAAACTCTCGTCCACCAGAATGTCAGACCAATCCTCAGCCCAACATCCACGCTCTTCCAACTGAGCGATTTCGTTTACAGTCAGTTCTCTCATATTATTTCTCCGTTTGTATCATAATTGGCATAGAGGAAGTCGTTGTAGGGGTACTTCTGTACGTGCATCTCACGCACTTTCTTGTAGAGCAGTTCGCGGAACTCGTCGATGTGGGTGCGGCGGGCGGCAGAGATGAAGAAGCAGCCAAGGCGGTTGTCCTCGGAGGCGTGTCCGCCTGTGGGGTTGAGTTTCGCCATCCAAGTGTGCATCAGTTCGTCGAGGGGGATGTTCTCCTTGGTGCGTGGGGTGAGGTCGTCCGCCTCTTTCTCCACCCACGTGTAGGCATCAATCTTGTTGAAGACAATCATCTGTGGCTTGTCGGCACAGCCGAGGTCGCCAAGGGTCTTCTCCACCACTTGGATTTGCTCTTCGAAGTCGGGGTGAGAGATGTCGACGACGTGGAGCAGGAGGTCTGCTTCACGTACTTCGTCCAGTGTGCTCTTGAAGGATTCGATGAGGTCGGTGGGCAGTTTGCGGATGAAGCCGACTGTGTCGGACAGCAGGAAGGGGAGGTTGTCGATGATGACCTTCCGCACCGTGGTGTCGAGGGTGGCGAAGAGTTTGTTTTCGGCAAAGATGTCGCTCTTTGCCAAGAGGTTCATCAGGGTCGATTTGCCCACGTTGGTGTAGCCGACCAAAGCCACACGAATCAGTCTGCCTCGGTTCTTCCGCTGCGTGTTCTTCTGCTGCTCAATCTCCACGAGGCGTTGTTTCAGCAGCGAGATGCGATGGCGGATGATGCGTTGGTCCATCTCCAACTGTGTCTCACCAGGACCACGGAGTCCCACGCTACCGCCTCGCTGACGTTCGAGGTGGGTCCACAGTCGGGTCAGGCGTGGCAGCATGTAGCGATATTGTGCCAGTTCCACCTGTGTCTTGGCCGCGGCTGTCTGGGCACGCATGGCGAAGATGTCGAGGATGAGGCTCGTGCGGTCGAGTATCTTCACTTGCAGCACCTGCTCGATGTTGCGGATTTGCTTCGCTGAGAGTTCATCATCAAAGATGACCATGCCGACGGGTTGGGGCACGTTCTCTTGTGCTGCCAATTGGTTCTTCAGCAGTTTTTCCAACTTCTTCTGCTTGCGGCTCTTGGGAGCATTTTCTTCCTCTTCCTCCGCAAATTCATCGCCATGACGGGCTTTCGTGCCTGTCACGATACTTGCCTGATAGGGGTTGCCGAGTGCCATCTGCTCCTCCCAGTAGGCATCCACCTCGTCCTGCTTCTCCTTGATGAACTGGGCAATCTCCTCCAACTTTCCACTGCCGATATAGGTCACGCTGCTCGCCCCGTTCACTTTCTGTGTGAATCGGCGAATGACCTTCGCTCCAGCCGTCTCTGCCAGAAACTCCAGTTCGTTCAGATACTCCTCGGTCTTCTTCTCGTTCTGCTGAGGTGTGACGAGACCCACCAGCACAGCGGTCTCCACCTTCGCCTCCGTAATGACAAATTCTTTCATTCAATAAGGGTCAAAATTCATTTGCAAAGGTACAAATAAAATTGAAGAATTGAGGGTAGATGGATTGAAAAATGAAGGAATCTTCAATTTTTTGTGGTCTCTTTGCCGAATACGCCCTTCACCCAGCCTTTCACGGCCTTCGCCCCTTTTCTCGTGCGAATCAACGCGACATTCTTCTGGTATTTCGCCTTCAGGTTATAATACTTCTCCAACTGAATGTCCGTCATCTGCTTCTTGTGTGTCTTATACTCTTTCGTCAAATCCTTATACACCACCTTCAGCGAATCCATCGTGCCCAAATCCACCGTCTTCTTGTCCAGAGCCGCCACCCCATTCACAAACAACTCATACCTGTTCAAAAAGTCATTCACAGGGTCAGCCTTCATCATGGCAATGCCCATCAGAGCCACCCAAGCAAAAATAATCAATCTTTTCATTGTCTTCAATTTTTTTGCAAAAGTACGAAGAAAATCGAAAAGCACATGACATTGGAGGCATATTTTGTGATTTGCCTCTCACTTTTAGCAAATGTTGAGTTTTGTTGAGTCTTTAGATGATAGATGTTTTTATCCTTCAGAGGGTTTGGGCGGTATGCCTGTGATGCCTGTAGTCCGACAAAATTTTTGCCACATCGGGCAGGAGGCGTCCGACTGGTCGGGCTTGGGAAGTGACAGCCGTCGGGCTATAGTCACCCACCCTTATCGGGCAGGAGTCGCCATCCTTATCGGGCAGGAGTCGCCACCCTTATCGGGCAGGAGTCGCCACCCCTATCGAGCAGGAGTCGCTACCCCCATCGGGCAGGAGGCAGCACAGACGTGCGGTTTTTTGTCTCCTGGTTTTTTCGTTTTTTTCTCTCTCCCTCACGCACGCGTATTATATATTTTATATATTATATTTATTATATATTTTATATATATTTTTCCCTACTTCTTCCCCCCTATATAACTATCCCCCATTGCAAAAGAGACAAAAAAGACAAGAGACAAAAAACCGGTGAACCTGTAGGGCAACATGCAAAAGCAAGTGCGAAGCCAAATCAAATCTGTGGTGAAAAAGAACTTACGGAAGTTCGATGCAGGAACCATTTCACTTGCACTGCTTGAGTTCCTCCTTCAGTTGTCCACGTGGGATGCCGAGTTCGATGGCTCGGAGGAAGTCTTTCTGGGCAAGGTGTTTGTGACCTTCGTGGAGGTGAAGGTAGGCACGGGTGAGGAGGAGGTTGGTGCTGTTGGGGGAAAGGGCGATGGCTTTGTCGAGGTCGAGGAGGGCGAGTTCGGGTTGGTGGGCTTCGGCTTCAATTTCGGCTCGGACGGAGTAAAGTTCGGCTCGATCGGGGTATTGGTCGATGAGAGAGGTGAGGCGGGTGAGGGCTTCCTGTGGCTTGTTGGCGTTCTGGAAGAGGATGGCTGTGCCGAGTTGGGCGGCATAGTTGTCGGGGGTGAGGGTGAGGAGCCGTTCGTAATCAGCCTTGGCGTTGAGGTAGTCACGACGTTGCTGGTAGATGTAGGCACGGTTGAGCAGGGCTGTGGTGTCGTTGGGGGCAATGTCGAGGATTTTGGTGTAGCCGAGCAGAGCTTTGTTCTGATTGCCGAGGGTCATGTAAAGGTTGGTTTGTGCCTGAAGAATGGGGAGGTTCTGAGGAGCGATGCCGAGGGCGAGGTCATAACTTTCGAGGGCTTTGAAGGGTTCGCCTTTTGCCTCTTGGATGTGGGCGATGTTGGCGTAGGTGAGGGCGTTGCGGATGTCGTCGGGAGAGAGTTTGAGGGCTTGACGGAAGAGGGTGATGGCTTCGTCGTAGCGGTGGTCCTGAGCCGCCGTAAGGGCTTGCTCTATGCATTGCTCATAGGAGGACGCGGACTGGGCTGCTGATGGGGAAACCATCAGCCACCAGACGAGGGCAAGGAGGAAGAGACGGGGGAGAGTGCAGGCGGCAGAACCGCCTGACGCAATGTGGGCGAGGAAACTAATAAGCGGGGCGGTATTTGTCTTCTTTTTCATCTTCGAGCATGGAGAGATAGGAATTGTAGCGGCTTTCGGCGATGTCGTGGCGTTCGACGGCTTCGCGAACGGCACAATGGGGTTCGTGCGTGTGGGTGCAGTTGTTGAAACGGCAGTCGGCGGAGAAGCGGAAAATCTCCTTGAAGTAGTGGCTGACCTCTTCCCGTTTCATGTCGAAGGTGCCGAAACCTTTGATGCCCGGCGTGTCGATGATGTAGCCAAGCCCTCCCGCCTCATACATCTCGGAGAACGTGGTGGTGTGCTTGCCGGTGTTGTAGGCATCGCTGATTTCGCTGGTGCGGAGGTTGAGGTGGGGGAAGAGGGTGTTGATGAGGGTCGATTTGCCCACACCGCTGTTGCCGCTTAACAATGTAATCTTGCCTTGCAGTTCGGCATGCAGTTCTTCCACGCCTTCGCCTGTCAGGGCGGAGATGCGGCGGCAGGGATAGCCGACGGTTTCGTAGAGGTTGATGACTCCGTTGAGGTAGTCCTTCCACTCGTCGGTCACCACGTCTATCTTGTTGAAGATGAGGGTGACGGGCACACTATATGCCTCGGCTGTGGCAAGGAAGCGGTCGATGAACTGCAGGGGTGTTTCGGGCTGCTGGATGGTGACGATGAGGAAGCACATATCGACGTTGGCGGCGATGATGTGTGACTGCTTGGAGAGGTTGGTTGACTTGCGAATGATGTAGTTCTTGCGGTCATCCAGTTCCACAATCAGTCCTTGCCTTGCCTGCTCGATGTCGGCGTCCACCTCTTGGGGGATGAAGGTCACCCGGTCGCCAATGGCTACGGGGTTGGTCGTGCGAATGCCACGAATGCGGAAGTTGCCTTTGACTTTGCATTCAAAGACCTCTCCCGCATCCGATTTGACGGTGTAACTGTAGCCCGTATTTCTGACGACTAATCCGTGCATCCTTGAGGGATATTTCTTCGGAGCGTTGCCCGAAGTATCAGACAGTCATGATTTCTTTGTTCTTTGCCTCCAACATGCCATCAATTTTCTTGATGTACTTGTCGTGAGCCTTCTGAACCTTGTCTTCGTAGTCCTTCTCCATGTCTTCGGGAGTACCGGTCTTGATGGACTTCTTCAGTCTCTCGATGGCATCGCGACGGGCATTGCGGACACTCACCTTGGCAGTCTCGGCTTCTTTGGCACACTGCTTGGTCAGGTCTTTACGACGCTCCTCGGTCAAGGCTGGGATGCCGAGACGGATGATTTCGCCGTTGTTCTCGGGCATGATGCCGACATTGGAGTCGATGATGGCCTTCTCGATGACACGGAGCATCGACTTGTCCCAAGGCTTGATGGTGATGCTGCGGGCATCGGGGGTGTTGAGCGACGACACGTTGCTGAGCGGCACTTTGCTGCCGTAAGAGTCCACACGTACTTCGTCGAGGATGTGCACATTGGCACGTCCTGCACGGATGCGGCTGAGTGCTTCTTCGAGGTGCATGGCTGCAAACTCCATCTTCTCCTCAGCGTCTTCCAGATACTTTTTTACGTCTTCCATATTTGTTCAATTTATAATTTATAATGTATAATTTATAATAGCCATGCGGTGTGCTGACAGGATTGTTCATTATACATGATAAATTGTACATTATTCATTTTCTAAAATTCGATGCTCATCTGCGAGTCTTCTGCCACCTTGGTGGGGTCGAGGAAGAAGTGTCCACGTTTGCCCTCCACATAGTGGTAGGGCGAATCGGCTTTCTTGCTTTCCCCTCGGAGGAACTGGTAAATCTCTTTCCATGCCTCGTCGTAGGGATGTCCCTCGCCAAAGAGTTGTGGCTCCATGTTGCAGATGTTGCGGACAATGTGACCGATGCGCAGGCCTTCTGTACCAGCCTCTCGGAGCAGTTTCTGCAGATTGGGTTCAAACCAGCGCATTGTTTTTAATATATAATTTACAATTTATAATGTATAATAGCCATGCGGCTTGTTTCTCTGTGAGGCACATTGCGTCAGCACTATTATACATTATAAATTATACATTATCAATTACAAGATGGTGCATCCCGTGCAAGGCTTCAACTGCTTGAAGAAGTCGTTGCCTTTGTCGTCCACGAGGATGAAGGCAGGGAAGTCCTCCACTTCAATCTTCCAGATGGCTTCCATGCCCAGTTCTGGATATTCCACACACTCGATGCTCTTGATGCTCGACTGAGAGAGTACGGCAGCCACGCCGCCGATGGTGCCGAGGTAGAAGCCGCCATGCTTCTTGCAGGCATCGGTCACCACGTCGCTGCGGTTGCCCTTGGCAATCATCACGAGGCTGGCACCGTGGTCTTGGAACTCATCCACGTAGGGGTCCATGCGGTTGGCTGTGGTGGGACCCATCGAACCACAAGGATAGCCTTCTGGCGTCTTGGCAGGACCTGCATATAGCACAGGATAGTCCTTGAAGTATTGTGGCATGTCCTCACCTGCATCGAGACGAGCCTTCAGTTTGGCGTGAGCGATGTCGCGAGCCACGATGATGGTGCCCTTCAGGTTCACACGGGTGGACACAGGATATTTGGTCAGTTCGGCACGCACGGCGTCGATGCCTTGGTTCAAGTCAATCTCGATGCCCTTGCCGCCTTCGCCCGGACGACGGAGTTCTTCTGGAATCAGTTCGGCAGGGTTGCTGTCCATCTTCTCCAGCCAGATGCCGTCCTTGTTAATCTTTGCCTTGATGTTGCGGTCGGCAGAGCAAGACACGCCCATGCCAATCGGACAACTTGCTCCGTGGCGAGGCAGACGAATCACGCGGATGTCGTGTGCCAGATACTTGCCGCCAAACTGTGCACCCAGCCCAATCTTATATGCCTCCTTCAGCAGTTTCTCTTCGAGGTCCACATCGCGGAAGGCACGACCCGTCTCGTCGCCTGTGGTTGGCAGAGAGTCGTAGTATTTGATGCTGGCGAGTTTCACCGTCAGGAGGTTCTTTTCTGCCGATGTGCCACCAATCACGAATGCGATGTGGTAAGGAGGACAAGCCGCTGTGCCGAGGCTCTTCATCTTCTCCACCAGGAACGGAAGCAGCGTGCCCTCGTTCTGGATGGTTGCCTTCGTCATGGGGTAGAAGTAGGTCTTGTTGGCAGAGCCGCCGCCCTTTGCCACCATCACGAAACGGTACTCAGCACCTTCGGTTGCCTCGATGTCAATCTGTGCAGGCAGGTTGCACTTCGTGTTCACTTCGTCGTACATGTTCAGCGGAGCGTTCTGCGAGTAGCGGAGGTTGTCCTGTGTGAAGGTGTTATAGACACCCTTCGACAATGCCTCTTCGTCCTCGAAGCCTGTCCACACCTGCTGGCCTTTCTCGCCGTGGATGATGGCAGTACCCGTATCTTGGCAGAAAGGCAAGATGCCCTTGGCAGCCGTCTCGGCATTGCGGAGGAACTGCAGAGCCACATATTTGTCGTTCTCCGTAGCCTCGGGGTCGCGAAGAATCTTAGCCACTTGCAGGTTGTGTTCGCGGCGCAGCATGAACTCCACGTCGTGGAAAGCCTGCTGAGCCAACAGCGTGAGTGCCTCTGGAGAGACCTTCACAATTTCCTTACCCTCGAATTCGCCGACACTGATGCCGTCTTTCGTCAGCAGTCGGTATTCCGTTGTGTCCTGTCCCATCTGGAACATCGGTGCATACTTAAATTCTGGTGCTTGAGCCATAATAATGTTAGATTTTATTTGTTTGTTAGTGAGTATTTGGGGCAAAGATACATTAAATAAACGAAAAACAAAAAGGTTTTCGTGTTGTTTTTTGTGAAAAAGAGGTTTTTTTATGAGACAATCATTCAAAAGGTTGCGTTTTGCCGTACCCCTCGGGTACACTGTGCCGCACCCGAGGGGTACGAAGTGGTGTACCCGAGGGGTACGGCAGAAGCAGCATCGGGGCTTGTTCCTTCATCTACATTTTTTCAACGCCTGATGGTGAGGTGTCCTTCCTTCTGAACGAACTGGGCGATTTGCCTTTCATCCGCATGAAGAACTTGTCGAACGAGGCAGAAGTGGCAAAGTGGAGGCGCTCAGCAATCTGTGCCACACTCAGGCTTGATGAGGTGAGCAGCCATGTGGCTTCCATCGCCAGCATCTGATTGATATATTCCACCACGGTTCGCCCCGTCACCTGCTTCACGATGCGGGAGAGGTAGGTGGTGGTGATGTGCAGTTGGTCGGCATAGAAGCCAATGTCGTGATGGGCGGCAAAATGCTGTTGCAACAGTGTGTAGAATGAGATAAACACATCCTCCGTTCGCCGAGAGACATGGTTGGGACTGAGCGAATGCCCTTGAATGTCGATGAGGTCAAAGATGAAGACGGAGTAGAGCATCTCCAGCGTCTCGTCGTTGAACTGGGTGGGACGGAAGATGTGGTCTTGGATGGCTTGCATGGCAGCATCCAGCCGCCCGGCATCTTCGGAGGTGAGGGTGAGTTTGGGTTGACCGTACTGAACGAGCGGATAGTAAGATGCGCGAATCAGGTTGCGGAAGGCGGCTGTCTCGTAGGTGGTTTGTTCATCGACCAGCAGCACGATGGATGCGTAATCGTCGGATACGGAGCAAATCTTCACAGGGTAACCGGGCAGATAGATGTACAGGTCGTTTTCTTTGAGTGATAGAACATGGCCATTGGTCTCCATCGTTAAGTGCCCCCTCCGAATCAGGGTGAACGTGTAGCAAGCCAAGGTGTCCCTCAGTTCGTTGGTCAGCATCGTTCGGTAGGGATTGCTGTTGGTACAAGCAAAACGCCCGTTCCAGACCTCATGTTCTAACGATGGTCCCACCGTTTTATAGGCTTCTGTCAGATTGTACATATACTGATTCTTGTTGATTTGTCTGCAAAGTTAAACATTTTTAAGCGGTTTGTTTCGTTTCGGATAATTTTTTGTTGGGATTAAATTTGTTTGTTTGCGTTTTTTGCCCTAATTTTGCACCCACATTCATATATTTATTAACCTAAAAAGAAAAGAACTATGACTAAAGAAGAAGCATTGAAGCAGTTTGCCGAACTTGGTGCTGCATGGTTTGGAAACAGTAAACAACATTTTGCCTTCTCGGCATACTGCCGTCTGCAGGGCTGGAACAAACTGGCTGACAAGTGGAAGGAAGAAGCAGAAGAGGAATGGGAAGAGGCTGAAGAAGTGTTGCAGCGTCTGGTAGAACTCGGTTGCAAGCCTGCCGACCTTCAGGTGGCGATGAAGACACAGGAGTTCCCCTTCTACGATGACCCGAAACAGCAGATTGAGTCTGACTACTCGCCAGAGGCACAAGGAGCCATCAAGATGATGAGCGAGATGGCTGTTGCCTTCTCAGATGACTATCCCACGCAGAAACTGATTTATAAGTGGATTGAAGGCGAGCAGGAGCACATCGCTTGGATGGCTCAGTACCTCAACTATATCGACAAGTTGGGTTACGAGAACTTCCTCACCGCAATGATGTAATAACTATTAAATATAATGTAACACTATGGCAGACGTAAAAAAAGTGTATGACTTCTTGGAAGATGCCAAGACGTTCTATCTCGCCACTGTAGAAGGCGACCAACCACGTGTACGTCCTTACGGAGCCATGCTCTACTTCGAGGACAAAATCTACATCATGGCATTCGGAAAGACCAATGCCACTCGTCAGATTGCCGCTAACCAGAAGGCTGAAATCTGTGCTTTCAAGGGCAGAACACTCCGCATCGAGTGCAAACTGGTGGAGGACAACCGCCCAGAGGTGGGCAAGGCTCTCGTTGACAAGATGCCAGTGCTGAAACCTGCACTTGGTGAGAATGGCGAGAACGGCGTGATGTACTATCTGAAGGATGCCACCGCCAACTTCTTCAAGATGATGGAGTTGGACGAGACCATCAAGTTCTAACCTTATAATAATATTGGCTTATGAAAGAGCAAGTATTACAAGCCATGCGTGAAGCAGGCAAGCCAGTTTCGGCTGGCGACGTGACGAAGGCTCTTGGTGCCGACCGCAAGGAGGTGGACAAGGCTTTTGCAGAACTGAAAAAAGAAGGTGCTATCGTGTCACCAGTACGTTGCAAGTGGACTCCTGCTCAGTAAGGAACGGCAGTAACGTATCGGTGTAAGTAACCTCACTTTAGTAACTTCATACTCATTTTTTGCCAAGGGGTGATAGGTACGAGTGACTAAGCGACATCGCTGAAGACACCAGACCGTGTCACCCCTTTTTTTGTTTATGCTGACAATCGCGATTGGTTTGCTCATTCCCCTCTTAGGCACCATGCTTGGGGCTGCATTCGTCTTCTTCATGAAGGACGATATGCCTGAACGTGTGCAGAAGTCGCTGCTCGGCTTTGCGTCGGGCGTGATGGTTGCCGCCTCAGTGTGGTCGCTGCTCATTCCTGCCATGGAGATGGAGGAGGGGAAAGGGGCGTGGTCGGTGGTTCCTGCCGCTGTGGGTTTCCTGCTTGGCATCGGCTTCCTGCTCGTGCTCGACGAGGTGACCCCTCACTTACATTTGGGCAACAGCCAACCCGAAGGCCCTCGTTCCAAACTCTCTCGCACAGCCATGCTGGCACTTGCTGTCACCATCCACAACCTGCCGGAAGGCATGGCGGTGGGTGTGGTCTTTGCCGGAGCGGAACAAGGAGTGGCGAACATCTCCATCGCATCAGCGGTGGCGGTGTCGTTGGGTATCGCCATTCAGAACGTGCCCGAGGGTGCCATCATCTCCATGCCCATGCGAGCCGAAGGCAACTCCCGTTGGCGTTCGTTCATGCTGGGCAGTTTGAGTGGAGCCGTCGAACCGATTGGTGGATTGGCAGTCGTGCTGCTCGCCTCGCTGCTCACTCCGATACTTCCTTACATGCTCGCCTTCGCAGCAGGTGCCATGTTCTACGTGGTGGTGGAAGAACTCATTCCCGAAGCCTCCGAAGGCAAGCACACCAACCTCAGCACCATCGGCTTTGCCATTGGCTTCGTCTTGATGATGGTGCTCGATGTGGTGTTAGGATAACAACCCCGAAATCTTTTATTAACTTTCTAAAAACCTAAAGACTATGACAAAGTTTGTTTGCCCCTGTAAGTACACCTATGACCCCGAAAAGGGAGACCCCAAGCAAAACATCCCTGCTGGCACCAAGTTTGAAGACCTTCCCGACACATGGCGTTGCCCTCGTTGCAAGCGGAAGAAGGAGAAGTTTGTAGCTGTAGAAGAATAAGCACTAAAAAAGATACTAAGATGGAAATCAAAGCAGTAAAGTTTAGAAAAGATGGCTTCTACACCCAGCCTTTCGTCTTTGGCGGCGAAGAGGGGATGGAGAAGTTTGACAAGAATATCCGCTATCGCGGCAGTTTGCAGAACTACCTGATTGACACAGGCACCGAAGTGATTCTTGTGGATACGGGCATTCCCGCAGGAACCCCAGAAGAGCATCCCGACGAGAACTCGCTTGCCTTTACGGGTAAGGACATCAGCACCTACATGGAGGCTTTTGCCGCCCTTGGCTACAAGCCCGAGCAAGTGACCAAGATTCTGCTCACCCACAAGCATGCCGACCACTCTGGCGAACTCCGTTCCTTCCCCAATGCGAAAATCTACGTGAACAAGGACGAACTGAGTGCCGCCGAACTGCAAGGCATCGAGAACCTTGTGCCAGTGTCGTTCACCGATGGTGCCTACTACAACTTCCCTGAGGCTCAGAAGATTCAGGACGGCATCTACTTCATCAAGGCAAAGGGACACACCAACGGCAACAGCATCGTCGTTGTGGAGACAGGCGGACTCTTCTACATGCTTCATGGCGACATCACCTATATGGACGAGGCCCTCTATGAGAACAAGTTGTCGGTGGTCTACGATGACCTCCCCGCTGCCCGCGAGACCTTAGACCGTGTGCGTGAGTTTGTCCGCAACCACCCCACTGTCTATTGCGGCACCCACACCCCACAAGGCTACGAGAACTTGGAGGCAAAGCGTGTGATGGACTTGGACAACCCCGTTCCGACCGTTTTGGCGGAGGTGAACTTTGAGCAGCAGGAGGCATCGGGCAAATATGTCTGCTCCATCTGCGGCTATGTCTATGACCCAGCCGAGCACGACGGCGTGGCATTCGAAGACCTGCCCGACGACTGGAAATGTCCTCGTTGCAAACAAGGTAAGGAGAAGTTCAACAAAGCATAGCATCAGGACGGAATGACAGAAAACACGACAATTGACTTGGGTGCCTACATGAGCAACAGCATCCGCAACATCATGGCAAAGGCATACAAGAACGTGCTCTCGAACCCTCGTGAGGCGAAGTTTGCCTATCGGATGCAGACGCTCTTCCAGAAGTCGGAAAGCCGACGGAAGAAGGTGCAGGAGAAGGAGGGATTGGAGGTGCCGCCGTTTCTTATCAGCAGCATCTCCACCACCTGCAATCTGCATTGCAAGGGCTGCTATGCACGCAGCAACGGCATCGCAGAAGATAAGGAGGCTGAACGTAAGGACACCTTGACGGGGGAACAGTGGAAACGCATCTTCGCCGAGGCTGCCGACATGGGCATCAACTTTTCCCTCATCGCAGGTGGCGAACCCCTAATGCGGAAAGACATCTTGGAGGGCATCGCCGAGGTGAAGGACATGATTTTTCCCATTTTCACCAACGGCACCCTCATTGGCCCCTCCTACATGGAGTTTTTCCGTAAGCACCTCAACATGGTACCCATCATCAGCATTGAAGGTACGGCGATGGGCACCGACGAACGCCGTGGCAAGGGGGTGTTCAAGCGTGCCATGCAGTCGATGGAGATGCTGAAGGAGGATGACCTTTTCTTTGGCACCAGCATCACCGTGACCACCGAGAACTACCGCTATGTCACCTCGCCAGAGTTCATCGACACCCTCCGCTCTTACGGCTGCAAAATCGTCTTCTATGTAGAGTATGTGCCGACGGAACCTGGCACAGAGCATCTGGCTTTTGCCGACGAGCATGTGGCAGAGATGGAAGCCCTCCTGACGGAGCGTCGCCAAGCCTATGCCGACATCATCTTCCTCTCTTTCCCTGGCGACGAGAAAGCCCTGGGCGGCTGTCTGGCATCTGGTCGTGGATTCTTCCACATCGGTCCCGATGGCTCGGCGGAACCCTGCCCCTTCTCGCCTTTCAGCGACAGCAACGTAGCCGAAATGGGGGTGCGGAAAGCCCTCCAGTCGCCACTCTTCCGCAAGATTCGTGCCGCCAAAGCCCTCGGATGGGAGCATACAGGCGGCTGCACCCTGTTTGAGCATCGGGAGGAAATAGAGAAAATGGTCGTATAATCACATAAAAACAAAATAAAAGATGAACATCGCAATTCGTTATTTCAGCAAGTTCGGCCACACAGAGAAGATGGTCGGCGTGATTCGTGAACTCACGGGTGTGAAACCCGAAACCGTCGCAGTTCCGCTCACAGAACCCGTTGACACCCTCTATCTGGGCAGTGGGGTTATGTTGGGCAAAGTGAACAGTGCCGTCGTTGATTTTATCAAGACGCTTAAACCCGAGCAGGTGAAGAAGGTGATTTGCTTCGGTTCTTGTGCCATCATCAAGTCGCCCGTTCCCCAAATGCGGCAACTGCTCGAAGCCCAAGGCATCACCGTCTCTTCCGAGGAATTTACCTGTCGGGGCTCGATGGGACCTCTCCATGCCGGACATCCCAACCAAGCCGATCTGGAAGATTTTCGCCTATTCATTGCCAAACAAAACGTTTGATAAACGAGATTTTTCCATTTTACCCTTCGTCGCTCCCTCGTGTCGTATCAATTCATGTCGAGGTATGATAATCATACAACACCCGTGCATGAATTGATACGACACGAGGGAGCGACGAAGGGTTTCTTTTCAAAGAGTGGTTCTCTTTATTTCTTTTTGGACAAGTAACCCAAGCATTCGCGGAGAATCTTGGCACCGAAAAGCCATAACGTGCCGAGATAGATGGCGGCGGCAAGGAGGATGCGTGTGATGAGCAGCAGGAGCAGTCTTGCCCATGCGTTGGGTGCTTCTCCCCATGCGGTCAGGGGACGGGTGGCAAAGTAGGTGATGACCATCGTTGCGGTGGCGATGAGCAGGAAGGGAAGGATGTCTCTGAGGGCAAGGAGGAAGGGGTAACGGATTTCTTGATAGAGGAAACGGTGCCAGATGCCGACCCAAAGAATGACGATGGCGACGTAGGCAATGACCATGTGGGTAATGGTGCCACCGGCTGCATGTATTATCAGTATGGAGCCGAGGATGGCACAGCCTTGTGCGATGATGTTCCACATATAGACATCGGACTTGCCACGCGAGATGATGAGGTTGTAGTAGAGGGTGGCAATGGGCAGGAAGGCTCCGCCGATGCAGAGCAACTGCATGAGATGGGCTGAAGAGAGCCACTTCTCGCCGATGAGCACCACGATAAATTCGGGTGCTACGAGCGAAAGCCCAAGCATGATGGGGAAGGATACGAAACAGGTGAAACGGAGCATCTTGGAGAAGGCTCGACGGAGGCGAGGAAGGTCATCGCCTACCTGCACAAAGGTGGGTTGTGCCACGCCTTGCACCATGCCGGTGATGGTGGAGGCTCCCATGGTGTTCCACTTGTTGGCTTGGTTGTACGTGCCCACTTCGTGCTTGGTGTAGATTTTGCCCAGCACGAGCGAGAAAATGTTGTTGTTCACGCCGATGAAGATGTTGGTAATGAGCATCTTGGAAGAGAAGGCGAACATCTCGCGAATAGGCTCAGCCCATGTGCTGGGCGATTCTCTCCATTCGGACAGGGGGAAGGTTGGTCTCCATCCCGAGAGCAACCAACTGAGAATGCTGACCATGAGGTTGAAGGTGATGGTTTGGGTGGCAAGTCCCCAGTATGCCATGCCGTTGTATGCCATGGCGATGCCGACGATGCCCGACACGAGGAGCGACACCAAGCCCATCACTGCCAATTCTCGTTGACGAATCTGACGGAACAGGATGGCTCGCGGCACGATGCTGAACGAGGCGATGAAGAAGCCGAGGAAGTAATAGCGGGAAAGGTCGGTCAGGATGGGCTCGTCGAAGAACCGTGCGATGAGGGGGGCACAAAAGAAGAAGAGAATGTAGAGACAGAGACTCACCCCGATGTTGAACCAGAAGACTGCGTTGTAGTCCTGTCGGGTGGCATCGCGTTTGTTGGTCAATGCTGTCACGAATCCGCTGTCTTGCAGGGAGTTGGCAATAAGCGTGAAGACAGCCAACATGCCAATCAGTCCGTAGTCGGCTTGTCCCAACCGACGAGCCAACAGGATGCCGAACACGGTGTTCAGCACCTGCGTCGCACCGTTGTTCAAGGCTCCCCATAGGAATCCTCGTGCGGCTTTGTCTTTCAGGTCAGTTGTAGGCATTGACGATTTGTCCATCGTAGCGGACTCGATAGCGGTAAAGTCCTCGATGGGTGGCTGGTGGGTTGTCTTCTGAAACTTCGTAGATGGCTCCGTAATTGTTCATGTCGAACGTGGTGCCGCACTTCGAGCATTTGGCATAGCCGTTGTCGCTGAGTGAGAGGCGGCGGTCGGCACGGTCGCAGATGGGGCAGGCGAGGTCGTAGCAGAGGGTTTCGCCATAGTGGTTGGTGCCGACGATGAGTCCTCCGAGCCCCAAGCCGAAGTTGGCGCTGAGGGCATCGGCGGTGTAGTCGGTAGAACTGCCGGTGCTGGTCATGGTGATTTTGGTCGCACCGTTGACCACACGTTTCCGAATGGTGGCGAACTGCCCGTAGTTGCCCATCACGTTGAACAACTCCGTATATTGAAGTACGGAGAAGTAGCAATAGACATACTCGCGTTTGGAGTAGGTGGAAGTGGCATCGTCAGAACAACTGACCATGCCGATGAGGATGCAGAAGAGTGGGGCGAGACGCTTGATTAGAACCATAACTGTGGGTCAGAAATGATGTGGTCGATTCGCTCCATCTCTTCGGGACTGAAAGTGAGGTTGTTGAGCGTGTCGAGGTTGTTCTCCAACTGCTTCACGGACGATGTGCCGATGATGCAACTGGTCACACGCTCGTCTGCCAACACCCAGGCAAGTGCCATCTGTGCGATGCTCTGTCCACGCTCTTCGGCAATGACGGCGAGTTTCTTCACCGCCTCCACACGTTCTGGGGTCACTTGGCTCTGTTGCAAGAAACCTGTGCTGCGAGCGGCACGGCTGCCTTCGGGTATGCCGTTGTTGTACTTGCCTGTCAGCAATCCTTGTGCCAAAGGCGAGAAGCAGATGATGCCGCTGCCATTGTCGGCTGCAATCTGGAAGTTGTTGTTCTTGGCTTTCGGGTCGAACATCGAGCAGCGATACTGGGAGAGCAGGCACGGCACGTGTGCTTCCTTCAGGATGTCGTAACACTTCTGCTGCAACTCTGGTGGATATTTCGAGATGCCCACATAGAGTGCTTTGCCCTGCCGCACCAAGTCGATGAGTGCCTGCATCGTCTCTTCAATCGGCGTCACACCATCGTAACGGTGGCTGTAGAAGATGTCGAAGTATTCCAGCCCTGTCCGCTTCAAACTCTGGTCGCAACTGGCAATCAAGTTCTTGCGACTGCTGTTGCCACCATACACGCCTGGCCACATATCGTGCCCAGCCTTCGACGAAATGAACATCTCATCGCGATGGCTTGCCAACTGATTCTTCAAGATTCTACCAAAATTCGTCTCTGCCGACCCCGGCACAGGCCCATAATTGTTCGCCAAATCAAAATGGCAAATGCCCGCATCGAATGCCTTCACCACCATCTGCGTGGCTACCGAGAAGTCATCGACAGAACCAAAATTGTGCCACAAGCCAAGGCTCAGCACAGGGAGTTGCACCCCCGAATGTCCGCTGTATTTGTAAATCATACGTCTTATTAGTTTTGTCGGTCGCAAAGGTACGACAAAGTGAGAGAAAAAACAAATTTATTGGGGTTTTTCCGAGCGTGAGTACCTTGCGCGAAGCGAACGGTACGACAAATCTCCTTTTTCGCCAAATTTTCCACGAACAAACTCACGGCTCTGTGTGGTTTTACGGTGTTGCCTCGGATGGTTTCGTGGCGAAGTCTCGGATGGGGTGCTTCCACAGCCACAAAACCGACGTCCCCGACATCGGTCGACCGACATCGGGGACATCGGTTGACCGACATCGGGGACGTCGGTTTAAGGGCAATAATTGTTTTTGTTCGTTGCTTATTCGATGTTTAGTGCTTTCTTGATGAGTGGCTCTAATTCCTCTGCATCGGTGGAGGTGGAGAGAATGGTGCCGTCGCGATCGATAAGGAACATGGCTCCGCCTGCATTGCCGGCACCGTTCTTACGCCACACCTGATTCTCGTCGTTCAGTTCCAACAGGCTCGTCCATGGGTAGCCATCCTTTCGCACCGCGTTTTCCATGTCTTCTCGCTTGCGTTCGCGGGCTATGGCTACGACAGTAAATCCTTTGTCTTTGTACTTCTCATAGACGGGAATCATGGCCTTGCTATGCCGACGGCAGGGGCCGCACCACGATGCCCAGAGGTCGATAAGCGCCACTTTTCCACGGATGAGCGAAGAGATGGGGACGATTTGACCATCGGTGTTGCGAACATTATAATCAATGTAGGGCTTGCCGGGCTGAAAGCGAAGTGCTGTTAAGGCTGTGGCAATCTGTCCGTGAACGGGATGACCTTTATACAAATTGCATAGCTTTGTTTCGTAGAGTGAGACCATTTGCTCATGTGGCGTGGCGTCGAAATTCCGGTCTACGTCCGCATACCTGAGCATTTCGATTGACTGCAATACGTGGTAGTAAGCCCAAAGCATGGGGTGTTGCTCGTAATATTCTGCTCGGAACGGATAACTGAGACGGCTTAGGCTGTCACTGCGCTGAAAAAGTTGCCAGCCTTCGTCGGTGTAGCTCTCGCGTTCGTTGTCATAATAGTAGTCCATCACATTGTTGATACTGTCAACGTATGTCTTGGGTAGGCTTTCCCTATCCATGTTTTTGACTATCTCCATGAGTGACAGGAATTCGGGTTTGAAGTATTTTTCCTTGTGTTCCTCCAATTCGCGGTCTATCCTCTCCATTTCGTTACGAAACCGAACTCCTGCAACGCTATCCATTGCCTGATGCAATCGGCCCTCGTCGCCAGTACTCTCTATCTTTGGAGCCTTGTCGCCAAAGATTTCTATGCTTACCGTTCCGTTCTCCACGATGAACCAACCGTAATAGTAACTGGAAGTCTCTATGTACTGTTTATAGGGAATAATCTCGTACATTTCGGGAACGTCCGTTTCTATGTCACACTCGAAGTGCCCGTTCACGGCCTTGTGATGCCATTCTGGTGCATCATTGACGCGCAGGTCGGTCCCCATTTTGCAGATGACGACTTCGTCGCCCCAATTGTTATCAACAAACTTGCCTTCAATGTGGCATTTCACTTGTGCCTGCCCCGCTATTGTGACGAGGGCGAACAGTGCGGTGATGATGGTTTTCTTGTTCATTGTTCGTTTCGTTTATATTTGTTCCTACTATTTATATATATTATATATACGCAATACATGCGGCAATGTTAACTTTCAAAGGTGTTAAACTTTCTTAATCAAAGGGCATAAAAACGGCACGAGTCTGATTCTGTGTGTTCGTTCCAGAGGCATCGCCAAACGCCGTTCTCTCAAATACAAGTATCAGCCCGCGCCAAAACGCGAGCATCAACTTCTATCATCTTGAGAGATATTTTTGGCGAATTTTCTGGAACAAGAATCAAAAAGTCAACGCTTCTTTATGTTGTTATGTCTATTTGTTCATATTACACTCTTTAAGGATAAAATACCACATTTGTATTCAATACTCGTTTTCCACCTTGCCGTAAATCTGGTGTGTTGATGCGAATATTGCAATCCCTCCTGCTTCGCTCCGTGTTGGCACTCTCTTTGGAACTCGCTGAGAGTTTTCGCAGCATCTGAATCTGTTCTATCTTCTGCTCCCGCGAGCAGGGATGCAATGACATTTGTTGCACCTCCCGTTGCGCAGCCATGCTGTTCGTGCGGTGAAAAGCGTTGATATACCAACCGTCCACTGATGAAATCTTCTGCATACTCTTCCAGTTTGTGCAGACCTTCGGGTGTGAAACCCTCGGCAATAATGGTGCGGATGGATGCCCAAAAATCTGCGTTGTTCATGATGATTCTTTTAATTTAACAATTTCTTCACTGCCTCTTCCATCTTCTCGAACTTGAAGCCAGCCATCACATCATCCATGAGGGCTTGGATTTTGTCGTTGCAGAGGTTGCCGATGGAGCCTTCGTGGGTGTGGTGGATGTCCTTGTTGGGGGTGAAGTTGCCAGCCTCGATGTCGAGACCCACTTTCTTGTAGGCATCGCGGAAAGGCATCCCCTCACGGGCGAGGCGGTTCACCTCTTCGACGGAGAACATCGGGTCGTAGATGGGGTTGTCGAGAATGTGTTCGTTTACCTCCATCTTATTGATAATGTATGCCGCCATCTGAAGGCAGTCCTTCAGTTCGTCGAAGGCGGGAAGGAAGACCTCCTTGATGATTTGCAGGTCGCGGAAGTAGCCGACGGGCAGGTTGTTCATAATCATCGTGACCGTGACAGGCAGCGATTGGAGTTTGTTGCACTTGGCACGGGTCAACTCAAACACGTCGGGGTTCTTCTTGTGGGGCATGATGCTGGAGCCAGTGGTGCAGTCGGCAGGAAGTTTGACGAAGCCGAAGTTCTGCGAGTTGAACATGCAGGCATCGAACGCCAACTTGGCGAGGGTGCCGGCGATGCTTGCCATTGAGAACGCCACATTCCTTTCCGTCTTTCCGCGTCCCATCTGGGCATAGACCACGTTGTAGTCCATCGAGTCGAAGCCGAGAAGGTCGGTGGTCATCTGGCGGTTGAGGGGGAACGAACTGCCGTAACCTGCAGCCGAGCCGAGCGGGTTGCGGTTGGTGATTTTCCATGCCGCTTGCAGATACTGCATGTCATCCACCAGTCCTTCGGCGTAGGCACCGAACCACAGGCCGAAACTGCTGGGCATCGCCACTTGCAGATGGGTGTAGCCAGGCATGAGCACGTTCTTGTACCGTTCCGACTGGGCGATGAGTTCGTCGAAGAGGCTCTTCACCAGCCCTGCTATCTCCTTGATTTGGTCGCGGATGAAGAGTTTCAAGTCCACCAGCACCTGGTCGTTGCGGCTGCGGCCCGAGTGAATCTTCTTGCCGATGTCGCCGAGTTTGCGAGTCAGCAGCATCTCAACCTGTGAGTGCACATCCTCCACGCCCTCCTCAATCACAAACTCACCCTTCTCTGCCTGCTGATAGATGGCTTTCAACTCCTTCAAGAGCACCTTCAACTCATCCGCAGTCAACAGGTCAATCGACTGCAACATGGTGATGTGAGCCATCGAGCCAAGCACGTCGTACTTTGCCAGATACAAGTCCATCTCGCGGTCTCTGCCCACGGTGAACTTTTCTATCTCCTCCGTCATGGAGACGTTCTTTGTCCAAAGTTTTTCACTTTCCATTTTTAGTTTTTCCCTTATTCATACGGTATCATTGCCAGCATGTCGGCAAATTTGTCCACACCTTGTTTGAGGGGCTTCTCCAGAATCTGCTTCATGAAGAAGTTGAGGTCGGCATCAATCGTCACCTTGATTTTGCTGGATGTCTCGCTGGTGGGGAGCACTTGAATCCACAGTTTGAAACTGACAGGTGAACTGGTCGAAGCGAACTTCACGCATTTCTCGGGTTCACGTTCCACGATTTGCACGGAGATGTTGCCGACAGGACCTGCAGGACCGCTCGCTGTGTCGGTCGTAAAATCCATCTGCTCAATCGCTTTGCGTACCTCATCAATCTTGCCGGCAGGGATTTGTTCCTGCACTTTGGGGTCGTTGATACGCTCCTTGATAACTGCCAGGTTGGTCAGGTCGGCAACCTTCGCATAAACCGCACTTTGTGTGTACGGCACTTGCTTAATTTGACTTTCGTATTTTGCCATAAAAACTAAAGTTTTGAGTGAAAAATGAAGAGTGAAAAGTGAAAAATTTGCTACCGCAACAGTATGCTACCTGTTGACACAAATGCGGTAGCAAATTTTTCACTTTTCATTTTTCACTTTTACTTTACTTTTGCCACTCGCTTGGGTTAGCCCTCCATTCGTTCAATACAGGAATCTGATTTTCCGTGATGTAGCCAGTCTTCAATGCCACATCCAGCACCGCCTCGTAGTTGGTCAGGGTGATGAGTTTCACCTTGGCATCGTCGAAGGCTTTCTTTGCCACATCGAAGCCATACGTGTAACTTGCCACCATGCCAATCACCTCGCATCCGTTGTTGCGGATTGCCTCTACCGCCTTCAGCGACGAGCCACCCGTGGAGATGAGGTCTTCAATCACCACCACTTTCATGCCTGGCTTCAACTCGCCCTCGATGAGGTTCTCCAGCCCGTGGTCCTTGGGTTTGCTGCGTACATATACGAAAGGCTTGTGCAGGGCATCAGCCACCAATGCTCCCTGTGGAATGGCGCCCGTAGCCACACCTGCGATGGCATCTACATCTTGGAAGTTTTCCTCGATGATGCGGCAGATTTCCAACTTCACAAAGTTACGCAACTCGGGATAACTCAATGTCTTTCGGTTATCGCAATAGAACGGCGATTTCCAGCCGCTTGCCCATGTGAACGGGTTCTCCGGCTGCAACTTGATTGCCTTAATGTTCAGCAGTTTTGCCGCAAAAATCTTCTCCAATGCTTTCATAATTTTCTTTCTGTATATGATTGTTTTATTGATTGTATCGAATGCTTGTTGCAAAGATACGGATATTTTTGTCATTATGAATCCGTTTCCGTTGCAAAGGTACTGATTTTTCAACTTTTTGAGGGTTATTTCATTATTTTTTTACAAATAAGTGCTGTGAGATATAAAAAGAGACGTAAATTTGTAGCATGAAGAAGATGGAAATTTTTGTTTTTTGTGTGGCAATGGCGGTGGCACAGTGCCTTTGTGCCCATCAGCAAGTAGCCGATGCCACCAGTCAGAGTGCCGATGGGAAAACCATCGTGATACTCTATGAGAACGATGTCCATTGTGGCATCGACGGTTACCAACGTATGCAGGGGCTGTATGATGCCATTCTCAAGGCCGACACGTGTGATGTGGGCATGGTCTGCTGCGGCGACTTCCTGCAAGGGGCTTTGGCTGGAGCGATTTCCCACGGGCAGTACATTATTGACATCATGCGGCAGATGAGTTATGATGCCTTGACCTTGGGGAACCATGAGTTTGACTATGGTGTGCCACGCATGAGGGAACTGCTGGCAGACCTTGACGTGCCGGTGACCGCGGCCAATTTCTTTGCCGTTGGCGAAGATGCCCCGATGTTCCTGCCCTACCTCATCAAGCGTTATGGCAATCGAAGTGTCGCCTTTGTGGGCGTCACCACCCCCGAGTCGATGCGTTCGGAGGCATACGCTTTCTTCGACAATGACGGGAAAAAACTCTATGACCTGTGTGCCGATGATACCTACCGACTGGTGCAGCAGGCGGTGGACAAGGCTCGGGCTGAGGGTGCCGACTACGTGGTGGTGTTGTCACATTTGGGCGAAGAAATACGCTCTACGGGCATCTGGTCGCATGGGCTTGTGGAGAACACTCACGGCATCGACGTGGTGCTTGACGGCCATACCCATGCCAGAATAGAGCGTGACAGCGTCGTCAACAACATCGGGTTGCAGGTGCCGCTCACGCAGACAGGCACGCAGTTTGCCACGGTGGGCAAGTTGACCATCACGCCAGACGGTCGTATGCTGACGGAGTTGATACCGATTGACAACATCCCCTACGTCAGCGAACGTGTGGCACTCACCACCGACAGCGTGAAAGCCTTGATTGACCAGGTGTCATCGCGGCACATCGCAAAGTCGCCATACGACCTGCCGGTGAAGGATGCCGATGGTTCGTGGATTGTAAGACGCAGCACCGCCGCCATCGGCGACATGGTGGCAGACGCTTATCGTGCCGAGACAGGGGCGGAAATAGGATTGGTGAATGGCGGAAGTCTGCGTAACGGGTTGCCCAAGGGAAAAATCAACTATGGCGACATTATCTCTGTGCAGCCTTTCGACAATCATGTCTGTCTGATAGAGGCAACAGGCGAGCAACTGCTTGGCATGTTGCAAAAGTGTACGGAGAAGTGCCCGAAGGCCGACGGCTCGTTCCCGCATGTCGCCGGAATGCGTTACACCATCGACACCGCCACTCACACGGTGAGCAACGTCGAGGTGGAGGAAGGTCACACAGGACGCTACAAGCCCTTGGAGCCGACACGCCGTTACACGGTGGGCACCAACGACTATTACAGTTCGGGCGGCTTCTACAGCACCCTGAAGGAGTGCCGTCTCATCGAAGGCAGCACCAAACTCAGTCGCGACATGCTGGCTGACTATCTGAAGCATCGGCTCAAGGGCAAACTGGGCAAGCGATATGCCAAGCCACAAGGGCGGGTGACGGTGAATTGACGATTTGACAAATGACAAAAATAACGAAAAAATGAGAAACAGAACAATCAAGTTGGCAGCCATCGTTGCCGTATTCTTAGGGGCACACGGAACCGTGACAGCCCAGACGGAGTTCTCCTCCACCATCTACAAGTTCATCAACAAAGCCAACGAGCGTGAAAACCTCGACGATGTGAGCCGCTGGGGCTACAGGGCACAGGAGTGGCGTATGGAGGCACCGAACAAAGACATCAAGAGTGTTGACGACATTTTTGCCTTCCGCTGGATGGGCGGTCCGTTCCGCAACGTAGGTGCGGCGAGCGAACTGCCCGACACCTCCTATGTGCCTACGCGAGAGGGGCTCGACCACCTCTACCTCTCCGGCAGTTCTCGCTTGTCGGACAAGGATATGCAGGTTGTCCTCCCTTGGCTGAAGGAACATGCAGGCGATATGCCCATCTACATCCTCGACTTGCGTCAGGAGACACACGGATATGTGAATGGTAACCACGTGTCGTGGTATGGCTATATCAATTGGTCCAATATCGGTCGCCGTCGTGAGGACATCTTGCGTGAAGAGGATTCGATTTTCCACTCGCTCAAGGGACAACGCATCGTGGTGGGCAATATCAGCGGTTCAAACAACTATGTCATGACCAACGCTCAGAATCTTCTTGTCGATGTAGATAGTGCATGGACGGAGAAAGAGATGGTGGAGCGTTACGGACTGAATTACCTGCGTCTTGCCGCACTCGACCACGTGTTCCCTTGCGACTATGTCATCGACCAGTTCCTCGACATCTACCGTTCGCTGCCCGAACGTGCGTGGGTACACATGCATTGTCAGGCAGGTCGTGGTCGCACCACGCTCTGGATGTCGTTCTTCGATATGTTGCGTAATCCCGACCTTCCGATGAAGGACATTCTTTATCGTCAGACACAACTTGGCGGCACCAGCCTGTTCTATCAGGGCAAACGCCCAGGTGAGCAGAAGTGGCGTGTAAGCCTCTTCACCGAAACGAGTTACCTTGTTCCGTTGCTCTATGCCTACGTGCAGGACAACAAGCAGAACGGCTACTCCGTACCTTGGTCGGAGTGGAAGCGGCAGAAGTTCGGTCGCTGATGTCGTGACCGGCAAAAACGGCAATCCCCGTTGAACAATATTGTTTTACCATAAAAAGGACACGCTCGATACCTCAAAAGTGGTCTGAGTCACACCGCCCAAGTGGTGTGACTCAGACCGCCTCGGTGGTGTGACTCAGACCACCTTTGAGGCTTCGAGCGTGCAATTTTGTCCTATCTTTCGCCGTCACTGAACTGGTCTGCCTGTCCTGTCTTGAAGTTGAAACAGAAATCGCCAGCAGGTGGAATGGCTCCCTTTCATGATAGGTGGTCAATCACGTCCTTGACTTGTGAAATAATAACGTCCAAATCATCAAGGTATGTTTTCAGAGAGAACGTGAGACTGGTGCCTGTGTACATGGATTGTATGCAACATTCCCAGACAATTTTTCCGAGTTCTTCTGTTGAATAATAAACCGTTATGCCCAACTCCTCTTCGGTGGCTTCAAAGACAGCCTTCTTTGTCGGCTCATTTTTCAAGTATGCCTCCCTTTCGTTTTGTAGGGTGACAAGTTTGTCATACAACCACACAAAATCATCGTTCATCAGGCAGATGCCATGTCGTGCTTCAAACCTTTGCACCTGTGCGTGAACTTCCACGTCATACCACGAATCATTGCTTCGACCTGTCACCGTTAGGCTTAACTCTCCGTTTTCGGATGGAATCGTTATATTCTTCATTGGATTTTTGATTTTTGGAATACAAAATTATAGAAAAAATGGGAGATAGAAATATTAGATGCCAATTTTTGTGTACCTTTGCAGTACAAAAATGTTAAAAATAGAAAGTTATGGCAAAATTCAAACGTATTCTTCTCAAACTTTCGGGTGAGAGTTTGGCAGGAGAGCAGAAGCAGGGCATCAATGTGGAACGACTGAACCAGTATGCCCAGCAAATCAAAGAGATTGCAGAGATGGGAGTACAGATTGGCATTGTCATCGGTGGCGGTAATATCTTCCGCGGATTGAGCGGAGCAGGCAAGGGCTTCGACCGCGTGAAGGGCGACCAGATGGGCATGTGTGCCACGGTCATCAACTCGTTGGCGTTGTCGAGTGCGTTGGGTGCGATTGGCCAGAAAAATCGTGTGCTCACCGCCATCCGTATGGAGCCGATTGGCGAGTTCTACAATAAGTGGAAGGCGATTGAGGCTCTGGAGGCAGGCGAAGTGGTCATCATGGGTGCTGGCACAGGCTCTCCCTACTTCACGACAGACACAGGCTCTTCCCTGCATGGCATCGAGATCGAGGCAGACGTGATGCTGAAAGGCACCCGTGTGGATGGTGTCTATACGGCAGACCCCGAGAAAGACCCGACTGCCACGAAGTATCACGATATTACCTACGCAGATGTGATTGCACGGGGCTTGAAGGTGATGGACATCTCAGCCACCGCCATGTGCATGGAAAACAACCTGCCCATTTATGTCTTCAACATGGACGTCCTCGGCAACTTGAAAAAGGTGATGGAGGGTGAGGACATCGGCACCTTGGTGCATAATTGAAAGTGAAAAGTGAAGAGTGAAGAGTGAAAAATCTAAGTTACTTTTGCCAATGACTAACAATCCGGATGGCAGGTAACTTAGATTTTTCACTCTTCACTCTTCACTTTTCACTTATATTTTTCACTCTTCACTTTTCACTTATATTTTTCACTCTTCACTTTTCACTTAATCAGTTTCTTGAGTGCAATCGCGGTCTTGTCGCCTTCAGCAACGTCCTCGTCCAGTTTTTCTTTCCCCCCGGAAGTCTTCACGGCCTTAAGTATCCATGCCTTTGCCTTGGCGGTGTCTTTGGCAACTCCCTTACCTTTCATGTAGCACTTTGCCAATTGGTATTGAGACTTGCCGTGCCCTTGCTGGGCACCTTTCAGATACCACTGATAGGCTTTTTGGTTGTCTTCTGCCACGCCGTGTCCCTTGTCGTAGCAACGACCGACACGGTACTGTGCCTTCTTGTGCCCTTTCTGAGCGGCAGGAAGGAGTTTCTTCAAGGCCAATTCATACTTCTTTTGGTCATACAGTTTCTTGCCCTCATCGTAAAGAGCGTCTGCTGTTTGTGCACGAACAATTGTACACAATATCAGCAACAAAGTGGTGATAAATCCTTTCATCGTCATTTCGTTTTGTGAATTATTGGTGCAAAGATAAGTTTTTTTTGTTTTTTATTCGTAACTTTGTATGGAAATTTGTGGAAATCACCGACACATATTTATATTCAGCATGAAGAAACAGCCGAAGAAGGTGTGATATGGAATACTCAGCACTAACTACAACATTGATTACCCTCATCGTTTCGACCATAGAGTTAGTGGTCTGTTTGGCTTGTGCCATTTTGTTATGGTACAAGCGTAAGAAAATGCCAGACAACTCCCGTCTGATGTTGGCCTTGGGGGCTGCCCATTGTGTCATCACCTCGCTGCTGAAGTACGTGCAGATACTGTTTTCGCCTACAGCCCATCTGTATCATGAAGCATTGTCACCTGCATCAACCAAGTATGGATTGCTATCCACGCTTCTGCTGTTGGCTTATGGTGTGTCGGTGGTGAAACCCGAGTGGTTCAAGTCGTGGAAAGGCGTGTTAGGATTCCTTTTGCCAGGTTTCTTGATGATGGCTGTTTTCTATAGCATCCCGTCTTATCGCATCCTCTATTCTTTCGAGGATGTCTGTCTGCACATTGCGGAACCCAACGTGTGGTTTCGTGCCTTCCAGTATCCCTTTATTGTAGTGTATAGTTTGGTGCTGCTGTTCGTGCAGGTCAACATCCGCAAAACGGGTGTCAGCAGCCTGTGGGTACGCTCCTATATTCTTGGTGCTTTGATGCTTCTGACGTTGGTTTCTGCTTTCTCGTTATTCCACCTGTTGGTGTTCCACTATATCCATCAGGTATGTGTGGCTCTCTTTTTTGCTTATTGGACGTACTATGAACTGTATGAACGGACATACACCGCACCCCTCCCGAGCGTAAACCTTGTTTCGGATGACAATGAGAATAATGATGCCGTCCGTTTCCGAAACTTCAACGAGCAGGTAGAAAGCCGAAAACTATACACCCAAGTTGGCTTATCTCGTGACGACCTCTGCCGTATGATGGGCGTTGACCGCACCACGTTCAGCCGCATCATAGCCGAGCAGAGTGGTTGCCCAAACCTTGCCGGCTACCTGAACAAGAAACGCATGAAATACGCCGTCGAACTGATGCGCCAGCATCCCAACTACACCCTTCATGCCATTATGGAGGATTGTGGCTACACCAGTAAGGTGACCTTTAATCGTGTGTTTAAAGAGGCGTATGGAATGACACCTTCGGAATATCGTAGCCAAATTGTTACCATGGTTTAGCCAAAATGTTACCCACACGGCGGCGGTTCCTTTCGGGGAGCCGCCGCTTTTTTATATCTTCGCAACAACATCACTAACAAAAACCTAATTACTTATCAAGATGAAAAACGTAAAAGACCTTACCGCATGGCTGCCAATGATGTTGGCAGTATTGTTTAGTCCGCTATTTGCGAACTGCTCAAACGACGACGATTCGTTCGACCCCTCTGCACCTGTCATCGTTGAGGGCGAACAGGACGTACTGAAGGGTAGGCTGGTTTATGCATTGGATGCAGACAGCCTTGACCAATACGAAATGCCTCTCGCCTCGCTAAGCGATGTTGACCTTCATGTTTACGACCGCAGCGACTACTATGGTGTGCGTGTGGAGAAACGCCAAGGCGAGCGGGTGCTTGTACCTTACCAGAAGAAAGAGCCCAAGGCTGGCACCATCGAGGCCCTTCGCGTGCGTGTCATGCCCAAGAAGCGTTCCGACGAGGCACGTAACGCTGTCGTCATCATTTACAAACGGACAGATGAGGCATCCACTCGTGCTGGAGGCGGAGTGACCAGCAACTACAGCGACATCATTGGCCGCACAACCCTGCCCACCAACGAGTTGAACCATCAGGAGCAAATACTTCTCGATATGCCCCGACTGAAGAATGTCACCGGAATGACAGACCCAGACTTCCCGCGACTGACCTACAACGAGACAGACTATCTGGCAGCCAACACCTCCAACTCGCGCATTGTTGACTTTGCCTACGACAACCAGAGCATGGACGAGGTGACCAATTCGTTCAATCTGAACATCGGACTCTCATGGCTCTTTCCTTTAGGCAAGATGCTGTTTAATGGTGCCTTCGACTTTGGATACCACAAGACGGAGTTCTCCAGTTCGGCCTACGAATACATGCTGGCCATGCGGCGCATAGAGAAGGCAACGGTGCAGTTCGACATGCGGAAGTTTGAAGACAACGGGTTGAACTCATCCATTATGCTCAGCCACCACTTCAGGGTGCTTGCCATGCTTACCAACATCACTTTTTGGGACCACATTCTCAATAGTAACATGAATGCAGAGGCCGTCTATGACTACTGGGGAACCGACATGATACAAGAAGGAACGTTCGGTGGACTCTACACCTACATCTACGGACGTCAGGAGAACGCTTGCGGCAGTACGACCGGATGGGATGCCGGCTTGGACCTGGGACTGCACACCAAACTCGGAGATAATGCTGCTCCCAAGGCAGACTCTGCCACCACGGCACAGGTTCTGCTCTGGAAGTTCAAAAGCGAGGCGGCGTCTAAGGTTGGCGGCAACTTTGCTTTTGACATTGGCTCCGAAGACTCAGAGTATCATGAAGCATCCAAGGCCTTCTCGCTCGACTTCAGGTGGGGCGGCGGCAATGGCTCTACCGATGCAGCATGGATGAGCGGCTTCGACAACAACGACAACTGGGCACTTGTCAGTTACAGTGCCCACTCTAACACCCAAGAGACGAGCACTGAGACCAACAACCAGGGCGGCACGCTCTATCCGCTGCACAAGATGGCAGAGAACCTCTCCACTGGCTATAAGGCGATGTTCGCTTTAGAGGGTCTTACCCACCGTGACTCTATCCTTGTCAACCGTATGGAAGCCAACGCCAAGAAATTGGCCGAAGCCCGGCAGGACTACCTCAACTCGCTGGCGCAGGACTGGGCAGATCAGGAATACGTGCTGGCAGACTTGATGATGGTCTCCACCGACGCCGACCCGAAGACTGGCCATCCGGCAGGCGAGCCCAAGCCCATCGTCCGCAGCGACCCCTTTGGCGTGAAGCGTATCTACTACCCCATGATGGCAAACGACTATGCTCCTGTTGACAGAGGCTATGCCTTTGAGACTGGACAGCCTAAAGCACTGAAGACGAAAACTTATATCAACGACGACAATGTGGATAAGAACCAATATTGGTATTATGCTTTGGCACCTATCAATGAGACACCGGGAATCGAGAATGTTCATTTCACGGAAGACCGTGGTGAGTTTCATGATGATTATATTCGCAGAGGCGAAAGTGCTAAAACAGGTATAAAATGGAAGGATGCGGAAGACAGGTATGTCTATATTCGCTATTTCAAGGAAGCGAAAGACTCCAATCACCCCATTCGTGCTGTTCGAATGAAATGTGGTTATGATGGGAACCAGACGGGTATTGCAAATTCAGGTGGTGCAGAACTGGCTCCAGGAGGCAGCACGCAGACACAAATATATGATGAGTGGCATAATCGTGAATGGGAAGCCCTAGGGAAGGCAGGAATTTGGTTTCGCAACTTTGAGCACCACGATAGTGACAAAGGCTATGGTTGGAACGTTTACATGAGTCATAGTACAGATCGGCTCCGCATCAAGAGCATCAAGGAAATCCACCAGCCCAAGCGTTGGGGGGAGTGACTGTTCCCCAAAAGCCTCTCCATCGATACGGCGATATGACAAATTGACGCACCTCGTATCCTCTCAGGTGGTCTGAGTCACACCACCTCGGCGGTCTGAGTCACACCGCTTCGGTGGTGTGACTCAGACCACTTTTGGGGGTTCGGAGCGTGCCATTCTGGCATATCCTTGTGTCGGTGAAGGGGTAGCCCCTGCACCGGCAAAAGGGTAGGCTTATTTCTCAAAATTTTTCACTTTTCCTTTTTCTGTTTTCACTTTTTTGTCGTAACTTTGCACAGAAATTTGCGGAAATCACTAACACATATTTGTATTTATAATGAAGAAACAGTTGAAGAAGGTGCTTGTTCTGGGCTCTGGTGCCCTGAAGATTGGACAGGCTGGCGAGTTCGACTACTCGGGTAGTCAGGCGCTCAAGGCCCTCAGAGAAGAGGGTATTCGTTCGGTGCTCGTGAATCCGAACGTGGCAACGATTCAAACAAGTGAAGGTATTGCAGACAAAGTTTACTTTTTGCCCGTCAATACCTTTTTTGTAACCGAAATCATCAAGAAGGAGCGTCCCGACGGCATCCTGCTGGCGTTTGGCGGACAGACAGCCTTGAACTGCGGCACAGAACTGTTCCAGAAGGGCATCCTGAAGGAGTATGGCGTGGAAGTGCTGGGCACGAGTGTGGAGGCGATTATGAACACCGAGGACCGCGACCTCTTCGTGAAGGAACTGGGCAAGGTGAACCTGAAAGTGCCTGTGAGCCAGGCTTGTGAGACGATGGAGGATGCCATTGCCACGGCTCGTCGCATCGGCTACCCCATCATGATTCGTTCTGCCTACGCACTGGGCGGTCTCGGTTCGGGTGTGTGTCCTGACGAAGAGACCTTCATCAAGATTGCAGAGTCTGCCTTCACGTTTGCCCCACAGGTGCTGGTGGAGGAGAGTCTGAAGGGCTGGAAAGAGATAGAGTTTGAGTGCATCCGCGATGCCAACGACCACTGCTTCACGGTGGCTTCGATGGAGAACTTCGACCCGCTGGGCATCCACACGGGCGAATCCATCGTGGTGGCTCCTACCTGCTCACTCACGGAGGAGCAGGTGAAGATGCTGCAAGACATCACCATCCGTTGTGTGCGTCACCTCAACATTGTGGGCGAGTGCAACATCCAGTTTGCATTCAACGCCGAGACGAACGACTACCGCATCATCGAAATCAATGCACGTCTCTCTCGTTCTTCTGCTTTGGCATCGAAGGCAACGGGCTATCCGCTCGCTTTCGTGGCTGCCAAGATTGCCCTCGGTTACACCCTCGACCAGATTGGCGAGATGGGCACGACGAACTCGGCATACGTGGCTCCATCGCTCGATTACCTCATTTGCAAGATTCCTCGCTGGGACTTGACGAAGTTTGTGGGTGTGAGCCGCAAGATTGGCTCCAGCATGAAGTCGGTGGGCGAAATCATGTCCATTGGCCGCACCTTCGAGGAACTGATTCAGAAGGGTCTCCGCATGATTGGTCAGGGTATGCACGGCTTTGTGGGCAACGACCACACGAAGTTTGACAATCTCGACGAGGAGTTGGCAAACCCCACCGACCTCCGCATCTTCGCCATTGCTCAGGCGTTGGAAGAGGGCTACACGATTGACCGCATCTATGAATTGACCAAGATTGACCCTTGGTTCATCGAACGACTGAAGAACATCGTTGACTATAAGCACAAACTGGAGCAGTACAACGCCATCGAGGATGTTCCTGCCGACGTGCTGCGTCAGGCAAAGATTTATGGCTTCTCTGACTTCCAGATTGCCCGTTTCGTGCTGAAGCAGACGGCTGGCAACATGGAGAAGGAGAACCTTGCCGTGCGTGCCTACCGTAAGAAGTTGGGCATCCTGCCAGCCGTGAAGCGTATCCCGACGGTGGCAAGCGAGCATCCCGATTTGACCAACTACCTCTACATGACGTATGCCGTGGAAGGTTACGATGTGAACTATTATAATAATGAGAAATCGGTCATTGTGCTCGGTTCGGGTGCTTACCGCATCGGCTCTTCCGTGGAGTTCGACTGGTGTTCGGTCAATGCCATCACCACGGCTCGCAAACTCGGCTATAAGAGCATCATGATTAACTATAACCCCGAGACCGTTTCGACCGACTACGATATGTGCGACCGCCTCTACTTCGACGAACTCTCCTTCGAGCGTGTGCTGGATGTGATTGACTTGGAGAATCCTCGTGGTGTCATCGTCTCTGTGGGTGGTCAGATTCCAAACAATCTGGCAATGAAACTCTATCGCCAGAGCGTGCCAATCCTCGGCACCAGCCCAATCAGCATCGACCGTGCCGAGAACCGCAACAAGTTCTCTGCCATGCTCGACCAACTCGGCATCGACCAGCCTCAGTGGAGTGCGCTCACCTCGATGGACGACGTGAAGGCATTCGTGGAGCGTGTCGGCTTCCCTGTGCTGGTGCGTCCTTCCTACGTGCTCTCGGGTGCTGCCATGAACGTCTGCTACGACTACGAAGAACTGGAGCGTTTCCTCCAGATGGCAAGCGAGGTCAGCAAGGAATATCCTGTGGTGATTTCACAGTTCATGCAGGAGACCAACGAGGTGGAATTTGATGCTGTGGCTCAGAACGGCGAGGTGGTGGAATATGCTATCTCCGAGCACGTTGAGTTTGCTGGTGTTCACTCAGGCGACGCCACGATGGTGTTCCCTGCCCAGCAAATCAGTTTTGCCACCATCCGTCAGATTAAGAAGATTAGCCGTGCCATTGCGAAGGAACTGAACATCTCGGGCCCATTCAACATCCAGTATTTGGCAAAGGGTCGCGATGTGAAGGTCATCGAGTGTAACCTTCGTGCCTCTCGTTCCTTCCCATTCGTCAGCAAGGTGCTCAAGCGTAACTTCATCGAGACCGCTACACGCATCATGCTCGATGCTCCATACTCAAAGCCCGACAAGAGCGAGTTCGACATCGACCGCATGGGTGTGAAGGCAAGCCAGTTCTCTTTCGCACGTTTGCAGAACGCCGACCCTGTCTTGGGTGTCGATATGAGCAGTACGGGTGAAGTGGGTTGCATGGGCGACACCTACGAAGAAGCCCTTCTCAACTCCATGATTGCCACAGGTTACAAGATTCCATCCAAGGACAAAGCCATCATGATTTCTTCTGGTGAGACCAAGGAGAAAGTGGCGATGCTCGATGCTGCCCGTGCTCTGGTGAAGAACGGTTATGCCATCTACGCCAGCGAAGGCACAGCCAAGTTCCTCAATGACAACGGTGCCCCTGCCACTGCCGTAGCATGGCCCGACGAGGAAGGCAGCGACAAGCCCAACGTGATGCAGATGATTGCCGACCATAAGTTCGACCTCGTGGTGAACATCCCCAAGAACCACACCAAACGCGAACTCACCAACGGCTACCGCATCCGTCGTGCCGCCATCGACCACAACATTCCGCTTATCACCAATGCCCGCCTCGCCTCCGCCTTCATCGAAGCCTTCTGCGAGAAAGGCATGGAAGACCTGCAAATCAAGTCTTGGCAGGAGTATGACTCCTGACTTCTTGGGGCAAAGCACCCAAGAACTTCTCCCAAGGAGTATGATGCTTAAAGAAAAAGACCGAGTGCCTTTTTCGAATAAGCGGAAGGCGAACAATATCGGTTTTACTTGAAAATAAATTCTCTATAGGAGGCGAGCCATTCGGATTGTTCCGAATGGCTCGCCTCTATGATAAATCCAAGGAAGAAGTTTCATCTGATGGGGTAAGGAAAAAAAGTCCGACACTCCACTTTTTAACTTGCAACTCGTTTTCTCAACCACATGGAGAAAAAGCGGTCATAGACAATGTAAGCACCTTGATATTGGTAGATGAGTTGACGTTCTTGCAAGGCATTCAAGGCTGTTTTTACACTGCTTAATGCTGGAAGGCGGTACTTCTGAATGAAAGAACGTGCCATAGGTGACTTGACACCCATTTCTTTTGCAATAGCCAAAAGGAGGGCACACTGGTTGGAAGTAAGCGATGCGTAATAATTTTCAAAAGCCACCTCCTGCTCATCAATGAGTTCCTCAATGGCTTGACAGATGTTTTCCTCGCTAATTTCTTTTAAGTGGTAGGAGTATAGGCGGTTGAGGGTGGCTTGCAGATACCATGTCTGACCTTCCAGTTGTTGATAAAGTCGTTGGAAAACCTCGCAGGAAAGGGCTGTCTGCGTCGCCTTAAAGAAATGAGCAGCGAACTGGTAATAAACAGGTTCTTCGATTTCCTTGAGCAAGACCATTTGAGAACTCTGGTAGAAAGGGCGTTTGGCAGATAAGAACATATCTGTCATTAAATGGTGTTGACTGCCTGCAAAGATGAAATAGACATTGGGAAGAAATTGGATGTAAGAACGCAGTAGTGCCTCTGTGTTGGTTTCTGTGTATTCCGTGATGCGTTGGAATTCGTCAATGGCTATGTAACACCTTTTTCCCGATTGCTGTAGATATTCGAAGATGCGTCGCAACGACTGTTCTTCTTGATTTGCGACAATATCTAATGAAAATGTGGGTATGCCCGTTTGCGGGTCAAAGGTCATGGTTGGGCGGAAACTGCTGAAAAATTCAGAAACTTTTCGCAGCGTGGCTTGTGTGGGAGAATCCAGTTTCCCAACAATATTGCGGGCTAATAATTGTATGAACTGCTCTAACGTTTTTGTCGCAAAGATGTCAATGTAGAAACAACGAACCTCGGGTTGGTCCGTTTTAATTTTCGTGAAAACGTGGTGGATGAGTCCTGTTTTCCCTATTCGGCGAGGGGCAATCAGTGTGATGTTACGTTCATTATAGAGGCCAGTCATTACTTTTTCGGTCTCAATATCACGGTCACAAAAGTAGGCTGCACCCTTATAGCCGTATGTTACAAAGGGGTTGTTCAAATCTTTCATATTTTACGCTTCGCTTTTTATGAAGCGCAAATTACGTCATTTTTTTTGACTTTACCAAATATTGGAGACATTTTTTATTATGAATACGCTTTCAGCATCTTTTCCACAATGCCACGCATTTCGTCCCTGACGTGTTGAGGCTCCACGACTTCCAGTTTCTCGCGATGCCAAAGTAGTTGTTGGTAGAAGTTATAGCAAGGTTCCACTCGATACTCAAAAAGGCTCCACTCCTTGGTCGTTTCCACCTCCCTTTGTGATTCGTGGATGGGTAAGGCACGTACATACTCCACTTGTGTGTCATACACCTTGATTCGTATTCTCTCAGGTTTCGGCTCGTCGCTGTGGTTAATGCCGAAACACCCCTCGAAATACTCCTCCACATGGATGTTCTTCGATGGCAACATCTTCTCCTCCGTCAACCACATGCTGTACATTCGTTCCAAGGCAAACACCGATTGTCCATGGTGGTGATTCAAAGGCTCAGCCACCAGATACCATCGCTGTTCCCAAGTCCGCAAGAAGTAAGGAATGATAGTCAGATGCTTCTTCGATTTCTTGTTATACGACCAATAGTCACACTCCAATCCCTTCTTTTGGTCAATCGCCTCCAGCACCATCTGCACATTCTCCACCCCGTTCGGAGCATCCATCAGCATGATTTTGTCACGGTGCTTCAAAGCCAGTTCCGACATGCCCTCTATGTGGTAAGCCGACAGCAAGTAGTTGTACAGTGCCTCCGCCTCTCCATCCAGTTCTCCATCACGCACCAACTCATACTTCCCCGTTCTTGCGTTAAACTCCACATAGCAAGGGAAGGTTTCGGCGATATACTCTTTATACCTCGCAAAAGTTCTCGGCAGAATCTCCCCATCATACAAATTCGAATGCCGAAAACACTCGTTGATTTCCTTCAGACTCATTGCCCCTCTCCGCTCCAGCAGATTGATGAGGTATAGGCATTTCTTTAGTTTCGACATAAAAGCAAAATTCAGACGTTGCAGTATTCACCTCTTCTCTTGTCTATAGATGCATCATACAATATGAAAAACGTGAGTCTATGGAGGTTATAGTACAATATTTATTATTGTGCATGCAACACTTGATATGCCAATAATGGCAATGCCACCCCATACAATCCACCGCTTAATGTTTTTTTGTAGATTGCATAGTTCTTCTTTCTGTTTGCTGGATGCGTTTTCTTGTTGTTCGCAGAACTCTTGAAGTCGATTTTCAAAGATGGTGATACATCCTTGCAATGCATCTTTTTGATTGGAAAAATCAGAGTGACAAGATTCTCTTAGTTTTTCGATGTTTTGTGAGAACTCTTGATTCTTGGTTTCTATAGCAGCACGATGGTCTTCTATGATAGAGGATAAAAGTTCTTTTTGTGTTTCATGTTGTTGCCTTAAATCCTCCTTTTGTTCAACAATTTTTTTAAATGTGGCATCTATTTCATTGCGATTCTCGGAGATTTTTCTTTCTAACTGATTATGAAGTTCAGAGAATTCTTCTTGTTTCTTACGAAATTCGTCATTTAGTCCTGCTTTATGTTCTTCAACTTCTTCATTCAAAAGACGTTTCACTTCTGCAACTTTTTCTTGAATCACATGGTCATAATTGGACAAATACTGCTTTATTTCTTCCAAATCTTTGCTGTTCTGTCCAATTTTAAGATTGCAGTCATTCCTCAAGTTCTCAATTCTATCTCTAAGAGTATAGGCACGTTGTACTGAAGAGTTTAGCAACTTCTCTATTTCCTCATCCTTGATACCATGCTCTTTACACCAGTCTCTAATAAGATTCTTAAATTCATTTCCTTCAACAGATTGATTGTCTATGAGTTTGTATAAATCAACCTCAACATTTGTAATCCACATCAGAAGTCTAAGAATATTGGACATGTTGTCACTTTGAGAGATAAAGGCTTTCTCACACGCACCTGCAAAATCCCGAATATCAGAAGAAACTCCCCCTATTGCTTTTTTAATGCTTTCTTTATCCGTTCCATACCAATGTCGTTTTATATCAATAGGCTTTTTTAGGTTTCTGATTTGTTCTAGTTGTTTCAGAATGTCTTCCTTGTCTTGTCCTATTTTTGTAGATATGTCTGTTAATTCTTTAAAAACATTTTGTGTGATAGGCAAGATTTCTTTTTGTGGATTAGCGGCAACGATTGTGCCATGAGTTTTTTGTTGATTTTCCATTGTGTTTATAGAGTGTTAATAATCAAGGAATAGATTAAAAATTGTCATCATTGATAAATTCGTCGGCTAATGCACCTAACCTTCTGTTGCGATCTTTTAGTTTCTCAGTCTCGCTGGCAATCTCATTGTCAAGTTGTTTGCCAATCTCATGCTGATGTATGATGTTTGTTCGAGTGGTGCCAATCTGATAAAAAGCATGACCCATAAAATCATACGTATCTCTCATCATCATATCGGTTCTGAGTGCCGCCAAACTAATGCGCGCCGATGTTGTACACAATATCTTTCTGTTAAGAAAATGAAGTTGGTCGTAAGGCGATTCTGCAAAGAGTTCTCCTTTGATGTTATCAAAAGCGAGTAAAACTAATGCGGACAAAATACTGCTCACTAATCCTGAAATGACAGCAGAAATCTCTGTGGAGATAGGGGCTAGGAATGGTATATTTGTGGAAATCGCCTTGTCCAAAAGTTCGTTAAGTTCCACTCCTGCTGCTAAAACAATTCCCCCAGAGATGATTTTGATGGCTTCAAAAAGTCTCTCTTCCCATGGTCTTGATGAGTCGAAAATCATTTTGATGGCTTTCAAAATAGAACCAATCATACATCGTATGAGTTTGAATAGATTTTTAACTGTTGATAGAAAATAGTTAATAATGAGGTTGGTGATTTCTGCTAAAGCATTTTGTCCTGCATATATAGCGATGCCGTGCCATGAATCCCATAATTCTCGCTTTGCACGAGCAAGAATTTTTTTTATTAGGCGTTTGGCTCTTTCCAAATAACTGTCTGCTTCGGTTAAAGTATTTGCAGGTTTTGTAAATTCTAAATATGTCTCATTTATGGTAATCTTGATAGTTTTCCCCACAAGCATTTTTCCTGTTGCTGCTAAAGTGGATTTACCTACCCCCTTTGCCAAATCTAAACCTTTCTCCTTCCATGCGTTTTGTAAGAGATGTTTGTTTTTTGCGTTGTTTGCTTTATTTTGGACCTGTTTCACTCTGTCTGCATCCCATTCTAAATCTGGGTTATTTTTGGCTTGTTCGTAAGTGTCTTTGTCTTTTATGGAACGGTTCCCATGTGCATCAGTTATAGCAAGGTTGCGTTCATCATTTGCAATTGTTTTTATATCCTGTTCAAACCCCTCTTTGTCAGACAAACTATATAGAGCAACTTTGTCATCTTTTACTAGTTTCTTTACAGAATTGATATGGTCAACATCTACCGTGGCTTTTGTATTAAGCGTCATATCCCCACTTGAGTCTGGAGCATAATATGCTTTGGGGTTATCACGGTCATAAAGAGGTTTCCCATTATAGGCATTCTCATAAGAACCATCAGGACGTTGCAGGCTTTTTTTATAAGCATCTCGGGTCTTTTGAAAATCTGGGTTAATGACTCTTTCTCTAAATTGCTTTGGGGTTTCTATTTTCTCCTCTACACGTTGTTTCCACATTTCGTATCGTTTTCTGTCGTTCTCCGTTGCAACAACCCCTGCTCTAAAGTTCAAAGGGGTTGTGACAACGGCTCCTTGTTCTGACCGCCAATCGCCTCTGTCATCCAAGCCTATGATTTGTTCTACAGAATCAAGTGCCGCAGTTTTAATTGTACTCCAAATTTCAGAGGCAAGATTTTTGGGGGGCGTTTCGCTGAATAACTTATCTATCTCCTGCAAATCTTTTTCCTCTTGCTCTGACAAATATAAGTCGAAGTTGTCAATTTGTTGAAGAGTAATCCCTTCAATTGATGATTCAAATTCTTGCAAAGGTTTCGTTGTGGTATCCATAAAGGTCTTTTGGTTTTAATTAAAGAGTCATAATATGTTTTTTCTTTTGACTATGACGAAAAAAGGGCACGCCCTAACTTTCGCTACACTTGTCCTAGTAAGGTTCTGGAAAATACCTGGTGTCAACAAATGATAGAAAAGCAGTCCGTGTCCCTCGAAAGGAACATGACTGACTTGACTAAACAGTTTTTGACACCTCAGTGTAAATTTTCCAGATTTAACTAGGTCAAAGTTTGCCAGCCTGTCACACAATGTGCCAAGAAGAGCATCGTTGCTCCCATCGGCTATGTTTCCGATGGCAAATATAGTGACTTTTCTAAAAGCAACAAAATTTTTCTTCTCTTTTTTGTGCATAACGAACTGCTTTTATTTTATGACTGACGTAATCTTCTGTATTGCCACGATTCTTTCCACCGGTCTATTTCCCATGCACGTTCGCACATTTGGGGATGGGTGTAGAGGGCGATGCGGCAGTTTTGTTGGATGCGGTTCCACCATGAGGAGTTTTCCATGCGGTGGTACTCTTGGGCTTGACGGACGAGTTGGTAAGGGTCACCTCCTGTGGCGGCGATGCCACAGGTGAGTTTCAGCATGGCGGATTGGAAGGTGCGTTCACCTACGATGGCTGCGGCGCATCGGTCGGCTGAGAGTTCGCTCTTGCGGCTCCAGTATTGCATGGCGAGATAGAGGGGACCTGCCACAGAGTAGGTGAGGATGCCAGCGAGGAATCCCAGATCTTCGATGGTGTCTAAAAGGGTCTGGTAGAGTGTGTGCTTGCAGAGGATGTGGTCGCACTCGTGGGCAATGATGCTTTTCAGTTCCTCTGGATTCAGCCGTTCCACCAACGAACTGCTGAGAGCGATGAAGGTGTGGGTCTCTCCGTAGGTGTAGGCATTCATGATGGGGTCGTTGTAGATGTAGAGTTCGGGTTCGCGAATGCCGACCTTCCGAACTACAGCCCTAAAAATTTTCCATACGGAGGGGAAGTTATGGGCATTCACCTTGAGCATACAACCCAGGTTCTCTCCTCTGAACAACTGCTCGTAGCCATTCTCCATGAACAACCGCACGACACCGTCCAGCCCTTTCACTTTCTTGAGTATCTGCAAAGCCTTGGCATCGTCGGGATGCATGATGTCTTTCGCTTTCATCATAAGAAATGTATTAAGTGAGTAAAGTGGTTTGACGTGCTCTCATGGCTGCCACTTGTATCACGGCAGGGACGATGACCCGATAGGCGGGTGATGCCAAGTCTTTCACGGTCCATCCTGCCAAGAGTGCCCATCCGAGGGGACCGGTGGCAGTGCCAAGGTATCGTCCTACAGTGCCGAGCCCTATCATCATGACACTTCTACCCAAAAGGACTTGCAGAATGCGTGAGGTGATGTAACATGCCAGTTTTGCCATCAAACACATGTTGCTACGGATGGCACTCATCAGGAGGCCAATAAGGAGTTGCCGATTGAGGTTCTTGTGTGGTATGCCTGCTGTTGTTGCCATGTTGCGTAGTTCTTCGTCTGACATCTTTTGGGTGGCGGATTCGCAGAGCGACAGGAGCAGGGAACGTTCCATCGCAGGGGTACTGTCATCGTCGCAAACCTTCACATCCATCTTGCGGCACACACGTTGCACGATGGTCTTGTAACTGTCTGCCTCACCTCGTCGGTAGAGGGTCATCAAGGTGTTGCTCCCGAACTTTCTCAATTCTTCGCCCATCTCCTTTGCCATGAGTGCCATGTGCTGAGGATAGCATCGCAAGTAGATGCTGCTATTGCTCAGTTGTTCGCTCAATCTCAATTCGCCATCCTTGTCGTGGGTGAGGATGTCGCACAGGGTGCGTAGTTCTCCGTTTGGGCAAGTTGCCAAAAAGGTTAAATCGCAGTCAGGTTTCATATTCTCTCCTCCTTGTTTTTAGGTTATCGCTGCAAAGTTAGGAGGGGGTATGGACAAAAGGTGTCCGAGTACAAAAGAAAATGTTACATTTTTTTTCATCGAATGCAGACAAGGTGCGTTAGGAAATCCTGCGTCCCAACATGAAAAACGCCTTCTACCCATCGTCCTTTCCTGCTCCTGCCCACAATGTCTTTCGTTTTTCGCTTGAATATAATCTAATATTTAGCCTGATTACAACTTCCAATTTGGCTTGAATACAAATTAGTGTATTCAAGCCAAATTGGAAGTTGTATTCAAGCCAAATTAAAATTTGTAATCAGGCTAAATGCTGGAAAGATGATGAGCATGAGGTGGTGGAGGTACAAACATTTTCACCCACACGATTTTTTTGTCACACAATGTTGTGTGACTTGTTGTGGGTGTTTTTAGTTGTTTATACCTGTGGATTTTGCTAAAAATGCTTTGGCGGTGCCGAAGCGGAGGTAGAAGTCGATGCGGATGGGGAGGTGGCGTGGGTCGTCGGTGACGTAGAAGCGGAGGAGTTCTTTGTCCTTTTGGGTCTCTTCGTAGTCGAGAAGGGAGAAGACGAGGCAGTGGTACTTCTTGCCGTCGTTGGCTTTCCAGTCTTTTTTACCTCGGAAGACGAGGGTTTGTCGCTCCACTTTCTTGCCTGTGGCCATGGGGAAAAAGACCCTCTCTCCAATCTTGCCCTGTAGAGAGACCCTCTCCCCAACCCTCCCCCGTAATGGGGAGGGAGTTATATTCCAGTTGCGTGCTAAGGATAGGATGGAAAGCATGTCGTAGTTGCAGTCGTCAGATTCGTGGTGATGCTCCGACCATTCACCATGCCGATTGAGGAAGTGCTGCTTGACGTGGCTCTTGCCTTTGGGATAGGTGTACCACACCTCATCGACGGTGTAGTGCTTGCCTTCCAGCGAGCCTTTGCGGAAGTAGAGGGGGACGAGTTGTGGGGTGATGTAGGAGATGAGGGTGTCACGCATGGTGAAGACTGCATCGCACCGCTTGTTGCTGGTGAAGAGCAGGTCGTTGCGGAGGGCTGGTTGTCCCTTGTAGGTCGTGGACTTCATCGTGTAGTAGGCGGCACCACACTTCACCCACACGAATTTCCAGTTGAAATAGAGGTCATACGTCAGGCTCTCCCCTGCCTTGAAGGCTTTGTTCTCGGTGGGACACTGAGCGTAGGACGCTAAAAAAGAGAAACTAAATAGTAAAAGTGAAAAATGAAAAGTGAAAAATTTGCTGCCGCACTTGTGCGGAAACAGGTGACATATTGTTGCGGTAGCAAATTTTTCACTTTTCATTTTTCATTTTTCATTTTTCACTTTTACCTGTGTACTTTTATTCTTCATTCTTCCAATAGGGTGGAGTCGTTGACGATGAATACGATGCTATCCACGGCAGGGGCTTCCTCTTCTGTGTTGGGCTGCTGCACAAACGGGTTGTCCGTCTTGTTGTACGACAGATAGAGGAAGGCAAAAACGCATCCGAGGACAATGACGCCAAGGAAGAGGGTGCCGAACATCATGTAGCGGTTCAGCCGTGTGGCTTTGTTGTTACGAAGAGACATGTTATCACTGGTTCAAAAGTTTCACTTGCTCAGTATTTTCTTGTATTCACTTTCGTTGTGCAGCACTTCGAGGGCTTTCTCGATGTCCTCGTCGTCCTTGATGGCTTCTTCCACCGCTCCCGCCTCGTAGTAGTAGCGTTTCACCACTTCGTTCGCCATCAGTTTGCGGATGTTCTTCTGGTGCTTGTCCATGTCGCGGTCGAGGTTGTGGGTGAGTTTCTTCTCCAGGGCTTCAAACTCCTCCTTCGCCTCCTCATAGTAGCCCTCAAACTCAGCCGTCTTTTTCAGGTCTTCCAGACGCTTCTCGCTCAGTTGGTCATACTTGAAGCCGCTGTCTTTCAGCATCTTCTTGAATGTGTCATAGTCCTCGTCGGTGATGGTGAAATCCTTCACAGCAGGGATGGTTGGATGCTTCTCTACATACTTCGTACCCCAGTCGGTCAGTTCGTCGATACCATCTCGGGAGATGTAGAAGACCACATTGGCGATGGTGTCGTGCTTCACCTCCACGTCGGGCTTGATGCCATTGCTTTCCGTCACCTCACGACCGCCAGCCGTGTGGAAAATCTGGCTCTTCACGCTGTCCTTCAGCGACACACGTCTGCCCGTCTCGCGATAGATTTCAGCCTCCTTACGTTTCTGCTTGTAATCGATTTCCTGAATGCAGCGGCCCGACGGGATGTAATACTTTGCCGTGGTCAGTTTGAGGCTTCCGTTGTAGGGCAGTTCGCGAGAACTCTGCACCAGCCCCTTTCCGTAGGTGTTGCTGCCCACGACCACCGCACGGTCAAGGTCTTGCAGCGAACCCGCCACAATCTCCGACGCACTGGCGGTGTCGTCGTCCACCAGCACCACCAGTGGAATCTCCATATCCAAAGGCTCGTTTTGTGTCACGTAACTATGATGCACAGCCGCCAACTTGCCTTTCATCTCCACAATCTGCAAGTCCTTCGGCACGAACAGGTTCACAATGTCCACCGCCTCGTTCAGCAAGCCGCCGCGGTTGCCACGCAGGTCGATGATGATGCTCTTGGCACCTTTCTCCTTCAGGGCAATGACCGCCTTTCGCAAGTCCTTGGCACACCCTTCGGTAAATTCTATCAGGTTGATGTAGCCTGCATCTTCCATCAGCCCATAGAATGGGATGGGGGCTTTCTTGATGCTGCGGCGAGTGATTTTGAAGTCGCGAGGTTTCTTCTCGCCGGGCCGCTGCACCCGAAGTACGATGGTCGTGCCCGGTTCACCCCTCAGCAGTTCGCTCACCTCGGTAGAGTTCAGGCCTGTCAGGTTCTTGTCGTCAATCTTCAGCAGCACATCGCCCACATGCAGCCCTGCCTCGGCAGCCGGCGAGTCGGCAAAAGGTTCTTGGATGATGACCGTTGAATCCTTGCGTTGGCGAATGTACGCACCCATGCCGCCATACTTGCCCGTCGTCATCATCTTCAGACTGCTCATCTTCTCTTCGGGATAATAGACGGTGTAAGGGTCCAACTCTTGCAGCATGGCGTTGATGCCGATGCGGATGAGTTTGTCCGCCTCCAGCGTGTCCACGTAGAAGATGTCCAACTGGCGATACAGGCTGTTGAAGACATCAAGGTTCTTCGCCACCTCAAAACTATGTTCCGATTGTGCTCTGACGGGTAGCATTCCCACCAGTGTCAGGAGTATCAAAAGCGTTCTTTTCATTGTTCTTCGCGATTTTGGGTACAAAGGTAAGGAATATTTACGATTTTACAATTTACGATTTACAATTTATGAGTCGATTTAATGATTTTTCGATTTTCAGGCGATATACTCATGCCCAAAAGGCTCAATTGCAAAATAAATTGTCAATTGTCAATTGTCAATTATCAATTATTTCCTATCTTTGCAATATGGACAGAAAAGAACAGCAACGTCTGGTGCGTCGTTACTACCAGTATCTGAAGTTGGAGAAGTCATATTCCTCCAACACCATCGATGCCTATATGCGTGACCTCGACAAGTTCCTCCGCTTCATTCAGGATGAGGGCAGGGACTTCCTGACGGTGCAGTTGGAGGACCTCCACAACTTCTCTGCCTTGATGCGTGACATCGGCATCAGCCCCATCTCGCTCTCGCGGATTCTGTCGGGCGTGCGTAGTTTCTACCATTTTCTGGTGCTGAGCGATGTGCTCGAAATCAACCCCACCGAACTGCTGGAGTTTCCCAAGCGGCCTCAGCATCTGCCCGATGTGCTTTCGGTGGAAGAGATTGATGCCATCGAATCAGTCATCGACCTCAGCCAACCCGAGGGGCAGCGTAACAAAGCCATCATCGAGACCCTGTTCAGTTGCGGACTTCGGGTGAGCGAACTGATTGGACTGAAAATCAGCAATATGTTTCTCGACGATGAGTTTATCAAGGTGGAAGGCAAAGGCTCCAAACAGCGGCTTGTGCCTATCTCGAGCAAGGCGGTGCATGAAATCAGACTCTACTTCATCGACCGCAACCAGTTGGCCATTCCCCTCGAATATCAGGACTACGTCTTTGTCAGTGCCCGTCGGAAGAAACCCCTCACCCGTGTCATGGTGTTTCTCATGATAAAAGAACTCGTTGAGAAAGCCGGCATCAAGAAAACCGTCTCTCCCCACACCTTTCGCCATTCCTTTGCCACCTCCCTGCTCGAAGGTGGAGCCAATCTCCGTGCCATTCAGGCGATGTTGGGTCACGAATCCATTGCCACCACCCAAATCTATACCCATATCGACACCTCCCACCTCCGAGAAGAAATTCTTGAGCATCACCCTCGAAATATGAAAAAGTGACAAGTCGTTCCCTCGTCTCATATCAATTCATGCACGGGTATTATATAATTACAATACCTCGACACGAATTGATACGCATCAAGGTAACGCAAGTTGAAAGTATGGAAAAAAGAAAAGAGGTCTTCCGAAAACGGAGAGACCTCTTGGATGGTTCTTGTATTTTAATTGTCTCAAATTTTATGATTTACGTTATACTCGTTCCAAATGTCTTTCGGTGCAGCGTCGAGTGTACTCCATCTGCCATCGTTGTACTCAAAAGTTATGGCATAAAAATAATTTGGGGGAGAAGCAGGAACATCAAAACCCAAACCTATGCGGGTACAAGTGCTATTCTCTGGCCTATCTGGGAACTTGATATTGTAGTTGCAAGAATCAATGCGAGTAATAACGAAACAAGGGTCTGTATATATACTGTCTCCTTCCAAATAGGCAGATCGGTTGGCTATAAAATTCTCGTCCGCATCCAATAGGTGCACAGACTCCAGACGAGATGCCAAACTTGTCGTTTGGTTATATACTGTTGCAAGTAAAAACTCATTGTCGGTAACCTCATAACATAGTACAGGTATGTGAAGTTCACAGTTCTGAGGAGTTGTATCCTCGTCATTGCTGCATCCAACCACAATGATTCCCAAACAGAAAAGCGTAAATAAGAATTTTTTCATTTTCTTTGTCTTTTTGATATTCTTTGTTTTTCTATTTAAACGTACAGAAGGATAAAATACTGCATCAAAAATAGAAATTTTTATCAAAATCTTCTGTACAAAAAGTATTTCCCTCCCTTTTGTTCGTTTCATCTGAGAACACGAGAGGTCTTACTTTTTGTTCTTGTTTCTCAACCTCTCTTCGTTTTTGTTCTTGGTGCTCTTTGCCTTGTCGGGCTTCTGCTTGGTGATTTTCTCGGGCTTCTGCTTGGCTCGTGGGCGAGCGGTGGGGTTCCAGTTTTGGGTGACCTCCCACTGTGCCTTGAGGGTGAGGGCATCGGGATAGTAATAGACGTCTTCGGGCTGGAGATGGGTGTCGTAGTCGCCGGTGTCCCATTCGCCGTTGCCGTTGAGGTCGTTGAAAAGACGCATGTAGTAGGTGCCTGGGTTGATGAAGTAGAAGTCGGCTTTGCCGTCTTTTGCCTTGACACTCTTGACGATTTTGTCGCTGCCATCCAGCAGTTGCACGATGGCAGAGGGGTCGGCTCCTTGCAGGACGACGAAAAGGGTGGAGTACGTGTCGAGGGACTTGACCTTGATGGTACGCTTCTGTGCCTCGTTGCGTTTGCCGTAGATGTTGACAAAGGCAGCGGTGTCGATGTCGAGTTGATAGGTGGAATCTGCCTCCCACTCGGCATAGAGGCGGTAGGTGAGGATTTTGCCTGGCACCTGCCGGAAGAGGAACTTGGCTGGCTCGAAAAGGGAGTCAACCTTGAGGCTGAAGTGTATCTTGGAGAGGTCGAAGGAGTCGAGGGGCTCGTTGAACTCGAAGTCGATGTTCTTGTCGGGGTCTAACGCCTGGGAGTTGCTCATCTTGAACTCCAAGAACTCTTCGGGCATCGGGGGTATCTCGATGTCCTCGTCTTCGTCTTTCTTTTTCTTCTTCTTTTTGTCGCCTTTGTCGGTGGATGCCTTTGCTGGTTCTGCTTCTGTTGGGGTTGACGGAGCGACGGTGTTTTCGGGCTCTACCTCGATGTTTGCAGGCGGAGCGACAGAATCCAGCGGCTCTGCTTCGGCGGCCGTCGGTTCGGACACGGCTTCGGCTGGCTCGACAGGTTCGGGCTTTTCTTCTTCCGTCTCTTTTTCTGCTTTCTTCTCGGCTCGCTTGGCGGCACGTCTCTCGTCTTTCACTTTCTGCCTGTACTCTTTCGCCCACTCTTCGAACTTGTCTTTCTGTTGCTTGGCAAGTTTCTCTTTGGTGAGTTTGGATTCGAGGTTGAGGGTGTCGAAAGTGAGGGCGAGGTTGCCCGTGGTGTCGGTGGCAAAGAAGTCTATGCGGATGTCGAGGGTGTCGAGGTTGTAGATGAGGGAGTCCTTAATCCAGTAGTTGATGGTGTCCTTCTTGGGCGAGGCATCGATGATGAAAGCATCGGTGGCATCGAAGTTGAGCCCGGTGAGCAAGGGTAGGGTGTCGCTGGGCGAGGTGAAATAGAGGGTGAACTGCTGGAGGATGGGACGTTCGCTTTTGAGCAAGTAGCGGTCTTGGATGGCTGACTCGAAAGCGAGCAGGACGATGTCGTCGGGGAAATAGTGGGTGTAGGGGGTCATTACGATGGAGTCGTAATGGATGCTGTCGTGCCAAACGGTGTCGGGACGAAGGTCTGGCTTGCTGGAGGTCTCGAGGATGCGGTCGGAGAAGGCAATCTTCTCGGCACGTTGGTCATAGACGAAGTTCTGGTTCTGGTCGTTGAGGGCGAAGGCATGGTATTTGCCTGGCGAGAGCCCCTTGATGACGAAGTGGCCGCTGCCGTCGGTGCGTGAAATTCGCTCGAAAGGAACGGTGCGGAAGGTGGAGTCGGGGAGTGTGATGATGCTGTCGCCTTCTTCGTTTCCGCCGATTTTGTACAATCCGACCAGCATACCCTTGATGGGCTCGAGGTTGCTGGCATCAAGCACATTGCCCGACACTTGGAAGGTGTCGAGCCGTTCGCCTGTGGAGAAGGTGAAGGCGTAGTCGCCATAGGGGTTGCCTTCGTTGTTATCGACAATGGCATCGGCAAAGTCGATGGTGTAGGTCATGTTGGGCTTGAGGGAGTCGAGCAGGGTGATGTTGACCTTCTTGCCCACCGCCTCTATCTCGGGCTGCTCAATCTGCGGCGGCGAGATGACGACTTTCTCCATGGCGTTTTCTATCTTCACCATTTCGTCGAACTCAATCACGATTTTCTTCACGCTCTTGGCGTTGGTCATGCCGAACTTGGGCGATGTGCGTACCACCTTCGGAGGGGTCTCGTCGTAGGGACCTCCGTCGGGTGTTCCCATGTTGGCACACGCAATGAGCAGCATGAGGATGGCTGCTAAGAGCGTGTAGTGGAAAAATCGTGATGAGAAGCGATTCATTTGTTCATGGAGATGAGTTCCTCGATGTATTGGCGTGAGTTGCTGAGGCGTGGAATCTTGTGTTGTCCACCCAGTTTGCCCTTGCTCTTGAGCCATTCGTCGAAAAGACCTGGTTTGGCAACGATGATTTCGAGTGGCTGAAGGGTGATGTCCTTATGACGTTTTGCCTCGTAGTCGGAGTTGATGGCTTGGAGAGAACGGTCGAGAATGGCGGCAAACTCTTCAATAGACCCAGGCATCTTGGCAAAGTCGATGACCCACTGGTGGCGGCACTTGGCGTTGCTGTCCATGAAGATGGGGGCAGCGGTGTAGTCCTTCACCTGTGCTCCTGTGGCGACACATGCCTGAAGAAGTCCCTTCTCGGCATTGTCAACGATGAGTTCTTCACCAAAGGCGTTGATGAAGTGCTTGGTGCGACCGGTGATGGAGAACTTGTAGGGGTCTTTCTGTGAGAACTTGACGGTGTCGCCGATGAGGTAACGCCAAAGTCCGCAACTGGTGCTGATAATCATGGCGTAGTTGACACCAGGCTCGATGCCCCAAAGTGGCACAATCTTGCTTTCGTCCAATGGATAGCCATTGTCGCCCAGATTGTCCATCGGACAGAACTCGTAGAAGATGCCGTAGTCAATCATCAGGAGCATGTTCGGGTCGTGGAGGTCGTTCTGCAAGCCAAAGAAACCTTCGCTGGCGTTGTAGGTCTCCAGATAGTGCATGTTGGGCAACTTGATGATGTTCTTGTACTGCTCTCGATAGGGGGTGAACGCTACGCCGCCGTGGAAGAACACTTCGAGGTTGGGCCACACTTGGTCGAGGCTGTCCACGCCTTTCAGTTCCATCACACGGTTGAGCACGCTGAGCATCCATGAGGGCACACCGCTCAGGTTGGTGATGTTCATGTCCATGGCTGCACGGGCAATCTTGTCACGTTTCTCTTCGAAGTCGCTCAACAGGGCGATTTTCTTCTTGGGAACACGGATGATTTTGGCTGCCGTCGGGATGTTCTCAATGAGGATGGCACTGAGGTCACCGACCAAACTGTTAGGGGTGTTGAGATTGGGGGAATGGCTGCCTCCAAGGATGAGGCTCTTGCCTGAGAAAAACTTGCTGTTGGGGTTGATGTGCAGATAACTGACGACACAATCGGTGCCGCCTCGGTAGTGAATATTCTTCAACCCTTCTCCACTGACGGGAATGAACTTGCTCTTGTCGTTGGTGGTGCCAGAAGATTTGGCGTACCAACGTACCACTCCGGGCCAAAGCACATTTTCTTTGCCTTCTCGCATCTTGTGGATGTAGCCTTTCAACTCTTCATACGTGTTGACGGGCACATTCTGACAGAATTGCTCGTAGGAGGCTATCTGGTCATAATGATGTTGTTCGCCCCATTCGGTTTTGGCTCCTTGGCGAACAAGGTGGCGTAAAATCTTCAACTGCAAGTCTTTGGCATGGGTCGTGTACTTGTCAAGTTGTTTCTGCCGTTTTGAGAAATATATCTTGTTTAGAAACCCTGTAGTATTCATCATTTTGTAATTTACGATGCAAAGTTACACATAAATTATCAAATAGAGCGAAACTTGTGACATGAATCGTGTCTTGAACTTTGGATTTTAAGTTTCTTTTATCCTATTCTTGCGTGGCTTGATTCTTTTTCTGCTGAGCGGCATTCCTGATGCCGTTCAATAGTTCTTTCTCTCGCTTGATGCGTTTCAGTGCTTGTTTGGCAGCGTTCTGGTCACTTTCTTTCTTGCTGTAACCATCTCCTGTGCCACACGAAATGCCTTCTATCAAAACACTGGAATGAAACATGGGGGTATTGTGATTCCGACGGTCTCGCGTTTCTTTCTGCTGGAATGCAAATTGGTACTGGTGCTTCTGGCACCATTCGATGAGTGCGCTCTTGAAGTTTCCTTCTTGCTTGGCAATGTTGTCGATGTCGATGTAGTGCTTGAATACTTTCTCTTCCAAAAAGCGATAGCAATAGTTATAGCCTCGGTCGAGATAGATGGCACCGAAGAATGCTTCGAAAGCGTTTCCGTTCATGAAACTGTTATGACCTGTCGTCACAGCCCCTGTGTGCTGAATGAGTTTGTCAAGTCCGAGGTCAACCGCCAACCTGTTGAGCGAATTGCGACACACGATTTTGCTGCGGAGGTTGGTCAGGAAACCTTCTTGCTTGGTGCCGTAATGCTTGTAGAGAATATCGGCAACGATGGCTCCCAACACAGCATCTCCAAGGAACTCCAACCGCTCGTTGTTGACATGATTGGACAAGGCGTCATGGGATGGCTTTCTCTTTGTCTGTTCTACCTTGCAGGTTTTGCTTCGTCCTTGACGTTCCTCTTTCTCTTTTTCTCGCTCGTAGTAGGCAACAGATTTGTGCATCAGCGCCAATCTGTATAGCCTGATGTTGTGTGGGTAGAATCCTAAGATGGACTTGAGTCGTAAAAAAGGCTTCTTTTCAGTGACGAAAAGAAGCCTAATTCTATCAAATAAATCTGAAATCACCATATAAACTTTTGGAAAGTTCCTGAAGGTCTTGCCCCTTCGAAACGTTTTTCTTAGGGACTTTACTCCAGTATTACTGGTATTTCTTAAAGATGACACTTGCATTGTGACCACCGAAGCCGAAGGTGTTGCTGAGAGCGGCACGTACAGGACGCTCTTGAGCCTTGTTGAATGTGAAGTTGAGACTGTAGTCAATCTCTGGGTCTTCATCTCCTTCAGCGTGGTTAATGGTCGGAGGTACAATGTCGTTCTTGACAGCGAGTACGCTAATCATCGCTTCAACAGCACCGGCAGCACCAAGAAGGTGACCTGTCATGGATTTTGTTGAACTGATGTTGAGCCTATAAGCCGCGTCTCCGAACACTTCCTTGATGGCTTTTGCCTCAGAGATGTCGCCTACGTGAGTGGATGTGCCGTGAACATTGATATAGTCGATGTCCTCTGGCTTCATTCCTGCATCTTTGAGTGCACGTTCCATCACAAGTTTGGCACCGAGACCCTCTGGGTGAGTGGCTGTGATGTGATAAGCATCGGCAGACATGCCTGCACCTACCATCTCAGCATAAATCTTAGCACCACGAGCCTTGGCGTGCTCAAGTTCTTCAAGAATCAGAATGCCTGCACCTTCACCCATCACGAAACCGTCGCGGCTCGCACTGAATGGGCGGCTTGCCTTCTCTGGCTCCTCGTTGCGAGTAGAGAGTGCCTTCATTGCGTTGAAGCCACCCACACCTGATGCCCAGATTGCTGCTTCTGCACCACCTGCAACAATAGCGTTTGCCTTACCCAGGCGGATGAGGTTGAATGCGTCAGCAAGAGCACTTGAAGATGAAGCACATGCCGAAGTTGTTGTGTAGTTAGGTCCGCGGAACCCATACTGGATGGAGATATGACCCGAAGCGATGTCCGCAATCATCTTTGGAATGAAGAACGGATTGAACTTAGGGCCGAGTTGAGGACCGTTGATGGCATAGTTGCCAGCCTCTTCCTCAAAAGTCTTGATACCTCCGATACCTACACCGAGCACCACTCCGATTTCGTTCCTGTCCACTGTCTCAAGGTCCATACCAGAATCTTCGATGGCCATTTTAGCAGCGGCAAGGGCATACTGAGTGTAGAGGTCCATCTTGCGGCTTTCCTTACGGTCGATGTAAGCAGCCGAGTCAAAACCTTTCACTTCGCATGCGAACTGAGTCTTGAACTGTGAAGCGTCGAAATGAGTAATAGGACCGGCACCGCTCTTACCAGCCTTGAGATTCTCCCAAGACTCCTCCGCTGTGTTGCCAAGTGGAGTGAGGGCACCAATGCCTGTTACAACAACTCTTTTTAACTCCATAATTTACTTAGCGTTAGCCTCGATGTAAGCGATAGCGTCGCCTACAGTAGCAATCTTTTCAGCCTGATCGTCAGGAATATTGATACCGAAAGCCTTCTCGAACTCCATGATAAGTTCTACAGTGTCAAGTGAGTCAGCACCGAGGTCGTTTGTGAAACTTGCTTCTGGCTTTACTTCTGCTTCGTCAACGTTGAGTTTCTCAACGATGATAGATTTTACTCTTGATTCAATTTCAGACATAATCTTAATGTTTTTGAATGTTAATGATTATTTTCGTTTATTAGTCCGTTCTTACACGTTTCGGGTGCAAAGGTAGGAATATTTCTTTTAATTATGCAAAAATATTGCTATAAAATGCACTCTGAATGCACAAACGCCCTGCTTTTGTGCAAAAAGATTCTTAAAAAATGGAGTTTTAGCCTCCGAGCATTGCAAATTTTAATCTTCGCGGTTGGCTCGCTTCCTTTCCAGATGGTCGAGGATGATTTTGCGGATTCTCATGCTCTTTGGAGTCACTTCCACATACTCATCCGCTTTGATGTATTCCAGGGCTTCTTCGAGCGAAAGCACGACGGGTGGAATGATGTGGGCTTTCTCGTCCGTTCCGCTGGCACGTACATTGGTTAATTGTTTGGCTTTCGTCACATTGATGACGAGGTCAATTTCATGTACGTGTTCGCCAACCACTTGTCCAGCATACACCGTGTCTTGTGGGAAGATGAAGAACTTACCACGGTCTTGCAGGTGGTCGATAGCATAAGCGAAAGCCGTACCTCCTTCCAATGCAATCAGCGAGCCATTGGTGCGTCGAGTGATTTCACCCTTGAAGGGTTGGTAACTCTTGAAGCGGTGTGCCATGATGGCTTCTCCCTGGCTGGCTGTCAACACGTTGGTGCGAAGTCCGATGATGCCACGTGATGGAATCTCAAACTCGATGTTCACACGGTCGCCTTGAGCCTCCATGCTCAGCATGTCACCCTTGCGGCGAGTCACCATGTCAATCATCTTGCTGGCAGACTCTTCAGGCACGTTGATGGTCAGTTCCTCCACCGGTTCGCATCTCACGCCGTCAATCTCTTTATAAATCACTTGCGGCTGACCCACTTGCAATTCATATCCTTCTCGACGCATGGTTTCAATCAGTACCGAAAGGTGCAACACGCCTCGTCCGCTGACAATCCATTGGTCAGTCGTGCCTTCTTTCACCTCTACTCTCAGGGCGAGGTTCTTTTCCAACTCCTTGTACAAGCGGTCGCCGATGTGGCGGCTCGTACAATATTTACCTTCCTTGCCGAAGAAAGGTGAGTTGTTGATGGTGAAGAGCATCGACATCGTAGGTTCGTCAATCGAGATGGTGGGCAATGCCTCTGGCTCTTCATAGTCGCAGATGGTGTCACCAATCTCAAAGTTCGACAGACCGATAACTGCACAGATGTCGCCAGAACTGACTTCTTCTGTGGAACGGTGTCCCATGCCTTCAAATGTGTGCAACTCCTTGATTTTTGTCTTCTCTGTGCTGCCGTCCCGATGGGCGATGGTGATATTCTGCCCTGCTTTCAGCGTGCCTCGATGCACACGTCCCACGGCAATACGTCCTGTGTAAGTCGAGTAGTCAAGGCTCGTAATCAGCATCTGAGGCGACCCTTCCAGTTGCACAGGGGCAGGAATGGTCTTCAGAATCACATCCAGCAGGTAGGTGATATCCGTGGTGGGTTTGCTGTAATCAGGACCCATCCATCCTTGTTTTGCAGAACCATACACCACAGGGAAGTCCAGTTGGTCTTCTGTCGCGTTCAGCGAGAACATCAGGTCGAACACCATCTCGTACACTTCCTCAGGACGGCAGTTCGGCTTGTCCACTTTGTTCACCACCACCACAGGCTTCAGCCCAATCTCCAATGCCTTCTGCAACACAAATCTCGTCTGTGGCATGGGACCCTCAAATGCGTCCACCAAAAGGATGCACCCGTCTGCCATGTTCAGCACACGCTCCACCTCACCGCCGAAGTCAGAGTGTCCCGGCGTGTCAATCACGTTAATCTTTGTGCCTTTATAATTGATAGAGACGTTTTTCGAGAGAATCGTGATGCCACGCTCTCGTTCCAGTTCGTTGTTATCCAAAATCAAGTCCCCTGTCTGCTGATTCTCACGGAAGAGGTTGCCTGCTAAAAGCATCTTGTCAACCAGTGTTGTCTTTCCGTGGTCAACGTGTGCGATAATTGCGATGTTTCTGATGTCTTGCATAAGTGTTTTCTTCAAAATCGGCTGCAAAGTTACGGAATTATTTGCAATGTAACAATTTTTTCCTTACCTTTGCACCCGATTTCCGACGAGTGAGCCATTCGGCTGAAAGAATACCCACCCGTTGGATAACATATTATTCATTAAATACACATTATTTATTATTATGTATCTTGATTCAGCAAAGAAGGCAGAGATTTTCGCACAGTATGGTGCTTCTGCCACTGACACAGGTTCTTGCGAGAGCCAGATTGCACTTCTCACTTATCGTATCAAGCACCTCACAGAGCACGTGAAGGCTAATCACAAGGATTATGTCACCAACCGCTCTCTTGTGAAACTTGTAGGTCAGCGTCGTCGTTTCCTCGCTTATCTTAAGAAGAAGGACATCGAACGCTATCGTGCAATCGTTAAGGCTCTTGGTCTCCGTAAGTAATTCTTCGGATGCCCTAAGACAAGTAACCGCAGCATTCCTCGTCGGAACGCCGCGGTTTTTTATTGTGTTTATTCCTTTTCTTCGTTTCCTTCTTGCCGTTTCAGCCACTCCTCCTTGGTGCGGCTCCAGCGTTTGTGCGTCCATAGCCACATTTCGGGGTGCTCCTTGATGTCCGCTTCCAAGAGCCGGAAATACCAGTCCGTCATGGTGTTTTCTGGCAGGGTGGCAGGGTGGTCTTCCATCGGAATGATGTCCAGATGATAATAGCCACGCTTGGGGCGAGACATCCTTCCGTACATCATGAAGGCATCAACCTTGCGGGCGATATGTTCTGCCCCAATGAAAACGGCGGTGTCGTGGTTGAGGAAAGGTACGAAATGGTGGATGCTGCTCCATTTGGGCTGCTGGTCGCTGATGAAGCCGATGGTGTAGTTCTTGCCCTCTTTGCGGAGTTGAAGGATACGACGGAAGGTCTCTTTCATTTCGATGTTCACACCCCCATATTGCCCCCTCAGGTCAAGGAACAACTGATTCATCACTTTATTATAAATGTGGTGGTAAATCTGTGCCGATGTCCCCCACGGCTGCATACTGTAGTTGATGGAAGAAATCCACTCCCAATTGCCAAAATGGCTCAGATAGAGGAAGTGCAAAGGTTGTCCAGCATCGTGACGGCGTTTGATTTCGTCCAGCCCGCTGAAGGTCATGCGACGCATCGTCTCTTCTTTCGATATGGACAGCATCTTGATGTCCTCCACAAAATTGTCGCAGAATTGGTGATAGAACTTTTTCTCTATCCTTCGCAACTCGTCTTCCGATTTCTCTGGGAAAGCCGTCCGCAGATTCTCCCTCACCACTTGGGTGCGATAGAAACGCCTGACAAACAAACAACAGAAATCAGACAGGGCATAGAGGACTCCGAAGGGGAGGAGGCTGACCACCCACAAAAGTTTCTTGATGATTCTATATTTTCTTGTCATGCTTTTTGCTTTAGGATTCTTTCAACATGTTCAGAACTTTCTCCACAATCGTCTCAGGGCTGATGTCCATGCACCTCAGGTCGCCATATTGGCAAGGCTTGTTTCCATAGATGGAGCAAGGGCGGCAAGGAAGGTCTCGCTGCACGGCATTGTCATGGTGCTGCCCATATCCGCCAAAACCAGCCTTGGGATGTGTGGCTCCCCAGATAGACAGCACAGGCACACCAAGCATCGAGGCGATGTGCATGTTGGCAGAGTCCATCGAAATCATCAGGTTGAGGCGGCTCATCAGCAACATCTCATTTTTGAGCCCACCCAGTTTTCCGCAAGTGCTGACGACATTCTTCTGCTCCCATGTTTCCAGTTCTTCGGTTTCCGATTCGCCTGCTCCAAACAGGAAGACCTTGTGCCCTTTGTCAGCCAACTGCTTGACGACGGCGTGCATCTTTTCCAGCGGATAGATTTTCTGTACATGGGCGGCAAAGGGTGCCACACCAATCCATGTGTCACCAGCCTGTTTCCTGCCAGTCAACGCATAGACGTCCGTATAACTTTCGCCTCGCAAGTCGAGGTGCATCTTCTTCTGCAAATCAACCGAAAGCCCCATCTTCCGAAAGACATCGGCATATCGTTCAATCATCGGTGTCAAAGAGGTTGCCGACGAGCCCTTGCCTGTCAGCCCCTTTTTCTCCTTCCTGCCTTTGTCCACCGTGACCACCCGTGTACCGCCGGCTCTGAAACAGGCACACAGATACTTGCTCCGAAGCACGTCGTGCAGGTCTGCCACCGCATCGAAATGCCCTTTTCGCAGTTGGCGATACAATTTTGCCAATCCAATCACTCCGTCATGTTCCTTCAGGTCAACCCCCTTCGCCTGCACATTTGCCGGCATCCACTCGAAGAGCGGCACCAGACGGTTGCGAGTCAGCACAGTGATGCGTAGTTCTGGGTGTTGGGATGCCAGAGCATACAGCACAGGAGTGGTCATCGCCACGTCACCCATGGCACTGAACCTGATGATGAGCAGGCGTTTGATAGGGGCTGTGTTTCTTTTTCCAAACATAGACGTTCTCTTTGAGAGTTGGAATGCAAAGATAGTGAGAATTGGAGACAGAAGAAAAAAAATCCATCATTTCTTATGGAGTTTGGTCGAAAAATGCTCAAAGAGCACGACATATTGAACAAAAAGATGTACCTTTGCCGTCGAAACCACAAAAACTATTTCCGACACTCTAAAAACAAAACCCTATGAAGAAGTTATTCTCACTTTTCGTTTTGAGCCTATCGCTCATGGCGGCATCCGCACAGCGATACGTCACCCTCGACCAGTTGAGCGACGGTTGGGCTCAGAAGAACTTGACAGGCGTGAAAGATGGCAACATTCTTACCCTCCTCACCGCTTTCAACAAGGTGTGGCCAACCACCCCTGCCACGGAGTTGTTGAAACGCCCCATCACCAACAATGATGGCGATTCCTACGACATTGTTGTTGACCGTCCCAATGGCTATGTCAGTGCCCAAGAGTTGGGCGACGACGGAGAAGACATTGCCGCTTGTGTGTGGAAACGCTCGAATGGCCACAAACTTTTTGCCGTCGTTTATACCCGCTACCACGGGCTTTTCCCTCATCCCATCGCACTTTTCTACGACTACGATGCCACCAAGCAGACCCTGACCCCAGAGCCGAATGGACTCTCACGTTTCAAGCCTGCCTACACGGATGCGACGGTAGATGCCGTCCACATTCAACTGCCTCAGCACGGAAAGGATGTCGTGGTGCAGGAATATCTGATGGGTTGGCACGCCTCCATCGAGCATACCTACAAGTGGGATGGCATGAAACCCCATTTCTCTCATGTCAACGTCGCTCACATCGACAAGATGCGTAGCCTCTATGATGTGCGGTTTGACAATGGCGAGGTCTCCAAATTTACCAAGTTCGCCCTCTACGATTTCGACGAGGATGACAACCCCGAACTTTGGCTTTCCTCCGAGAATGAGGAATACCAAGCCATCTTCTCCGTCGTGGATGGCGACGCCCAGATGCTTTCCGCCACCTACTACAAGACCCACTTCATGTTCCACCCCAGCGTGATAGGTGCGGCAGGAGGATGCGGAACAGGTTGCTTCTCCGCCGAGTACGTTCTCATAGAGAAGAGCAAGTCCAAGCACTCCTTCGTCGATTTCCAAGAGTACAACTACGAGACCGACGAGGTCAGTCACTCCTACAGTTTCGACGACAAGGACATCTCCACCCAGGAGGGCGAACGTATCATCGACACTTTTGGCGAACCGCAAGAGGTGACACCTCAGTTCCAGCCCCTCTTCGCTGCCGAATGATAAAGCCTACATATTTTATATATATAAAGAAAGCAGACCTGCCTGTTCGCAAGTCTGCTTTTCTCTCTGCTTTCCCTTCTTGTGTGCCGTGATGCTTAGTTGCTGATGGTTGCCGAAACCGAACCTCCATTCTTCGTGTAGGTGCCACCCACCTTGATACCCTTCTTGCTGGTGCTTCCGTCTTTGGTCACGGTGATGGTGCCAGCGTTGACCGTCAAGTTGCCATCAATCTTCATGCCCCAGCACTTGTGAGGATCATCGCTGTCGGCTGCTACGGTACACTTGCCACCTGTGGCGGCGATAGTCATGGCGGTAGTGTTGTCATTCTCGCTGATGGTCACGTTGCCGTCCGCCTGGATGCCACGCGAACCATTGGCCACGGCGTTGATGGTGAAAGTGCCGCCGCTGATGGTGATGTCGCCTTCAGCCTTGATGCCCTTTGCATCCTCGCTGTTGTCCATCGTGATGTTGAGGGTGCCACCCTTAATGATGACGCCAGCCGTATTCTCTTCGTCGACGACGATGTTGTCGTTGTCGTCCGTCTTATACTCCACCTGCACACCGTCGCTCACCGTGTTCTTGTCGATGTTCAGCGTGCCGCCGTTCATCTGGAAGTATTGTCCCACATGGATGGCGTCGTTGGCAGCCTTCACAATGTTGACCGTCTTGACCGTCTTCTTGATTTGGAAATACTCCTTCGATGCGATGGCATGGTTATAGTTGCCACTCACGTTCAGTGTTCCGGCACCCGACAGTTCGAGGTGCCCCTTCGTGTAGATACAAGCCTTGTGGGAGTCGTCGGCATACACAGCCGCACCATTGTCAGCCGTGTCGGCAAAGGTGTTGGTCGTTCCGTCTGCCATCTCCAGTTCAATACGCTTGCCACACTTGAAACGTAGGGCTTCACCCTTGGTGGAGGTCAGCGAGACCCCATTCAACTTGACCGTCATCTTGTAGTCGCTCGTGATGGTGAGCGAACCAGCCGAACTGCTGCCGCTCACGTCGTATGTGATTTCGTCCGTGGTGTTCGTGTTGACAATCACCACCTGCGAACTCGTGCCGCTGCTACACGTCACCTCATTGCTCAGAAACGTAGGAATGCTCACCGTGGCAGTCGTACCGTTATAGACTATCGTTACGACGGGAGTGATTTGTGGCTTGCTGAACGTGATGGAGTCAGGCAGGTTGGAGAGGTCGAGCGTGTAACCTTCGCTCAGACTCCGAGTGGTATAGTCGCCGTCCTTACAGACATACACCGTTTGGGCGTTAGAGGCGAAAAAAGAGAAACTGAAAAGTAAGAGTAATGCTATTTTTTTCATAGGGCTATCACTTGATGAGGGTTTTCTTACCGTCTATAATATAGATTCCTTTGGGCAGTTTGTCCAGTTCGGTGGTGAGGCGACGCCCCATCAGGTCATAACAAGCCTTTGGCTGTTCGTTGGGTTGGTCAATCTTCTGGATGTCGTTGGCATACTCATCATTGTAGAGTTCCAGACTCTGCATCTCGGAGATGGTCACCGTGTTGGTGGTGACGTTATCCGTAGTGATGACCTTCATCTCGCCGTCGGTGAAGGTGATTTTCTGCAGGGTAGAGGCATCCCACGAGTAGGTGTGCTTCACACCGTCACTGTCAACATAACTCAAGGTGAAGTCCTCACCCCAAGCCCATCCGCCACAAAACAGCAGGGCGGTAGCGAAAGTGATGATTTTTTTCATGTTGTGCTTTTAGAATTTGTAACTATAACCGACACCGATGAGGTGGCCGTTAGGGTCTTCGTCATCGTCCTCGGTCGTGTAGCGATAAAACAGGTTGAATTTGCTTTGTTTCGTCAGTTTATAGTCAGTGCCCACCGTGAATTTCCACTTGTTGGTCGAGTAGTTGAGTCCGCAGCCGTAATCCACCGAGGCGTAGGGGTCGAACTTGCAATGACGAATATCATACTGAGCCGTCAACTTCGAGCGGAGCACCGTCTTGTCCTTCGCACGGTAGGTCTTTCCCTCCGTCTTCTTCAGGTAGAGCGAAGTGGGGTCATCTTCGTCCTCCAGACGATATTTGTTCACGTCGGTCGAGTCCTTGCAGAAGTGCGTGTATTGAACCGTTTCCTTCAGTTGGAAACTCCATCGCTTGTTGGGCTTGAAGTTGGCAGCCAGACTCACGCTGGTGCGATGGCGATGCCGCCACGAAGCCAACGTCTCGTTGTAGCCCTCGTAATACGCCACAGGATTGCCGTCGCCATCCATCGCCGTGTCATACTTGTCCTTCCTCTCCGTCAGGTCATACTTCCACATGTATTTCCATCCAGCCGAAGCCTTCAGGCTGAATGTCTTCGATGCGTTCTGGAAGAGCCTCACGCCCAAGGTTCCGCCCACTGTCCAACGCTCCATCTTCCCCGTGTTGTCCTGTGTGCGAGCCTCTCCTTCCAGCGAGAAGTCCACCCCCTTGCAGAGTTTCTTCTCGGCTTCGAGCGAGAAGTCCAATCCGAAGTCATCGCTCTGAGCGGCTGAATGAAGAATGAAAAATGAAGACTGAAGGATGAGTGCTGCCAAGAACGCCAGCCCTCGTTTCCTCAATTGTACATGGTACATGGTACATGGTGCATGGTTACGCATATTCCTTCGGCATTTTTTGTACAGACTCGTCCTCCTCGTCCGTGTTGTAGTAAATCTTGATGAGAGCCATGTCCTTCAGGAAGTCGATGGAGCCGATAGACACGCTCGTGATGTCGAGACCCGTGCGAGCCTTCAGGTCGGCAATCAGTTCCTGACGGCACTCTGGCTTGATGAGGTCAATCTTGTCATACTTCACATACTTCGACGAAAGTCCCTTGATGGACAGGTTTGCCTCGGCAATCCACACGCCACCCACAAACACCAAGTCCGTCAGTAGCAACTCGCCCATGCTGGTGAGCAGTGGCCCTGCAAACTCGGGGTGCTTTGGACTGATGTCGGCTGCCCAAGCCAAACCGTTGATGGCTGCCAGCGAGATGATAAGGAACAGGTACGTCATCTCACGGATAGGCACCGATTCCGTCCTGTAACGCATGATGCAGAAGATGGCGAACAGACCCATGGCGATGCCCGTCTTGATCTTTGCGTCGCCCATCAGGTGAATCAGCATGAAGATGCAGAATCCCACCAGAATGTAGGTGAAGAAAAAGTCCTTGCGGCGAGCCTTCGGAAAGTAGAAGGCACGGGCAATGAGGATGGTGAACACGGTGTTGATGATGAGTCGCAGGAAAAGGTCGAGAAGACGACACGTGTCGCTCGACAGCACTGCAAGAAAGTCGTTGATAGCATCCATATAATTACAAGTTTTCGATTTAACAATTTGTATTTAACAACGAATTTTACGAATGAAACGAATCCCAAGAGAGGAATGTCGCAAGCGACAACGAACCTTTAGCTCGGCGTAGCCAATGAAAACCAATGTCATTCGTCCCATTAGCCGCCGCTTGCGGCATTTCCCTTCGATTCGGAAAATTCGTCATATTCGTTGTTTTTGATTACAGTTCGTGGTCAATAAACTTCCGTCCGTTGATTTTCTCCAGATTGCGGAGTTTCGGCTTGAAGTTGTTCTGTTTCAGTCCCGGGTCGGTCAGAGCCATGCCGATGCAGCACTTCGAGAAGCCCGTGGGGTGTACGTGAATGTCTCTCAGCAGGTTGCACACCGGCGAATACACATTGCCGTCACGTTTCAGTTCGATGATGACCAGTTGGTCGGTGCCGTGGTCATGCTCCGTCTCGAAGTTGTGGAAGCCGATGTTGAAGTCGATGGTCAGCCGCTCCGTCTTGCCCTTGTTCACCAGCGTCACGCGGTCAAACTGGTTTCTCACCACAGCGTTCAACTTGTCCAGATTCAGCCCCGTCTTCCGTTGCACCAGTTCGTGTGCCCCTTCCGTCCCTCTGAAGTCATCCTGCCCTGGCACCTCAATCCGCTTCTTCTTCGTTCGGGCGTGGTTGTTCTTGTTCTTCACCTCCAGAAACGTCAGTTCGCTTGCCACATACGTCCTCACCCTCACCTTCATGCGGCGAGCCCGCTTGTTATGGTGCATCAGATACATCAGGTGGTCGTCCGTGTCGTAGTAGGTGGTCAGATACGGAATAATCCTCCTTTCCAGCGTTTCCTGCACGTAGTATTTATCCTGCACCATCCCTAACAGACGCACCAGTTGCTCCTTCGACGCCACATACTTGGTGTCGAGGCGGTTCATCAGCCGTATGCCGCTCATTTGTTCCAGGGTGATAGGCTCCATCTGGTTGAGCAGAGCCTGAATCTCGCTGTCGGTTGCTTGCATGGTTATCAACGTGTCGTTTTAGGTGTCAATAAAAGATTTCGTTTGCAAAAGTAACGATTAAATCCGAAATCAACCACCTTTTTCACGTAAAATAAGTTTTTTTAGCATGAAAAAGATGGCTGATTCTCCTTTTTGTCGAAAATTCCTGTTGGAAGAGGCGAGATTTAGCGACCCCAGCCGCCACCACCGCCGCCGGGTTGGCCTCCGCCGCCTCCGCCACCACCGGGACCGCCGCTGCTACCCGTGTAGGACGAGAGGGTGACTGACGAGCCGCCGCTGACGCTCGCATCGATATAGCCGTAGCCATCCCACAGTTTCGTGCCGCCGCTCACGGTGATGCCCGACTTCAGCGTGGTCGTTCCTGCCGTCGATACTACCATGGGCGAACCCATCGTGCCGCTCGATGGCACCTGGAAGGCAAGCACCAGCGTGTCGTTGCTGTAGAGCCCGTACCATGTGCCCTTGCTGTAGGACGAAGCCTGATAGCACGACTGCGTGAGGCTCGCACCGCTCTCCAGTCCGCTGATGGCGACGATGTTGCCGCTCTGCACATAGAGCACCTTCTTCCCCTCCGAGTTGGCGTCGAAGGCAACGTCTGGCGAGCCGTGGGCGATGGAGTATGCCGTCGCACCCTGCACGTACAGGTTGCCGTTGGCGTCGATGCCGTCGGCACCCGTCGATGTGCCCGTCGAGCGAGCAAAGATGTAGCCACCCTTCAGGTACATGTCGCCGCTGGAGTTCAGGGCGTCGTTGCTTGCCGTCGCATAGACGTAGCCGCCCGTCACGTAGAACGTGCTCTTGCTCTCGATGGCCTCGTGACTGCTCGACGAGGCGGTCACTGTGCCGCCGCTGATGGTCAGCACCCCGTCGCTCTTGATGCCCTTGGGCGAAGCCGTCACGCTGCTGCTGTACTTATACTGGCTGCCTGTGGCAGTGGCCGACACGGTGCCGCCCGAGATGGTCAGCGTGCCGTCCGCCTTGATGCCCTTGCCGCCCGTGCCCGTGCTCTTCAGCGTCAGCGTGCCGCCGCTGATGGCCATGTTGCCGTCGCTCTTCAGACAGGCACAGCCCTTGGCATCCTTCTCGTCGCTGTCGTAGTAGCCGTTGCCCGAAGTGGTCACGCTGATGGTGCCGTCGCTGATGTTCAGGTCGCCCTCGCTCTTGATGCCCTTCGTACCCTGACCCGTCACGCTCACCGTCAGCACGCCGCCTTCCAGATAGACGTTGCCGCTGTCCTCATCGTCGTGGTCGGTGGTCTCGCCCGTCGAGGTCGTGCCGTCCAGTTCACACTGGATGCCGTCGTCGCCCACACCGCTGATGCTCACCGTGCCGCTCTTCATCTGGAAATACTCATTGCACGAGATGCCGTCGCTCACCGCACCGGTGATGTTCAGCGTCAGGTTCTTCACCGTGATGTAGTCGCCGCTCTTGATGGCGTGTTTCGTCTTGCCCGCCACGTTGAGCGTGCCGTTGCCTTGCAGTTGCAGTTGTCCCTTGCTGTAGATGCACGCCTTCTGCTCGCCGTTGGAGCAGTCGGTCAGCGTATTCTCCGTGCCCTTCTTGGCACTCAGTTGGATGCGTTTGCCATTCGTGATGCTGATGGCTTCCCCCGTCCCGCAGGTCAGGTTGACACCCGCCAGAGCCACCGTACACTTGTACGAACCCGATAGGGCAAACTGCCCGTCGGTCGTCGAGCCGCTCAACTGGTAGGTAATCTCGTCGTCATCCACGGCAGCCGTGTTGCTCTGTGCTATCGACACGTAAGCCCCGCTGATGGTTGGCTCTACATACTGAGCCACGTTGCCCGCCACCGTCACCGTTGCCGACGTGCCGCTGTAGGCAATCTGCACCAGATTGTCCGTCACCTCCGTCGCATCCACATACATCTTCGTGATGTCGCTGATGGCGAACACCTTGCCCATGATGGTCAGCGTGGTGCCGTCCGCGTATGTCATGTCGCTCACTTGCGAGGCGGGAAACTGATACGTCACGCCGCCTGTGGTGACGTTCAGTGTCTGGGCACTGCCCATCAGGGTCAGCACCGACAGGAGAAAACAGAAAACAGCCCTTCTCATCTCACCATCATTTTAGTCGTTCTACTTCCGCTCTTCACCACATAGATGCCCTTCTCCAGCGAGCCTCGGGCATCCTGCAGACTTCCGTACTTGCCCACACAGATGCCAGCCACCGTGAAAATCTCCACAGGCGAGTCCGCCGCCTCCACATCCTCGATGGCGTCCGCCTCCTCGGCAGAGGTCGAGAAATACATCTTGCTCAGGTCGCTCAGCGTGAACGTCCGCGAGCCCTCGCCGTTTGACGCAACCAGTTTCCCGTCGGCAAACGTGATGACCAGCCCTTCCGCCGCCACCGTCTGCAACGAGCCGTCCGTCGTCTCGAACACCAGATAGGGATAGTCGTAGTCCTCGGCATGAGCCGTCGCCATCCCCATCATTGTCAATAAAATAACTGCTGTTTTTTTCATAAATAAAAATAATTTAAGTTTCGCAATGTAGATAGAGGGAGTTAGAAGAAGATAGAAGTAGATAAAAGACGAATGTTTTCCCTTTGGACAAGGTCTCTTTGAGAGAGTTCTTGGGAGCGTTGTCTCAAGTATCGTCCTCTATCTTCCGCCGCTATAAGCGGCTATCTTCCTTTTTCTTCCTATATCTTCTTAACATACGAAAACTGAGTAAAAATAATTAGTTAGTCCTGCGATAAAAACATAATTGTGTGAAAACCACTGCAAAAATAACGAAAAAGCACCACACATCGTCTGCACAGCAGGATAATATTTGTTAAAAGCAAGCATTTTTAAGTAAAGGACAGGGATTTTTAACGAAAGTTTCACCTTCTTGCCGTTTCTTCGTTCCAATGGTGAGGCAGGATACGGCGTACCTGTCGATAGACATCGAAAGATAGGACAAAATTGCACACTCGATGCGTCGAAAGTGGTCTGACTCACACCGCCCAAGTGGTGTGACTCAGACCACCGAGGCGGTGTGACTCAGACCACTTTCGAGGCTACGAGCATGTCATTTTTGTGGTAAAACAAAATTGCTCGATGAGGATAGCCGTTTTGCCGACTCATCCTTTATGGTTCTTCAAATATTTCCTTGTCTCATCTACAAAGAACCAGTCCTTGATACGGTCTTTGGTGCTTCGAGGACGAGTGAGGTCGATGACATCAGATTTTTCAGGGTTATATAAGCACCCCTAATTGTTCTCATTTTCCTTTTCTTTTAATCCTTGTATAAAGAAACAAACAGACCTATAATATTGATGACAGCAATAACAAATGGAAGGATTCGACCAAAAGTGGTCGGATTGTCAATTTGCAAAAGAATAGCCAAGAAAATAGACGCAATGGCATAGCAGAGCAATAAAGACCTTCCTAAACATCTGTAGTTTATCTGTTTAGGTATAATCGACAACAATGCAATAATAAATAACAAAGGACCGACAAAGCCTAAACCAGTAAAACTATTGCTCAATACAAATAGAACACCTTGAATTGTCCACCATAGCACCCAAAGTGAATGATGTATAATTGTTTTGTATTTCATCGGCTCTTTGTGCATATTCCATTAGGTTTTGTTGACTTGATAGCCATATTTATTGTTGTAATTTGCCTTGTATCCTTTGCAAAGGTACGACATTTTTCTGATTCTCCAAGCGGAGACGGCAATTTTTGTAAAAACGATGCATCTTGTTGAGGAAATGAACTGTTCTTGTGCCGGAAAAGTGAAAAAAGGGGCGTTTTATTTGGTGTTGTGTGATTTTTGTAGTATCTTTGCAGCGAAATTGAATGAGGGGACTGAAAAGTTCCCTCTTTTGATTCTTTGGAAAGAATGTAATTTTTTGGTTTAGATACGTATTACAGATATTTTATGATTGACAAGAACAAAGTGAGGGACTTGGCTAACGAGTGGCTGGAAGGCAAGGAGTATTTCTTGGTGGATGCCACGGTGGATGCCGACAACAAAATCACTGTGGAGATTGACCACAAGGATGGTGTATGGATTGAGGACTGCTGCGAACTGAGCCGCTTCATCGAGGAGCACTTCGACCGCGACGTGGAGGACTTTGAACTGGAGGTGGGCTCGGCTGGTATCGGTCAGCCTTTCAAGGTGCTGCAGCAGTACACCAACTCGGTGGGTTATGACGTGGAGGTGCTGACGGCTGAGGGGAAGAAGATGGAGGGCTGCCTGAAGAGTGCCGACGAGCAGGGCTTCGTGGTGACGGTGCTGGAGAAGCAGCGGCTGGAGGGCAAGAAGCGTCCGCAGATGGTGGAGGTGGATAAGGCCTTTGGCTATGGGGATGTGAAGTGGGTGAAGAGCATCATTGATTTTAAGTAGAAGAAAAATTAAAAAACTAAGATAATGGCAAAGAAAAATCCAGAACGTGTGAACTTGATTGACACCTTTAAGGACTTCAAGGAAACGAAGAACATTGACAGGACAACGCTGGTCAGTGTGATTGAGGACAGTTTTCGCAGTGTGCTGCAGAAGACGTATGGCTCTGACGAGAATTTTGACGTGATTGTGAACCCTGACAAGGGTGACTTTGAGATTTACCGCAACCGTGTGGTGGTGGAGGATGGTGCCGTGCAGAACGACAACGCTGAAATCAGCCTGACGGATGCTCAGAAGATTGATGAGGACTATGAGGTGGGCGAAGAGGTGAGCGAGCGTGTGGAGTTTGCGAAGTTTGGCAGACGTGCTATCTTGACGCTGCGTCAGACGATGGCGAGCAAGATTCTGGACTTGGAGCATGACAACCTGTACAACAAGTATGTGGACAAGGTGGGTCAGATTGTGAGTGGCGAGGTGTACCAGATTTGGAAGCGTGAGATGCTGCTGCTGGACGACGAGGGCAACGAGTTGCTGCTGCCGAAGAGTGAGCAGATTCCTGGCGACTTCTTCCGCAAGGGTGAGGCTGCCCGTGCGGTGGTGCTGAGGGTGGACAACCTGAACAACAATCCGAAGATTATCCTTTCGCGTACTTCGCCTGAGTTCCTGAAGCGTCTGCTGGAGCAGGAGGTGCCTGAGATTAACGATGGTCTCATCACGGTGCAGCGTATTGCCCGCATTCCTGGCGAAAGGGCGAAGATTGCGGTGGAGAGTTACAACGAGCGTATTGACCCTGTGGGTGCCTGTGTGGGTGTGAAGGGTAGCCGTATTCATGGCATCGTGCGTGAGTTGCACAATGAGAATATCGACGTGATCAACTACACGAGCAACATCAAGTTGTTCATTCAGCGTTCGTTGAGTCCTGCGACGGTGTCTTCTATCACGCTGGACGAGGAGAAGAAGAAGGCTGAGGTGTATTTGCAGCCTGACCAGGTGAGTCTTGCCATCGGTAAGAATGGTGACAACATCAAGTTGGCAAGTATGCTGACGGGTTACACGATTGACGTGTTCCGTGAGTTGAACGGCGACGAGCCTGACGAGGAGGACATCTATCTGGATGAGTTCAAGGATGAAATCGAGCCTTGGATTATCGAGGCTATCAAGGGCATCGGTCTGGAGACCGCCAAGAGTGTGCTGGGTGCACCTCGTGCGATGCTGGTGGAGAAGGCTGACCTTGAGGAAGACACGGTGGACGACGTGCTCCGTGTTCTGAAAGCGGAATTTGACGAATAAATTCATGTACCATTTACCATGTACAATGTACAATTTCCATTGAGACAACATGACTCGGGATGACATGAAAGAGCGGTTGAGGCAATTTTCCATCAGAATCATCAAGATGGTGAATGAGATGCCCAACACGGTGGCGGGGAATGCCATTGCCAAGCAGGTGGTTCGTTCGGGAACCTCCCCCTCAGCCAATTACCGAGCCGCATGTGTGGGAAAATCGGATAGGGATTTCCTCAACAAACTGAAAATGTGTGAGGAAGAACTGGACGAAACAGCACATTGGTTGGATTTAATCATGGAAAGTGAACTTTTGCCCAAAAGTAGATTGGTAAATCTGTACAACGAGAATTTGGAACTTGTTAAAATAATTGTCGCATCCATCAAGTCAATGCGAAAAAAGATAAACGAAGAATAACTATTCATGTACCATGTGCGATGATAAAATGACTCAATGAAAATTGTACATTGTACATGGTAAATGGTACATAAAAAAGTATGGCAGTAAGACTGAACAAGGCATTAAAGGAACTGAATGTGGGAATCAACACCGTGGCTGAATTCCTGCAAAAGAAGGGTGCCGCATTGCAAGATGCGACGCCGAATGCGAAAATCACGGACGAACAGTATGACCTGCTGGTGAAGGAGTTTGGTGAGGACATGAAGAAGAATGCCGTCACGAAACAGCAGATTCAAACACAAAAGGAAAAGGAACAGCAGGAGAAGAAGGAGCGTCAACAGGCTCTTCGAGAGGAGAGAGAACGCCTTGAACGTGAACGGAAGGCTAAGAAGCCTCAACTGAAGATTGTCGGCAACATCAACGACCTGAACAAACCTGCCAAGAAGGAAGAACCAGCCGTGGTGGTGGAGGAGGCTCCGAAACAAGAGGAGGAGAAGCCCGTAGTGGTGGAAACGCCAGCCCCACAGGTGGAGACGCCGAAGCAGGAGGATGCTCCCGTCGCTGAGGAGCCGAAGCAGCAGCCAGTGGAGGAGGTGAAGCCTGCCGCCGTGGTGGACGAGGCTCCTGAAGAGCCTGTGCAGAAACCTGCCGAACAGGCTCCTGTGGCTAAGAAGAAAAAGCAGAGCCCTGCCGACCGCTTGAAGCAGGACGAGAATGGTGTGTACCATCTGGAGGCTCCCGACGAGGCGGGTGTGCAGTTCAAGCAGGTGGGTTTCATCGACTTGTCGAGCCTGAACAGCAAGACGCGTCCCGACCGCAAGAGCAAGGCTGAACGCCGGAAGGAGCACAAGCAGCAGGCTCAGCAGAAGGCTGCCAACGCTCAGGGCGGCAATGGTGCTCAGCAGGGTCAGGGCGAACAGGGTTCTGGCAAGAAGAAAAAGCGTAACCGCATCAACACGAACAAGGTGGACATTGACGCGGCTGCCAAGCAGAACAACGGCCAGAAGCCTGGCAAGCAGCAGGGTGGTGTTCAGCCTAATCAGCAGAAGAACCAACAGACTCAGCAGCAGGCTCAGGGCAAGAAGAAAAACAAGAAGCAGAAGCAGCCTTTGAAGCCAGTGGAACTGAGCGAGGAGGAAGTGGCAAAGCAGGTGAAGGAGACGTTGGCTCGCCTCACTGCCAAGCAGGAGAAGAAGGGCGTGAAGTACCGCAAGGACAAGCGTCAGGCTATCCACGAGCGTATGGCGGAGGAGGAAGCAGCCGAGAATGCAGAGAGCAAGGTGCTGAAACTGACGGAGTTCGTGACTGCCAACGAACTTGCCACGATGATGGATGTGCCTGTGACAAAGGTCATCGGAACCTGTATGTCTATCGGCATGATGGTGAGCATCAATCAGCGTCTGGACGCCGAGACCATCAACATCGTTGCCGAAGAGTTTGGCTACACGACCACGTATGTGTCTGAGGAAGTTTCTCATGCCATCGAAGAGGTGGCTGACAAGGAGGAAGATCTGGTGCGTCGTGCTCCTATCATCACGGTGATGGGTCACGTTGACCACGGTAAGACTTCGCTGCTCGACTATATCCGCAACACGAACGTGATTGCTGGCGAGGCGGGTGGTATCACTCAGCACATCGGTGCCTACAACGTGAAGATGAAGGACGGTCGCCGCATCACCTTCCTCGACACGCCGGGTCACGAAGCGTTCACCGCCATGCGTGCCCGTGGTGCGAAGGTGACGGACATCGCCATCATCATCGTGGCTGCCGACGACGACGTGATGCCTCAGACGAAGGAGGCGATTGCTCACGCTCAGGCGGCAGGTGTGCCGATGGTGTTTGCCATCAACAAGATTGATAAGCCAGGAGCCAATCCTGACAAGATAAAGGAACAACTCGCCAACATGAACCTGCTGGTGGAAGAGTGGGGCGGCAAGTATCAGAGTCAGGACATCAGTGCCAAGAAGGGCATCGGTGTGGAAGAACTGATGGACAAGGTGCTGCTGGAGGCCGAGATGCTCGACCTGAAGGCCAACCCCGACCGTAAGGCGACTGGCTCGGTGATTGAGTCAACGCTCGACAAGGGTCGTGGCTATGTGGCAACGGTGCTGGTACAGAACGGTACGCTGCATCAGGGCGACATCGTGCTGGCTGGTACTCACTACGGCCGTGTGAAGGCGATGTTCAACGAACGTGGTCAACGCATTCAGCAGGCACTCCCTGCCGAACCAGCCGTGATTCTGGGCTTGAACGGTGCTCCAACTGCTGGCGACACCTTCCACGTGATGGAGACGGAGCAGGAGGCTCGTGACATCTGCAACAAGCGTGAGCAACTGAAGCGTGAGCAGGGTCTTCGCACCCAGACGCGTCTGACGCTCGACGAGTTGGGCAGACGTATCGCTCTGGGCGACTTCAAGGAGTTGAACCTTGTGGTGAAGGGCGACGTGGACGGCTCTATCGAGGCTCTGTCTGACTCGCTCATCAAACTCTCGACGGAGAAGATTCAGGTCAATGTCATTCACAAGGCTGTGGGTCAAATCAGCGAGAACGATGTGGAATTGGCACACGCTTCGGAGAACGTCATCATCATCGGTTTCCAGGTGCGTCCATCGGCTGCCGCACGCCGCTTGGCAGAGCAGTATGGTGTGGACATTCGCCTCTACTCCATCATCTATGACGCCATCGAAGAGGTGAAGGATGCGATGGAGGGCATGTTGGCTCCGACGCTGAAGGAGGAAGTCACAGCCGAAGTGGAAGTGCGTCAGGTTTACCGCATCACGAAGGTGGGCACCGTGGCTGGTTGCTGGGTGACGGAAGGCAAGGTGCATCGCTCGGACAAGATTCGTGTGGTTCGCGACGGCATCGTTGTTCACACAGGCGAAATCCTTGCCCTGAAACGCTTCAAGGACGACGTGAAGGAAGTGGGCCGCGATTTCGAGTGCGGTATCTCCATCGTGAACTTCAACGATATTCGTGAAGGCGACATGCTGGAGACATACACAGAAGTGGAAGTAAAGGCTAAATTGTAAATGGAAATACTGATATATTTTGTCCTCTTGATTGGAGCCATCATGGGCTTCAATCAAGGGGCTTTCAAACAGATAGCACATTTTCTGGGCATCGCCTTGGGATTGCTCATTGCGGCAACGCTCTACCATCAGTTTGGCGACTTCTTGGCAGACAAGACGGGAGCCAGCATCGGGTTCGGACGTGTCATCGCCTTTGTGGTCATCGTCATTGTGGTGCCGATTGCCTTGGGATGGATAGCCGCCTTCTTGACGGAATTCTTCAAGAAGTTGAAACTCAACTTCCTCAACCGCATCATCGGTGCGGTGGTAGGTGTGGTGGGTTACGGCTTGATACTCAGCGTGGCGTTCAACCTGCTCGACTTCGTGACGAGCAACGCAGGCTTCAAACCACAGAAGTTGGACGAACGGGTGCCGCTGTACTACACGATGAAGCATATTTCCCAACCGGTCATTCCTGACATCCTGCTCGTGACGGACTCGACGGAGGTGAAGAGTGGCATGGAGCCGAAGTATGGCTTGAAACCCGTGATGAACAAGGCAACAGAAAAGATTATCCCATCGAAGAAAGAGCATGAGTGAGAGGAATGAGTTTGTGCGTCAGGTGGCGGAGAAGAAGTATGAGTTTGGCTTTACTACCGATGTACACACCGAAATCATCGAGAAAGGTCTTAATGAGGACGTGATACGCCTCATCTCCCAGAAGAAGGCAGAGCCGGAGTGGTTGCTCCAGTTCCGCCTTGATGCTTATCGCTATTGGCTGACGCAGACACAACCCACCTGGGGACATGTGCATCTGCCTGAGATTGACTATCAGGCCATCTCCTATTATGCCGACCCAACTGCCAACAGCAAGAAGGGTCCCAAGAGTGTGGAGGAGATTGACCCCGAACTGATGAAGACCTTCGACAAGTTGGGCATCCCTCTGGAGGAGCGTCTTGCCCTGTCGGGCACAGCCGTCGATGCCGTGATGGATTCCGTCTCCGTGAAGACCACCTTCAAGGAAAAACTCTCGGAGAAAGGCATCATCTTCTGTTCCATCAGCGAGGCGGTGCGTCAGTATCCCGATTTGGTGCGTCAGTATCTGGGCAGCGTTGTGCCTCCTAAGGACAACTACTTTGCCGCCCTCAACAGTGCTGTGTTCTCTGATGGCTCCTTTGTCTATATCCCTAAGAACACCCGCTGTCCTATGGAACTCTCCACCTACTTCCGTATCAATGCCAGGAACACAGGACAGTTTGAGCGTACCCTTATCGTGTGCGACGAGGGTTCCTACGTGTCTTATCTGGAAGGGTGCACGGCTCCGATGCGAGACGAGAACCAACTTCATGCCGCCATCGTGGAAATCGTGGTGATGGATCATGCGGAGGTGAAGTATTCGACGGTGCAGAACTGGTACCCTGGCGATGCGGAAGGACGAGGCGGCGTGCTGAACCTCGTGACGAAGCGTGGCGACCTCAGGGGTGTGAACAGCAAACTCTCGTGGACACAGGTGGAGACGGGTTCCGCCATCACGTGGAAGTATCCCTCTTGTGTGCTGAGGGGTGACAACAGTCAGGCAGAGTTCTATTCTGTGGCTGTGACCAACCATCATCAGGAGGCAGACACGGGTACGAAGATGATACATCTGGGCAAGAACACCCGTTCCACCATCATCTCCAAAGGTATCTCGGCAGGTCAGTCGCAGAACTCCTATCGAGGTTTGGTGAGAGTGGGTAAACATGCCGACGGGGCACGCAACTACTCGTCGTGTGACTCCCTGCTGCTGGGCAGCGAGTGTGGGGCACATACGTTCCCCTACATGGACATCCACAACAACACCGCTACCGTGGAGCACGAAGCCACCACCTCGAAAATCAATGAGGAACAACTCTTCTACTGCAATCAGCGAGGCATCTCCACAGAGGAAGCCGTGGGGCTTATCGTCAATGGTTATGCCAAGGAGGTCATCAACAAGTTGCCGATGGAGTTTGCGGTGGAGGCACAGAAACTGCTCTCCGTCTCCCTCGAAGGAACCGTTGGATAACGAAAGAAAAAGTATGAAAAAGAGTCTCATCATCATATTGAGTCTGGTATTCCCTCTTGTCATGAGGGCACAAACCCTTTTGTGGGTCGCTCCAGATTCTATCATGGAAGTGTTGTCGGGGCGTGTCTCACATGACAACTGGCGGTCTTGCCTTCCTGATATGGTGGAAATGGGTTCTGTGATGTTTCAGAGGGAGCCGGAAAAGATGACTTACAATCGTGAGGCTTTTAATCTTCCCCCGATATATGTGCCAGACCCACCTCCCTTGTTTGAGGATGATGATTGTCCCTCATCGTTGGGAGAGGCTTTGTTTCTTGGAGTGATAAATGGTTTGGCTGACGGGCTTACATCGTCAAAGAAAAAGAAAAAACATGTTAGACATTAAGAACTTACACGCCAAAGTAGGCGACAAAGAAATACTGAAGGGTGTCAATCTGACCATCAAGGATGGCGAGATTCATGCCTTGATGGGCACGAACGGTGCTGGCAAATCCACCCTGAGCAACGTCATCGTCGGCAACCCTGCCTACGAGGTGACAGAGGGTACCATTACCTTCAATGGCAAGAACCTGCTCGACATGAACACCGAAGAGCGTGCCCATGCTGGCATCTTCATGTCGTTTCAGGCACCCATCGAAATCCCTGGTGTCAGTATGACCAACTTCATGCGAGCCGCCGTCAATGCCCGTCGTGAGGCATTGGGCAAGGAGCCGCTGAAGAGCACCGACTTCCTCAAGGTGATGCGTGAGAAGCGGAAACTCGTCGAGATTGACCAGAAACTGATGAACCGCTCTGTGAATGAAGGCTTCTCTGGTGGCGAGAAGAAGCGTAACGAAATCTTCCAGATGGCGATGCTCGAACCGACCTTCTGCATCCTCGACGAGACGGATTCGGGTCTTGATGTCGATGCCCTCCGCATTGTGGCAGAAGGCTTCAACAAACTCCGTACTGCCGAGACATCAGCCCTCGTCATCACCCACTATCAGCGCCTGCTCGACTACATCCGTCCCGATGTGGTGCATGTGCTCATCGACGGTAAAATCGTCAAGACAGGAGGTCCCGACCTTGCACAGAAGATTGAAGACAACGGATTTGACTGGCTCAAAGAGGAATTGGCATGAACAGCGAACAGCAATACATAGAACTTTACCAAGAGGCTGCCGACACCATCAAGGCTCGCAGTTGCCCTGTGATGAATGCCGTTCGTGACGAGGCTTTTGCCGCGTTCAGTCAGGTGGGCTTCCCCTCCAAGAAGGTGGAACGCTACCGTTATACCGATGTGGATGCTGCCTTTGCCCCCAACTACGGCATCTCGCTCTCGCCTCTCACGGTCAAGCCCTCCCCCTACATCTATCACCTGAAGGATGCCCCCATCGATGTGGCACCCTACTATCACCATGTGGCAGACGCCGCCGACCCCCTCACGGCGCTCAATACGGCACTTGTGCACGATGCCCTGCTGATTTATGTGCCGAAGAACACGCAGGTGGAAGACCCCATTGTGGTGGACAACTGGCTTCGCGGCTCTGCTGCCACAATGATGAACCGTCGTGTGCTTGTCATCCTTGAGATGGGAGCCGAAGCCACCCTCATCATCAACGACCACGCTGCCGACAAGCAGCGTTTCCTCACCACCCAAGTGATGGAAATCGTCTGCCATGACAACAGTCGCCTCGACCTCTACGAAATCGAGGAGACCACCCCGCTGTGCTCGCGATTCTCCAATGTCTATCTGCGTGCAGGGCGTGATTGCTCCATCAAGCACAACAGCATCACCCTTTTCAACGGACAGACACGTAACCTCTGCGACGTTTACCTCACAGGCGAGAACACCGAGGTCACCCTCAACGGATGTGCCATCGGTAGTGGCAAGCAGCGCATCGACAACAATACCCTCATCGACCATCAGGTGCCCAACTGCCAATCCAACGAACTCTACAAGTACGTGGTCGATGACCAGGCCGTGGGAGCCTTTGCCGGCAGAATCCTTGTCGAGAAAGACGCTCAGAAGACCACCTCGCAAGAGACCAATGCCAACCTCTGTGCCTCCTCCGACGCACGGATGTACACCCAGCCGATGCTCGAAATTTATGCCGACGATGTGAAATGTGCCCACGGATCCACCGTCGGTGTGATGGACGAGGCAGCCCTCTTTTACATGCGTCAGCGCGGCATTCCTGAATCCGAGGCTCGCACCCTGCTGAAGAACGCCTTCATGGGGCAGGTGATTGACCAAATCAAGTACGAACCCCTCCGTCAGCGTCTCTACGTCAAAGTCGAAAAACGCTTCCGTGGCGAACTCGACAAGTGCGAAGACTGCCGACTCTGCAAATAAGACACAAACATGTACTCCATCCACGACATACGCAACGACTTCCCCATTCTTTCCCGCGAAGTCTATGGACACCCCCTCGTCTATCTCGACAACGGAGCCACCACCCAGAAGCCTCGATGTGTGGTGGAGGCGATGGTGGACGAATACTACAACGTGAACGCCAACGTGCATCGTGGCGTACACTTCCTTTCTCAGCGGGCAACCGACCTCCACGAAGCCAGCCGCGAGACGGTCAGGGCGTTTGTCAATGCCCGTTCCACCTCTGAAATCCTCTTCACCCGAGGCACCACCGAGAGCATCAACCTGCTCGCCTTCACCTTTGGCGAAGCCTTCATCCACGAGGGCGACGAAATCCTCATCAGCACCATGGAACACCACAGCAACATCGTTCCTTGGCAGATGATGTGCCAACGCAAAGGGGCGGTGCTGAAAGTCATCCCCATGACCGATGAGGGCGAACTTCTCATGGATGCCTACGAAGCCCTGCTGACCGAACGCACACGCCTCGTTTGTTGCACCCACGTCAGCAATGTGCTCGGCACGGTGAACCCCGTGAAAGAAATCATCCGCATCGCTCATCAGCACGACATCCCCGTCCTCATCGACGGAGCACAATCCGTGCCCCACATGCCCGTCGATGTGCAAGACCTCGATTGCGACTTCTTCGCCTTTTCCGGGCACAAGGTCTATGGCCCCACAGGTGTGGGTGTCCTCTACGGCAAAGAAGCGTGGCTCGACCGTCTGCCCCCCTATCAGGGCGGTGGCGAGATGATCAAGAACGTCACTTTTGAGCACACCACCTACAACGACCTGCCCTACAAATTCGAGGCAGGCACCCCCGACTATGTCGCCACCCATGCCCTTGCCACTGCCCTCGATTATGTCAGTGCCCTTGGCATGGACAACATCTTCCGCCACGAGCAGCAACTCACCCGCTATGCCGTCGAGCAACTTCGCACGATTGACGGCATGACTATCTTTGGCCATACCCGTGACACTGCCGACGCTGTCATCTCTTTCCTCGTTCGGAAAGATGGGCACTACATTCATCACCTCGACCTCGGCACCCTCCTCGACCGCCTCGGCATCGCCGTCCGCACCGGTCACCACTGTGCCGAACCCCTCATGCACCGCCTCGGCATCGAAGGCACCGTCCGTGCTTCCTTCGGCCTCTACAACACCACCGCCGAAGTCGATGCCCTCGTGGCTGGCATTCGACGTGTCGTGCAGATGTTCTAATCTTTGCTTGAAAGCAGTTCCTCAAAACGAAAGACTATGGCACACGAAGAAAGAAATCGGTTACACATTATATTATTATATGTAGCAATGCTGACCCTCATGGGCTGCACGGGCAAGAAATCTCAGACAGCCGCGGAGAGCGTGCCGCCATGGGATACCGTCTATACCCAACAGGCGGCGATGGCGGTGTATGGTTATCAGCCGGAGCGGGCGCTGCAGATTATCGACTCGGCGGTTATCGTGGGGAATCTGAGCGAGGTGCGGGCTGACGTGGAGCGGGCGAGGATATACAGCAAGACGCAGATGAAAGCGCGGATGGACTCGGTGCTCGGCGGGCCGAAGGGGACGAGCCTGGATTCAGGCCGGGTGATTGGCGAGCGAGTGCTGGGGCACGACTCGCTGAAACTGGATCTTAATCTGCGGCAGCAGTTGCTGGAGGTACTGGTCTATACCGCCCGCATGCAGCAGGACACGCTGAAATGGATGCAGCGGTCGCGCGAACTCATTGACGTATGCCGCCGCGAGGGAGCCGAAAGGCTACGGGTAGGCGAGCATAGCTCGGGAATGACGGAGGCCCTGCGCACGGAGGCCGAACTGGGTGCGGCACGCTGCTATGCCGGGCAGGCGGAGCAGGGCATGGCCACGCTCGACAGCGTGATAGCCGTTTTGGGTACGATGCCCGAGTTCAAGTTCAACGAACTCGACGCCTTCATCATTGCCTCCAAGCGGAAGATTGGCGTGCTCAGTTCGACGGGCCGCTACGTGGAGACGCTGCCGCTGGCCCGCCGCATCATTGAGCGGTTGGAGGACTACGAGGCGCATCCCGACCAGTATGCCGACGACAGCAAGCGCGTGCCAGCCGACTCTGCCTGCCGCGCCAGTTACATCAACTTCTACCGCACCCAGGCGCAGGGCTACATCTCGGCAGCCTACACCGCCCTGGGGCAGTACAGCAGCATGACCGAGGCTTACCTCCAGATAGAGCGCAGCGTCACGGCGGCCACCGCCCGCGAGCACATCGCCCGCTACAACGCCCTGGAGCAGCGGATGCAACGGCAGGAGGCCGAAGCCCGTGCCGAGCGGGAGCAGGCCCGTGCCGACAACATACGCCTGCAGGCCATTGGCATCCTCGTCATTGCCCTGCTGGCTATCGGTTTTGCCGTCATCCTGTTCCGAAAGAACCGCGACATCCGGCAGAAGAACCGCGTGCTGGCACAGCAGTTGGTGGAGTTTTATGACAACACGAGACCCAATGAAAAGGAAGAGGTAAAAGTGAATAGTGAAGAGTTGGACTCCATGAGTCCCGAGGACCTCTACCAACACATCCGCGCCGAGGTGATACGCCTGCAACTTTATACCGACCCGGGCTTTGGTCGGCAGAGCATCATCGAGCGGTTCCACCTGACGAAGGACGTGGCCAGCCGCGTCTTCTCGCAGGGCAGCGAGCACGGCAGCATCAGCAGTTTCATCACCGACTGCCGCCTCGACCACGCCCGCCGTCTGCTGGTCAGCCGTCCCGACATGAGCATCGGCGACATTGCCGCTGCCTCTGGCTTCGGTGTCCGCACCACCTTCACCCGCAGTTTCAAGGCAAAGTACGGACTGACACCCACGGAATTTAGGGAGCAGTGAGAGTAGAGTTGAATCTCACACAGAAAGCATGAGGTTTTGTCACACAGAAATCACGGAAATCACAGAAAGGCTGACGCATAATAGGTCAACCGAAATATTTCTATGATTTCCGTGATTTCTGTGTGACCATATAAGTATTTCTCTTTCTGATTGACCTTACGAGGAGGCAATTTGTCCGAAAATAGGATGCATTTTGTCCGTGCTATTGCCAGCACGGGCTTTTTTTTGTAATTTTGTGTAACAAAATCGTTCTTTGGCTTACAGACTGGCACAAACGGATAACACTCCGAATGGACATTAAAATGTGTGATGAGGATTTGTCAAAAAGGGCGGTCTCGACACGTCAAAAGTGGTCTGAGTCACACCGCCTCGGCGGTCTGAGTCACACCACTCGGGCGGTGTGACTCAGACCACTTTTGACGCATCGAGGGTATGTTTTTTGACGCTTCCTCTTCCCGTTTTGTGCCAGCAGCCCAAATGGGACGGAGATGGCATGGGCGGATGGAAACAAGATGTAACCAGCACTGCACACTCGAAGTGCTCTTTGACTTACTGACACAAACGGATAAAATCTCGAGGATTTCCTTGGAAATCTCGGATATTTGTCATATCTTTGCACGCGTAATTAAAAGCATAAAGTTATGACAAAGAATGAAGCAATGGTGCGCTTTATGGCGGCCAAGGAAAAGAAACGCCAGTGCGTGGCACGGCTGGAAGAGAAGATGAAGAAGACCTACGAACAGCGGACTGGCAAGCCTGCCAACTACACTTTCGTCTTATGAACCGACTGGACACAGAACTTATTAACAGTCAGTCGCCATACAAAGTGGAGGAGTCCGATGAGGAGAACTACTTCGAGTTCTTTACCGAACACGATGTGCATTACTCCGTAGGCTTTATGCCCGATGACAACCTGATGCAAAGCGAGGCTTACCATCTGATTATTGTCAATGTGGACAACCGACCGTCACCCAGCGACCGTAAGGTGAAAGATGCAGTGCAGGCCATCGTAGCCGAGTTCTTCGACAAGAACAACACCACATTGCTCTACATCTGCGATACAGGTGACGGCAAGCAACGATTGCGTAGCCGATTGTTCGAGCGGTGGTTTTCTGCCTACAGCAAGAAAGCACTCTATACATCGGTCACTTCATCGGTAGTTGATGAAGATGGCATTACTAATTATGCCACTATCATCGTCAGAAACGACAATCCTCGGTTAGTGGAGGTGATTGCCGAATTCACTTCTACAATCAGCCTCCTAAACCAAAAACCATAAAAGTCCACATTACCCTACATTCCCCACGAGATTTTATCCGCCGAGACTACCGCAGCGTGGGCTCGGCGGATGCCGTTTGTATCAGTAGCGACCGCCACCGGCGGCGCGGGCGGAAAGTTTTTAAGGCAGACAAGAAAGAAAACAAGTAACAATTATATTAATATTAAAAGTCATGTATATGAATGTTTCGGTTAAGAGAGAGCAAAGCCAAACGGGTTTGAGCTTTG
>JAFUWG010000035.1 GCA_017483605.1 Bacteroidaceae bacterium | reverse complement strand
TATGCAAAGCAGCCAGATGGACTCTTTGCGAGAATGGCTGCCAAAGTGGCGGCTTTCACAATGTTGCAGTATTTCAACTTTCTCAACCATCGCCCTATAGGACAAGTTAAGTATGCATTTTTTTAATTCAACCAACAGGTAAAATGATGTAAAAAATGTAACTTTGAAAATTCATATAGTTTTTTTTATAATAGAATAAGAAATATGTCACAAAACAAAACCGTCATTCAGGGTTTGGAGCCTGCTGACTCCACCACCTACGGAGCCAGTTCCAGTTTCTATTCCAGAGGTGGATACCGCCCCGCGGCTCATGGAACCGTTGTGTCGGGAATGGAAGACGCTCCACGTCCCAACGTGCAGAATCCTCAATCGTCGCTTGGTCAGACACAAATGATGCCGCCATCACAGCATCCAACAGCTTCAGGTAAGCCAGTGGTGGGTTTCCTCTATAGTGTGTCACGAACCATGGCTGGTGAGTACTGGCCACTCCATGTAGGACAGAATACTATCGGCCATCGTGCCGAATGTGATATAGTGCTGCCGGAAGGCACCGTGTCGGGTGAACATGCCGTGCTTGTGGTCAGAAAGATGAAGAACCCAGAGAAGGTTATTGCTTCCATCAATGACGCACGTTCCACCAACGGTACCATGCTTAACGGCGTGAGCCTCGGCTTCTCAGCCGAAGAGTGTAAGAGTGGTGACATCATCACCATCGGCGACAACTACGAGTTGCTGCTTATCTTGGTGGATGCTGCAGCCCTCGGACTAAAAGTGTCTGAGAACTTTATTTCCATTGAGACAGACGAGCTAGCCAATGCCGGTCTGCCCTCCATGCCCGACGGCTATACCCGTCCAGGTGAGGGCTTTCAGCCCCTCGATGGCGGTTTCACCCCTCCTAACGGTGGCACCATCGGCTTCGACGGCTCCTCCTTCGGAGCCAAGGGCGGCACCATTGGCATGTAAACGGATAGCGTAGGGGAGGGGATACGATGCAGACAGTAGTTCAGCGGCCGAACGATCCTTACATCTACCTGTACGCCATGGGCGAGTGGTACTGCTACAATCCGCAGGAACCTCCCCTCGGCAGTGGTGCCATGGGCGACGTCTATTGTGGCTACAGGTGCAAGAACGGCGAGATGATAGCGGTGAAGAAGGTGAAGGATGCGTTTGCCAACAATAAGATGATTCGCGAGCGGGCAAGGCAAGAGGCTTCGCTTGCCTTTCGCCATCCCAACCTCGTGGAGATGGTGGGCTACTGCGAGTACGCCCGCGAGTCGGGCCCTATATTCATCCTGAGTCATTACGTGCAAGGCGAGGATATTGATAAGTACGTGAAGCGATTCGCTGGATCCCCTAACCGTGTGGAGAAAATCTGCAGTGCCATCTGTGCCGTGCTTGACGCCCTTGATTACGTTCACTCACGTGGTGTCATCCATCGCGACATTAAGCCCTCCAACATCATGGTGGAGAACGGGTCCAATGTTCGCCTGATGGATCTTGGCATCGCTCGCGTCAATGCCGCTGGCAAGTTCTCTTCCACGGGTTTCATCGGCACCCCCGAATATGCCGCACCCGAGCAGATGATACCCGAACAGAACGGCCAGACAGCCCCCATCAACGCCACTACTGACATATACGCCTTGGGCATCACCTTCTACGAACTGCTCACCGACCGGAACCCTATGTCGTGCGACACCGAGACTGCGACCCTGACCAAGCAGATGAAGGAACCGCTGCCAGGCGATGCTAAGATACCGTGCAAACTCATGCAGGTCATCTGGAAGGCTACCGAGAAAGAGCAGTCGAAACGTTACCAGCGTGCTCTCGACTTCAAGAATGCAATCCTTGCCGCCTTGATGCCTGAACCGTCCCTCTTTGAGCGCGTATCCGACTGGATGCAGGAGCATGTCCTCATGGTTGTCTTCGCAGCCATCGCTCTTGCATTGTTGGTGTTCATCATCCTCATTCTCCTCATATAACTCTATGGAACTACAGCAATTACATCAAGCCGACAGCAACCTCTTCGTGGGGTTTGCCGAGTCCCGCATCGGAGGACGCTCGGAAAATCAGGATACCTACGGCTTCAAACAGACCGAATTTGGCTATATCATCACAGTCTGCGATGGCATGGGTGGAGGTCCTGCCGGCAAGACTGCATCGGTCATTGCCGTACAGGAAATCGTAGCGGGCATCGAGGAGGCGAGCCGTGACAACGAGACCTCCAATATTCTCAAGCAGGCCATCCTCCGTGCCAACCTTGCCATCCTTGAGGCGGGTAATGAGAATCCAGCACTGAAGGGTATGGGCTCCACTGCCACCGTGCTGCTACTCACTGAACGTTCCGCCTTTGTGGCACACGTGGGCGACAGCCGTGTCTATCAACTCAGGGGCGGTCGGAAAGTGTTTCGAACCTTCGACCACTCTATGGTTTTCGACCTCGTCAGGCAAGGTGTCATCACTGAAGAGCAGGCACGCCTCTCGGCACAGTCCAACATCATAACCCGTGCCCTCGGCATCCAACCTGATGTGCAGGTCGATGTGGCAGAGTTGCCCTACGAGAAGGGTGATCGCTTCGTGCTCTGTTCCGATGGCATCCACGGGATCATGCCCGAGAAAGAACTGATTCACCGCCTCTCTAACAGAAAGAGTGTCCTCGGAGCGGTGGTGGATGACATTGCCACCTACGTTGACAATCTCGGACATATGAGCGGTGGTGGTCACGACAACCTGACCCTTGCCGTCGTCGAAACCAAAAACAATTCAAAACTCAAGCCTAAAATGTCGAAACAAGTCAGAATCACGCTGATGTGTCTGGCGGCAGTCTGCATCATCAGCATCATCCTCAACATCGTTCAGGCCACAGGCAAGTGTTCTCATGCATCCGTCGCCCTGCCAGCCGACAGCAGCCTGACAGCCTGGGTTGCAGCCCAGCAGGACACTATCAAGAGCCTGGCAGAACGGGTGGACTCACTTACCAAGCAACTTAACGAAAAACCTCAAAACCCATAACCTGCCATGAAAGTATATTCTATCGGAAGAGAGTTGGGCTGCGATATCGTCATCAACGATAGCACCGATGTCATCAGCCGTCGCCATGCCACCCTCAACGTGGCATCCTCTGGAAAAATGACCATTGTTGATACCAGTCACAACGGCACTTATGTGAATGGTATCCGCATCTCGTCCAACGTGCCTGTGCCCGTTACGCGTAAGGACAACATCTCCTTCGCCCATGTCGCACGGCTCGACTGGAACCAAGTGCCTAATCCCCGTGCCAGTCTTGTGCGTTACGGTCTTATTGCCCTGCTTGCCATTATTTTGGTGGTAGGAGGCGTTCTGCTCTTCAATGCACTCCAGGACAGCGGTACCCCGAAGCCCGAGACGCCGCAGTCACCCGTGGCAGTCGATTCGATCGACCTGAAACGCGAGAAGGAGAAAATGCTGAAGAAGGAGAAACAACTGCAAGACTCCATCAAGCAGCACGTTACTGACTCGCTCAACAAGGTGCACAACAAGAATACCGTCCCTGCCAAAGCGAAGAGCACCCCCAGGCTGGCTGCTCCAACCAGCGACGGCACTAAGAAGCAGGATACCCCCAAGGCAGAGCCTAAGAAAGAAGAACCGAAGCGGAGGATGCGAGGTTGACAACACATATTCACCATTTAATACAGAAAAACAATGAGACTACTGAAGATAGGTCGCGATATGAGTTGCGACATCGTACTGCACAGTGAAAACGTGAGTGCGCTCCATGCAGAACTGACCCTGATGAACAACGGCGACATTCTGCTGGAGGACAAGGGCAGCCGAAACGGCACCTTCATCCAGAACCAGGCCATCCGCCCAGGTGCACAGGTCAACGTGCGCCGAGGCGACGCTATCCGCTTCGGCGATGTGGAACTGCAGTGGGGGCAGGTTCCCCTGCCCGAAGACAACTCCGCCTACAAGGCCATCTACGGCATTGGTTCCCACTTCAACAACGACATCCAAGTGTCGGGCGGCACTGTCAGCCGCTACCATGCCACCATCAAGGTGGGCCGCGACGGCAAGGTCTATATCATCGACCACAGCAAGAACGGCACCACGGTCGATGGTATGAAGATCACCCCCCACACACCTTACCGCATTAAGAAGACTAGTGCTGTCGTCTGTGGCGGTGTGCCAGTTAACCTGCGTACCACGCCCGTGCAGTGGCCTACTTCGGTGTGGAAGCCCATCCTCATTGCAGCCGCCTGTGCCGTGCTTCTGGCTGGTATTGGCTGGGGCGTAAAGAAACTCATCGACGGGAGAGGGGGTGGCGAACTGACTGATGGAGAATTATATGCACGCTACAACCATTCGGTGGTTATGTTAGTAGGTATCTATCACTACAATATAACTATGGGTGACTTGGATTTAGACAATCTGAACACGATCTCCCAGCAACTCGGGTTATTGAAAGAGGGTTACTATTTTCCTTCCAAGGTTATTTTGTTCCGCGACAAGTCTTCGGGTGGAATTAATACACTCAATGCCAGCGGAGCCTCTTCGAAGGAAATCATTGAGGCGTTCAACCACGACGGCAACATCGGTCTCTATTCTGCCACAGGATTTTTCATTTCCGACAATGGGCAACTCATCACTAATTTGCATGTGGTGAAGCCGTGGCTTTTTGAACCTGAGGCAAAATTGCTGGAAGAGTATAAAAGCCAACTCACTTACAAATTGAGCAAGTTCTCTGAAATGCTGATATCCAATAGTATCCCGTTGGGCTTGTCGGCCTACATCTCGCAGCTGAAGGTGGAAGGAGAACTGGACTACATCGCTTTGATACCGCAAGGCGATATCTTCGACGTGGACAACACCATCAAGTGCAAAGTGCTTTCAGCTGGTAACGACCCGAACAAAGACATTGCTCTTATCCAGACAGTGTCAAAGCGTATGCCAGCATCTGATTGTACCTATCTTAATATGACAGACTCGATTGAAACAGACGACGAATCGCTGACAGTTGGTCAGCATGTTTATACCATTGGCTTCCCAGCTGGCATGGGCTTACAGAACAGGAAAAATGAAGAAGGCATACAAGTCTATGCGCAAGGAGGTGACATCACCCAGCAGAATGGAGAATATGAATTTAGTTACAACGCTGCCACTACAGGAGGTGCCAGTGGCTCGCCCGTATTTAACAAATATGGCATGTTGATAGGTGTTCACCATGCTGGAGCTAGCCAGTCGCTTACACAGGGCTACAACTATGGCATCAAGGCTAAATACGTGAAAGAACTTTTAGATTCTCCACATAAAGTAAACTGACGATAATATGAAAAAGATACTATTAGCTATCGCCGTCACACTGGCCTTTACGGGTGCCGCTCAGGCCATCACCGTGCAGCGGCTTTACCTGAAGAACGGGTCGGTGTTGAGCGGTTACATCCAGAAGCAGGATGCCGCCGGCAATTTGACCTTCGCCTCCGACAGTGCCGAGGTGTGCCTCGCTCAGGACGGTGTCACCATCGCCAACGAGAAGTACTACGCTTCCAGCGAACTCGATAAGGCGTGGGCGGAGTGGGCCAACCGCAATGATGCTTACGAAGCCAAGAACGGCAAACAGGGACTCACCCTTGCCGATGTCACCTCGCCATCGAAGAACGTGCTCAAGGTGCGCATCCTCGAACGGGGTGTCGTTGTGAAGTACCAGGAGATGACCCCAAACCTCTATGTTATCCCCTGGGACGATGTGGAGTGCATCAAAGGCGAGCGTCGGCCGAAAACCCAACTCTCGGGCATCAACCGCATCTATACGCTCAAATCGGGCGAGGAGTTTGTGGGTCAGTATGCAGAGGAGAACGATTCCATGCTTGTGCTCTATCTCGATAACGGAGGCCGTCAGTCTTTCAAACTCGATGACGTGGTGAAATATACCTTCCGTGCCGTCAATCCCAATCAGGACATCTTCCTGCAGAGCGAGTTGTTGGATGTGGTGAGGGACAAGAAGGGCAGTGAGATTCGCGGCATCATCACTGAGCAGAATTATGCTGACGACTTCTTTACCGTACAGCAGGAGACGGGCAGCACACAGAAAATCCCCTTGGGTGACATTGTGGAGATACGCAAGGAGGTGAACTTGAAATTTCAGCCCATCTTCGACATCCTACTTAGTAAGAATGAAGTGGCCATCGACGGCACGCGTGTAAGGTCGGTACACATCACGGAGCAGGGCGACAATCTGGTGTTGGGGCAGTTTACGCCAAGCGTGAGTGCCAAGTGCGGAGCCGATAAGACCGTGAAAGTGACCCTCCAGTACCGCACTGAGCCAGGTGCTGCAATTGATGTCTTCCAACTGGTGAAAGCCATAGAGAAGAAGTCGAAGAAGGAGACTTCCTACAGTTTCAGTTACCGTGATCTGGTCAACGCCTTCTATCGCCCTACGAGTGTGGAGACCAGTGTGAATAACATCACCAAGGCTGAATACGTGATTGGCGAAAAGGGCATCTTTGTCTTTTACGATGCCAAGACCCGTCTGGCATACCCCCTCGAAGTGAAATGAAACACTGTGAAGTAAGGAATTAATGAGATACCCGCAAGGGAAAAAGAACAATAACCTACAAAGACGAACGCACATTAACGATGACTCCATTCGCCTCGCAACGTTATCCGCTCAATGGTGTGGTGAACACCCGTCAGGGCGGTAGAAAGGAGAACCAGGACGACTGCGGCTTTGTCGACACGCCGTTAGGTGCTCTGCTGGTAGTATGCGACGGTATGGGTGGAGGTCCAGGAGGTAAGACGGCTTCCTATATTGCCAAGTGCGAGTTCATGACGGCACTCTACAACAGCAGTCCGCAAGCCTCGCCTGTTGATGCCCTCAAAATGGCGGTGAGTCGTGCCAATGATGCCATCTACCGTCAGATGGAACTGGAGCCAGCCCTGTGCGGCATGGGGTCCACGCTGGTAGCGGTGCTCGTCAACGAGCAGTCTGCCCTCGTAGTGCATCTGGGTGATAGCCGCTGTTACCGTGTGCACGGCGGTATGGTAGTCTTCCGTACCATCGACCACTCGCTGGTGGGCGAGATGGTACAGAATCAGACGATGACCGAGGAACAGGCGAGGCTTTCGCCCCAGTCGAACGTCATCAAGCGTGCCCTTGGAGCCACCTCCAACCATGTACCCGAAATCGAGGAAGTGCCCTACTGTCGTGGTGACCGATTCGTACTCTGTACTGACGGTGTTTGGGGTATCATGCCTCATGAACAATTGGTCGAGCGGCTCATTTCCCATCTGGAGTTGGGCACCTTGGCAGATCGCCTTTCTGCCGAGGTGGATCAAATGGGCTTCTCTCGTGGCGGTGGACACGACAACCACACGCTGGCGATTGTCGAAGTACAAACCGATTCAAAACTGAAAGACAAGATGAGCAATCAATTGAAAATTGCCCTTGCCGCCCTGACAACCCTGCTAGTGGTCAGTCTCGTGTTCAACGTGGTCGGGTTGGTCCGTTCGGGCAGTGGCGTGCAGGTGGACGAACTGCGGCAGCAATTGGCTGCCAAGGAGCGGGAGGTGGAGAACCTGAAGAGTTCCCTTGCTATGTACACCGAACTGAAGGATGCTGGTAGCACAGAACTCATCAAGAAGATGGAAATTCTCGCCTACGAGAACGAACTTCTGGGCGAACGGGTGGAGGAACTGCTTTCCGAGGTCGATTCGCTGAAGGATGCTCTGGCGAAGGCTCAGCAATCGAAACCAGTTGCTGCCGCCCAGAAGGGTGACGCCCCCAAGCAGGACAAGGTGAAGAAGGCGGAAGCCTCTGTCACCGTGGCTGATATCACGGGACAGATACTTGCCAACCTGCAAAGCATGAAGAACTGCAAGGCTGGCACTGAGCACGAAGCTACCCAGCAAAAGGTGAAGTGCCGCCAGGAAGTAATGACGCAGTTGGCAGCCCTTGACCGCAAGACGGAAGGACGGTGCCATGACACTATTGTTGGCATCAAGAAGGAACTGGCAGACCCGCCAGGTTCACTCCATCCGAGTACCGCCCTGCTGGTCATGCGCAATGCCAAGAACACTGCGACGGAGGAGTATATATCCACTCTCTCAGCCAACAAGCGCATCGACGCGATTGTCGAGAAGGTGAAGGAAATTGTATCGAAATATAAGTAAAATAAAATCTTAAGAATAATATGGCTTTGATAAGATTACAAGGAGAAGACGAGAGACAGAGAGGCATTTACTACCAACTGGACTCGGCTGATGTGCCCATCGGTGCTGGCGGCATGGGACAAGTGTTCAAGGGCCTCTGTGTGAATGAGCGCACCAAGGCGACCCGCCCCGTGGCCATCAAGTTCATGTTTGATGACCTGCCTTCACAGGCCATCGAACGTGCCCGTCGCGAGGCTTCCATCCAGTTACGCAACGACAATCTGGTGGAGATGTTGGGTTTCATTGAGATAGACGAGCACACACCATCGGGCGAGGTACGACAGCACTTCCACGTGGTGAGCGAACTGCTGACGGGTGTCTCGCTCTCAGACTTGATGGCAGGCAAGACGACTGACCGCGACGGGCAGGAAGTGCCCTACGCCGTGAAACTCTCGCAGGACTACCGCAACGACCCTGAACACTTTGCCCGCACCGTCGTGATGAACGTGCTCTCGGGACTCATGGCACTGCACGATGCTGGCTACATCCACCGCGACATCGACCCGTCCAACATCATGGTGACCAGCGACGGGCACATCAAACTCATTGATTTCGGCATCGCTAAGCAGATGAATACTTTGACCACCAGCGACAAGTCGCTCACTGTGGCAGGCAAGTTCATGGGCAAGCCAGAGTATGCCGCACCCGAACTGGCACTGGGCGACATTCAGCACCAGAACCAGACCACAGACATCTATGCCATGGGCATCCTACTCTACCAGTGCATCGTGGGTCACACGCCTTTCGAGGGAGCACGGCATGAGATTTTGGAGAAGCAGTTGAAGGAGAAACTGCCCCTCGGTGTGGTGAAGAACAAGGCCTTGCGCGGCATCATTGCTACGGCTTGCCAGAAGAAGCAGGAATTACGCTATCAGACTTCGGCGGAGATGCGCGTGGCCTTGGAGACAATGAACCCCAACCGCGGAGGGGGTATGACTCAGAAGACGAAAATCATGCTCATTGCGGCTGCTGCCGCTCTGGTAGTGGTGCTGGGCATTGTTGGCATCCTCGCCAAGACGAAGAGCGACGCTGCCGATGAGCAGGCCGCTCAGGTTCAGGCGGAACAAGCGAAGTCTGCCTTTGTGACCGACCTCAACAGTCGTTTGGCACGTGCTGACCAGGAGGCGGAGAAGGCCTTGGGAACAGAGCACGACGTGGAGGGCTACGGCCAGATGCTGATGAACGCATACGAGGCATACCACCAGATAGAAGTGTTGTTGACTACAGACAACACCTATGGGGTGCAGATGCCCGAGGTGGCTCAGAAGCAGCAGCGGATGGTGAAGGCGATGCATGACGCTGTCGGCTATTACGAAGAGACGGCTGCCGTGCTTTTGGCGGCTGGCGAGTCTGGCACAGCCGAGGAGTTTCAGCAACGTGCCGCCGAATTAAAGTCTTTCCTCGAGACGATGGATGTAGGAGCTGCTCCTGCTGCTGACCCTGAACAGACAGACTCTGTAAAAACATAACAAAAAATAATAAAAACTATGAATATCAGAAATTTATCCCGAGTCATGGCATTGTTTTTGATGCTATGTGCATCGGTGGTTGCCTTGGCACAGACGTCAACGGGCGACAAACTCTTTCTGGAGGGGCAGAATCTGCAAAAGACCCTCACGGTGGTGTCGCAGAATGCTGCCATCAAGAAGTTTCAAGCGGCAAAGGCTGTTTATACTGCCGCCGACAAGAAGAAGATGTGCGACAACCAGATTGCCATCTGCAACAGCAACATCAGAAGTATCGGCACGAAAACGAAGACATCCGTAAAGAAGAAAGTGGAGGAGTCTGTGCCCGAACCCGAGCCCGAACCGGTGGTAACGAAGCGGACGGACGTGCAACTTTCGCTTTCCGATACCCGCTTGGACTTCAAGTACAAACCCAAGGAAGGCGCCACCCAGAGTGTGGAGGTGAACTGCAACTATGACGACTGGGTTGTCGAATCGAAGCCCGATTGGGTGGAGGTCTATAAGGCTGCCACCAAAATCAATGTCGAAGTGCAGGAGAATAAGGGCGACGAGGAACGTTCTGGCATCGTCGTGGTGAAGTGCGAAGACACTGAGGTGAACCTCATCATCAATCAGGAACGTGCCAAGGCTGGCGACAAAATTGTGGGTGGCGTAAAAGATTTGTTTAAGAAGAAAAAGAAGTGAATTGGTGTATATACTTAAGGACGAGGATACTCGCTCGGTGATTTTTTACTAAAGTGACGCTGACGACGTATCTAAAGAAACAGCAGAGAGGCTTGGTTATTTGCCAAGCCTCTCTGCTGTTATGGAACAAATGTTCACCACCGTCTGCATCGCCTTTTCGAGACTCTGCACGGGGCAGAACTCGTGGGGGCCGTGGAAGTTGAGCCCACCGGCGAAGAGGTTGGGGCAGGGCAGACCCTTGAAGGAGAGTTGGGCACCGTCGGTTCCGCCACGTATCGCCTTGATTTTCGGCTCGATGCCTGCTTCGGTCATGGCGGCTTGGGCGATGTCGATGATGTACATCTTGTCCTCCAGTTTCTCCCGCATGTTGTAGTATTGGTCATTCATTTCGAGTACAGCCACGCCCTCGCCAAACTTCTCGTTGATGGCTGCCACCACGTCCTGCATCTCCGTCTTGCGGCTCTCGAAATACTCGCGGTCGTGGTCGCGGATGATGAAAGAGAGTTGGGCTTTCTCGCAACCGCCGCTGATGCTGGTCAGATGGAAGAAACCCTCGTAACCCTCTGTCGTTTCGGGCGTTTCGTCGGCTGGCAACATGCCCACCAGTTCGGTGGCGATGCGGGCGGCATTCAGCATCTTGCCTTTGGCATAGCCCGGGTGGACGGAGCAGCCGTTGATGGTGATTTTGGCAGAGGCGGCGTTGAAGTTCTCAAACTCGATTTCGCCCACCTCGCTGCCGTCCATCGTGTAGGCAAACTCGCAGCCGAATTTCTCCACATCAAAGTGATGGGCACCAAGGCCAATCTCCTCGTCGGGGTTGAAACCGACGCGGATGGTGCCGTGTTGGATGTCGGGGTGTTGTTGCAGATAGACCATCGCCTGCACAATTTCGGCGATGCCCGCCTTGTCGTCGGCACCGAGCAGGGTCGTTCCGTCGGTCACGATGAGGTCTTCCCCCTTGTGGTCAAGCAGTTCGGGGAACTTTTCGGGCGAGGTGATGATGCCTTCAGACAGCACAATGTCACCGCCGTCGTAGTGGGTGACGATGCGAGGTCGCACGTTCTCGCCCGACGCGTCGGGGCTGGTGTCCATGTGGGCGATGAAGCCGATGGTGGGCACTGGCTTGTCGGTGTTGGCTGGCAGGGTGGCGTAGAGATAGCCAAGTTCGTCTAATTCAACGTCTTGCAGCCCTTCTGCAATCAGTTCTTCCTTCAGATATTTGGCAAACACTCGCTGCTTCTCGGTGGAGGGTGTCACGCCTGTGTCCTCCGCCGATTGTGTGTCAAACGACACATATTTCAAGAATCTTTCGACGATGTCCATGCCTTATTCCTCCGCTCCAAACATTGGGTCCCAGCATGGCAGGAGGGTTGGCTTCTGCTGGCTGGCCTTCAGCACTTTCTCCGATGCGTATTTCTTGTTGACGACCAGACGGAACATGTAGTTGTCAAACCATTCGTCTGTCATGATGATGTGACCTTGGTGGCCGTAGTTGGCTCCCCACGAATTTTCCACCTCCCATTTCAGCGGCTTCCCACTCTCGTCGAGGTCCACCGCCTTGAGGGTCATGGCATGAGTGGAACCAGAGTCGAACGACTTGATTCTCTGTGCCTTGTCCATGCCAAAGTGAACGCCGAAGATGGCATCGTAGTCATAGTTTGCCAAGTCGGAATAGCCCTTCGAGCGGTCGAGGAACTTGCTCACGTCGCAGGAGAAGTACATCATGGTCGAGTCCTTGATGGATGCGATGGCAGCCTCCTTGATGTCCTCCATTGGCACGTTGAGATACAGCCAGTTGTGACCGTCGTAGGTGTGGCGGTCGTACTGAATCTCGTAGGTCTTCCAGTATTCACGCGTTGGGTCGTTCATCAGCATCAGGTAGTCGTTCTGCAGGTCAAGCCCGATGAACTCGTCGTAGAAGGACTTGGGGGTATATTTTTTCGGCTCATACACGCTCTGGCCGTCGCTGTCTTTCGGTGCCCAGGTGAACTCGGTGACGGGGGTGCCCAGACCCAGGGTGAGCATGTGGTAAATCTCCGACAGATACTTTTCCTTCTGTGCTTGCAGCGTCTTGTCCGTTGCCTTGGCATCGGCTCTCAGCGCCAATCCGTCCTCACGCAGTTTGCGTTTCAGGAAGGTGGTGAACTGGCTTGTGTTGTTCGAGGTGTACGTTTCGGGCATAGCACCTTTGGGCACAATGCCATACTTCGACACCAAGTCTGCCACACCCGTGAAGGTGCCGCCGTCGGAGAGCGGATTCTGGAACAGCCACATCACCGTCTGGTCGTCCATCGGCTTCTTGCGGGTGTCGATGACGGCTTGCAGGAAGAGGTTCGCCTTCTCCAGTTGGTCGTAGAAGAAGAGGTAGTTCTGCGAGAACTCGATGGCGGTGGGGAGGTGCTGCTCCTTGATCATCTTTGCCCTCAGCACGTTCATGCCGGTGAACAGCCAGCATCTGCCCGAGGACTTCTGGTCGGTGATGCCCTTCGATGGCACCGAGTTGGAGAAGTAGGTGTCTTGCTCCACCTGATTGTCCTGATTCAGAGCCAAAGCCGACACAGGACCTGCCGCCAGGGCGTTCTTGATGGCTCGTTCGCTGCCCGTGAGTTTGTTTTCCTGTGCAAACTTCGACAGCATTTCCGGGGTGATTCCTTGTGCCGATGCACCGAGTGTGCAGCACAGGAGTGTCAATGTCAAAATGTTTTTCTTCATGTCTTTTTATATATTTAATGTGTATTTGTCTGCTTTCTCTCGACTCCTCAACCTTTCCATTTCCACCTCTTCATCTCATCCATTCTCACCTCTTCAACCCTTCCATCTCCACCTCCTCAACCCATCCTCTTTCACCTCCCCAACCGTCCTTTTTCCGTGTCCGTTTCCTCCTTTTGCCGCTACCTTTCTTAAAACTAAACTTAGATTTTATAAAATCAAACTTAAATTTTATAAAATTGAACTTAAATTTATATAAATCTAACTTGAATTTTATAAAATCTAAGTTTAGTTTTAAGAACACTTGCGGCAAAAGCCACTCGGGGTGTGCCCCTGCGGCACATTGGGGACATTCCTGCTCATCCGAAACGTGTCACCGTTGCTGTGATTTATCTCTGTTTCGTCATGAAAACTGGTCTTATTCCTCTTAATGAGTGCGAAATTAAGGAAAAAAATTTGTATCATCATCGTTTATCCACAAATTATTGCTAACTTTGTCCGATTTTTGGAATTTTTAATATAATAAATGCAAATGCTTTTCGTTCTTATCTATAGATAACGAAGTTAGAAAAGCCTATATTGAATGAGTATCGAAGTTGAGTTTAAGAACATAGACGGCATGAATGGACTGGAGAGAGCGTTGAAACGTGCTGGCGACATTGTGGGAGCAGTTGTTCTGCTGATTGTGCTGTCTCCTGTGTTTCTCTATATTTACATCAGGCAGAAACTGACCAATCCAGGGCCCGCCATCTATAGCCAAGAGAGAATCGGCAAGGGTGGCAAGCCTTTCAGCATTTATAAGTTCCGCACGATGGTGGTCGATGCCGAGAAGGATGGAACCCCGCAGTTGGAACAGGTGGACGACCCTCGGTTGACGGAGTTCGGACGTGTGCTCCGGAAGCGTCATCTGGACGAACTGCCACAGATTTGGAACGTGCTCATCGGCGACATGTCCTTCGTGGGCTACCGTCCTGAGCGTCAGTTCTTTATCGATAAGATTATGGAACAAAATCCAGACTATCAGTTGCTCTATCAGACCTGTCCGGGCGTGACCTCGATGGCAACCATCACCAATGGCTACACCGACACGATGGAGAAGATGCTGAAGCGTCTCGACATGGATCTTGACTATCTGAAAAACAGAAGTTTGGTACTTGACATGAAGATTATTTCCAAAACATTGTTTAACATCTAAATCCTCAATACTATCAACATGACGCTGTCTTTTCTGAAGAAACTTCTCTTCACTTTCACCTTGTCTTTTGTATGCCTTTCGGTGTTCGGTCAGTCGATGACCGACGAACAGGTCATCAAGTATGTGCAGCAGCAACAGGAAAAAGGTTCCACTCAGCAACAGATTGTCACTCAACTTCTTAGACGTGGCGTGACGACCGAGCAGTTGCGTCGTATCCGCAAAAAATACGAGGCTGAGCAGGAAAACATGGGAGCCATCGACCTGACAGGCAAGAACGCGCAGCAGGACAAGACCCGCCTGCGTCAGCAGAGGCAGGTGCAGGGCGAGGAGAGTCAGCGACGCAACCAGTACATGATTCAGTCGCAGGTGCGTCGCCAGAATCGTAACTTCGGCACGAAAGAGGAGCGTGAGCAGGCGTTGAACGACGAGATTGCCTTCATGGACATCGACTCGCTGATTTACTATCAGAACTACTTCAAGGACGAGAGCGAGGTGTTCGGTCGCAACATCTTCAACAACGAACTGTTGACTTTTGAACCTGCCATGAACATGGCGACGCCGACTAACTACCGCTTAGGTGCTGGCGATCAGGTGATTATCGACGTGTGGGGTGCTTCTCAGGAGACGTTCGATGTGATTGTTTCGCCCGACGGCGTGGTGACCATCGAAGGGGTAGGCCCCTGCAAAATCGGCGGCATGACCGTGGCGGAAGCGACTTCCTATCTCCGTTCTCGCTTGGGCAAATATTATTCCGATTCGCAGATACAGATGGCGGTGGGCGAGACCCGCAGCATACAGGTGCAGGTGTTGGGTGAGGTGAATGTGCCGGGCACCTACACGCTCAGTTCGCTCTCTTCCGCTTTCAACGCACTCTATGCAGCGGGCGGCATCAGCGACATCGGTACGTTGCGTGACATCAAGGTTTATCGCCAGGGCAGACAGATTGCCACGATTGACGTGTACGACTATATCATCAACGGAAACTCGCGAGGCGACGTGCGACTGAACGATAACGACATCATTGTGGTGGGTCCCTACGAAGCGTTGGTGGACGTGCGGGGTAAGGTGAAACGCCCGATGTTCTACGAGATGAAGACCAACGAGAGCCTCGCCACGCTGCTGAAATACACAGGCGGTTTCACGGGCGACGCCTACAAGAAGAGCCTCCGCGTGATTCGCAAGAACGGAGCCGAATATTCTATCCACACGGTGGGCGAGTTCGACTGGAACGGATTCAACGTGACGGATGGCGACTCGGTGTTTGTCGATAGCGTTGTGGCACGCTACTCCAACATGGTGGAGGTGCGTGGTGCGGTCTTCCATACCGGCATGTACCAGATGGACGGCAACATCAACACGGTGCGGGAACTGATTAACGCCGCCGAGGGATTGCGTGAAGACGCGTTCACGGCTCGTGCGGTGATGCATCGCCAGAAGCCCGACCTCACCTTGGAGGTGCTGGCGGTTGACATTCAGGGAATTATGGATGGACGCGTGGCTGACATTCCCCTCCGAAAGAATGACGTTCTCTACATCCCGAGCAAACTCGACTTGACTGGCGAACAAAAGTTGTTCATCACGGGTGAGGTCAACTTCCCGGGTGAATACATCTATGCCTCCAACACCTCACTGGAAGACCTCGTCTTGCAGGCAGGCGGCTTGACGGACGCGGCTTCGACGGTGAAGGTGGATGTCTATCGACGCATTGACGACCCGACCGCACTGGAGGATAATGAAAACCTGACTCAAACCTTCTCTTTCGCCCTGAAAGATGGTTTTGTGGTCGATGGTGAGCCTGGCTTTACCTTGCAGCCTTACGACCAGGTGGCCATCCGTAAGAGTCCTTCCTATTCGGAGCAGCAGAACGTGCAAGTGTCTGGTGCTGTGAACTTTGCAGGAACTTACGCCATGACCAACAAGAACTACAAACTGAGCGACTTGGTGAAGGCAGCCGGTGGACTCAGTTCGCTGGGTTATGCCAAGGGTGCCCGTCTGGAACGCATGATGACGGAAGAAGAGCGTCAACAGCAGGAAGCCTCACTTCGTGCCTCTCAGATTGCCCTCTACGAAGAGGCGATGCAGGCTGATGCCAAGAGTTTCGACTTCAACCGTGCCGACACGCTGCTGACGATGAAACTCGATGTGGGCAACACATTCCCTGTCGCTATCGACCTCGAAAAGGCCATGAAGAACCCTGGCGGTGAGGACGACATCGTGCTCCGCGAGGGTGACAAACTGGTCATTCCGCAATACTCATCCATCGTGAAAATCAGCGGCGACGTGATGTACCCGATTTCGATGAACTACAAGAAAGGCGAATCGCTCAACTACTACATCAAACGTGCTGGTGGATATGGCGACAACGCCCGCAAGAGCCGTGTGTATGCCGTCTATGCGAATGGTGCGGTGGAACTGCTGAGCCACCGAAGCACGAAGGCGGTGGAACCGGGTTGTACCATCGTGGTGCCATCGAAGAAGCAGAAGAACAAGATGACGACGGCAGAGTACGCCGCTATGGGAACGTCGGCAGCCTCTATTGCCACCATGATGGTGACGATTGCCAACATTCTGAAATAATCATTTGACCAAACTCGCAAAAACTTCATTTTATGAAACCCAAATACGATTTTCTCATTGTCGGCACAGGTCTTTTTGGTGCCGTGTCAGCCTATCTGCTCAGGCAGAAAGGATATTCCATCTGTCTGATTGACAAGCGTGAACACATCGGCGGAAACATCTACACCGAGAAAGTGCGTGGCATCAATGTGCATAAGTACGGTGCCCACATCTTCCACACGAGCAACAAGCAGGTGTGGCAGTTTGTGAACAGTTTCGTGGAGTTCAACCGCTACACCAACTCGCCGGTGGCGAACTACAAGGGCAAACTCTACAACCTGCCTTTCAACATGAACACGTTCTATCAGATGTGGGGTGTGAAGACACCTGCCGAGGCAATGGCGAAAATCGAGGAGCAGAAGAAGGAGTACCACATCGACCATCCGCAGAATCTGGAAGAACAGGCCATCAGCCTGATTGGCAAGGACATTTACGAGGCACTCATCAAGGGCTACACCCAGAAGCAGTGGGGCAGAAAGTGTACCGAACTGCCAGCCTTCATCATCAAGCGACTGCCCGTGCGTTTCACCTTCGACAACAACTACTTCAACGACAAGTACCAAGGCATTCCGGAAGGCGGCTATACCGCACTGATTGAGAAGATGATAGAAGGTTGTGAGGTGCGATTGGGAGTAGATTACTTCGACCAGAAGGAAGCACTCGATGCCCTTGCCGAGCGAATCATCTACACAGGCGAAATCGACCGCTACTTCAACTATCAGTACGGTCATCTGCAATACCGCACAGTCTCTTTCGAGACCGAACTGCTCGAAGGCGTGGACAACTATCAGGGCAACGCTGTGGTGAACTACACCGATGCCGAAACGCCCTACACCCGCATCATCGAGCACAAGCATTTCGAAATGTTCGGCTCCGCCATTGCCGAGTGTCCCGACACCATCATCTCTCGCGAGTACAGCAAGGAGTGGCAACCAGGCGACGAACCCTACTATCCCGTCAACGACGACAAGAACTCAGCCCTCTATGCCCAGTACAAAGCCCTTGCCGACAGCCAGACCAAAGTCATCTTTGGCGGCCGTCTTGCCGAGTACAAATACTACGACATGCACAAGGTCATCGAAAGGGCGTTCGAGGTGGTGGAACAATTGTAGAAGTTGTTCCTTTGATGATTGTTACAGAAGATGATTCCCTCACACAAATGAAAATAGAAGTCCGATATGGAAGGAAATAATAATCAAATAAAAACAGTCAACTTACGAAAGTTGTTCAAACTGCTTTTACAGAAGAAGAAAGTATTTTATAAGGTATGGGCAATAGTGTTTGTACTTTCCTGTATCTGGATTTTTCCACAACCACGATATTATATCTCTTCTGTGACGGTCGCACCAGAAACGGGTGGAGCAGAAGCGGGAGGTGGATTGTCTTCTATCGCCTCTTCTTTTGGCATCAACATTGGTGCAATGGCAAATAACGATGCAATTTATCCGATATTGTATCCTGATTTGTTCGAATCACCAGAATTTACGGTGGGGTTGTATGACATAAAAATTACAACAGCAGAAGGTGATTTGACCACCGATTATTACACCTATATGAAAAAGCATCAACAGCCGAATTGGTTGACAAAACCTTTCAAGGATGCGGTGAAGTGGGTGAAAAAAATCTTCACATCAAAGAAAGGGCATTTGGGTGAGGATGGAAAAATTAGTTCTTTCCAGATGTCAGAAGAGGATTTTGCTCTGATGGAAAGTGTTCAGAGCAACATTACTTGTTCTGTGGATCAAAAGACAGATGTTGTCACCATTACGGTACAAGACCAGGACGCTTTGGTGTCGGCACTTTTGGCCGATTCGGTCAAGCAGCATTTGCAAGATTTTATTACGGAGTACCGTACAAGCAAGGCTCGTATGGATGTTGACTATTATCAAGAGTTGGCGAATCAAGCGTGGACTGATTATGAAAAATCGGTGAAAGAGTACAGTGATTATTGTGATGCACACAAAAACATGATTCTTCAGGCCAATATCTCTGAGCGTGATGAACTGGAAAACAAAATGTCGTTGAAGTTTAACACCTACAATGCCATGAATGTGCAACTGGAGGCCGCTAAAGCAAAAGTGCAAGAACGGACGCCTTCATTCACAACATTGAAGAGTGTGGTCGTGCCAGTGAAACCAGCAGGACCTAAGCGGATGCTTTTTGTCATTGGTATGTTGTTTTTGAGTTCTATCATTACTGCATTTTGGATAAGTCGAGGGCAGATAGTGGAAGAATCCGTATAAAACGAAAGTGTTTGTTTTGAGTGTGTCAATCCTTTATTACATATCATCCCGCTTGCACCTGTCTGAGACCAAAGAGAAGATTGTCCGCAACCTTTTCTGGTCTGTGGTAGGCAAGGTTGTCACACTTTTAGGTGGATTATTTGTTGGAATTGTCATCGCACGATATTTAGGCCCAGAGCAATACGGTCTGATGAATTATGTCATCAGTTATGTGGGGCTATTCCAAATCATCGCCTTGTTTGGACTTGACAACATAGAGATTCGTGAAGAGTCAAAAAGTACAGTGCCTGTTCAGGTCGTGATGGGAACTGCATTTGGTTTGAAACTGGCATTTGCTGTGCTGACGGTTTTGCTGACGGTTGCTACCTCATGGTGGATGGAAGCGGACAAGACCATTACGTTGTATGTGTTGATTTATGCGGTGTCTATCATCGCCAATACGTTCACGGTCATTCGTAATTACTTTACGTCGATAGTCAAGAATGAATATGTGGTGAAGTCTGAGATTTCCCGAACTCTGGTGGGTATTATTATCAAGTTGGTTTTGTTGTGGCATCATGCTCCTCTGATTCTCTTTGTGGCGGCATCTGCTTTCGATTTTGTGTTGCTGGCAGGTGGATATAATGTGGCATATCGTCAAATCGTCGGTTCAATGCGGGAATGGAAGTTTGACAGCGGCTATGCCAAATTCCTGTTGAAAGAGTCTTTCCCATTGTTGCTCACGAGTGCAGCCGTCTTCATTTACCAGCGGATTGACCAAGTGATGATTGGCAACATGATAGATAAGGAGTCGGTTGGTTATTTCTCTACAGCCGCTCGACTTGTCGAAGTGATGATGTATGTGCCGATGATGCTGACACAGACCATCTCTCCCATCTTGGTGCGGAAGCGTGAAGAGTCCGTCTCGCTATATGCAGACAGGGCTCAGCGGTTTATGAATCTCACCTTCTGGGGAACACTGATTTTGTCAATTCTGGTATCTGTGTGTGCATTTTATTTGGTGCGTTACACTTTTGGAGTCCGTTATTTGGCTGCTGTTCCCGTTTTGCAGGTTTTGTCTTTCAAGGCAACTGCTTACGCCTTGTCCACAACGGCAGGATGTATGCTGGTCATTGAGGGATTGCAACGTTACGCTATTTTTCGTGATGGCTTTGGATGTCTTGTATGTGTGGCACTCAATTGGATGCTTTTGCCGCGTTATGGCATCATGGCTGCCGCCGCCGTTGCTATTGCAAGTTATGTTTGTGCAGGCTATATTGCCGATATATTGATTTCTCCCTATCGCCATCTGTTTGTACGCCAGACAAAGACGCTTCTGTATGGTTGGAAAGATATTGTTCACATCAAGCAAATTCTGAAGAACTAATGTTATTTATACCTTTCATATATTTCCTTTTGTTGACGGTCTACTGGTGGATAAAACATCGGGCACTGGATGTTTGTGTCTATATGTCAGGACTTTACACGTTGACTTCGCTGTTTGCCATCGTGATTGTCTATGGAAATATGTTGGGCGAAGGTGGCATCTTGTTCAATGAAATCGGTTTGACTTTGGGTATTATCCCGACAGTGCTGTATTGTGCTATTTTGACCCTGAGTATATGGCCCTTCTCTATGCTATATGGCAGGGATTTGAAGAATGTGTATGTGTCAATGTCATGGCTTCCTTTGGTTTTGGGGTGTATATTCATCGCTGTTTCTTTCCTCAACTTATATCTTGTTGCAGATTCAACGTTGGAAATTCTGCAAGGTGACCTTTCCTCTGTGCGTTCCGACCATTATGCAGGTTTCCTTTCACCTGCCGAAATCAAGGCACAGTCCATGTCTGCTCCATTGCGTTATTTCTATATTCTTAATACCTCCACACTATTGGCTCTGCCATTGTTTTTCTATTCGGTGTGTTTCGAGCATCGTCCTTGGTGGTATAATATATTGTTGTTTTTTGCCTCATTGAGTACCCCCATCAAGGAGATGCAAGTGGCAGACCGAACAGAAATTGCATTCTTTGGCATGATGTTTATTTATTGTCTCTTGTTCTTCTACAAATTTCTCTCCAAAAAGGTTAAGATTGCGTTTTTGGTAGCGGGCATACCAGTGATGGCTGCGGCATTGGTCTATTTCGTTGCTGTCTCTCAGGCACGTTTTGATGAACGAGAAGGAGGTGCAGGGGCTGGTGCCATGCAGTATACAGGTCAAGGCTATCTGAATTTCTGCTATTTCTGGGAGAACGCAAATCCTGACATCATTTCTGCCGAGCGTGAGTTTCCATTGATACATCACTATATTTACCATATCGACTCCAATCCAGAACGACGGGCGGTGAGGTCGGGACAGCAGGGGTTCTTTATCAGTGTCTTTGCAACGTTCATTGGTGACATTATGCTCGACCTTAGTCCTATCGGGATGATATTGTGGGTCATTTTCTATGTGCTGCTTTGTTATTATATCATTCAAAACCCTCACCGAGAAGAATTGTCGTTGGGCGAAGTATTGGCGATATTTGCATTGGCGGTAATCCCAGTTTTTGGCATCTTTTATTATCGATATTTTTCTTATAAATATACCGTTATGTTGGTGCTTGTGGGGCTGATGTATGTTTTGTCAAAAATTAAAATTGTATATAAATGAGAGTCTTTACCATTATTGTGACATATAACGCAATGAGGTGGATCGAACGTTGTTTGCAATGCCTCAGGCAAAGCACGGTCTCTGTTATTCCTGTCGTGGTTGATAATGCCTCTGTTGACGGCACTCGTGAGTATGTTCCTTCCCATTTTTCGGAGGTCGTCTGGTTACCTCAGGAAAAGAATTTGGGTTTTGGACAAGGAAATAATGTTGGGATACGTTATGCAATGAAGCATGAAGCCGATTACGTACTTTTGCTGAATCAAGACGCTTATCTGCAACCTACTGCTGTGAAGGAAATGTTGAAAATAGCAGATGGGCGAAACTTGGTCAGCCCACTGCATTTGAATGGTGATGGTAGCAGGTTGGACATGATGTTTAAAGCATCATTACGGCGGGCTGATAATTCGTTGTTGGACGATTTACTTCTGGGAAAATCTGTGAAGTCTTTATATGAAGTGGGGGAAGTTTGTGCGGCGTGCTGGTTTATGCCCATCAATATGTTGGAAGAGATAGGTGGGTTCAATCCTTTGTTTTTCCAATATGGTGAGGACAATAATTATTATACCCGTCTTGATTATCACGGTCGTAAGGTTCTTGTTGCAGTGAGTGCTAAAATGTTTCACGATAGAGAGGTGCGTGGAAACGCACAATTGTATAATAAGAAAGAAGTACACCTTAAAACCTTAGTTTGTGCATGCAATATCAATTTGACATTGTCTCAAAGGCTATACAAATGGGCTTCTATTGGAGTTCATGCACCTGTTAGATTTCTAATTGAATGGATGAGTTTGCTACCTTATTTCGTGCAAATTATTAGGTCTCGTAGAGAGGAGAAAAAGAAACAGCCATGTTGGCTGTAACTCTTTGGAGAATGTTCAATGAAAGGAAACATCGTGTACGATTTAATCGGTTAACATAAAATGGCAGTATAAAAATCATGCAGATGACAGTGCTATATATCATACATCAAACCTTGCTGATGGCAGGGAGTGCAAAATCATTTTTGATTATGTTGCAAGGATTGATGCAAAAAGGTATTCATCCTGTAGTGGTGATGCCTGATAAGAATGGAATTTATGCCGAGATAGTAGGGATGGGTGTTCCGACGATTGTAGTTCCATACAGAAACAATACATATCCTTGGGTTCATTCTTTTAAGGATGCCCTTCTTTTTTTTCCACGTCTCGTGATGCGTAGAGTCGTAATAAAGTTGGCGGTCAAAAAAATCGTGAAAGAGATGGCAGGCACTCCCATACAGTTGGTGCATACGAATGTGGGTGTCTGCAACATCGGCTTTATGGTGTCTCGCAAGTTGGGGGTGCCCCATGTTTATCATATACGTGAGTATGCAGATAAAGACCATGGAATGTATTTTTTCCCTACACGCAATAGTTTTCTCCGGCAACTAACAGCGCCAGCATCTTATAACATCTGTATCACGAAAGATATACAACGTCACTTTCTGCAGCAGGACAGCAGTACTTCGCGTGTCATTTACAATGGAATTCAGGCTGCGGTTGAAACATTCCCCTCTCTGCAGCAGAAAGAGAAATTTTTCCTTTATGCAGGGCGAATAGTACCAATCAAAGGGGTTTTGGAAATGATTAAAGCATATAATGCGTATAAGGAACGAACAGAGGATGCACACCCTCTTTACCTTATTGGTGAACTGGCGGATAAGGTGTATTATGACCGCATTATGGCGTATCTGCAAAAACATCATTTGGAGCGTTATGTGACTATCTTCGGCGAGAAGCCTGATGTCCAGAATTGGATGCGGCGTGCCTTGGCTATTATCATACCTTCTCCTTGTGAGGGTTTTGGCAGATGTATGCCTGAAGCGATGTTTTGTGGCTGTTTGGCGATTGGGCATCACACGGGAGGCACGTGGGAACAGTTAGAAAATGGAAGAATTTTTACAGGGGATGAGATAGGTTTGCATTATGAAGAACAAGAACAGTTGACAGAACTTCTATTGGAGGTCGGCAAGCATCCTGCAGAATATTATGTGCCTTATTTGAAAAGGGCATTTCAGACCGTCAATCATTTTTATACGACTGAGAGTTATGTGGAGAAAGTGTATAGTTTCTATGAGCACATTGCTCATTCTCATGGCTTGGAGAAGCGAAGTGGGTAAATCCCTTTGTGTTGTATCATGAAAGGTAGTAATTTTCTATGTGGCAAAACCTTTAACTTGAGGTGTGAAAAATGAAACGAGTATCCATCATTATTGTAACCTATAATTCGGAGGATGATATCTATGATTGCGTAGATAGCATCATTCGCTGTGCCGACATTCCGAGGTCAGAGATTGAACTTGTGGTGGTGGACAACAATAGCCGTGCTCCCGAGCCGATGTTTCAGCGGCTGAGGGAGCAGTGGGGAGATGATATTGTGCTGATTGAAAACATTAAGAATGGCGGCTATGGTCAAGGCAATAATGTGGGCATTCGTTCTTGCTCGGCACCGTTACTGCTGATTATGAATCCAGATGTTCGTCTTCTCACACCTTTTTTTCACGAGGCGTTAAGTGCTTTTGACAGGAATGAAAGGCTTGTGATGCTGGGTGCCAAGCAGATGCTTTCCGCAGATGTGGCAAGTACGAATTCTTTTGCCCCCACCTATATGATGAACGGTTATTTCCGTAGCATTCTTGGGGCAATTTGTACTCGTCTGGAGTGGTATGTTCCCAGTTTTATGTATTTTTCGGGTTCTTGTTTCTATGTACGTAAGTCAATGCTTGAAGCGGTGGGGCTGTTTGATGAGAGTGTCTTTATGTATGGCGAGGAGGATGACATTCGGTGGCGATTGCAGAAGCGGTTCGGAAAACGATTTGTGTACAATCGCAGGTTGAAATATGTGCATTTAGTATCAGAACGAAAGCCCGACCTTGAATATGAGAAGAAAATTGCCGACATGACCGTGTTTCTCCACACAAAAAAGGGACGTTCTCCACAGGTCACATGGCGGAACCTGTTGCGTGGAACCAATGTGCTGATTTTTCGGGCAAGAGTAAGGGCGTTGTTCGGGCGACGGTGTGATGAACGGCTTGCAATGCTGATGCAGTTGCGTACTTATCTGAAGAAAAAACTCTCGGGCGAATGAAAGTCTTCTACATAGACCCTCAGTCGTACAACAACTTGAGTGTGTATGACTATCACTTGCTGACCAATGTTGGTGGGCATGAGGTGGTGTTTTATGGCAATCAACTCTATCAGTGTGAGCCGATGAGGGGGGTAAGGCAGAAACTGGTGTTTGGCTATAGTGTGAAGAAGCGTGCGTGGCAGAAGGCATTGAGTTATTCGATGAGCATGATTCGGATTCTGCTGGATGTCGTGAGGGAGCGGCCTGATGTGGTGCATGTGCAATGGTTGCGTCTGTGGCATCTCGATTACGCTTTTGGATGGCTGTTGCATCGGATGGGCATTCGGTTTGTGTTCACGGCACACAATGTGCTTCCTCATAACCCGAAACCTCAGGATGCAAAGAGGTATGCGAGGTATTATCAGTTGGCGGATGCCATCATTGTTCATAGCGAAAGGACGAAGCGTGAGATGGTGTCAGATTTGGGCGTTGAGGCTGATAAGATAAAGGTGATTTTTCATGGGATGCTGGAGAACGATGTGGTGCAAGCCGATGTGGATGAAAGGTGTGAGGGGCTTAGAAATACGCTTGGCATCAAGCAGGGCGACGTGGTGTTTTCTTGTCTCGGCATACAGAATTCCTACAAAGGTATTGACCTTGTGGTGAAGGTCTGGAACGAGACGGCGGCGTTGAGGGAGAATCCCCGTCTGCACCTTCTGTTGGTGGGCAGGAATAAGGATATCGATTTCGCTCCGTTGGCGGGATGTGGCAATGTGTTCGTGCTTGACGAGATGATTTCAGATGTCGATTTTGATGCTTATTTGCAACTCTCGTCGGTGGTGCTGCTCCCTTACAAGAAGATTTCTCAGAGCGGGGTCTTGTTTACGGCTCTGAGCCGAGGAGTGCCTGTGCTTGTGTCGGATGTGGGGGGACTGACAGAACCTATGCAATATGCTCGCGTGGGATGGAACATCGGTGAGCCGACTGTCGAGAATCTTCAGGGGGCTTTGCTCCGATTGGCTCAAGACGGAGAGGAGATTGACGGTGTTCGTCGTGCGACAGAGGAGTTTGAACGAATCAAAAAGATTTATTCTTGGGAATCTATTGGGGAACAAACTTCTAAGTTGTACGCTTGTGTGCGGACATTGGAGAAGAGTCGCTCGTTGTAGTTCCAGTCAGGGCTGATGTCCTGATAGGGGAAATTCTCTTTGTGACCCACGAATTGCCCTAAGTATTGGATGGACTTGCAGACCCTTTGTTTCGTTTCGTTGTCAATCTGAAAAGAAGCCTCGTTGACGTATGACAGGAACTCGACGATGTGTTGCAGATTCCAGACGGAATAGAAGTATGCCCGTGTTCTTTTGATTTCTTCGGGCTGATTGCCTTCAAGGTCTATCTGTTGCTTGATTCTGTTGCAGCAACTTTGAATCAACTGATTGCACTTTTTATGGTTGCCGGCAAATCGGTAGATGTTGAACAGGGTCGTGTCGTAGGCGATGCCCTGATTGTTGGTGTATCGGCTTGCCACCTTTCCGTTTTCGCTGGTTTCCATCCATTTGGCAAAGTTCTTCATCCATTTTCTCACGGCTTTCAGCCTCTTGTTCCCGATGGGTTGGATGGCATTTACCTTGGCGATGTTGTTGATGATGGGGTTGAAATTGTACGAGTCAATCATGCCCTGTGGATTGCCTTTCCCGTTGTTTCTGCCAGGGATGAACTGGCAGTAGTTGAAGTTGGGAAGCATTTTTGTGTCCTCATTGATGAACCAAACATCTAACTGCTTGCAGAAGTAGTCAAAATATTTCTGGTCATTGGTGGCGATGTAGGCTTTGCCGACTTTCTCCAGATTGTCCACCAGTTTCTGCAGACGTGGCAGGTCGTATTGTGTGTGCTCGGGGTTTGCCTGACCGTCTTTTGCGATGTATGGTCCAGTTGGGTTCTTGGGGTCGGGCCACCAGTAGATGGAGAGACTTTCAAAGTTGTGGGGATTGCCAGAGATGGTGGTGGACTTGTCGGTGACAGCCACGGGTTCCGTCTGTAGCACTTTGTTGGCTGCATTGATGATAGACCTGTCGTCGGCTTTTGCCATAAGTGTGAAGCACAGGACGAAGGTTGAAAGGACGAGTTTGGAGGGTTTCATTCTGTGAGGTTGCTGAGATATTTTTCTTTGTGCTGGTTGACGATGCGGGTGTGCAGTTTCTTCCATGCGTAGGAGGGAAGGAAGCAGAAGATGAAGAAGAGGAAGGAGTGGAGTTTGCTGTCGCCGAAAACGACTCTCCATGTGAGCATCTCGTACTTGATGAGCGACCACTTGTTGGCAGAGATGCTTTCGGGGTGGAGACGATAGTAGGCGAGGGGCTCTTCGATGCCGTAGGCATAGTGGCATTTCTGCAAGATTTGGAGCACGTAGGCATAGTCCTGCCGCTTGCGTTGCACGGGCATGAACATCTTTCCGCTGGTCTTTTCCGTGTCGTAGATGCAGGTGAGGAAACCTATCTTGTCGTCGCATTTTGTCTGGAAGAGGCTCTGCTGCTTGGGGGCAATGATGACTCCGTTGTTGTTCCCCTGTTCGTCGCAGGTGATGTAGGAGGCGAAAACCATGCAGCAATCTTTTTCGTGCATGAAGTTGAGTTGCTTTTCCAGTTTGGTGGGCATCCAGCGGTCGTCGCTGTCGCAGAAGGCGAGGTAGCGTCCCTGGGCGGCTTCGATGCATTTGTTTCGGGTGTGCCCTGCACCTAAGTTCTTCTCGGCATAGATGACTTTCACCCGTGGGTCTTTCTGCTCATATTCTTTCAGGATGGTTCGCGTGTTGTCGGTCGAGCAGTCGTCGGTGATGATGAGTTCCAAATCTTGATAGGTTTGAGCCAGAACACTGTCGATGCTTGCGGCCACCCATCGTTCCGCATTGTAGGTGGGCATGATGACGGATACAAGGTTGCGATTCATGGGCTTCAATGCTGTTGCAGGAAGGTGAGCCTTCCTGTTGAATAAACGAAGACAGAATAAACGAGTATGTCAATCAGGGTAATCCAGGTGACTTGCAAGCCGTAAACGTAGAGCCCGTAGTTGATGAGGCAGATGGCGAGGAAGAGGAGGAGGATGACGGCGAGGGTCTGGTGCATGTCGAGTCCCATCTGCATGATGCGGTGGTGGATGTGGGTCTTGTCAGCCTCGAACATGCTTCTGCCGCGGATTTTCCGCTGGAGGGCGACGCGGATGACGTCGATGCAGGGCAGGAAAACGAGGGTGAAGGAGATGAGCAGGGAGGCTTCGCGATAGGGGAATCCGCCACTCTCGTTGGACATCTGGTACTTGATGGCGAGGTAGGCGATGACGTAGCCGAGGAAGAGGCTGCCTGAGTCGCCCATGAAGATTTTGAGGTTACCGACTTTGCCGTAGTAGTTGTAGATGAAGAATGCCAGCAGGGCACCGGCGAGTCCTGTGCTGATGAGGCTGAAGAGTCCGGAGCCAAGGTCGTAGTAGAGGTAGGCAAAGGAACCGAGGATGAGGATGGCAAGGCTGGAGGCGAGTCCGTCGATGCCGTCGATGAGGTTCATGGCGTTGACGATCAGCAGGATGACGAAGACGGTGAGGGGGTAACTGAACCAGAGGGGGATTTCGTAGATGCCGAAGAGTCCGTGGAGGTTGTTTATCATCAGGTTGCACAGCGGGAAGAAGAGGGCTGTGACGGTCTGGATGACGAACTTCTGGGTGGCTTTCAGTCCTTTGATGTCGTCGAGGATGCCTATCAGATAGATGAGCAGGGCACCGACCGAAAGGACGAAGGCGGAGACGCTCACTTCGACTCCTTTGTCCCAGTCGCCGAGGATGATGAGCAGGGCGGTGGTGACGCCCAGCCCCATGGATGGCATGAACAAGGTGCCGCCCAGTCGGGGGATGGCTTGCTTGTGTACTTTGCGGGTGTTGGGTTGGTCGTAGAGTCCGTGCATGTTGCACATCTTGACGATGAAGGGGGTGCCCATCAGCGAGAAAATGAAACTGACGGCGAACGCTATGATGAGGTATGTGTATGCTATCGTCATATATTGTTTTTCGTGGTTCAGTTGCCGCATTCTCTACGGCTATATTACTAAACGTGAAAAAGTGTTATTTATTGTGAATGTTGTCTAAAATATTCCTTGAATGGTGAAAAAAGTTACGCTCTGAGTCTGTTTGCCTTCACTCGTGGTGTCTGCTTGCCTTTGCTCGGTAGGCTCATGAGCCTCTGCGGCTAACCCTCGTGAGCCTATGCCGCGAAGGCTCGCAGGCACATGCGGCTATCGCCCCAAGGGGTGTGGAAGCAGGGTGGAGCAGGGGAGTGGGCTCAGTATTTGCGGAAGTGGAGCCGTAGCACCTCGTCCGTCAGGGTCAGATGGCTGCCTTGATGGTTGATGTGGTAGGTGACTTGTGTGCCGTTGATGCCGAGCGGAGCGAGAAGGCTGTCATTTTCGACGAGGGTCAGGCTGTCTTTGGTGTGGGCATGGTAGGGGGTGCCGATGGTCAGAGCGTCCTTGTCTTTCTGGAGGTGAAAGAGGAACTTCTGGCTTTTGCTGATGTTTCTGACCTGAAGGATGTCTCCCTCGATGGCCCAGTAGATGTTGCTTCTCGACATGTCGGCTGTGCCTTCGGTGGCAAGGGTGTCTATCTCACGCAATTGCCAGTTGGCATCAAGTTCATTGTTGCTGGAGGTCTCGATGTCGCAAGAGGCGAGCAGGGCACAAGCGAGCAGGGTATAGAAGAATGGTTGTTTCATGACTTATCGTTCGAATCTAAGTGTGAGGATGCCGCCGGTGTTGTTTCCCATCAGGGCACCTCGGTCGAAACCGAATGCGGCACCGGCACTGAGCCCCTTCACGTACTGGTGAAGGTTGTAGCGGGCCTCGATGCCGAGGCTGACATTGTGTTTCGGGTTGAAATAGGGCTTGTCGTAAGTGCCCAAGCCTTCTTGCCACGTGGCTCTGAGGCGGTAGTGGAGGTTGGCGGTGGGTTGGCCTGCCAAGCCGAGATGCCATGCCACGAAGCGGTTGTTGTGGAAGAAGAGTTTTCCGTCGGTGTTGTAAACGGGGGAGAGGTAGAGCGGGTTGCCCAGCGTCTGTCCCCAGTGCTGCCAACCGGGTTCGAGCCCGTTGTTGTAGTAGTTGTCCACGCCGCCGATGTGCTCTGGCAGTTGTGGAGTTCGGTCTGTATAAACAGCACCGCTCTGGTACTTCGTATAGACGTATTCCAGCACGGCATCGCTGAGCCATTGGCATTTCTTGAGATGGACATCAAAGCCGAGCATGATGTCCTTCATGGGATAATACCGATACCGATGGTCTTTCTTTGTCATGTGGCCATTTTCGTAGGCGTATCCGTCATAGTCGAGCAGGAACATACCTGAATGGTCTTCAAAGAAGTGGTCGGCATAGAGACCATAGGTGGCATCTTGGGTGTCGTAGTTCAGACGCAACACCCAACTGCCCAGCATGTTACCTTCGTTGTTCTGGGTGGCTCCATCCATGGCGGAGTCGGAACCTCCACCTTTGAATGCGTTCCAAAAGGATTTCAGCCCCCGACCATTTTTGATTTCGGTGTAAGTTCCATTGCGGAGGTCGTAGTGGGTACTGCCGAATTGGGATGCCATTTCGAGACCAGCCTCCACGCTGAAGGGTTTGTCAGCCTTCCCAAACTTCAAGTAGCCCGCCTTGGTGTGCATCAGCACGTTTTGGTCGTAACTGCCTGTTCCTCGGGCAAAGTCCTCCTGGAAGTTGTTGTCAGTGAACATGCCGAAAGCGATATGACCCTTGAAAGAGAGAAAGCCTTTTGTGCCAGGGATTGCCCAGTAATTGGGCAACGCCAATCGAACTTCGGGGTAGGGGCGTGCATTGATGCCAAATGTTTGGGAACCGCTGCTCAACTCGTTGTTCTTGAGTTGCATCGGCTGCTGTTTCTGACCAATGGTCAGCGTCCCTTTCAACCAGCGGACATCCGCATAAAGTTGTTGCACGAAGAAGGTGCTTGTGTGATTGGCGGCAACCACAAGGTCGGCTCCGTAACCGATGTCCCAATGTCGTGTGGAGTCGTTCATCACGCTGCGGAAGATACCGCCACGCAAGTAGCCGGAATTGCACTCGACGGATGGCAAACCGTATTGGTTGGCAGTTAGCCAAAGGGGAGCGTAATCGCCGCTGGAAATGGTGCCTGACATTTCGGCGGAAAAAGAAATACCTTTGCCCAAGTCTGGCGACTGGGCAAAGGTATGAAGGGTAATGGCTGATAGCAATGTCAGAAAAATCTTTCTCATTGTCTATTCTGCAAAAGGTTGTCTTTACTTGGCGAATGCCACCGCACGAGTCTCGCGAATGACGGTGATTTTGACTTGTCCTGGATAGGTCATTTCGTCCTGAATCTTCTTGGCGATGTCGGCACTGAGTGCGTCAATCTCCTTGTCGGAAATCTTGTCGGCACCAACGATGACACGAAGTTCGCGACCTGCCTGAATGGCGTAAGTCTTGGTGACACCAGGGTAACTTGCTGCCAAATTCTCGAGGTCGTTGAGACGCTTGATGTAGGCCTCAACAATCTCACGACGGGCACCTGGACGGGCACCGCTGATGGCGTCGCAGACCTGAACGATGGGTGCCAACAGTGTGGTCATCTCCATCTCGTCGTGGTGAGCACCAATGGCGTTGCAGATATCTGGCTTTTCTTTGTATTTCTCAGCAATCTGTGCACCGTAGAGAGCGTGTGGAATTTCAAGTTGCTCGTCTGGCACCTTGCCGATGTCGTGCAGGAGACCAGCACGGCGAGCCTTCTTGGGATTGAGTCCTAACTCTGCAGCCATGACGGCACAGAGATTTGCCGTCTCGCGTGCGTGCTGCAACAGGTTCTGGCCGTAGGATGAACGATATTTCATCTTGCCGACAATGCGGATAAGTTCTGGATGCAGACCGTGAACGCCGAGGTCGATGGCTGTACGCTTTCCGGTCTCGACAATCTCGTCTTCCACCTGTTTCTTCACCTTTGCCACCACTTCCTCGATGCGTGCAGGGTGGATACGACCATCGGCAACGAGTTGGTGCAGGGCAAGGCGGCAGATTTCGCGGCGAACAGGGTCGAATGCACTGATGACGATGGCCTCAGGAGTGTCGTCAACCACAATTTCTGTACCTGTGGCTGCCTCAAGGGCACGAATGTTGCGTCCTTCGCGACCAATCACACGACCTTTCACTTCGTCAGAATCAATGTGGAACACGCTGACGGAATTTTCAACCGCCGTTTCTGAAGCCACCCGCTGAATGGACTGAATGACAATCTTTTTCGCCTCCTTGTTGGCTGTCATCTTTGCCTCGTCCATAATTTCATTGATGTACTGCTGAGCCTGTGTCTTAGCCTCGTCTTTCAGCGATTCGATGAGGGATTCACGAGCCTCCTCTGTGCTTAATCCGGATATAGATTCCAACTTGACTCGCTGTTCAGCAATCAAGGCATCAACCTCTGTCTGGCGGACATCCAGTCTTTCCTGTTGCTTGGCGAGATTTTCTTTCAGAGAATCGATTTCGCCATTCTTCTTCTGAAGTTCTTCATGCCGTTGATTCAAAGAGAGTTCCCTCTGCTTCAACTTGTTTTCGTAAGCCTGCATTTTCTGATTACGCTGATTGGCCTCTTTGTCCAATTCAGACTTCCGATTCAGAAACTTTTCTTTGAGTTCCAGTTGCTTCTTTTCTTTGAGAGCCTCTGCCTCGATTTCTGCTTCACTAATGATTTGGTTGTACTTCTGTTTGATGACATAGCGGAATAGGAGGAAACCTATGACACCGCCCAGTATCAGACAAGCAACCGCAATGCTTATTGCTAATATAATATCCATTGTTCGTTGTTTTTTATTTGTTTTTAGGTTACACGATGTTATTTGATACTAAAGTTGTTTCTTTGTTATACGATAAAAGCACAATTCAAGTCGTTCACATGCCGTATTTGCAGATGTGAAGAACTGAAATTGTGCCTTGAATGCTCGCTGGATGGGTGCGGCTTCTCTTGTCTTATTTAATTATAAATAATGTGTAGCCGCAAGAAAGTCACTTGATGCCAAGTGATTCTATTTCTTTCTCAATGTCATGTATCATTTCCACGTAAGGCTGTGTGTCAATCCTGTTGGCAGCCTTGACGGCCTCCACAGCAGTGTTGAGCATTGCCATGACGTAATAGTACTTGTCGTTCGGCAGGTTGGGGTAGGCATCACGCAACCTCTGAATACGGTGCTGTATGGTTGATGCAGCATCGCGATACACCTTTTCTTCTTCGGGCGATGAAACCTGAAGAGGAAGCGGAATATCTTCGATGGTTACTTTGATGTTCAGTTTATTTGCCATGTTGGTGTACTATCGTTGATCAGTAAGCGGATTCTTTATATCCCGATTGCTTATTATTCTATATCGTTGCCGTCACCTTCGGTGCCAGTAGATAGAATACTGATACATTTGTTGATTTCGCGAACCATTCGAGTGATTTTAGTCTTTGACGCTTTGATGTCAGCATCGCTGATTTCAATCATCTTGGCCAATTTCAGATTGTTGTAATCGCGTTGGCTCTGGGCTAAATCAGCCTTGAGTTGTTTGATTTCTTCATCCCTGCCTTCCAGTTCGGCATAAAGGTCGGCATTTTCTTGCTTGAGCACACGAAATTGAGCGATGACTTGGTGTACTTTCGCTTCAAATTTCTTCATTGACTGTCTTTCTTCTGCTGTCATGTTGTCTGTTGATGTGTGCGTTAAGCGTGGATGTTATACAACAATTTTATGCAAATTTATATAATTCAACGGACTTAACCAACCTTTTGGGTGGAAAAAGTTCGGATTGTTTATCAAAAAGGTTAAAAAGAGAGACTTTTTTCTCTCTCGATGAGCCTTTTACGGTTTATTTTCTCGCTTTAGCCTTGGCTTCTGCTTTGGCGACCTCTTCCTCTGAAGGATTCGGTTCTTTCTTTGCCAACGTGATGAGGTTGTACACATACTCCTGCATCCAAGCCTCGCTGAATCCGAGCATCTGCTGGTAGCGACGAACCGAATGTACGGCCTTCACCACGCTGTTGTCGTCCCAAGTGTCTTTGGTCAGAATGTCGTGTACCGTAGCATCCGTAATCTTTTTCATCATTTTTCTCATGAAGCCAGGAATACGGAATTTCCATTTCAGCAGGTTGCCCATCAGCATCATCAAATCCTGGCTAAAACCCTGGAAAAGATACAGGTATCGGCTCACGTCATTTTGTGTGCGACATCCTTTTTTGATGCTTTGGTCGATTTCCTTGAAAAAGTTATCGCTGATGCCATACAGGTCTTTCAGCATTTTTGCACAGGCTTTTTTCTCTCCGATGCCTAATCGGTTGTTAACCGTGGCGACACGCAGTGTGCGTTTGAAAGTGAGCAGGTCGGGGAGTGCCGCCAAATTGGAAATGCCGAGATTGGCTGCCAGCACACTCTGGAAGTAGACACGTATGAGTGTCATGAAGTCTTCCATCCCGCCAACATTCTCCTTCCGCTTCTTTTTGAAGATATCTAAAAATGCCATTTCGTTTTAATGTTTATCTTGTTGATTCGTTGTAATTCAATTGGTTATGTCTGTTAATATGCATTCCCTTTCTCGCGTCCGAACATATTGGTTACGGTCTTGATGATAATCTTGATGTCGAGCAGGAATGTCCAGTTCTCGATGTATTCGATATCCTTCTTCACACGTCCTTCCATCTGGTCGATGTACTTCGTCTCGCCACGGAATCCTGTCACCTGAGCCAAGCCCGTGATGCCAGGCTTTGCCAAATGGCGAACCATGAAGCGATTGATGAGTCTTGAATATTCTTCAGTGTGTTTCAGCATGTGAGGACGTGGACCGACAACGGACATATCCCCAATGAACACATTGATGAATTGTGGTATTTCATCAATGTTTGTCCTACGCATCAATGTTCCGAATGGGAATTTCCTGGGGTCATTCTTCGTGGCTTGCACTTTATCAGCGTCGTCATTGACCTTCATGGAACGGAACTTAATGCACTTGAATATCTTACCGTCCAAGCCTGTTCTTTCCTGAACGAAGAACACAGGACCGGGCGATTGAATCTTAATCATAATGGCAACAACCAGCCACACCCACGGGAATACAAAAATCAGGACGAGTGCAGAGAAAATAATGTCGAACACTCGCTTGATAATCTGGTTGATGGGGTTTCTCATCGGCTCGTCGCGCCGTGCAATGATAGGGATGCCTTCAATGAATGTGCAAGTCATGTTGCTGTTGAACACATCGATGGCTGGAATGTAGAAAAAACGGATGAGATGATTGTCGCAAAACTTGCTAATCATGTTGATGGTGTCTTGCTGCTCCTTGGGGAAGTATCCGTATATTTCATTAAAATCAGAGTGGTTTGTCAGCCAGCCATAAATGTCGCCGATACCACCCAGCCTCAATTGAGCCAAGCCTTTATGTTGACATTCTCCGTCAAAAAACGAGCCGATGATGTTATACCCGTAAGCAGGTGTGCTGAAAATGTCATACAACCTGTACACCGTTTGCTCGTTGCCCACCAATACGATTCTCTTTTGGTTCCTTTTGTTCGAACGGATGTACATCAAATAGCGTCTGAGAGAGAAACGTTCGATGAACAGAAGAATGGCAAAGAAAAAGACTGAAGTGCAGAGGAATTTTCTTGGGAAGTGGATGTAGGGGCGTGTAATCAAGGAGATCAAAGCGATGAATAGCAGCATTAAGCAGCATGTCGCAATGACTCGCTTCGCCACTTCTTCGCCTTTGACCAGTCGTTGTTGTATGATGGAGGGATAAAAGGAATAACTGGAAAGGAAACTTACGATGTATGTCATCAGCAGTCTCCGCATTCGCCCTGTTCCATAAACCCAGAGAGGATCAATAAGATAAATCAAATGATAGAATCCATAGATGAAAAGAGAAAGCATCAAAACCTCTCCTATCAGTATGCCTATTTGTATATTTCTATCTGTTCCCATTTTGAAATTTCTTTTGTTGGGAGTCTATCTGTTTTTACGATAGGTTACTTCCATTATCAATTATTCGGCTAAATCATCACTTTCCGGCTTCCGCTCAGTTCTTTTTTGCCGTCTTCAACTATTTTTTGCAAAGGTACAGAATTTTTTTTACTTCAAAAACATTTTTACATTTTATTTTGACTAACATCGTCTTATTCTTGATTGCTCAGACGGAAAAAGAAAGAAAAACAACTTTTCCTTTGGTTTTTTGTTTGAATTGCTGTATCTTTGCATCAAATTATTCTCACACCAATGAAAGTTATCAACTTTGCAAAGCAAAATACGGTCATCAATCAGTATGTAGCAGAACTTCGCGACGTCAATGTCCAGAACGACCGTGCCAAGTTTCGTCACAATCTTGCTCGCATCGGTCAGTTCATGGCTTATGAGTTGAGCAAGACCCTTCACTATTCAGAGAAAGACATTCAGACTCCTCTTGCCGTGGCAAAGGCTTCCACGCCAGACGACCAGATTGTGCTCTCCACGATTTTCCGTGCAGGTCTTCCTTTCCATCAGGGATTTCTCGACGTGTTCGACAAGGCAGGAAATGCCTTTGTCTCTGCCTATCGCTACTATAAAGACCGCGACAACAAGCAGGTGGGCATCAAGATTGAGTATATCGCTTCGCCCGACCTCACAGGCAAGACCCTCATCATCGTGGACCCCATGTTGGCGACAGGTGGCAGTCTCGAACTGAGTTATCAGGCTTTCTGCACAAAGGGAGTGCCCTCCACGGTTCACCTGTGCAGCGTCATTGCGGCACAGAAGGGTGTTGACTACATCAAGAAGGCATTTGCAGACTACGACAACGTCACCCTTTGGTGTGCCGCCATCGACCCCGAACTCAACGAGCACTGCTACATCGTGCCAGGTCTGGGCGATGCGGGCGACCTCGCATACGGCGACAAACTATAGTATTAACTAAGGTAAAACCTGAATGGACCCGCAAATATCACTCTTAATTACTTATATGCTCCTGTCGCTGATTATCTCAGCGATTTGTTCTGTTCTCGAAGCAACAATTCTTTCTACCCCCATGTCATACGTCACCACCCTTGAGGCACAGAACGTCAAGGGCTGGCAGCGGCTCAAGCAGTATAAGACGAACATCGACCGTCCTATTTCTGCCATTCTCATTGTCAACACCATTGCCAATACGGTGGGTGCATCCCTGGTCGGTTCTCAAGCCGCCAATTATGCCACCACCCACTTTTCAGCGACGAACGAGACCAGTTTCTTTGTCGGTCTCGTTTCTGGTATTTTCACCTTCCTCATTCTGGTGTTTTCCGAGATTGTGCCCAAGACCATTGGCTCCACCTATTGGCGTCGGCTTGCCATTCCTGCCAGCAGTCTCATCCACGTCCTGGTCGTGCTCACCTACGTGGTGGTTGTGCTGCTCGAAAAGTTGACCCACGTCATTGGCTCCACTTCTTCTCAGGAGTCAGTCACTCGCGACGAAGTGGCGGCGATGGTGACGGTCGGCACCGAAGAGGGTGTCTTGGAGAAGAAGGAAAACCGCATGATTCAGCATCTGCTCAAACTCGACAGTATCACGGCACACGAGATTATGACTCCCAGCGTGGTGGTGACGATGGCAGAAGAGGAGATGACCTTGCGTGATTTCTACAACGACGAGGAGTTCAAGAAGTATTCCCGCATCCCTGTCTATAAAGATGAGGAGAGCGACTACATCACCGGCTATGTGTTGCGGCAGGAAATTCTCGAACGCTTGGCAGAAGACAAGTTCGATGTCAAGTTGGGCGAGTTGGCACGTCCCATCCTGTCGTTCTCCGAGGACGAAGAAGTGTCCAACATCTGGGAGAAGTTGCTGGAGAAGAAAGAACACATCTCTATTATTATAGACGAGTACGGAACCCTCCGTGGCATCGTCACGCTCGAAGACGTGATTGAAACGATGTTAGGCTTCGAGATTGTGGACGAGAAAGACGAAGTGGTTGATATGCAAGAACTTGCAAAGGCTCAGTGGAAGCAGATGCAGAAGGAGCAGCATAAGTAATGGCGAAAGGAATATTCAGACGGGAAGAACTGTTGTTGGGGGCAGATGTGATGGAGGTCATCGCATCGAAGAGCGTCATCATTTTTGGTGTAGGCGGCGTAGGGTCGTGGTGTGCCGAAAGCCTTGTGCGTTCGGGCATTGAGCATTTGACCATTGTCGATTCAGACCGCATCTGCATGACCAACGTCAACCGCCAACTCATGGCGACCATGAAGACCGTCGGCAAAGTGAAAGTAGATGTCCTCAAACAGCGACTGCTCGACATCAATCCCGCCGCACAAATCACCGCCATTCAAGACATCTACAGTGCCGAAACTGCCGATTCTTTCCACCTTTCTTCCTACGACTACATCATCGATGCCATTGATTCTCTGAAAGATAAGGCATACCTCATCCTTCGAGCCACCCAGACCGATTCCGTCTTTTTCTCTTCGATGGGGGCGGCATTGAAGATGGATCCCACCAAAATCAGCGTTGCCGAGTTCTGGAAAGTGAAAGGATGTCCGTTGGCGGCAGCCCTTCGTCGCAAGTTCAAGCACAACAAAACCTTCCCTGCCAAGAAATTCAAATGCGTCTATAGCGAAGAACTGCTCAAGAATCGGGGGGAGAACAAAAGTTGCGGCACCAGCCAGTGCCTCTGTCCCAAGGCTGCCGACGGTCCGGGTCGGGCAGACCTCCTCAACCACGAGTGGTGTACTTCCAAGGCTCAAATCAATGGCACCATTGCCCACACCACCGCCATCTTCGGCTTCATGATTGCAGGCATGGTGATGCAACACATTTATAATCAAAGCATTGCTGAGTAATTTGACATTCGTTTCCATTCGTTGCCGCTTGCGGCATCGAAACTTCATTCGCTAAATTCGTCCCATTCGTTGTTTCTTTATCCGAAACATTCGTTGTTTTATCATCCGAAACATCCTTGTCTCAATAAAACACAATGTCTTCAATCACCTGTGCTCCCACGTGCTCATTCAGTTTGCGGGCAAGGGCACGGTGCTCCATCAGCAGGTTTTGCTTCACGGCAGGAGAGGTGATTTGCACGTGAAGCGTCTGGTTCTTGATGAAAATGTTGCCCGTGTAGCGTTGAATCACCTTGCCCATCACCGTGGGCCAAGCAGCAATCAGACGGTATTGATTGTAAGGTGTTTCAATACCGTTCAGTCGCATGAATTGTCTGACGACATCACCAATCCGTTCCGTGTTGCTTCGTTTCATGGTCAGTCGCTGATTTCTCCGCCTTTCACGTTGAAAATCTTATAGTTACCCTGAGTCCTTTCCAATATTTTGTCCAGATTCTCACGGTTCGTGTCCGTAATGAAGATTTGCCCGAAAGCGTCGCTCGACACGAGGTTGACAATCTGCTCCACACGCCGAGCGTCGAGTTTGTCGAAGATGTCGTCCAGCAGGAGCAGGGGCGTCGTTTGGCTGCCCGTGCGTTTCAGAAAGTCGAACTGAGCCAGTTTCAGCGAAATCATATACGTCTTGTTCTGTCCCTGCGAGCCTTCCCGCTTGATGGGGTAGTCGCCCAGCGACATCTCCAGTTCGTCCTTGTGGATGCCGTGCAGCGAATGACCCACGATGCGGTCTTTCACTCGGCTGCGTACCAGCGTTTCGTGCAGATCTCCCTGCTGGCAGTGGCTCACATAGCGGAGCGACACCCGCTCGTTGTCGCCCGAGATGACAGAGTAGAAATGCTGAAACACAGGGACAAACTCCTTGATGAACGCCTCCCGTTTGGCATAGATTTGCTCACCCTCCATCGCCATGATGGCATCAAACGTGTCCATCAGTCCGTCATGGTCGCGATACTCGTCCTCGTCCAGTTTCAGCACGATGTTCCTGTTCCTCAGCATCTTGTTATACTTCATCAGCGACTTCATGTACATCGAGTCATACTGCGAAATCACCACATCCATCAGCCGACGCCGTTCCTCGCTGCCGCCGCTGATGATGACAGAGTCATTGGGCGAAGCGATGATGAGCGGCAGCAGTCCGATGTGGTCCACCAGCCGTTGGCACTCCTTCAGGTTCCGTTTCAGGTGCTTCTTCTGGTGCAGTTTCATGCCCAGAGAGATGTCCTCCTCCACACCGTTCAGGTCATACGTTCCCTGCACCATCATCAGTTCCTCGCCGTGCCGCACGTTCATCGAGTCCACCGTGTTCGTCATGCTTTTCGTCAGCGACAGAAAGTAGATGGCATCCAGCACATTCGTCTTTCCCTCGCCGTTCTGTCCCACAAAGCAGTTCACCTTCGGCGAGAACTCCAGTTCTGCCGAGGCGATATTCCGATAGTTCAATATGTTCAGTCGTTTCAGAATCATGTGGCAAAGGTAGTCATTATTTTTCACCCCACAAAGCCTGTCCCCAAAAATCTTTTTCCTCCAGCCCTTTCCAGCCTCATCTTCACGCATCCTCACTTCTTTCCAGCATTTCCAACTCTTCCTTGATACGCTTGAAGGCAGGCGTCAGGAGCGAGGTTTCCAGTTCTTTGCCGTCGGGTGAACGGAAGGTGCAGGTGCGTCCCATCGTATTCAGACGGCGGATATAACTGATGTTCACCATCGTGCTTCGGTCGGCACGGATGAAGATGTGCTCGTCCAGCATCTTGCTCACGGTCCCCAGACCTGCCAGGATAAATTCTGAACCCTCGAACGTCACCAACTGCGTGTAGTTGCCGTCGGCTTTCAGATAGACAATATCTGCCGCGGTCACCATCAGCATCCCGTTGATGGAACGCAATGCCAGTTGCTTCGGTATCTCCTTCTCTGTCATCTTCACGATGTCTTCAGCCAACTCCGTCTTCTCTGCTTTCATCGCCTCCTCACGAATGGCACGTATCAGTTGCTCCTTCTCGTGCTTTTCACGTTGCAACCGTGCCAACTTCCGACGGGCACGGCGTTTCTCATACCAGCGGGTCAGTGCCCATACCGCACCTGCCAGAATTGCCACTGCCAACAGTCCTACCCACCAGTGCTGCCACCATGCCGGTGGTGGTGAGATGAATGTATCTGCTTGACTGTCAGCAATCAACGCTTCGGGCTTGAACGAAGTCATTTCCTCCACACCGCACAACCACACCGTGCCGTCCTCTTCCTCCGCCATGCGAGTCTTCAGCGGTTCAATCATGGTGAAACCGTTCGTGTGGTCGAAGAACACCACCTGACTCAGCCGATAGTCCTCACTCACCCGGCACACAAACAGCCCGTCGATGGCAGCCACCACCAGAAAGCCCCGTGGCGACACGTGCAGCGAACGCACCTCATGCCCCGCCAGTTCCGGCATCTGACTGCTCAGTTCCTTCACTTCGCCTTTGCGAATCAGGAAGAGCGAATCGCCCGAAGCAAAGAACACCGCCCCGTGCGTGTCCGCCTCCATCGTGGTGATAATCAGTTTCTGCGGATAGTCATATTTGGTGGTTGACAGTCGATGGTCGCCCGTTGACAGAAGGTGGTTCATGCTGTCCTGAATGCAGAAGAGTCCAAATGTGCTGCCCACCCACAGGCGACCCTCTCCGTCGGCGGCGGCACACCAAGGGTGGGGCACCTCTGTCGAGAGCGAATCCACCCGTTCCGTCTTCGGGTCGTAGGCGGCAATCACCTGCCGAGTCACCAGAATGAGCCGTTCGTTTGCCTCGCTGACGTGTTGATAGCGTTCAAACGGCAGTCCCAGCCACTCCACGCTGTTGCCGTTCACCCGTGCCACGTCATTCCTTCCTGCCAGATACGTGCCCCTGCCAATTTGTGCCGTGCTCGGACAGAAGAAGTTGTCGGGGTCGTCATAGAGGGTGAGCGTCAAGGGTTGAGCGGTGCGAATCCTTGTCGCAGGGTCTCCCTCCTCGTCGCGGTAGAGGGGCGGGATGCGGGATTCAATTTTTCCGTTCAGCGTGCCCATTACGATGTGTCCGTCCTCACCCACACCCACGGCACGCACAATGTCATTCTCGTCGCTCAGTTGGTAGTTCGTGAAGTGCCGGCCGAAGAAGCAATAGACACCCTGATATGTTGCCACCCAGAGCCGTCCCCATCGGTCGATGAGCATATCTTTGATGAGGTTCGCCCCGCCGTGCAACTTGCTCACACTCCGCCCGTTGAAGGAGTAGAGACTGTGTTCATCGGCAATGAGCACTTCCGTTTTTGTTGCCTTCACAATCAGTCCATATCCCGCCTGCCATTCGTCGAAGGGCGTGTGCATGATTACGCTGTCATCCTCCACCGTGTAGATGCCATCCTGGGCAAAGGCATACAGCATCTTTCCCTTTCGGCAGAGGGCATAGAACGAATCATTTTCCGACAGACGCACAGCGACATCCGACCCCTTCTTCACCCGATGCAAACCCTGTTCCGTCGGGATATAGACCCAGGTCGAATCCACATACAGTCGCCGGTCGGGTGTCATCTTGTCCAGCAGCGGGTGTGCCATCACCCTGCGGATGTTCACCTTGTCCCGATTCTTGCCCAGCCACAGGACACCTCCCGAGGGGACTTCCATCCGTCCTATCCATCGGTTTGCCTCCTCTTCGTCCTCCATCAGCACCATCCTGTTCGGCAGGTCGCCGCTGTTGAAGTTGTTCAGCAGCCACTTCCCCTCTTCGTCCAGTTTCTGCATCTCAATCTCGTCCAGTCCCACCCGCCATCGTTGGCGAAAGTCCAGAGCCCACACTTGTCCGTCCACCTCGGCAAAACCGACGATGTTGTAACGCTTTCCCTTCAGAAACGGCGTGAACGTCTTTCCGTCGAAGCGTACCAGCCCCGACAACGTACCTATATATATGTACCCGCGCGAGTCTTGCCACACCCGTTCTGCCTGAATCTGCGGCAGTCCGTCTTGTGGCGTGTATCGGCGGAAAGATAGGCTGCTCTTCATCTGTGCTGCCAGCGGCAGAGCCACCATTCCCGTCATGACGATGGCCATCACCGTCAGCATCCATCTTCTTCCAATCAGTAGTTTCATGGCGACAAAATTACGAATTTTTTGCCAATGAATCCTTCAAAAAATATAGAAAAATAACAAAATTGTCCAAACCTCCCTTGAGTCCATCAAAAAAAAGGGGTAGTTCATCAAAAACCGCTTTTTTTTGAAAGTTTTATTTGTTTGTATCCTCTATTTTTGCATACGACAAAAACAACTCAAAAACTATTATAGCACATGAAAAAATTTACCCCCCCCATTCTCTTGCTTTTATTGGCAAGTTGGATTGTGCCCATACGGGCACAGAACCAGATTGACTACGAGGGCATCACGCCTGAGCAGTTACCGGCTGGAACAAAAATCATTCCCAAGTACGCGTTTCAGAACCGTGAAGACTTGGTTGAAGTCACCATTCCCGAGGGAGTGGAAGTCATCGAAGGAGATGCCTTTCAAGGGTGCAAGAACTTGCGGAAGGTGGTGTTGCCCTCCACGCTGATTCGTGCCGCGAATGCATTCCGTTCTTGCGACAGCCTGAAGGATGTCACCTGCCGGGGCATCGTGCCGCCCACTCTCGTGCCCGATCCCACCTACTATCGCAAGGGTGAATATGGCTTTTATAACGTCCAGACGAGGTATGTCTATTACAGCACGACCTACAACCGCAAGGAACCCTCCAAGGATTTTGGTCTCTACGCTTACGACACCGACAGCAAGCACACTATCCGGGATAATGTCTATCCCTACGACCAGGTGGTCTATCTCAACTACAAGATGCGTGACCACACGCTTTCTCATCCTGCCTGCACCCCCTACGAACTGGAGTCGGGTTGGAACCACTTCCCTGCGTTCAAGCCGCTCGACATCAGTTGGCCTGACGAGTTGCGTGTATGCAAAGACTTCACGCTCTATCAGAACCTGCCAACCAATAAGCCCGACCTGACCCTTGCTGTCAGCATGGACAACGAAAACAGCCTCTACTATGCGGGGCACTTGACCCATGTGGCAGACGGCACCCTCTCCGTCGGCACATTCAACATCGAGCAGGATGCCTACGAGAATGCCATCCGCATCCTCGCAAAGAACACCATAACCACCACCACCCTCGACAACTGCTGGCCGACGCTCTACACCGAGTCGCCCATGCGCGCTGACGAGGTGAAGACCACCCTGCGGCTGAGCAGCAAGAAATTCACGAGTGGAGACTGGATATTTATGTCGCTGCCGTTCGACTGCCGTCTGAGTGACCTGCGCATTCTCGAAAAGGACAACTATTTCCAGTGGGCCATTCGGAAATACTCGGGGCAGATGCGCGCCGATGCCAAGTTCGATGAGGTGTGGGTAAAGCAGACCGCCGATAGCATCCTCCATGCGGGCGAAGGCTTCATCTTTACCTGCGGATGGAACGAGTACATCACGCCCGACATCACCATTGAACTGCCTGCCATCAACAATGCCAACAAGAACAACCTTTTCACCACCGAGGACGTCAGCATCCCCTTGCAACAATACACCGCCTCGGCTGCGTGTGACCGCTCTTGGAACTTCATTGGCAACCCCTATCCTTGCTTCTACAGCACCAAGTACTTCGAGCCTTCCATGCCGTTCGTGGTCTATGGAAGAAAGGAGCCTTTCTCCTATCCTTTGCCTTGGGGAACGACCGTGACGACTTATCCCGAGGGCTATGTCACCTACAGTCCCATTGACGACAACTATGTGCTGCATCCTTTCCAAGGTTTCTTTGTGCAGCGTCCGTTGGGTTACGATGCCCTGAACCTCCCTGAGTACGGACGTTTTGCCACCGTCAACGAGTATGAGGACTTCTATGCCGACCTGACCTCCGACGTGGATTACAGTCAGGTCAACCGACGCCAAACCGAGAGCCATCATGCTCGCATGGATGGCCGAGGTGCGAAGGAGGAAGACGAAGTCAACCATCGCCGTGCAGCCGCACCCCGTCCACCTGTGGGCACGATGGAGAACCGCCGTGTCATCAACCTCGTGTTGCAGAATGCCGATGGCATCCAACTCGACCGCACCCGTCTGGTGGGCAACCCCGATGCTACCACTGGCTACGAAGCCGCTTGCGATGCCACCAAGTTCCCCGACCTCACCGGCAATTCCACATTATTATATATAATAGGTACGGACGAGACCCACTATGCCATCAGCGAACAGCCTTTCACTGAAGGGGATGAAGTCAGCGTGGGTGCCAAGTTCCCCACAGCGGGCACTTACACGCTGCAAGCCAACTTCAAGACCGACTATCCCGACTTGGACGGCAAGGTGATGCTCATCGACTACGAGACAGGCATCACCCAACTTGCCACCGAACCTTACACCTTCACCACCCAGGCAGGAGAGACAACCACCCGCTTTGCCCTCACTTACAGCAGCGAAGCCACTGGGGTCTCCTTTGTTGCGACGGTGTCGCAACAAAGCGGACAGACCTACGACCTCCAAGGTCGTCTCGTCACTCCCCGTACAGGGGGAGACGGAGGGGGTCTTGGCGCCCTACGTCCTGGCATCTACATCAAGAACGGAAAGAAAGTCATCATCAAATAACGACATACTATGAGAACTATACAAAGATATTTAGCCGCCCTGCTGTTGATGCTTACAGCAGTTTCGGCACAGGCACAAACCCACAAACTGACGGTTGTCTCCACCGTCGGGAGTGGTTTGTCCATCAATCTCTACAGTCATTACGAGAATACTAGTGGCTGGAATTATGCCAGCGGTAAGGTGGCATACAACGAGTACGATAGTGCCAGTTGCGAGTTGGCAACTGGCGACAGCGTGTTGATTAACGTTATGGCAGTGTCTCGTTGTGGTTGGGTTTATACCCACATGGAATATGAAGGGAAGAAAATATACGAAGAAGATGGCTCTTCTTTTGGCTGCGTCTTCATCATGCCCGACCACGATGCCACCATTTACGCCTACGCTGAGTTCGACCCCGAAGACCCAAAAGATGAAAGTGGATTGGAGAATCCCAAAAGTCCCGGCACCAACAGTTGGAACACCGCGACAGGCGAGTTGTTCGTCAACTATTTCGATTTCAATCTATGGGACTATATGAGGCTGAACGGCATTCAATCTACCGATGTGAAAACCATCACAGTTGTGGGTGAGGCAGGTGATTCATACCTCCACCCTTTCAATGGTGTCCTAAGCCTGAGCAATTACAATCAATTTCCGAACGCAGAGAAGTTAGACCTCCGCCACACTTACGGCTATGTCTCTTCTTCGGCTACACCTCATTATGATGGTAATGGGTTTATATACGAAAACGTGCTGGAAATTGAAGTCGGCGGAATGCCCAATCTGAAACAACTGATTCTTCCGTCTAACATAGAACATATCGGATGGTGGGGTTTGCCTCAAGAGAAGGGGTTGGAGTCCATCACGCTTTATGCCCCAGTGCCACCAGACAGGAATCAGTCCGATTACGAATTTAGGAGGCAGTGGCTTGCTGGGTTCGGAAGAATCCCTGAATCTTGCGTTCTTTACGTGCCTGAGCAGTCTGTTGCTGCCTACAAGGCAGACACGCTTTGGAGCAACCGCTTCGCCGACATCCTCCCCATTCCCGAGGGTGAGGCGGAGGACATCACCGTTGACCTGCCCGACAACTTTACGGACGGACGCTACGAGGGCATGTCGCTCCTGCTCTGCAACGCACGGACTGGCGAACAGACTAAGTACATCGTCGATGAACGCCCTTCCTACATCTTCTACGCACAGACCAACGAGGAGCCTTACACCGCCCAACTGCTGAGTCCGCAGGGCGTGCTGATTGCCTCCACCGACACCCTCACCCTGAGCGGGCAGCCGATGGAGATGACCTTCAAGATGGTTCAGCCCATGCACACCGTGCAACTGACCATCCAGACCCCTGCCGAAGAGGAGGGCGGCACCCCCACCGACGTGACCGACCAGACCACCATCGTCTGGATGGATGCCATGGGCAACCGCATCGGCACAGGCAGCACCCTCGCCCGACAGGTGGAGGGCACCCGACTGCTCTACGGCATCACCTTGCCTACCGACTTGGCAGCCCGCTACGGTGTGCCGCCACGCACGGAACTGCTGGTGAAGGAAGCGACGGCACAGACTGTCCTCACCCTCAGTCAGCCCGACTCCATCACCCTGAGCGGCAAGGTGACCGACCCCGACGGCAACCCCATCGCCATGGCAAACGTCACCGCCTCCCTGATGATGAACGGCACCGTGGGCAAGGTCTTCACTGCCACCACCAACGCTCTGGGACGCTATGAACTGACCGCCCTGACTGGCGACCTCACCCTGAGTGCCAGCGCCAGCGGCTATGTGGCAGCGAGACGTGCCTTCAGTGTGGTCGGTGGTTCCTCCACCGACATCGCCCCCATCCAACTTGCTCCCCTCTCAGGCCCCACCATCCACTACGACTTCACCTACACTGCCGCCACCACCGCTGATGAGGAAGCCACCACGCTGCCTTACTACAGCGACTACCAGAATGTTGTCGTCGCTGCCTACAACGAGACGACGGGTGAGGCGCTGGACAGCCTCATGGTGCAGTACCCCGAGGTGCAACTGTTGGATGGAGCCAAGGCGGGTGACCGTATCCGCCTGACGGCATCGAGCCTGAAGGATGCTTTCATGCCGGTGGAGGTGACTGTGACCCTCACTGATGAGGAGGAAGAGAAGGCTGATTCCGTCACCTTCGCCCTGAAGGAGTTGGGCGGTGTGGAGGTGTCGTTCCTGCGGACGGGCAACCAGGCAGTGACGGCAGCCCTCTACGACGCTGACGGACTGCTGTGCCAGCAGGAGACCTTCGCCGAGGCGAGCCTCACCCTCACGGGACTGAAGGATGGCGACTACACCGTGGTGACCATGGGCAGCGACCCGCTGCTGAGCAAGATGCTCTACCTGAGCGACTACACCGCCGTGGGCATGGAGGCCGACAAGGACTATGTGAGCAACAAGGTGAAGGTGGAGAGCGGCATCATCAGCGAGGTGACGAACGACCTGATTCCGACGCTGTATGCCGCCCCGTTCTACTACACCGACGATGCCAAGACGCTCTTCATGTCGAACAAGACGGAGGTGAGCACCAGTTGCAACGTGACGCTGCGTGCCGAAATCGGCTTCAAGGAGAGCATCAAGGAGCGTGTGAGCAACGTGCGTCTGCTGGTGGACTATCCGACAGGCATGGCAGAGTTTGTGGAAGGCTCCTCGATGACGGGCACCAAGATGGTGCGTGCCACGATGGAGGACGGACACCTCAGCATCCCTGTGGAGAAGGACTACTTAGATGAGCCGGCCCGCTTCATCCTCACCGCCATCGACCAAGGCACACTGATGGCATCGGCAAAGGTGCAGTTCGACATTGACGGCAGAACGGTGACACAACCCATCGGTACTGCTTCCTGCGATGTGAAGTACATGACGATTGTGGCACCCGAAGCGATTTACAAACTCTCCTTCCCGGTTTATGGCACAGCCCCGGCATTCAGCCCTGTCAGGGTGTATGCCGGCAACGACATCTTGGTGGGCGAAACGCAGTCGTTGGCAGACGGCAGTTGGGACATACACGTGGAACTGTCCGACTGTCCTAACTTGTCAACCATTCCTGTGTATGCCGTCATCACGACCAAGCAGGGACGGGAAGCAAAGACCGAGACGGTGAACGTGACCTACGACCAGAACATGATTCGTCCATTGCACGTGCTGATGTTCCCTCCACTTTGGAGTGATGAGGGCGATCGGAGTGGCTATGGCAAACTCATCTCCGATGCTGAAAAACTGTGCATTGACTTCGACTACGAGAATCCTAAGAAACTGGACGAGCAGTGGTATTCGGCATACGTCCACACGAGCCAACCGTTCCTCTTCGAGATTATCTTCAACACAACGGATTCGACCAAGGTGAAGAACGTCACCCTTGAATACACAACCGTCAATGGCGAGGTTGATTACCTTGAGGCGGAGTATGATGGCACCACAGGACACTGGATGTGCAGCGTCAACTTGCAGAATGATGCGGTGAGCAGCGTGGATGTGGGTTACTTGACAGAAGAGACTCATCAAATAGATTCTAATATATTGAACGCGAATGCAAACATCATTGAAGCCCTCAACGACAACATTCAGGCTTTTAAGAACGAAGCGATGGGATTGCTGGAAAAGATGGGCAAAGAGGGCAATGCCACAAAGCGTTATGAATTGTTCCGCGAGTTCTTGAACTTGGTAGGCTTCGATGCATCTCAAGTTGAAGGGGAAGTGCCTGCGGATATGACATTTGATGAAGCATTGGCACAGGCACAGGCGACAGTCGATGCGTTGCAAATTGGAGGAGATTTGATAGGCGGGGCAAGCCTCTATGATGTTGACTTCGGGGAGAACATGCACATCACCCATGCCGCAGGACTGAATGTTGCCGACTTGTTGGCTGAAGGTTATGAAGAAATTGAAAATACCGACGGACATATTTGCTACCAACTTGTAGCAGAAGACCGCACCGTGTTTGTCGATTTCCAAAACGATGTCTGCATCGAGGTGACTGGCGAACAGGCTGCCTTGCTGGCTAAAATCAGAAATGCCACAAAGTTAGTTGACATCGCAGAAGCAGTAAACGACTTTGTGTCTTCCATGAACACATGGATTACCTTGTTCAACCAGGGTGTTGAAATCCTGAAAGGTTCTGCCGCAGGTGCACAAAAACTTATTATTCCTATATTGACAGAGACGAATAGGAGCCTGAAGGCATTGGAGGCAACCGCAGAAGGAGGAAGAGCATTGACAGCCGCAGAACAGTCGGCTGTTGGAGCACTCGGTGTGACGAAATGGATATTGGATGGTGCAGACAAAATCTTGTTCTGTGTCAAGCAATATGGACTTGACCCGAAACAGGCACTGGAACTGTTCTCCAAATCTCCTGCCAATACTGCAATCTCCAATACGGTCAAATCATCGTTAAATGCGTTGAAGGGACTTGGAACAGCGCTGTCGTATGTCACGGTGGTGAACGACCTTGTGGAAGGCACCACCAAGGTAACCCGTCTGATGCAGTTGTACAACTTAGTTCCCAATCCATACGCCTGTACCAATGATTATGAAGGGGCAAGCACACTGAAGGATGATATAGCCGAATTTGCTGTGAAAGAAATTTTCTGGTTCGGAGTATTGGCTACCGCTGATTTGACTGGTACAGAAGCCATGAACAAGGGTGTATTGGCTATTCCGATTCCTCCATTTGGAGTGGGACTCAGCACCATGATGGGTGGAGTGGCAACCACGCTCATCAAGATAGGTGCAAACTGGTTGAACAGCCAGATTTATACAGACCAATACCAGAAATACAACTACAGACTGAATAATCTGGATTGTGACCACGAGATGACTAAGAAACGTATTCGTGCTCAGTATCTGGCAGAGAAGAGACAGGCTTACAACCGTGCCCATCGCAAGGTTCGTGTAGCCGTTGACCCCTCTGGCTATGTCTATGAAGCCGTGGCGGACAACCGCGTGGAGAATGCCAAGGCAACCATCTACTTCAAGCAGACGGGTGAGGACGAGTATGGCGACCTGCACGACGAGGTGGTGAAGTGGAACGCCGAAGAGTTCCGACAGGAGAATCCGCAGATGACCGACGCCGAGGGCAAGTACGCCTGGGACGTGCCGCAGGGCTTGTGGCAGGTGAAGATAGAGAAGGAGGGCTACGAGACGGCTTACTCCGACTGGCTGCCTGTGCCTCCTCCACAGTTGGACATCAACATCCCGCTGGTGCGTAACACCCTGCCCGACGTGCAGACGGCTCGTGCCTACGAGGACGGCGTGGAGGTGACCTTCAACGAGTACATGCGTCCGCAGTCGCTGACCACCGAGCGGCTCATCCTCTCGCAGAACGGCGAGCAGGTGCCATGCCGCATCGAGCAGCAGGACAGAAGCCAGTCTTACGACAAGAAGGCGGTGTATGCGTCGCGTGTGAAGGTGAGGGCGGAAAGTCCGCTCGCCAACGGCAGCAAGGTGCAACTCACCGTGCGCCGTCAGGTGGAGGCATACAACGGCTTGCAGATGCAGAAGGACTATCAGCAGGAGTTCACCGTGGTGCGTGAGGTGTATGCCATCGGCACCGACTCCATCGTGGAGGTGGCAAAGGGCGGCGAACGCACCATCACCGTGCGTGCCTTCCCGGCTGAGGCTGCACAGGGCATGAAGGTGACGGCACGGAGCATCATCGGCACCATCGCTACCGTGACGGACGAGGCAACGTTCGACGCCAGCGGCGAGGCGCACCTGACCGTGACGGGCAAGGTGGGCGGACAGACGGTGCTCGTGCTGAGTCTGGAGAACTCGAAGGTGACGGCTCAGTCGGTCATCATGGTGGAAGACCCGAAGATGCTGCCCGTGTATGCACCGACGGCATCGCACATCAGCGGCACCTACGTGAAGGAGGGCGAGGCGGTGACCTTGTCGTGCGAAACGAAGGACGCCACCATCTGGTACACGACGGACGGAACCTGCCCATGCGACGAGAACGGCACACGGGTGAAATATACGTCGCCCATCAGCATCACGAAGGCGGTCACCATCCGAGCCTACGCCGTGAAGGGTGACGACGCGAGCCGCGTGGTGACGTTCAACTATGGCATCTACGACCCTGTGGGCATCAGCGACGCCGCAGCCACGGAAGAGGCTGAGGTGTGGTACACCGTGGGCGGTGTGCGACTCGCCACGAAGCCAACGGCGAAGGGTGTGTATATTCTGAACGGAAAGAAAGTCGTTCTGAAGTAACGTGTTTTTTCTGTTTGCCATGCCCGCGTATGCTCACGAGCCTACGCGGGCATGGCTCGTGAGGGTAGGCGGGGAAGGCTCGAAGGGGAATGCGGGCAGGGCTGACGGCGGAACAGCGTTTTTTGTTGTCGGCGAATGATACGAATGAAACGAATGAGCCGTGGGACGGCTCTGCCATGCGGCGTGCAGGGCGGCAGCCATCGTCGCTGAGACGATAAGATTCGTTTCATTCGGAAAATTCGCCGACAAAAACATCAAAATTCGCCGACGAAAAAATAAACTGTCAGCCGTTATTTTGCATTTAATTCATGTTTCTCGTCGATTTTTTCCCGAAAAGACTTGCTATGTCAGAAGAAATTACTACTTTTGCAAACGAAAACGATGCGGTAGTGGCTCAGTTGGTAGAGCATTGGCTTCCCAAGCCGAGGGTCGCGGGTTCGAGTCCCGTCTACCGCTCAAAGTGATAGTTTTTTGAGTTTTTAAGTTTTTAGGTTTTTAAGTTTTTGAGTTTTTAAGTTTTTAAGTTTGCCATCCGGGGTGTTTGTTCTCAAAAAGACAAAGTGCCACCCCCCAAAAAACTCAAAAACCCAAAAACTCAAAAACCTAAAAACTCAAAAACTTAAAAACTTAAGAACCCCAAAACCCAAAAACTCAAAAACTTAAAAACTTAAGAACCTAAAAACTCACCACTATGCTATTGATGACATTGATAATCGTTGCTGTGCTGGTCAGCGGTTTCCTGCTGATGAGCACAGAGCAGTTGCATCACGTCAACCGTGCTGCTGTGGCGATGGTGTGTGGCGTGATTGTGTGGGTCATCTACCTGCTGAGGGGTCAGGAGTATGTGCAGTTGATGCACAGCGGGGAGTATCTGGAGTTTCTGAACGGGGCTGCATCGACGAGTGCGAGCCTGAAGACGTTTGTGGCGGAGCATGTCATCACCCGATACATCGGGGAGGCGTGTTCGGTCATTCTTTTTTTGATTGCTACGAACACGATTGTGGAGGTGCTGCACAACAACGGGGTGTTCGACTCGCTGATTGACTGGCTCAGGATGCGGAACAGCCGCACGTTCCTGTGGGTCATCTCGCTGCTGACGTTTGCCATCTCTGCCAATGTGGACAACTTCACGACGGTGGTGCTGATGATGAGCATCATCACGCAGATTGTGCGTAACCACCACCAGCGGGTCATCTACGCCTGCACCATCATGATTGCCGCCTGCATGGGCGGCTGCTTCACGGCGATTGGCGACATGACGTCGGTGATGCTGTGGGTGCGTGGGGTGATTACGCCGTCTGCATACGCGGCGGGGCTCTTCCTGCCGGCGTTCTCCAGCACGTGTGTGTTCAATCTGCTGATTGCACAGAAGTTGCACGGAAGGGTGGAACTCTTCTCGGTGCTCTCTCGCTACAACGGCGACGACTCTTCGCTGGCGGCATGGCAGAAGGTGCTGCTGCTGGTGCTGGGCATCGCGGGCTTGTGGTTCATCCCCTCGTTCCATGTGATTACGAAACTGCCGCCATTCCTCGGGGCACTGTCGGTGCTGGCGCTGGTGTGGGCGGTGGAAGGGCTGTGCAACCTGGAGCGTAACGGCAATGTGCTGATGGTGCAGCGTCACTACTTCCGCACGACGGAGTTCATCGGTATGCGGCTCATCCTCTACTTCCTGGGCATCACGCTGTGTATCGGCGCCCTGGCAGAGTGCGGTGCGCTCGACTATGTGGGCACGTGGCTGGAGCGGAATGTGAGCAATGTGTACATCTACGGCGGCATCGTGGGTGTGCTGTCGGCGGTGATGGACAATGTGCCGCTGATGATGACGGGCATGAATCTGTTCTCGCTCGACGAGGTGGCGGGCTCCACGTCTCCGTTTGTGCAGAACGGCATCTACTGGCAGTTGCTGTCCTTCTGCTGTGCGTGTGGCGGCTGTCTGCTGTTCATCGGCACGCTGGCAGGTCAGGCGGTGCTGGAGGTGGAACGCATCCGCTTCAAGTGGTACATCCGTCACTATCTGTGGCGGGCGCTGCTGGCATGGCTGGTCGGCATCGGCGTGTTCTGGCTAACGCATTAGGAGGTGGTTAATAGTCGGTAGTTAAGTATTCGGTAGTTAAGTAGTTAAGCCGATACTCAGGCAGATGCAAGGTAATGGCTTAACTACTGAGCGTAGCGATAACTACTTAACTCCTTAACTACAAAAAAGAGAAACTTGAATCAAACAGTAAGACGATATGGCAAAGATTAATTGTATTGGTATTCTCACATCGGGTGGTGACTCGCCGGGCATGAATGCGGCCATCCGTGCCATCACCCGCAGCGCCATCTGCAAGGGCTTCACGGTGAAGGGCATCTATCGAGGCTATGAGGGCCTGATGACGGGCGAAATCAAGACGTTCACCACCGAGAGCGTGAGCAACATCGTGTCGAGGGGCGGAACCATCCTGAAGAGTGCCCGCAGCAAGGACTTCATGACGCCCGAGGGACGGAAGAAGGCTTACGAGACGATGCAGCGGGAGGGTATCGATTCGCTGGTGGTGATTGGCGGAAACGGCTCGCTCACCGGTGCCCGCATCTTTGCACAGGAATATGACGTGCCGTGCATCGGTCTGCCCGGCACGATTGACAACGACCTCTACGGAACGGACCTGACCATCGGCTACGACACGACGCTGAACACCATCGTGGACTGTGTGGATAAGATTCGCGACACCGCCAACTCGCACGAACGCATCTTCTTTGTGGAGGTGATGGGTCGCGACGCGGGCTTCCTGGCGCAGAACAGTGCCATCGCCAGCGGTGCCGAGGCTGCCATCATTCCCGAGGACAGCACGGATGCTGACCAGTTGGAGCACTTCATCGGCCGAGGCATCCGCAAGAGCAAGAACTCGAGCATCGTCATCGTGAGCGAAAGCCCCAAGTGCGGTGCGATGTTCTATGCCGACAGGGTGAAGAAGGAATATCCGCAGTATGACGTGCGTGTGTCCATCCTCGGACACTTGCAGCGTGGCGGTTCTCCATCGGCTCGCGACCGCATCTTGGCAAGCCGTCTGGGTGCCGGTGCCATCGATGCCATTCTCGACGGTCAGCGCAATGTGATGATTGGCATCCGCAACGACGAGGTGGTGTATGTGCCTTTCACCGATGCCATCCGCTCGGACAAGGCAATGAACAAGACGCTCATACGAGTGCTGGACGAACTCTCGATTTAGTTTGAAGAACCTGCTCATCATATTAGGACCTACGGCGTGCGGCAAGACTACTTTTGCGGCACGCTTGGCGTATGACATGGACGGGGAAATCATCAGTGCCGACAGCCGGCAGGTGTATCGCGGCATGGACATCGGCACGGGGAAGGACCTGGCGGACTACCGCGTGGAGGGGAAGGACATCCCGTATCACCTCATCGACATTGCCGAGGCGGGCACGAGGTACAATGTGTATGAGTGGCAGCAGGGATTCCTCGATGCCTACGACGACATCACCGCCCGTGGCAAACTGCCCATCCTGTGTGGCGGCACGGGCATGTACATCGAGAGCGTGGTCAAGGCATACGAGTTTGACGGCAGGGAGTTTCCCGAGTTCCGTTCGCTCATCGTCGGGCTGGACATCAGCCGCGAGGAGCGGAGGGCAAAAATCACCAAGCGTCTCCATGCCCGACTGGAAGAGGGGATGGTGGACGAGATAAAAGGGCTGCTGGATAGGGGAGTGCCCGCCGAAAGGCTCATCCGCTACGGACTGGAGTACAAGTTCGTGACGCTCTATCTGCTGGGGCAGTTGCAGTATGACGAGATGGTGTCGCTGCTCGAAATCGCCATCCACCAGTTTGCCAAGCGGCAGATGACCTGGTTTCGTGGCATGGAGGAGCGGCGGGGCATCAAGATTCACTGGCTCAGCGTCGAGACGCCCATTGAAGAACGTATAAAGCAAGTAGAAGCATTATGGTTGACGCAAACCGCATAGGTGTAGTTTACAGTCCGCACGCAGGTCTGGACCGCTCGCAGAAACGATGGGTGCTCATCCGCAAGTATCTGGAGCAGAAGGGTGTGCAGTATGACTTTTTGCAGTCGGAGACCTTCAGTTCGGTGGGACGACTGGTGGGGATGCTTTGCGAAAACGGCTACCGGACGGTGGTCGTGGTGGGTGGCGACGGCTCGCTGAACAGTGCCGTGAATGCCATCATGAAGCAGCGGGAGTCGCTGCCCGAGGATTTTGCCTTTGCCGTGATTCCGAATGGCATCGGCAACGACTTCTCCCGATTCTGGGGGGTGACGGTGGACGACTACAAGAGGGTGGTGGACAGCATCATCGCCCGCCATGTGCGGAAGGTGGATGTGGGCTGCTGCATCTATCAGGACGACGGCATTCCGCAGCGTCGCTACTTCCTCAACTGTGTGAACATCGGTCTGGGTGCCCGGCTCATCAAGACGACCAACGACGCGGTGCAGATTATCGGCTCCCGCAGGCTCTCGGTCATTCCTGCCCTCATCAGCCGCATCTTCGAGCGGAAGCAGTTCAACATGGCGTTGCAGATTGAGACGGAGACGATTGAGGAGAACTATATGTCGGTGTGCATCGGCAACTGCCACGGCTACGGGCAGACACCCAATGCGGTGCCCTACAACGGAATGCTGGACATCTCGCTGATTACCCGTCCGAAGTGGTGGCAACTCTTCGAGGGGTTCTGGCTGTTGGGCAAGGGTCGGTTCCTCAACTACAAGAATGTGCATCCCTACCGTGCCCAGCAGGTGACGGTCAATCGGGTGGACAAGGCGCTCGTGTCGTTCGACGGCCTGGTGCTGACCACCAAGCAGCCGGAGCCGCTGCGTATCAGCCTCGAAAAAGATGCGTTGAATTTTATTGTGCCACTGGTGGAATAGAAGAAAAAGCCCACGCAAGGAAGAGGCCGCTCAAAAAAGGGAAAGCCCTCTGCGATGCGGGCAAAATCACCCAATCTTATTGATTTTCTCCAGACTTTCGCCGTCGATGATTTTGATTTTCTTCCCATCGATGGCGATAATTTTTTCCTGTGCGAAAGTGGAGAGGGTGCGAATGGCGTTGGAAGTCGTCATGTTCGACATGTTGGCAAGGTCTTCGCGAGAAAGGTAGATGGACAGGGTGGCACCGTCCTCCTCCAGCCCGTAGTTGTCACGCAGGAAGAGCAGCGACTCTGCCAGGCGTCCGCGGATGTGCTTCTGGGTGAGGTTCACCATCCGCTGGTCGGAGTTGCCCACCTCCACCGCCAATCTGCGGATGAAGTAGAGGGCAAGGCGGTTGTTTTCCATCAGCCACTTCTCCATCAGTTCGTTCGGGATGAAGCAGATGGTGCTCGCCTCCAGCGTGGCGGCGGCGGTCACGTAGTTCTGGTTGGCAAAATAGGCACGATAGCCGAAATACTCCACAGGCTTGACCACTCGGATGATCTGGGTTCTGCCGCCCACGCCGTCCTTGTAGATTTTCACCTTGCCGCTGATGAGGCAGTGGAACAACTGAGGCACTTCACCCTCCTGGTAAAGCACTTCGTTCTTCTTGAATTGCTGCACGGAAATGTTATCCTTCAGTTCCTCTTTCTCTTCGTCGGTGAGGAGTTGCGTGATGTCCTGAAGACTCTCCACCGTCTCTGCCAATATCCTGGAATATTTCTTTTTCATTAACCTTATTGAGTTTTGCAATGCAAAGTTACACACAAGTTGCAAATTAAACAAAACTTTTCTGCGATTTTCTGCTTTTCAACATCTTTTTGACGTTTTTTGAGGGCGGATGTGAATTTTTTTCTGAAAAAAATCGAAGAAAGGTTGTACACAAGAAAAATAATCCCTAAATTTGACAAATTTAATGAGCGTGCTAACCGCAAAAAACTAATAATACCTTAAAATACTACAACCTCTATGAGTTATTTACGTTTCGACAAAACCCTGATGACTAACCTGCAGGAATCGATGCCAAAGGAGATTCTGCGTACAAACAGGTCAGGTGCGTATTCGTGCTCATCCATTGTGGATTGCAATACGCGTAAATATCACGGTTTGTTGGTTGTTCCTGTCCCAGAACTGGGCGATGAGAACCATGTGCTCCTGTCGTCGCTCGACGAGACCGTCATCCAGCACGGTGCTCAGTTCAATCTGGGTCTGCACAAGTATTCGGGCAACGTGTACAGTCCCAACGGACACAAGTACATCCGTTCGTGCGAATGGGAAAAACTGCCGACAACCATCTACCGTGTGGGTGGTGTGATACTGAAGAAGGAGCGTGTGTTCCAGCACTTCGAGAACCGCTTCCTCATCCGCTACACGCTGCTCGATGCCCACTCCGTCACAACCCTTCGTCTGCGTCCGTTCCTCGCCTTCCGCAGTGTGGGCGAGTGTACACACGAGAACTCACGTGCCAGCCGCGAGTACCAACTCATCGACAACGGCATCAAGACTCGTATGTACCCGGGCTATCCAGAACTGATGATGCAACTCAACAAGAAGAACGAGTTCGTCTTCGAGCCCAACTGGTATCGCGGCATCGAATACTACAAGGAGCAGGAGATGGGCTATGACTACACCGAGGACCTCTACGTGCCAGGCTACTTCGAGTTCAACATCAAGAAGGGCGAGAGCGTGGTCTTCGCCGCCGGACTGAGCGAAGTGAAGTCCAGCCAGTTGAAGAAGGTCTTCGACCACGAGTATGAGGTACACGTGCCACGCACCAACTTCCAGTCTTGTCTGGTCAATGCGGCCCATCAGTTCCACTACGAGAAGGACGGCGAGAACTACATCATCGCCGGCTATCCGTGGTTCAAGTGCCGTGCCCGCGATATGTTCGTATCCCTGCCGGGACTCACCCTCGCCATCGACGAGGTGGACTACTACGAGCGGGCGATGAAGACTGCCGAAAAGGCGATTCAGGACTTCATGGCAGGCAAGAAGTCGGACATCAAGATATACGAGATGGAGAAGCCCGATGTGCTCCTCTGGGCAGTGTGGTGCATCCAGCAGTATTCGCGGCTGGTCAGTGCCGATGCCGCCCGCGAGAAGTATGGCAGGCTGGTCAACCAGATTGTCGGCTTCATCAAGCAGGGCAAGCACGAAAACCTGCTGCTGCACGACAATGGTCTTCTCTACACGAACGGCCGCGACCACGCCGTCACATGGATGAACTCCGAGGTGAACGGTCATCCCGTCGTGCCGCGTTCGGGCTATGTGGTGGAAATCAATGCCCTGTGGTACAACGCCCTGCTGTTCAATGCCGAGATGCTGATGGCTTCTGGCCAGACCGCCGAGGCAGGCGACTACACCCGTCTGGCAGAACTGACCGGCAAGTCGTTCAAGGACACCTTCCTCAATCAGCACGGCTATCTGCTTGACTATGTGGACGATGGATTCATCTCTTGGTCCGTCCGACCCAATATGCTCATCGCTTCCTCGCTGGAGTACAGCCCACTGACCACGCCCGAGAAGAAGCGGATTTTCGACATCTGCACCAAGGAACTGCTCACCCCGAAGGGAATGCGCAGCCTCTCGCCCAAGTCGGGTGGCTACAACCCCATCTATGCCGGCGGACAGGTGCAGCGCGACTCAGCCTATCACCAGGGCACCGTGTGGCCTTGGCTCTCAGGCTTCTATCTCGAAACCTGCCTGAAGGTCTATAAGCGTAGCGGACTCTCGTGGGTGGACCGTTGCTTCGTCGGTCTGGAAGAGGAGATGTTCTACCACTGCATCGGCACTCTTCCCGAACTCTTCGACGGCAACCCGCCATTCAGCGGCCGCGGAGCCCTCTCGTTCGCCATGAATGTGGCAGCCGTGCTCCGTGTCAACAGAGTGCTCTCTAAATTCTATAACTATTAACAGAAGGAGGACAAAAGGATATGAAAGTTTTAATGTTCGGTTGGGAATTTCCACCTAAGATTTACGGCGGACTGGCAGTTGCTTCCTACGGTATCACCAAGGGAATGGTTGAAGGTCAGCCAGATGCTGAGATTACCTTCTGCCTTCCTAAGCCTTGCGGAGAGGAAGAAAAGTTCCTGCGTATCATTGGCATGAACCAGGTGCCCATCGTCTATCGCGACCACGACTACGAGTATGTGAAGAGCCGCGTGCCGAGTTACATGAGCCCTGAGGACTACTACAACTTCCGCAATCACATCTACGCCGACTTCTCCTACATGAACGTCAACGACATGGGCTGTATGGAGTTCGCCGGTGGCTATCCGGGCAATCTGCACGACGAAATCAACAACTTCTCCATCATCGCCGGCGTGGTGGCTCGCTCAGAGCAGTTCGACATCATCCACGCCCACGACTGGCTCACCTATCCCGCTGGTGTACACGCCAAGATGGTCAGCGGAAAACCGCTCTGCATCCACGTACACGCCACCGACTTCGACCGCTCACGCGGCAAGGTGAACCCCACGGTCTATTCCATCGAGAAGAACGGCATGGACTATGCCGACTGCATCATGTGCGTGTCGGAACTGACCCGTCAGACCGTCATCCGCGAGTATCATCAGGACCCACGCAAGTGCTTCGCCATGCACAACGCCGTCTATCCGCTGCCACAGGAGTATCTCGACATCCCACGTGTGGATCACGGTAAGGAGAAGGTCGTCACCTTCCTCGGACGTATCACCATGCAGAAGGGCCCCGAATACTTCATCGAGGCAGCCGACCTCGTTTGTCAGCGTTCCAAGAACATCCGCTTCTGCTTTGCAGGTTCGGGCGACAAGTATTGGGAGATGGTTGACCTCGCCGCTGCCAAAGGCATCGCCGACCGAGTACATTTCCCTGGTTTCCAGCGAGGTAAAGAGGTTTACGAATGCTACAAGGCGAGCGACGTCTTCGTCATGCCGTCCGTGTCAGAACCCTTCGGCATTGCACCGCTCGAAGCCATGCAGTGCGGCACCCCGTCCATCATCTCCAAGCAGTCAGGCTGCGGCGAGATTCTCGACAAAGTCATCAAGGTCGATTACTGGGACATCAACGCCATGGCAGACGCCATCTACTCGCTCTGCACCAACGAGGGTCTCCACACCTACCTGCGTGACGAGGGCTTGAAGGAAGTAGCCGAAATCACCTGGGTGAAAGTCGGCCACCGCATCCGCAAACTCTACGACGAGTGCATCTACAACGGAGGGTTCCTGCATTAACACACCCCGTTCGCACATTCCATATTAAAAATAAAAAAAAGAATATATAAAAAACAGCAAGTAGAATTCCTCCCCACAATCATTCTACTCTCCCCCTCGACAGGGGGAGCGGGGAGGGGGTCTTTATGAAAAAGATTTGTCTTTATTTTGAGATTCACCAGATAATCCATCTCAAGCGTTACCGCTTCTTCGACATCGGCCGTGACCACTACTACTACGACGACTACGAGAACGAACGCTCCATCACCGACATCGCCGAGCGCAGTTACGTGCCGGCACTCCAGACCCTCATCCAGATGTGCAAAGACAACCCAGAATTCCGAGTTGCCTTCTCACTCTCGGGCTGCGGTCTTGAGCAACTCGAGTTCCACGCACCACAGGTCATCGACCTCCTGCAAGAAATCAACGCCACAGGTCAGGTCGAATTCCTCTGCGAGCCCTACAGCCACGGTCTGGCATCCCTCGCCAACGAAGAGAGTTTCGCCGCCGAAGTGAAGCGAATGAGCAACCGCATCAAAGAACTCTTCGGCAAGCGTCCGAAGGTGTTCCGCAACTCATCCCTCATCTACAACGACGACATCGGCGCACAGGTGGCAGCCCTCGGATTCAAGGGTATGCTCACCGAAGGAGCCAAGCAGGTGCTCGGCTGGAAATCGCCACACTACATCTACCATTGTGCCACCGACCCACGCCTGAAACTCCTTCTGCGTGACATCAACCTCTCCGAAGACATCACCGAGCGATTCACCTCACATCCGCTCATGGCAGACCAGTGGCTCGACTGGATTGCCTCCACACCGGCAGAAGAGGAAGTCATCAACATCTTCGGCGAACTCGTCACCTTCGGCATCTTCCACCCACTCTCCAGCGGCATCCTCGAGTTCCTCAAGGCAATCCCCGTGCTCGCACGCGAACGCAACATCGGCTTCGCCCTTCCGTCAGAATTCTGCGAACAGCCCAGCGTCGGTGCGCTCGAAGTGCCCTACAACATCTCCTGGGTGGACGAAGAGCGAGACACCTCCTGCTGGCTCGGCAACGTCATGCAGCGTGAAGCATTCCAGAAACTCTACAGCGTGGCAGACCGCGTCCGCGTCAGCGGCGACCGCCGCATCCAGATGGACTGGGACAGCCTGCAGGCATCGAACAACTTCCGCTTCATGACCACCAAGCCCAGTTACGTCTATCGAGGCATCTACGACAGCCCCTACGATGCGTTCACCAACTACATGAACATCCTCGGCGACTTCATTGCCCGCGTCAACAGCCTCTACGGCGGTGCCGACAACGAAGAAATCGACGGACTCATCACCATGATCAAGAACCAGCAGGACGAAATCACTGCCAAGGACAAGGAAATCGAACGCCTCCGCAAGAAACTCGAAAAGTACAACCCCACCGAGTTGGAGGACAAGAAACCCGTCAAGAAAGCAGCCCCCAAAGCCGCTCCAAAGTCTGCCCCCAAAGCAGCACCCAAGGCAGCCACCAAGAAAGAGGCCGCTCCCAAACCCGCAGTGAAAGCCGAGGCTCCCAAGCCCGCCCCTGCCAAGAAAGCCCCAGCCAAAAAGGCTGCCAAGAAATAACCCCAACCAACCCCCTCAAAAAGCCAGGCGGGAAGCATCATGCTTCCCGCCTGCTTTTTTCTGTCAATGTTCTTCTTCATTATTCTCTGGGTTCATTCTGTACAGAGGTCTCCAGTTTCTCCATCGTCGTGTCGGTAAAAGTGTGCCAAATCTTCAACTCTACAGGCTTGTAATCATCAAACAATTGCTTTATGAACTCAATCTCGAACACCAGTCGGAAATCGTTGTCATCGCATTCTGGATGTACCTCCTTCTTCGTGCCCACACGTGCAATCTTAATCAAATAGAGGTCGCGAATACCTTGCTCTTTTATGTCTTGGGAGGTTCCTCTTGCTCACAACCTTTCGCCTTCCCATTATTCTCATTATTCTCTTTTTTCCCTTTATTCCATTCCCTCCCATTCATCCACCCCATCCCATGCTCATCCCTCCATTGCCGCCTTGCTGCCGACATTTGCTCTTTGATACCACCATTCTGCAAAAAATCACGCTTGAATTTTTCAATCAGCCGATGTAGCAAATACATCGTCTGGTGAATCAATATCAGCGCTACATTCGCCACCGTCTCGTCATCTCGCAACCGGCACACCCTCATGTAGTCTGCCGTCTGAGAATGCGACTTACACCAATCCCGTGCCACCCTGCATCGAGGCTCATTCCCTTCCCAAATCCGCATCCCATGCGTCCGCAGATAGTCCTCATAATCCTCCTGCAACTCCTTCAGGCTCGCCTTCGCTACGTTCATCAACTTGATGCCTGTTTCCATCGACGTGGCACAAGCCTCATTCCCCTCGGCAATGTTCTGCTTACCCGAACGTGCCGCCTGCTTCATCTGGTCGACTGTGCGGTCGCCCATCGGTGGCAGATAGTGCTCGATGAAGTAGCAGGTCATGTCATAGATGCACTCAGCCTTCTGAAATGCCACCAACTTCTTGTAGTCGCCTCGTGCAGGCAGGAATGAGTTATTTGCATAGGAATTATTGGGAATTTAAATGAGAATCGAGGAATAATGGGAATCTTTTTCAGAGGTTCTAATATCCGATTAACAACACCCCTTTCAGTGGCAGATGCAACCTGTTCGAAATGTACAATGTCTCCAAGAAGTTATATATGATGTCGAAATCCTTGTGTGTTCGATATGTATTCCTCACAGCAAGTACTAGATACTCTACATCAAACATCATGCTTGCCTCGAAGATGTCTTTCAAAAACTGATTGTTCTCCGTCGCCCTTCCTGCCTCCACCTCTATCACGATCTTTCCGTCACTGCTTAAAGCATCAGCATTGAAAAACTTGTCAATCCTGTTGTCATTCCCAAACAAAACAGGCACGTCTATTCTTTCACCACTGCGTTTACTTGTTTCCACAGAAAACCCCTCCTGCTCGAGATAAGGTCTTACTTTTGCCAAAACTGGATTTGACTGTAATTCCTTGCAACTCGAATCAATCTCATTCTCCACTACCTTAAAGCAGTTGATGACTTTCTGTATTTCATCCGTCACACCTCTTGAACGAGGGAAAAATTGATAGCGTATCATTGTCTATAGATCATATTCTGTAAAACTTTATCATTCAGAAGCAAACACTCCCCCGAATCCACATAGTAGGCAATTCTGCTATCTACCCACTCCGCACTTCTGTCAACAGGAGTGCCATCTACGTCCAACAACACTCTTTCCAAATCCACAACACTCACCAACACATGAAATTGTTCATCTGCTATGATTACCTCCCGAAAGGGGTACTGTTCCCCCCGCCAATTTATCTGCATCGTATAAAAGTCAAATGTTTCCATTACTACCAGATATTTTCTGTTTAGCATCCCTCATAATACCCTCTTGCCTGCACACATGCCTCGTTCTCCACCAGCACAGCATTTACACCCTGCTGGACAATATGCTCGCAATACACCTTTGCGATGGCATATTCAAAAGCCTTTCCATTTTTTACTTGACTACCTTGTGCCATGTCTTTTTTCTTTTTCGCCCACAAAGGTACACATTTTTCTTTATATAACAAAAAATAGAGGGGCTATTTTTAGATGTTATGACAGGCGGTTCATCTTGTCAGGCATTGGGCAGGTTAAAGCCTCAGCCGCATTCCCCTGTGAGCCTGAGCCGTGGAGGCTCGTGGGGGTAGGCGGGGAAGGCTCGTGAGGATTGCGAGGGTGTGGAAATAGGATTGCGAGGGTGTGGAAATAGGGTTGCGAGGGTGTGGAAATAGGGATTGCGGGGGTGTGGAAATAGGGGTTGCGGGGGAGTGTCGGTTGGGGAGGTTGGGGTGTGGAGATGATTTTGGCGGAGGAGGTGAAATTTGTGGGGAAAATGTTTGGTGGTGTGGGAAAAATGTTGTAACTTTGCGGTATGAAAGTGAAATGGGTTCCGAGCGAGGGACTAGTGGGGAAAAGTTGGCTTTGGGTGGCTTTTCCGAGATGTTTGGAGAATAGGGGATGACGTGTTTTTAGAGTATGGAAATTTGAGATTAAAGTAATGAAAAGGAAGATTGAAAGATAAAAGATAAAAGAAGAAGAGGAACCATTGTTTTTTTTGATGTCGGTAACATCGCATTTCGGACTATCAAAGTTTGTTATGTTGTTACTTGAATTATAAGATTTTTGGCTAACACTATGAGTTTTATGTCACAGTTTTAATACAGGACGGCTTACACTAACCGATTAAAATCACTATGGCAATAAGAAACATTGGTGGTGACACACTCTTGAGAGAATAAGCAAAGAAGAAATCAGAGAACGGTAGAAGAGTAAAAAACTGAAATGCCAGGATTAATTGGAGAAATTTCGTTTTTATTCGCGTCTTGCAGATTTTGCTTCTCGCAAGTTGTGAAAGATGAAAAGAAGGGTTGAATTTATAATTTAAGAACTTTATAAAAAACTTTGAAATATGACAAAAAACAATTTGAACAAAGGCAAGGATGGTGTGTCCACGCTTGCCGATGAGTTGCGGAAGCAGCAGAGGGCTGTGGCGAGGGATGCCAGGGCGAGGGATGTCGTGCGTGTGGTGCTGGAGGTGATGGCGGAGCGTGTGGCGGACTGCCGCGGTGCCATCATGGAGATTCTGGCGGGGGCTGCCAAGGGAAAGCGGGAGTTGCTGCTGGACCTGATTGGCGAGGAGATGGAGCGTGTGGCGGAGGGATGCCTGTCGGTGCCGCACTACAATCCTGAGGCGAAGACGGGGCAGGAGGTGTTCCTGTTTGTGGGCACGCACTGGAGGCGGGTGCCGAGCGAGCGTTTCTTCCAGATGGTGAAGGAGTGCTGCCGCCGCATGGGGGTGCCGAAGGAGAAGGTGAACAGCCCGGCGTTCATGAACGAGGTGTATTGTGCGGTGGCGGCTCGTGTGGCACGCTGCTGGGAGGTGCCTGTGCGTCCTGAGGGCGAGGCGTGGCTGAACCTGCAGAACGGCACGCTGGTGGTGGACGGCAGTGGTGTGCCCCGTCTGCGTGAGCAACGGAAGGAGGACTACTTTGTGAACTGTCTGCCGTTTTCCTACGAGGAGGGGGCTGAGTGTCCCTTGTGGCAGGATTTTCTCGACCGTGTGCTGCCCGACGCGGGGTGTCAGCGTGTGTTGCAGGAGTTTGTGGCGAACGCTCTGGTGGGCGGTGCGGTGAAGTTGGACGTGATGCTGCTGCTGAAGGGTAGTGGTTCGAACGGCAAGAGCGTGCTGCTGGATGTGCTGGGTGCCTTGGCGGGCAGGGAGAACGTGTCGAACATCTCGCTGAGCGACCTGACGAACGACATGCAGGTGCGTCACGGATTTGAGCATAAGTTGCTGAACACCAGCAGCGAGAGCGAGTCGAAGTGGAATGCGGCGGTGTTGAAGCAGTTGACGAGCCATGAGCCTGTGACGGTGAAGTGGCTCTATCGGAACACTTACGAGATGGAGGACTATGGCTACCTGATTGCGGCGGTGAACGAGATGCCTCGTGCGGAGGCGACGAATGCGTTCTTCCGCCGACTGAAGATTCTGCCGTTCGACGTGACCATCTCGCACGAGGAGGCTGACCCCGAACTGGCGGAGAAACTGAAGGGGCAGTTGGCGGGCATCCTGAACTGGTTCTTGCAGGGGCTTCCGGAGTTGCTCAGGCGGAAGAAGTTGTCGTCCTGCGAGGTGTGCGATGGGGAGTTGCAGAACTATCGTGGCATGACGGACTTGGTCTATTGGTTTGTGGAGGAGTGCTGCCAGCGGGCTGACAAGTGGGAAACGGGCACGAATCTGTTCAACCGTTTCGGTCAGTTCTGCCAAGAGAATGCGTTGATTTCCCGCCTGTCATCGAGACGTTTCTATGAACGGCTGAAGGGGCTGAATGTGCAGCACTGCATGAGAAATCACCAGAATTGCTTCCGCTTGCATCTCCTTTAAGGTGGCTCTGGAGCAAGCAGGAATTCAATGCCTAAAATTCATGAAAAATTGATGGTTATCCGCAATCGTACCACCCAAGTCCCGAAGGGACGAAAGAACACAGGCAGGGTGTGGAGTCCTGAAAGGACGGAACCCCTGCCATGTGGACACCCCCACGGGAACCCCGAAGGGGTGACGGAAAGGGTTGTGTGCCTTCTGGTGGAGAACTCCGTCGCCCCTTCAGGGCTTGGATGGATGTGATACCCCTTAACAGGGGTTCCGTTCACTTCGTTCTCTCCACCTCCTGCCTGTGGTCTGTTGCCCCTTCGGGGCTTTGGTGGTACGATTGCGGATAATCATTAAAATTGATGGTTGATTTGTGATAATTTATGTTTAAGATAAAACACGAATGACCATGAATTAGCCATGAATTAATCATGAATTTATTGATGTTCGGATTCTGCGAGTTGACAGTGAAAAGGGAGGTTTGAGGGAGGTTTGAGGGAGGTTTAAGGGAGGTTTAGGGGAGGTTTAGGGGAGGTTTAGGGGAGAAGTGATACATTAAAAGAAGTGTTACAAGTTGTTGATTATCAATTAGGCATAAATGATACTTAGGGAGAATAGGGAGTTTTGAGGGTAAAAACTTCTAAGGAAAAATTTTTCTATAGACTTTTTAGGTCAAAACCTCCCTTTTCTCCCTGATTTTTAGGTAAGTTGCTGTGGAACAAATGGTTGACTAAGGGAGTTTTGATGCCAAACCTCCCTTAAACCTCCCTCAAAACTCCCTGATTTCACCTAAAATAAGTCTTTTATGACAAAAAACAAGAAAATATGACAGCGAAAAAGTATGATATTGAGCGGCTTCGTGCCATTCCGATGCACAGGGTGGTGGAGCGTTGGGGCGGACGGCTGCACAGGAGCGGGGTGCGGCAGGTGACGAACTGCCCGTGGCACAACGATGAGCACCCGTCGCTCACGCTCTATGAGGCGGGCGGGGAGAACCGTTGCCATTGCTTCGCCTGCGGACGGGGCGGCAGCGTGATTGACTATGTGATGGCACGCGAAGGGGTGGACTTCAAGGGGGCGTGCGAGTTGCTGGGGAGAGCGTTTGGAGTGGGGGAGAGGGAGGCTTGTCGCCCTTCTGGGGTTTCTAGTTTTTCTAGGTTTTCTGGTTTAACTAGTTCAACTAGTTTTTCTAGTTCAACTAGTTCTTCCCGTCCTTCTGCCGAGCCTGAGCCCTCCTACATCCCGCTCTCTTGGCTTCAGCCGCTCGTGTCGGTGGAGAACTCTTTCTGCCGCTGCCTCTTGCAGATGTTCGACCGCCATCTGGTGGAGCATCTCACGGAGGAGTATCGCCTGGGCTGCTACGACAATGGCCGCTACGACGACTGTGTGCTCTTCCCCAGCATCGACAGGGAGGGACGGCTGCACAACGTGAAGGTGCAGCACTATTGCACCGACCCTGCCTCGCCTCGGTTTGCCCACGGCGACAAGGGGTGCTGCTACTGGCTGGGCACGACGCTGGTGCGTGAGGGGGTGGTCACGCCTCCGCTCGGCGAGGACGGGCAGCCTCTGCCAGTGGTGCTCGACAACGACTGCCTCTTCGGCGAGCATCTGCTGCGTCGCTATCCTCGGACGACGGTGGCACTGGTGGAGTCGCCCAAGAACGCCCTCGTCGGTGCGGCGGTGCAACCCGAGTATCTGTGGATTGCGACGGGCAGCAAGTCGATGCTGAAGCGTCCGCTCATGGAGCGTCTGCGGGGGCGTCAGGTGGTGGTCTTCCCCGACCGCGATGCCATCGCCGAGTGGACGGAGCGGCTGCACGGGATGCGTGACATCGCCACCTTCACCGTGTCGGATTTCTGCGAGCGTCATGCCGCCGAGGGCGATACGAAATACGACATTGCCGACTTTGTGGTGGAGCAGTTTCTATCCACCATCGTACCACCAAAGCCCGAAGGGCTGACAGACCACAGGCAGGCGGTGGAGTCCTGAAAGGACGGAACCCCTGCTGTGAGACACGCCCCGGATGGAACCCTGAAAGGGTGACGGAGCAGCATGAGGGTCTGCCGCCCCTTCGGGGCTTGGTTGGATGGTGTGCCCTTAGCAGGGGTTTCGTTCACTGCGTTCACTTCACGCCCTGCCTGTGGTCTGCCGCCCCTTCGGGGCTTTGGGTGGTACGATTGCGGATAATCATTTTTTTATGGATGATTTTTTTGAAAAAAGTGATGAAAAAACTTGTGTAATTCGTTGATTTTTCGTAACTTTGTAGCGTAAAAGAAAGGGAGAAAAGTTGGGGTGAAAAGGTTGTTCTTTTGGGATAATATTTGTTATGAACCATTCAAAAAAAACAGTGAACCGTTATGAGAATCATTCTGGAAAGGTATTATGGCGACTGGCGCACGACGAAGGCGTTGATGCGTGTGGAGTCGGAAGAGGGCAGGGTGCTGCTTCGCTGTGAAGCGAGGGAGCCTCGCTATGCCCAGTACACGGAGGCGTTTCACGGATGCTCGCAGTGCTGTCTGGCGGAGGGTGTGTTTGGCCTGAAGGTGGTGGCTACGGAGTTGAGCCCGATGACGCTGACGGTGGTGAAGAGTCCCGGGCACAGGTGCTGCCGCATCGGCTATGACGACGTGGCTCAGGTGAAGGCGAACCGTGTGCTGGTGGGCGAGTCGGACGGGTATGACCTGCCTGAGTATCGCAACCTGGTGAATCAGGAGGAGACGTTCCGCCGGCTGGAGAGCCTGGTGTATGCGGCGTATGTGAGAGGGGAGGCGATGACGCTGGAGGTGACGAACTTAGTATTGTTGGATGTAGAAAAGGCGAAAGCCGATATTGTTTAACTTTTTAATGCTTAATTTATTATGGGACTTCAGTACAGAAAGACCAAAGTGAAACTCGGTTTCTTGGATGAGAAGCCTGAGGTGTTCAAGATTCAGCAGTTGACGTTCCCTCAGGTGACGTTTGCTCAACTGGTGAAAGAGTGCAGCGAGTCTTGCGGCGTGAACCGCTCGCAGACGAAGGGTGTGATTGAGGCGCTCATCAACCGCCTCGTCCACTATATGGAGATTGGCCACGGCGTCCGCATGGGCGACTTCGGCTCGTTCAAACCCACGTTCACCTGCAAGGTGGCTCAGACGCTCGAAGAGGCTGATGCCAGCACCGTGAAGGTGAAGAAGGTGCAGTTCTATCCCGGCAAGGCCTTCAAGGACATGCTCACCGAACTCACCATCACTCAGGGCAGCGAGGCGTTGAACGTGAAGGGCGATGAGCCAGCACCGGAGCCTGAACCAGAACCGGAGCCTTAAACAACGAATGGAACGAATGAGACGAATTTTATTTTGAATGCCACAAGCGGCGACGAATGGAAACGAATATCGTCGCAAGCGACGAGGCTACCGCCGTGCAAGCCGCATGGGAGAGCCGAGCAAGGCTCTATTCGTGGAAATTCGTTGTCGCTCGGCGACATTTGCAAAAAAAAATTCGTTTAATTCGTGAAATTCGTTGTTAAAAAACCTACTGCTTGTGGAACTCCACCAGCCCCTCTAATGGCGACTGCATGATGTGGCCTACTTGGTAGCCGCATTGTGCAGCCGCTTCCGTTAGTTCGGGGCGGTAGAAGTGGGCAATGCTGCCGACGAAGTGGACCTGTGGCTCGCCGCTCAGCGTGGAGGCATCGGGCGTGATGTCTCTCCAGCGGAGCAGGGCAGGGCGAATGTTTCGGTTGAAGAATTGCTCGAAGCAATCGACGATAAAGGCATGAATGGCAGGATGTTGCCGATGCCTGATGCAGAATGGGCTGAGCGAGGCGAGGAAGCGGTTGGGCAGCGGGGCGCGATAGACCTTCTGGATGATGGATGCCTGCGTCTCGTGGGTCTCGTCGAAGAAGAGTTGGCACACGTCGTCGGGCAGTTGACGCTTCAGGATGTCGCCCACCAGCCGCTTGCCGATGTAGGCACCGCTGCCTTCGTCGCCCAGAATGTAGCCGAGGGCGGGATTGCTGGTGTGGAGATGGCGGCCGTCGTAGAAGCAGGAGTTGCTGCCCGTGCCGAGGATGGCGACGATGCCAGGCTGTCTGCCGCACAGACCTCGGGCGGCGCCCAGCATGTCGCTCTCCACGCTGATGCGAACCGTCTGGCCGAGCACCTGACGGAGTGCCTGTGCCACGATGGGGGCTTTCTCGGGGGTGCATCCGGCACCGTAGAAGAAGACCCTCTCCCCTGCCTCCGTCGAGGCAAGGGGTGGGTGGACCATCGTTTTGGAGGGATCTTGGTGTAGATGGCAGAGGGTCTGTAGGGATGGCAGCAGTTCGTGACGAAGCACGGCGCAGATTTCCTCCTCGTTCTGCTGGAAGGGGTTGATGCCTTGTGTGTAGATGATGTTGTGGCTGCCTTCGACGACGCACCACGCCGTTTTGGTCGAGCCGCTGTCTGCAATGAGGGTCATGTCGATTGATTTTTCCGCAAATTTAGGGCTTTATGGTTTGAAAGGCATGTTTTTTTTGATTTTTTTGCAAAAAGAGCGTCATATTTTTGAAAAATTGGCTATCTTTGCACTTTCTTTTATGGCATTTAAGGTAAAAATACAAAAAACTAACTTCGTTATTTTATGAGTACGCAGATGAACCCTAACAACCATTTGGTGATTATGGCAGGCGGCGTGGGGAGCCGCTTTTGGCCTATGAGCACAGAAGAGTGCCCGAAGCAGTTCATTGATGTTTTTGGGACAGGACGCACATTCATTCAGATGACCTACGACCGTTTCAAGGGCTTGGTCGCCCCTGAGAACGTGTGGGTGGTCACCTCACAAAAATACGCAGGCATCGTGGCAGAGCAACTGCCCGACATGCCGAAGGGAAACATCCTGCTGGAACCCTGCCGCCGCAACACCGCTCCGTGCATTGCCTACGTGAGTTGGCGAATCAAGGCGAAGAATCCGAAGGCGAACCTGGTGGTCACACCTGCCGACCATCTGGTGACGGACGTGGTGGAGTTTCAGCGTGTCATCTCTTCAGCCCTCAAGTTCACCGCCGAGACCGACGCCATCGTCACGCTGGGTATGCACCCCACGCGTCCCGAGACGGGCTACGGCTACATCCAGGCTGACATGCAGGAGCCTTCGCTCCGCAACCGCGAGATTTTCCGCGTCGATTCCTTCAAGGAGAAGCCCGACCTCGCCACGGCACAGGAGTATCTGAAGAGCAAGGACTTCTTCTGGAACTCCGGCATCTTCATCTGGAACGTGAGCACCATCGTCAACTCGCTCCGCATCTATGAGCCCGAGATTTCCAACATCTTCGAAGACCTCCTGCCCGTCTATGGTACCGACCAGGAGCAGAAGATGATCAACCTGAAGTTCCCGCTCTGCCCGAGCATCTCCATCGACTATGCCGTGATGGAACGTGCCGACGAAATTTTCGTCTTCCCTGCCGACTTCGGCTGGAGCGACGTGGGCACCTGGGGCTCGCTCCACACGCTGGCAGAGAAGGATGCCAACGGCAACTCCGCCATCGGCGAGAACGTGAAGTTCTACGACTCGAAGAACTGTGTGGTTCACACCACCGAGGAGCGGCGAGTGGTCGTGCAGGGACTGGACGGCTACATCGTGGCAGAGAAGAACAACACCCTGCTGGTGTGCAAATTGGCTGAAGAACAGCGAATTAAAGATTTCTCCGCAGAATAAGTGGACGCACGGATGGTTCATCTGTACAGAAACATATTGCTGCTCGTCCTTGTGTCAGTGTCTTTTGCCCCGATGCGTGGTGCAGAAGACGCTGATTCTGTTGTGGTTGACACCATCCCCAAGTTCCTCTACTCCATCGGCGGCTCAGGCGGCATGAACCACCTGCTCAACATCAAGATGCGTGGAGAAAAACTGGTGAAGCGAGGGTGGGGTGCCAACTATTCCCTCTTCATGAACTCGCAGGCGAATCCGCTCGACTCCGCCATCAGCGTCTATGACCGTGTGTTCGGATTCCCCACGCTGGAGGCAGGTGTGCAACTGCTCGACTACAGCCACGCACGGATGCAAACCGAGGACACGCCCTATATGTCGCGTCTGGGCTACGTGTGGGCTGCCTACATCGGTTTCCGCCGCGACATCTACCGCAACCGCAAGTGGTCCTTCGGCTATGGGCTGGAAAACGGGCTCTCCTACTGCTCCCGACCCTACAACCCCGTGGGCAACGGCGACAACGACCTGATTGGTCAGCACCTCTCGCTCTACTTCGGCTTCGGCGTCTTTGGCAGTTATCGGGTCACGCCCCAGACGGAACTGAGCCTGGGATTTGAGTACAAGCACAACTCGAACAGTGCGACCGACCGACCCAACAAGGGCTCCAACTCCTACGGGCTGACGCTCCGTGCCCGCTGCGACCTCAACCGTCCGGAGGAAGACAAGGGCTTGACCTATCGGCAGCGGCTGGCTCAACTGGAGAAGTTCCGCAAAGGACCCTACGACACCTACCTCTATCTCGACATCGACGCGACGGTGGGATTCCGCACGCTGTATGAGGAATGGCTCTTGCACCGCGACTACCTGACCACCGAGGAACGAATTGCCGACAACAACAAACTGGGGCTCCACACCGTGTGGAGCACAGGCCTCACGCCGATGGTGCGATACAACCAGGTTCATGCCTCGGGCTTGGGACTGGAATACTCCTTCGGCGGCTATGTGAATCGCTCTGCCGTGATTGAGAAGCAGTGTAGGGTGGAGAAGAACTACCGCCACAGCAAGCACACGCTCTACATCTCCGCCCACCACGAAGTCTATTACAAGCAACTCTCCCTCGCCATGTCGGTAGGCACCTACCTGTTCCGCCAGCACGGCTGGGTGGGCGACTTCTACGAGCCCCCACTGGTCGAGACCGTCGGTCTCCGCTACTATCCCAAGTTCTTCAAGCCCTTCTACCTCGGCTACAACGTGAAGGCAAATCTCGGCAAGGCCTACGCCCTCGAACTGAAAGTCGGTATGCACGCTGGCCATTGGCGGCTGAAGAAGAAAGTTCGGAAGGAATAAGAGCCTGCCGTGCTCTATTCCAGAAAGTTGAACAGAGAACAAAAAGAAAGGTGAACCTGGACGGATTCACCTTTTTTCGTTGAATTTGATGATTTTGGCTCATCAAACGGCCTGTGGCGATTAAGCCTCTGCTGGTGCTTCTTCTGCAGGAGCGGCCTCGGCCTGAGCCTCTGCCTGAGCAGCAGCGGCGGCAGCCTTCTTCTCTGCAATCTTAGCAGCGACAGCCTCGTTCACCTTCTTCTCGGCGTCGAGACGTGCCTTCTGGGCAGCCTTGTTGTCGGCAGCCTTCTTGTCAGCAGCCTTCTGAGCCTTGGCGTCCTTCTCCTGTTTCCAGGCGTTGAACTTAGCCTCGGCTGTAGCCTCGTCGAACGCGCCCTTCTTCACACCACCGAGGAGGTGCTTCTTCATGTAAACGCCTTCTTTGGAGAGGATGCTGTGAACAGTGTCTGTTGGCTGAGCACCTACGAGCACCCAGTAGAGTGCACGCTCAAAGTTCAAATCAATTGTTGCAGGATCGGTGTTGGGGTTGTAAGTACCGATTTTCTCGATGAAGCGACCATCACGTGGTGCCCTTGCATCAGCAGCCACGATGCTGTAGAAAGCGTAGTTCTTGCGACCGTGACGCTGCAAACGAATTCTTGTTGCCATTTTGCAATAAAAAGTGTTTAATTGTTAATGATTGTGTCGCCAACTCGTGACGACGTGAACTCTGTCGCTATCTCGTAACGACGGTGCAAAGTTACGGCTTTTTTCTTTCATTTTTAATGAAAAATCAAAAACTTTTACGTTTTATAAAGATTTTTACGGTTTTCTTTTTATTTATATCTTTTATTTTAGTACATTTGCAATGTTAAGTTGTAATCTGCACTTTGCAATTTGTCATGAAAAACTGCAAACTGGTGACAGAAATGCAAAAAAGGCTATCAGAATGAAAGACAAGATAGAGCATCAGGGTGTGATTGAAAGCATTGACGGCGACCACGTGAGTGTGAACATCGTCCAGTTGGCGGCGTGCAGCGGTTGCAAGGCGCGGTCGATGTGTGCTTCGAGCGAGAGCAAGGAGAAAATCATTGATGTCTATGAGATGGGAGCCGAGCAGAAGTACCGAGTGGGCGAGCAGGTGAACGTGTGTGGTGCGTTGAGCATGGGCAAGCAGGCTGTGCGGTTGGCGTTTGGCGTGCCGCTGCTGCTGATTGCGGTGTGGCTGCTGGTGGCGATGGTGTGGATGCGGCTGGGCGAACTGATGTCGGTGGGCATTCTCGCCGCCATCCTTGCGGTGTATTTCTACATCTTATATTTAAATAGGGACCGGATGGCGAAGCGGTTTGCCTTCTGGATAGAAAACTGACTCGACCCGGAGATATTTTAATACTAACTAAATAATAACATTTTATGGATTCTCAAGTAATTCTGATTGCAGTGGTCGCTTTGGCCGTGCTGGGCTTCGTCTTGGCGTTGCTCCTCTATGTGGTGTCGAAGCGGTTCGCTGTGAAGGAAGACCCGCGAATCGGTCAAGTGCTGGAGGCGTTGCCTGGAGCCAACTGTGGCGGCTGCGGATTCCCTGGTTGTGGCGGTATGGCTGCGGCTTGTGTGAAGGCTGCTGATGCTGGCTCGCTGGGCGACCTGAACTGCCCTGTGGGCGGTGCTCCTTGCATGGAGAAGGTGGCGGGTATCCTGGGTATGGAGGCTGCTGCTGCAACTCCTAAACTCGCCATCGTGCGATGCAACGGAACCTGCGAGGTTCGTCCGAGGGTGACCACCTACGACGGTGTGAAGAGTTGCCGCATTGCCAACTCCACCTGCATGGGTGAGACTCAGTGCTCCTATGGCTGTCTGGGTTGTGGCGACTGTGTGGCAGCGTGTCAGTTCGACGCCATCCACATGAACCCCAAGACGGGCATTCCGGAGGTGGATGCCACGAAGTGTACGGCTTGTGGTGCCTGTGCGAAGGCTTGTCCTCGCGGCATCATCGAGATTCGCAACGTGAGTGGCGAGAACAAGGATGCCTTCGTGGTGACCTGTATGAACATGGACAAGGGTGCCGATGCCATGAAGATTTGTGGCAGTTCCTGCATTGCCTGCAAGAAGTGTCAGAATGCCTGCGGCAGCGACGCTGTGCATGTGGGCAACAATGTGGCTTACATCAACCCCGAGGCGTGTGTGCTCTGCGGTGCTTGTTTCGAGGCTTGTCCACGCGGTGCCATCGCTTCTCTCAGCGTGAAGGGCATCGAGCGTAAGGTGATTGCCACCATGCCTAAGGCGGCTGGTGCGAAACCTGCTGCCAAGCCTGCCGCACTTGCTGGTGCTGGTGCTGCGGCTCCCGCTGCTCCTGCCAAGCCAGCCAAGGAATGGAAGCCCATCGAAGTCAAGTATGATGCTCCGCTCATGCCGAGCCAGCAGATTCTGTTGGCAGGTCCGAAGGACATCAGCAATCCTGCTCCGGCAGCAAAAGAAGTTAAATTTGAAGATAAGCGTACCGACGCTCCACTTCCACCAAGCCAGTTGATTCTGCTTGGACTTAAATAAAAGGAAAACGCAATGAAAACATTTAGAATAGGTGGTGTTCATCCGGCAGAGAACAAACTTTCTGCTGCTGAACCAATCAAGGTGGCAGAGTTGCCAAAGATCGCTGTGTTCCCCATGGGACAGCACATCGGTGCGCCTGCTGTGCCTATCGTGCAGAAGGGCGACAAGGTGAAAGTGGGCACGCAGATTGCCAAACCCATGGAAAAGGCGCTCTCCACATCCATCTTCTCGTCTGTCAGCGGCACGGTGCTGAAGGTGGACACGGTGGTGGAAGCCAGCGGTTACAAGAAGCCTGCTGTGTACATCACGGTGGAAGGCGACGAGTGGGAGGAAAGCATCGACCGTAGCGACACGCTCGTTACGCTGAAGGATAAGCCCGAACTCACGCCCGAAGAAATCATCGAGAAAGTCAAGAACGCCGGCATCGTCGGCATGGGTGGCGCTTGTTTCCCCACGCATGTGAAGTTGATGCCCCCTCCACAGTTCAAGCCCCAGTGGGTCATCATCAACGCGGTGGAGTGTGAGCCATATCTCACAGCCGACCATCGTCTCATGCTCGAAAAGGCTGACGAAGTGCTCGTCGGCGTTGAGTTGCTGATGAAGGCTGCCAAGGTGACGAAGGGCTTCATCGGCATCGAGGAGAACAAGCCTGATGCCATCAAACTCCTCTCGGAGAAGTGTGCCGCAGGGCACCCCAACATCGAGGTGGTTCCTCTGAAGACCAAGTATCCGCAGGGTGGTGAGAAGCAACTCATCGATGCCGTGGTGCGTCGTCAGGTGCCAGCACCTCCAGCACTGCCGGTGTCTGTCGGTGCCATCATCCAGAATGTGGGCACGGCGTTCGCTGTCTATGAGGCAGTGATGAAGAACAAGCCGCTCTTCGAACGCATCGTGACCGTGACGGGTAAGCAACTCAAGCAGCCCAGCAACTTCCTCACTCGTATGGGTACGCCTATGAGCCAGTTGATTGAGGCTTGTGGCGGTCTGCCCGACGGCGATGCCAAGGTGATTGGCGGTGGCCCGATGATGGGCAAGGCGTTGGTCAACACCGATGTGCCCATCTGCAAGGGTTCCTCTGGTGTGCTCATCATGAGCGGCGACGAGGCTCGCCGTGGCGAAGAGCAGCCCTGCATCCGTTGTGCCAAGTGCGTCAGCGCCTGCCCGATGGGTCTGGAGCCTTATCTGCTCGCCACTTGCTCGGGCAAGAAGATGTGGGACAAAGTGGAAGGCGAGGACATCACCAGTTGCATCGAGTGCGGCTCGTGCCAGTTCACCTGTCCGTCCAACCGTCCGCTGCTCGACCTCATCCGCATGGGTAAACAAACCGTTATGACTAATATTCGTGCTCGTCAGATGGCGGCTAAAAAATAAGAATTATGGCAAATAAATTAGTAGTATCACTTTCACCACACGTGCATAGCGGTGACTCCATCCAGAAGAATATGTACTGGGTGTGCATCGCCCTGGTGCCTGCTCTTCTGTGCTCGTTCATCAGTTTCGGCGTGGGTGCAATCATAACGACAGCCATCAGCGTGGCTGCCTGTGTGTTCTTCGAGTGGGCAATCAACAAGTTCATGCTGAAGAACCCCAAGTGTACCGTCACCGATGGCTCTGCCGTGCTGACGGGTATTCTCCTCGCGTTCAACATGCCCAGCAACATCCAGCCTTGGATCATCATCGTGGGTGCGTTGTTCGCCATCGGCGTTGTGAAGATGACCTTCGGCGGCCTGGGTTGCAACCTCTTCAACCCCGCCCTTGCCGGTCGTGCCTTCCTGCTCATCTCGTTCCCTGTGGATATGACCACTTGGCCAGTGCCTGGTCAGGGCTTCGGCACTTACCTCGACGCTGAGACGGGTGCCACTCCGCTTGCCATCATGAAGACCGCCTTCAAGAGTGGCGATGCCAGCGTGCTCGACCAACTTCCTTCGTTCCAGAGTATGCTGCTCGGCAACACCGGCGGCTGTCTCGGCGAGGTGTGTGCGGCTGCCCTCATTCTCGGCTTCATCATTCTCTTGTGGAAGAAAGTCATCACTTGGCACATCCCTGTGAGCATCCTTGCCACCGTGGCTGTGTTCTCAGGTCTTCTCAACCTCGCCAACCCAGTGTATGCCAATCCGTTGGCAGAACTGATGAGCGGTGGTCTTCTTTTGGGTGCAATCTTCATGGCAACCGACTATGTCACTTCGCCTATGAGCAAGAACGGTCAGTTGGTGTATGGTGTCGCCATCGGCTTCCTCACGGTCATCATCCGTACCTACGGTGCCTACCCCGAGGGTATGTCGTTCGCCATCCTCATCATGAACGCCTTTGTGCCACTCATCAACAATAAGTTCAAACCAAAGCGCTTCGGTGAGGTGCCTGCAAAGAAGTAAGAGCGTATGGAAAAGTTAAAGTCTTCATTAACCAATATGTTGGTGGTGCTCACAGTCATCGCCATCGTTGCAGCAGGAGTGCTGGCTTCAGTCAATGCAGTCACGGCTCCTCAGATAGAGAAAATCAATGCAGACAACCTTGCCGCCGGCATCAAGGCGGTGATGGGCAGCGACGACATTCAGGTGGCTGACCCACAGGAGGTGGATGCCTTCACCGTCTATGGCATTTGCGACAAGGACGGCAACGCCCTGGGCAAAGCCGTCGTCACGACCGAGAACGGCTTCGGAGGTCCGCTGAAAGTGCTGGTCGGTTTCAGCACCGAAGGTGACATCCTCGGCTACACCGTGCTGGAACACGCTGAGACCCCGGGTCTCGGTGCCAAGGCTGGCGAGTGGTTTCAGGATAAGATTATCGGCATGAACCCCGGCAAGAACAACTTCACCGTGAGCAAAGACGGTGGCGAAGTGGATGCCATCACCGCCTCCACCATCACCAGCCGCGCCTTCCTCAAAGCCATCCAGAACGCCTACGACAAGGTGGCTGCCGCTCCCGATGCAGCCTCTGGTGCCACCAAGCAGGCTGGCGAGAAAGCCCCTTGCGACGGTAAGAACGGTTGTTGCAAGGCAGAAAACTCTGCCGGTTGCGATGGTGACTGCCATTGCGAGAAAGAGGTGACTGCTTGTGACATTGAGACGCCCGAAGTGATTGAATAACTCCCCAAAAGAAAGGAAAAGAATTATGAATAACCTCAAAGTATTGGTGAATGGTATCATCAAGGAGAATCCGACGTTCGTCCTTCTTTTGGGTATGTGTCCAACCCTCGGTACCACCTCATCTGCCTTCAACGGCATGTCGATGGGTCTCGCCACCATGTGCGTGCTCATCCTCAGCAACTTCATCATTGCACTCATCAAGAACCTCATCCCCGATGCAGTACGCATTCCGTCCTACATCGTGGTCATCGCCAGCCTCGTGACGGTGCTGCAGATGGTCATCAAGGCATACGCACCCGAGGTGGATAAGAGCCTCGGACTCTTCATCCCCCTCATCGTGGTGAACTGTATCATCCTCGGCCGTGCAGAGTCCTTCGCCGCCAAGAACGGAGCCATCGCCTCCATCTTCGACGGCATCGGCATCGGTCTCGGCTTCACCATCGCCCTCACCTGTCTGGGTGCCGTTCGCGAATTGCTCGGCACAGGCGCCATCTTCGGTGTCACCCTCTGGGGCGAGACCTACGGTATGCTCATGTTTGTCCTCGCACCCGGTGCATTCCTCGTGCTTGCCTACCTCATCGTATTGTTTAACAAGTACATCAAGAAAGCATAGTAAAAAAAGATGGATTACGTATTAAGTCTCATATTGATTGTTATCACGGCGATATTCGTCAATAACGTCGTTTTGGCACAGTTCCTGGGCATCTGTCCGTTCCTCGGCGTGTCCAAGAAGGTTGACACCGCCTCCGGCATGGGCATGGCAGTGACCGCCGTGCTCGTCGTAGCCACCATCGTCACCTATCTCATTCAGGTGTATGTGCTCAACGCCTTCGGTCTCGAATACCTCCAGACCATCGCGTTCATCCTCGTCATTGCAGCCCTTGTGCAGATGATTGAAATCATCCTCAAGAAGACCATGCCCGCGCTCTATCAGGCACTCGGCGTGTTCCTCCCCCTCATCACCACCAACTGCTGCATCCTCGGCGTTGCCATCCTCGTCATCCAGAAGGACTACGACCTGCTCGAAGGCGTCATCTACGCCCTCTCCACAGGCCTCGGCTTCCTCCTCGCCATGGTGCTCTTCGCCGGACTCCGCGAGCAACTCGACCTGGTCGATGTGCCCAAGTCCTTCCGCGGCGTGCCCATCGCCCTCGTCACCGCCTCTCTCCTGGCAATGGCATTCATGGGCTTCAGCGGCGTTGATGGCGGCTTGAAGATACTCTTCGGCTTGCAATAACAGCCCCCCTTCGCATCAATCATCGCGAAGAAAATTCATTCATGATCAATTCATGGTTAATTCATGGTAATTCGTGTTTTATCTTAAACATAAATTATCACAAATTAGCCATGAATTTTTCATGAATTATTATTTGTGGGCAATTCCAGTCTCCCTTTCCCCGCACCCCCTTCTTCCTCTCCCCGCCTATGCTCACGAGCCTCTGCGGCTAACCCTCGCGAGCCTTCCCCGCATAGGCTCACAGGCACTTGCGGCTACCGCTTTGAGCCAGATTTCCCTTGGCTCCGAACAAAATGTTGCTGATTTCTCGCCAAACATTTGGTAGCATCAGAAAAAACGAGTATATTTGTGGCACTTTTTTTACGACCCATAAAACCTCTCAGAAAAAATGAAGAAAAGAATGCTCCTTGCACTGTTGGCAGCCGTATTGCCAGTGGTGCTGTTCGCTTCAGTCAGAACCGAAGAGAACACCAATGTGACAACAATGATGCAGAGCGGACAGTGGACCATCGAAGACCGCAGCCACTCCACCATCGGTTATGTGCGTGACGGTGTGGTGGAAGACCGCAGCCACTCCACCATCGGCTACATCCGCAACGGCACTGTGGAAGACCGCAGCCACTCCACCATCGGCTACGTCCGCAGCGGCACCGTGGAAGACCGCAGCCATTCCACCATCGGTTACATCCGCAACGGCACATTCGAAGACCGCAGCCACTCCACCGTCGGCTACATCCGCAACGGCACCTTCGAGAACCGCAGCCACTCCACCGTCGGCTACATGAAAGGCTCCTCCAGCAACGACGAGGTCGCAGCCGCCTGCTTCTTCTTTTTCTTCTTCAACAAATAGAAGAAGCCAACGGATAAACACTTTTTCTGCCGCATTTTTGAGTTTTACACAAAAGGCCGCCCTGACGGACGGCCTTATAATTTAAGTGGAAAAACAAAAAGCGGGAAACCGTTTGCCGAGGATGTCGGTACGGTTTCCCGTTCGTTTTTATTGATAGGTTTTGTTTTTCCGAAATGCCGAATTCTACAGAGCCTAAAGAGTATTAGAAACTTATCACCATATAGAGTTTTTTAGTGCAGGATTCATGATATAACGATTGTAAAACTTGCTGGGTGAGTACATATTGAAACTACGCTGTACTTTTCGTGCTTTAGTCTCGCATTCTTCGATCTTCTGCATTGAAATGGCTGCTTTTTCAGAGTAATTCTGAAGTGATGAAAGCCAGAATAGATGTTCTATATAATTTATTTCAGAAGATTGCTCGTTAAAAGTGTAAGCAATGCGATTCCTAAATGAAAGTGGCGTGTCACCTTGAGTATAGCGTACTACCGAAGACGTGTTCTTTGGATAATTCTCGCTACTATTATTACAATCTTTGTAAATATGGTCAGACAAGTTAAAGCCTCTTACGAACTTGGCTGATTTAGGAGGAACACAGACAAAAGCGGCTTCCTTCGTCTCTATAGTTTCTGTCGTTGACATTCCAACAGACGCTCCCAACTGTCGAGACAATCTTGATGGATACCAATAATAGCCATCCGTCAGAAATCCGCTAATAGATAATTGCCTTGAGGCTGCCAATGCCGCAGAATTAGTGACAGAATGACTATAGGATGATTCAGAGTAGTAGTCGTTGGCGACTCCGTTAAGAATGAAAAATGATTGTGGCATGACAACATACAGATTTTTGTCTGTCTTGTTATGAATCAGGAAACTAAGGTTTCCACCTTCAGACCAGAGGTTGTAAGTAATACGGCAATCAGCATTTTCGTAGCTTAACGCATTTTCCTTTTGAGAAACATCTTGCGATTTTACCTCATAAACTTGATAGTAATACTTCTCTTTTGCACATGAAGTAAACAGAGCGAGCAACAATGTTGCATAACAGACCAAATTTTTCATAATTTTTATAATTTTAGATGAAACAATAGTGAACAAAAAAAGGCACAGACATTCGCCATACCTCTCTCGGCTCACCACAAGCCACTCTTAAATATGGGAAATCTGTGCCCATAACAGGGTACAGTCCCAATATTAAGAGTTTGCTCGTTTCTCGCGGTGGTGATTGAGAGAGTATTGAGCAATATGTCTTTGCACTCTTTGCAGAATGCGGTTACAAAAGTAGTCATTTTTTGTCGTTTAACCATCACCTAATATGAAAAAGTGCTAAAATTCATGTGATTTTAGCGGAAAAATGTTCATGATGGCTATGAATAGGATTCTTATTCGTGATATTGCGATTGAAAAACGCTGAAACGATGTGGGATGGTTTCAATGAAAAATAAAAACGGCAGTCCTGCATCAGAACTGCCGTTATGAAAAATCAATATTTCAGACTATTGTTGCTTTGCTTTATTGACGAACTCGGCGGGAGTCATCACCAGAATGTCGAAGTCTTTGAATCCTTTCTTGTCACGGGTGATAATCACGTCTGGATGATATGGTTGTGCCGAAAGAAATTGCACGGCATCTTCATAGTCGTAGGGACGGATCTGTACGGCATTCATAAGTTGGTTTCGGTCTATCGGCGTGACATCAAGCATCTGACATAATGCTTCAACCTTATTGAGCATAATGTCTGAGTTGAAGGCTTTCTTCAATATATATGCACAATTGACGATGGTCAGTGCCGAGGCTGAGGCGTTGATTTTTTTGTCTTCAATCATGGCGAAGATCGAAGCGGCGTCTTCAAAAAAGCCTTCGCGTTCACCCATGAAATCAATGACGACATTGGTGTCGAGAAATACATTCATCGTGTTCTCTCCTCCCACATCTCATTAAGTTCTTTGTCCAAATCGAAGTCTTTCGGCAGTGGACCGCACGTCATTGCCATCACCCTTGGCGACGGCTTGTAGTCCTTGGGTATCTTCGGAAATACGAGTTCCTTCTGAGAACTGGTGCTCACCGCTTTTTTGCTCCTGTTCTCTGTGCGTTCCGCCGCCTCCATCAGATGGTTGGCCAGCCAGCGTTGATTGCTTGCCGTGAGCGAAAGTCCTTGCAGATAACTCCACAGATTGTTGAGTGATATTGTATTCATAACTTGACGATTGATGTATTTACGTTTGCAAAAGTAGTCAAAAATCTCCGCATTTCCACCGCTTTATATGAAAAAGTGCTAAATTTTGTGTGATTTTAATGGAAAAGAGGTTGGGATGGTGACGATTTGGAGGAGGAAGAGGACGAATCCTATGTTTTTCTGCCGCATTTTTGAGAAAAAGTGCGGTTTTCTTTTGCCGTTTTGAGGAAAAAGTGTAATTTTGTGGCTTAAATGTGATAAAAAGAATATTCATGTAAAAAAACGATAAGAAACTATGGAAATCAACAGTTGGTTTGAGTGTAAGGTGAAGATGGACGTGATGAAGGATGACGGTACGACGAAGCCGGAGACCTTCACCTATCTGGTGGATGCGCTGAACTTTACCGAGGCGGAGTCGAGAATCATCGAGGAGGTGAAGCCTTACACGAGCGGCAACCTGGACGTGACGGACATCAAGCGGGTGAAGTATGCCGAGATTTTTGCCAGCGACAGCGATGTGGCTGACAAGTGGTATAAGGTGCGTTGCCTCTTCATCACCATCGACGAGAAGACACAGACGGAGAAGGAGATTGCCAACAATATGCTGGTGCAGGCTGGCACGTTCCACGAGGCGGTGAAGAACTTCGACAACGGCATGAAGGGCTCGCTGATGGATTACCGCATCGCCAACCTGGCGGAGACGAAAATCATGGACGTGTTCCGCTATGCCGTCCACACCAAGAAGGAAGAGGCTGAGAAGCCCGAATACGAAGCCTAAGCGAACACCATGATAGCGGAGAATCTACATCGGGTCAAGGCGACGTTGAAGCCGGGCGTGCGGCTGGTGGCTGTGTCGAAGTATCATCCTGTGGAGGCACTGCAGGAGGCTTACGACGCAGGTCAGCGTGTGTTTGGCGAGAGCCACGTGCAGGAACTGGTGGCGAAGCACGACGCACTGCCCGAGGATATCCAGTGGCACTTCATCGGACACTTGCAGACGAACAAAGTCAAGTATATGGCTCCGTTCGTAAGTCTCATACATTCAGTCGATTCTGTTAAATTATTAAAGGAAATCAATAAACAGGCACAGAAGGCAAACAGGGTGGTGGACGTGCTGCTGCAGTTGCATGTTGCTGCCGAGGAAACCAAGTTCGGCTTTTCGCCCGACGAGGTGGTGGAGATGCTGGATGGCGGCGAATGGAAGGAACTGCTGAATGTGCGGATTGTGGGTTTGATGGCGATGGCGACCAACACCGACGACGAGGAGCAGATTGCCGGCGAGTTTGAACAGGTGAGGGCGTTGTTTGAGCGGCTGAAAGAGCATTACTTTTCAGACAAGGCAGAATTTAAGGACATCTCGATGGGCATGAGCGGCGACTATCTGATTGCCCAGGAGCACGGCAGCACCATGGTGCGAGTGGGCAGCATGATATTTGGCGAAAGAGACTACAGCCATTGACAACTACTATTTTTTCATTTCACAATCACATTTACTAACTGAAATACTATGAATCTAAACGAACAACGACGCGACGTGGCAAGAGAGATTTGCCGAAGTTATGGGGTGACACTGAGTGTGGACGCCCTCCATGCCTTTATGAACATTCTGCAACCCCAGAAACTGCTGAGAGGGCACAATCTGGTCAACGAGGGCGAAGTGTGCAACTGCATGTACTTCGTGGAGCGGGGCATGGTTCTTCAATATTACACCAAGAACAACGTCACCGTGACCGAACACATCAGCCACGAGGGGGACATGGTGATTTGCATCGAGAGTTTCTTCCTCCGCGAACCCTCCCACATCGTCGCCACCATGCTGGAACCGGGCGTTGTCTATGGCATCCCCCACGACGAGTTGGAAGCCATCGCCAGCCGCTCCTTTGAACTTTGCAAACTGATTTTCGCTTTCTATCAGCGTTCGCTCATCATCTCGCAGCGAAAAGCCGATGTGATTCGCTTCGAGACGGCAAAGGAACGCTACATCCGCACCATGCGTGAGAACCCCGAAATCATCCGTCGCGCCCCCCTGCACCACGTGGCGTCCTTCCTCCAGATGACACCGGAGACGCTGAGCCGCGTGAGGTCGCAGGTGACAGAGGCAGACCTGAAATGACAAAATGCGGCTTTGAGCGAGGACTTCTCTCGAAAGATTTGCCGATGTCGGCAAGTTTTTGTACCTTTGTAGCATCTTTTTCAGCGAAAACTTGCCGATAATATGGAATACATCTCCGTCATTCAATTTGCCGAAAAGCACGGCATCAGCGAACGAACAGCCAGAAACTACTGTGCCTCAGGGAAAATCGATGGGGCTTTCCTCACAGGGAAGACATGGAACATCCCCGCCGATGCCGCATTGCCACAAAGGGGGAAGAAGAAACTCTCTCCCTTGCTCGCTCGTTTGCGTGAAGAGAAAGAGATGCAACTGAGAGGTGGCATCTACCATCGCACACAGATTGACCTGACCTACAACTCCAACCACATTGAGGGCAGCCGATTGACCAAGGAGCAGACTCGCCACATTTTTGAAACCAACACACTGGGCATCACCACCGAGAGTACACGCATTGACGACATCATGGAGACCGTCAATCACTTCCGCTGCATTGATTACATCATCGACCACGCCACCGACCGACTCACAGAAGCACATATCAAACAACTGCACCAGATTCTTAAGACGAATACCTCTGACAGCCAAAAACGGTGGTTTGCGGTGGGGGATTATAAGCGTTTGGCAAATGAGGTGGGTGGCGAAGAAACCGTGCAGCCTCAGGATGTACATAAATGCATCAAGAACTTGCTAAAGGAGTATAATGCTCTGGAGAAAGTGGGGTTTGCCGATATCCTTCATTTTCATGTGCAGTTTGAGCGAATCCACCCCTTCCAAGATGGTAATGGGCGAGTGGGGCGACTCGTGATGTTTTGGCAATGTCTCCAGGCTGGTATCGTGCCGTTTATCGTCACAGAGGACTTGCGTTTGTATTATTATCGTGGCATACAGGAGTGGGGCAATGTCAACGGTTTCCTCACCGACACTTGTCTCACCGCACAAGGCCATTATAAAGCCCTGCTCGACTATTTCAAAATCAAGTATTGAGATTCCGAGGCGGTACCCTTATCGCATGGAGTAGCCATTATTGTCAAAAAACAATCAAAAATCTTTTTGGGAGGTTTGCGACTTCCCGATACCCTATTTTTTGACATCTTCTCCAAAAAACTTTCCCTTTTGTTTGGATAAAAACAAAAAAAGTCGTTAATTTGCAACCGTGTTCTTCGGAACATAGACATTTTATTTGCTCAAATCGCCTTTCAAACTTCCACATCCGAAAACGAAAAAGAGCAATAACACTTACTAAGGAGTATGTGCACTTATGTGCGCAGACTTTTCCGTAGTAAGTGTGGGTTGTGGAAGACCCGAAAGGCGTATGGCGAGAGTCTGCGCTTTTCTTTTGCTCTTTTGCGAAGTTAGTGCCGACTGTAAGAAAGAATCTTAGTGCTGACTTAAGTAATCATTATTAAATATTAAATGAATATGAAACACAAATTATTATTATTGTTCATTTGTTTATGCGTGAACTTTTTGCCGATAAAGGCATCCGTTAATCTTAACATTGGTGAAACTTATTCATGTACACTTGGCTACATCTCAAATTTTAAAGAATGTGTGTGGACAACCAGTGATTATAAGTGTTTAGATTTTGTAGGGAATGTAACAAACCATTCTACAGAAGTAACTGTTAAAGCTCTCGCAAAGCCTTCTTATGCGACACCTGTAACAATTCATTGTCAATACTATTATTATGATTTAGACCCAACAACTGGGAGGTATACTTATCTGCGTTCAAGTTATAAAGATTTTTATTTCTTTATAAAAGACGATGGAGCTGAAGGTGTTTCTGTCTATCCTTCAAACCTTGAACTAAATCCTGGAGATACATATAACTTGAGGGCACAAGTTTCTCCATCATCTGCTGACCAAACGGTAGAATGGAGCACATCTGACAACACCATTGCTTTAGTAAACAGCAATGGGCAGGTTACGGCAAAATCAGTAGGTGAAGCCATAATTACTGCGACTGCTTCAAATGGCAAAAAAGGTCAATGTTATGTTGCAGTCAAGGCTTCCTATATTTCTGTTATAGATGTTGTACTTGATATCTATTCTCTGACCATGAACATAGGAGATACACGACAATTGACAGCAACGGTATATCCAGCAGATGCAACAGAAAAGAGTGTCATTTGGTCGTCGTATGATAATGACATTGTTTCTATTACCAACTCTGGTATAGTAAAAGCAATAGGTAAAGGAGAGACCTTGATTTCATGTAAGACAAAAGACGGTGGATTTGAGGCTTTTTGTAGCATTACGGTTAATGGTACGGTATCAGGATTACAAAAATGGAATGTTGAGCAAATCGCAACAAGTCAATCCCATACGATGATATTACTATCAAACGGCTCACTGTATGCCTGTGGGTCTAATTTTTATGGTCAATTAGGTGACGGAACAACAGCAAACAAGGCCACACCAATAAAGATAATGGAAGGTGTTGCTTCTGTATCAGCAGGCTCTAATCATACCATGATATTAAAGGCCGATGGCACACTATGGGCCTGTGGGGGGAATTATTATGGTCAATTGTGCGATGGAACAACAGCAGGCAAAACTACACCAGTAAAGATAATGGAAGGTGTTGCTTCTGTATCAGCAGGTTCTTTTCATTCCATGATATTGAAGACTGATGGCTCACTGTGGGCCTGTGGGTATAATTTTTATGGTCAATTAGGTGACGGAACAACAACAAACAAGACCACACCAGTAAAAATAATGGAAGGTGTAGCCTCGGTATCTACAGGTTTAACAGGTCATAGTACTATGATATTGAAGATCGATGGCTCGCTGTGGGCTTGTGGGTGGAATTCTGTAGGAGAGTTAGGTGACGGAACAACAGCAAACAAGGCCACACCAGTAAAGATAATGGAAGGTGTTGCTTCTGTTTCAGTAGGCGCTTCTTATACCATGATATTAAAAACTGATGGTTCACTGTGGGCTTGTGGATATAATAATCACAATCAGTTGTGCGATGGAACAACAGCAAAAAGGGTCACGCCAATAGAGGTGATGGATGGCGTAGCAACTGTTTCTTGTGGCAATTCTCATACAATGGTAATAAAGACCGATGGCACACTGTGGGCATGTGGTAGTAATTATTATGGTCAGTTGTGCGATGGAACAACAACAGACAAGGCCACACCAATGAAGGTGATGGATAACGTAGCAGATGTTTTTGCTGGTTCTGTATACTCTATGGTATTAAAAACAGATGGCACACTGTGGGCATGTGGTAGTAATGATTATGGTCAGTTGTGCGATGGAACAACTATGAACAAAAGTGTTCCTATACAGATTTCAGAGCCAGAACCATCTTCGTCTATAAGAAACACATTCATTAGGGAAGATGGCAAGACAATCATATATAACCTTTCAGGTCAGAATTTGGCTGCACCGAAGAAGGGTCTTAATATTATTAATGGTAAAAAAATATTGGTAAAATGAGAAGGTAAGACTGACAAATTATAAAAGTAAGTAAACAAAAAAGTTTATACTTTGGCTTACCAAACAAAAAGTTCACAAAAATGAAAAAGATGGAAAAGATGCCATGCGGTATGTTGGCAAACATCGCTTCAGTCCATCTTTTTCATTTTTCCCATCTTTGTTAAGGCGATTTTAGTTCACCTGATTCACGGGCTCTCCGTCCAGATAAGCCCGAACATTTTCTGTGCAGATATTGATGAGACGTTGTCTCGCCTCGCGTGTCGCCCAAGCGATGTGAGGGGTGAGATAACTGTTTTTGGCGGTGAGGAGCGGATTGTCAGCCGGAGCAGGTTCGGTGGTCAGCACGTCGGCAGCGTAGGCGGCAAGGTCGCCGTTGTTCAGTGCTTCCGCCACGGCGGCATCGTCCACGAGCGGCCCTCTGCCTGTGTTGATGAGGATGGCGGTCGGCTTCATCGTTGCCAGTCGCTCCTTGTCCACCAGAAAATGTGTTTCCACGGTGAGCGGACAGTGCAGCGACACGATGTCCGACTGCTCGAAGAGGGTGTCCATGTCCACCTTCTTGATGCCGTAGGGCAGGTCTTCCTCGTCCTTCGAGGTGTAAGCCAGCACCTGCATTCCGAATGCCGTGGCAATGCGAGCCACAGCCATGCCGATGTTGCCCAGGCCCACGATACCCATCCGCTTGCCGTTCAGTTCGACAAGGTTGTGGTCGAGATAGCAGAAGTCGGGCGATGCCGTCCATTTGCCCAGTCGGTTTTCGCGGGCATAGTGGTCGGTGCGTCCCACGATGTTGAGCAGATGGCTGAACACCATCTGTGCCACGCTCTCGGTGGAGTAGGCGGGGATGTTGGTCACCACGATGTTCTGCCGGCTTGCCACTTCGAGGTCCACCACGTTGTAGCCCGTGGCGAGCACACCGATGTATTGCAGGCGTGGCAGCATGTTCAGCACCGAGGCATCCAGCACCACCTTGTTCGTCAGCACCATCTCGGCACCCTTGCATCGAGCCACCACATCCTCGGGGGCAGTGCGTTCATACGCCTCCACCTCCGCCAGTTCTTTCAGTCCCTCCCAAGTCAATTCTCCTTGGTCAACCGTATATGCGTCAAGTATTACGATTTTCATATTCTGATTATTTCTGTGCAAAATTACTGAATTTTGAGAAAAAAGTCTTAACTTTGCACGATATTTTTTCAAGAATGGAAGAAAATACACCGATTATAGCGACAGACGATGCCCCAGACAGCGATGCTACCTACGACCACGTGATAAAATACACGGGGCTGTTTGGTGGTGTGCAGGGCATCACGATGCTTGTTTCTGTCATCAGGAACAAGATTGTGTCGGTGTTGCTGGGTCCCGACGGACTTGCCCTCATCAATCTCTTCAACAATGTGACCAAACTGGTCAATCAGTCCACCAACTTCGGCCTCTCCTTCAGTGCCGTCAAGCACGTGGCAGAACTGTTCGACACGGGCTCTGACGAGGACATCCGTCGCTTTGTCCGCACCGTGCGTACATGGAGCGTCTTCACGGGTCTGTTGGGTTTGCTGGTGTGCCTGATGCTGAGTCAGCAACTCAGCCTCTGGACCTTCGAGAGCGTTGCCTACACCCGCCACTTCGCCCTTCTCTCGCTGGTGGTCGGCATGATGGCGGTGCAGGGTGGCGAGATGGCGATTCTGAAAGGCATGAAGCAGTTGAAGAAGGTGGCACTCATCTCCGTCTTCGGAGCCATTGCCACGCTGCTCATCTGCACACCCATCTATTTCTTCATGCGGACACGAGGCATCATTCCCTCGCTCGTCCTCTGCAACGCTGTCATCCTTTCCATTCATCTTTATTTCTCCACCAAGGCGGTGCCGTGGTCCACGTCGCTGTTCTCCAAGGCAGAGTACGACAACGGACTTCCCATGCTCAAACTCGGCGTGGGGTACATCATTGCCGGCATCTTCGGTCAGGGTGCCGAATACCTCATCCGCACCCTCATCATGCGTTTTGGCGAACTGGCGGATGTGGGACTCTACAACAGCGGCTACGTCTTGGCAGTCACCTACGCCAACATCGTCTTCATCGCTTTCGAGGCAGATTATTTCCCTCGGCTTTCCGCCTCCCAGCACAATGTGCAGCGGCAGAATCAGACCGTCAATCAGCAGATAGCGGTGGGCGTGCTCCTCATGGCACCCATCCTCATCTTCGTGGTGCTTGCCATGCCCGTCATCGTGCCCTTGCTCTTCTCGTCCAAGTTTGTGGCAGCCGTGCCGATGGCGATTTGTGCGTCCTTCTATATGTTCTTCAAGGCGTTGACCCTCCCCGTTGCCTACCTCGCCTTGGCAAAGGGCGACTCACGCATGTACATGGTGACCGAACTCATCTACGACATCTTCATCGCCTTCGCCATCCCCTACGCCTTCAAGTTCTGGGGACTCTCCGGAGCCGGTTGGGCACTCTCGGCTGGCGGACTGCTCGACATGCTGCTCATCCATCTGATCTATCGCGTGCGTTACCATTATCGTTTCGACTTCGGCAAGATGAAACTCTACGCCGTGCAGTTCCTGTGTTTCGCCGTCTCGGTGATGGCGGCACTGCACGAGAACCCCTGGCTGAAACTCGTCACGGCAGCCATGCTCGTGGTGTCCGTGCTGCTGTCCTTCTACGTGCTGAAACGCGAAACGACCATCCTTCCTAAACTGAAAAAGCGGCTATGGCGAAAGTGACAGTCCTCACGGCGGTGTACAACGCCGAACGCTACCTGCGGCAGTGCCTCGACTCCCTTCGCGGACAGACCCTTGCCGACTGCCAGTTCATCTGCATCGACGACTGCTCCACCGACGCGTCCCCTGCCATTTTGCAGGAGTATGCCGCCGCCGACCCCCGCTTTCAGGTGCTCCACACCCCCGTCAACAGCGGTCAAGCCATCGCCCGAAACCTCGGACTCCAGTTTGCCCGAGGGGAGTACGTCGCCATGCTCGATGCCGACGACTGGTTTGCCCCCGACACCTTGGAGCAAGCCTACACGACCCTTCGGCAGACCCATGCCCAGTGTGCCGTCCTGCAACTCGTTCAGCACTACGAAGCCGATGGCACCGAAGTGCTCTATCCCATCCGGAGCATCGCAACCCAATGGAGTGGGGAAGAGGCATTCCGCCTCAGCCTCGACTGGTCGCTCCACGGACTCTATGTGGTCGAAACCGCCATCCACAAGCGTTTCCCCTTCGATGCCTCCAGCCGCCTTTACAGCGACGACAACACCACCCGTCTGCACTACCTCCATTCCTCTCTCGTCGTCCTCTGCCAAGGGCGATACTACTATCGCAAGCACGCCGCTTCCCTCACCAACGCCTGTTCCATCCGGCGTTTCGACCACCTGCTTGCCAACCTCTCCATGAAGCGGCAACTCACAGGGCTCTCCCTCCCCAACCGCGAGGAACTGCTCACCCTCTACGAGCACCACCGCTGGCTCAACCTCCTCGGTCTCTATCGCTACTACCGTCAGCACCTCTCCGCTTTCTCGGCAGAAGAGCACCAGCAAATCCAGCACCTCTTTGCTCAGATGCTCCCCACCATCGAGCCTCACCGCCTCCCCTGGCAACTCAAACTCAAGCCCGGCTATTACCCTTTCCGCAACTACTCCCTGTTCTCCACCTTTCAGAACTTCCTCCTGCGTCTTCATTCTTTTTGGGGGCATTAACCAACCTCCCTCACAAAAGAACAAAGAAAAATGTTTTTTCCTTTGCGGTTTCGCCCGATTTGTGTATCTTTGCAGCGTGAACCCCCAAAAAGGAAAATTATGAGTACAGCAACACTGACAAGTCTTCTCGACTATCTCTATGGCACTCTCTCGCCAAGCAATATGCGCTGGGTGGGTGAGCACCTGATTGAGTACAGCAAGAAGGAAGAAAGCGAGCGGTTGCGCCCCTACACCATGCAGGAGATTGACGATATGCTCGACGAGGCAGAAGCCGCCTTTGAGGCAGGCGACTGCCTGACCAACGACGAAGTGTTCCACCACAAGGAAAAAGTTGCCGTATGAAGATACACTGGCACAAGCGGGCTGCCGCCCAGTTGCATCAGGTAGAGGAATACGTCTTGCGAGATTTTGGCGAACGCATCCGACAGGAATTCATGGACGAGGTGGAACAGGCTACGCTTTCTCTGGCCGACATGCCTACGGATGGGTAAGATAGATCCTCTTTTCGCTCATCGCAAGCAAACCTACCGCAGTATTATCGTCCGTCGGCTCAACAAGGTTGTCTATTATGTCAAGGACGATACGATTCACATTGCCGCTTTCTGGGACACCAGACGCGAACCAAAGGCTCAAGCCAAACAGACGAAATAAACCTGTTCAGCAAGAAATACAAGAAGAAATAGATTCCCCCTGTTCTCCATCTTTCAGAACTTCTTCTTTTTTCTGCGTTCCTCTTCGCTCTTTTCTTGAAAAAACCGATTTTTTCAGTTTTTTTATCCCTATTGTCTTGTAACTCAGAAAAATTGTGTAACTTTGTCGCCGTAAACATATAATAAATGGGAGACAGAATCATGGCAATACCGGTAACAAACATTCCAGTGCTGACGGGTGAGGTGGCAGAACGCTTCATCGAGCAGTGCGAGTACAACGCCCAGCATCTTGCGGGTTCGGAGTGGAGTCAGGAGAAAGAGGACTGGTTCAATGGAATCATGGAACGTTCCCTTGAATTTCAACGCAAAATGTCGCAGAAATGACACTCGCAGATCTTATATTTTCACCACAAGGCACAGCAGAACTTGACTTGAAATCTTTTGACTGCGGTCGGAAGTCTGTCAACAAATTCTTCCGTGAAGAAGCGCTGGATTATCAAGACGAGTTGTTTGGCAAGACTTACTACTGGGTACATCGCGACCGCCCAACGGAGGTGGTCGCTGGTTTTACTGTTGCCAATGCCAGCATCTTCACCAAGCGCTTGCCCAATGCCCGCCAGAAGAAGATTGGCCGAGAGGTACACCACGATAAGGGACTTATCAATTACCCCTCCATCCTGCTTGCTCAGTTGGGCGTTGACTTGAAGTACAAGGGTTCGCATCTTGGCCAGCAGATTATCGACTTCGTTATGCAGTGGTTCACTTCGCCCGACAACAAGTCCGGTTGCCGCCACCTCATTGTCGATGCCTACGACGAGCCGCACCTGCTGGAGTTCTACCAACGCAACGGCTCTTTCCGCTTATTATCATAAACAGAGAAATCATGAACAAGAAAACAATCATCACCGCACTGCTCGCCATCCTGACACTGGGGACATCAGCACAAATCAAAGTGGAAGTTTCCGAGACCGTCGAACTGATGGGCATCCTCTCGCGCATGGCGGGCTTTCAGGAATACTGCATGGACATGGGCGGACAATACACTAAAGATATAGAGGCTTGGTTTGCCCCATATAAAAGCCACTCCATCGTCAAATACTACCAAGACCTCAGGACCAAATACGGCATCAGCCATGATGCAGTGATGACGATGGCTATCCACCTTGCCATTGATGGCGGCAAGTTGAAGATGATGGCCGATGAGGCAGGCTCATTGGACCGTTGGAGGAGTGTGGATGTCGATTCTTTCGTCGTCCGGCTCAATCAGTTCTATGCCGACACCCGATTCCATGACTTCTACAAGCAGCACCAACCGTTCTACGAGGAAGTCATGCGCACCTACGAGGCCAATGTGATGCAGCATTTCCATCAGGACTGGTACGCCCGTTTCTATGGTACGGAGCCAACGGAGAAGTTCCGCGTCGTTATCGGCTTCACCAACGGCGGCGGTAACTACGGCCCAAGCCGCCAATTGACGGGACAGCCCAGAGAGGTATTTGCCATTGCCGGCTATTACGTCGACCCGCAAACGAGCAAAGCCTACGAGGACGGAATGAGCTACGCCTCAACGCTCATTCACGAGTTTAACCATTCGTTCGTCAACCCACTGATTGAAGAAAGTGAAGCGAACGCCTCAATGCTGAAAGACATCGGTCGGAACCTGCTGATGCTTTCACCCATAGGCATGAAACGACAGAACTATGCACAGTGGAACATCGTGCTCAATGAGAGCGTCGTTCGCGCAGCGGTCATCATTTATATGCTTGACAATGGCTATTCTGCCGAGCAGCTTCGGCAAGAGATGTTCGACCAAGTCTGCCGTGACTTCCGTTGGATGCCAGAACTGGTCACAGCCCTTCGCCATTATGCCAGTAACCGCGACCAATACCCCACGCTCAACAGCTTCTATCCAGAAGTGGCTAAATGCCTGAGCAACTTCTTAGACAATGAGGCTGAGCGGATGGACAAGCCGTTGCAGTAACTATATGAGTGTCTAATAATAATTGTTTACGTAGAAAGGCCGAAGGCCTGATAAGACCACCGCCTGTCTGTGTTCTGTAGTCCCTTCGGGACATTC
>JAFUWG010000034.1 GCA_017483605.1 Bacteroidaceae bacterium | reverse complement strand
TAACTTTGTCCTCGGTAAACATTAGCGATATTCTTTAGTTGAATTTGTTTTGTAGCGACTACAAATTTACTAAAAATATCGCTAATTACCTAATAATCATATAACTATTTTAGAACTAAAATTCGTCGAACTCACGTTAATTATACAGATGACAGCATCATGACGGTGGCAACGGCAGATTGGTTGTTGCATGGTGGGGACGTAGCACATTATTATAGTCGTTATGGAGCGGAGAATCCTTGTCCAAAAGGTGGATATGGAGGAATGTTTCAGTTGTGGATTGCTCATGCTGTGACAACTGGTGAACATAAGCCTTACAACAGTTGTGGCAATGGTTCTGCTATGCGTGTGGGATCTGTCGGTTGGGCTTTCGAGACGAAGGAGGAGGTGATGGCATGGGCGAAAAGGTCGGCTGAATGTACGCACAACCATCCAGAGGGCATTAAGGGTGCTCAAGCGACGGCATTGTGCATCTTGATGGCTCGTAAGGGGGCGACGAAGGAAGAGATGAAGAAGGCGGTGGAGGCTGAGATTGGGTACGACTTGAATTTCACGTGTGACGGCATCAGGGACACTTACACGTGGGGCGGAACCTGTCAGACGAGTGTGCCGCAAGCCATCCGTGCCTTCTTGGATGGTGCGGATTTTGAAGATTGTATCCGTACCGCCATTTCCATTGGTGGTGATTCCGACACCATTGGCTGCATCACGGGCAGCATCGCCGAGGCGTTCTATGGCATTCCTCAACCCATCTACGAAAAAGCCTTCTCATATCTTCCCGACCATTTCCAGAAGATTGTGAAGGAGTTTGAGGACAAGTTTGGCTGTTGAGGATTCTGTTTTTGAAAAAAAGTAGTGGGGAAAAGAGAAAAAGTGGGGGCGGAGTTTGGACGTTTTGGAGATTTATTGTTATATTTGCAGTCCGAAATGGAAACCTTGTTATGGGGGGTGAGGAAACTTCAAGGCGTTGAAGGGTTGTGCTCCGATATGATAAAGGTGGGAAAGCATGAAATGCATATCGAAAGATAAAGTAGAGAATATCAATTTTTTATTAACATGAAGACTTTAAGAGAATTGAATGAAGAGGAGTTCGCTCCTTTCAACTTCCCGATTGAGGACAAGTCGGAGAAGATTATCAAAGTGATTGGTGTTGGTGGCGGTGGTGGAAACGCTGTGCAACACATGTGGGAAGAGGGCGTGAAAAACGTGACTTTTCTGGTGGCAAACACTGACAGTCAGGTGCTGAAAGCCAATCTTGTGCCTAACAAGATGCAGATTGGCTCAGGTCTTGGAACGGGAGGAATACCTGAACTGGGGCGTGAGATGGCTGAGGCGAGCATTGACGACATCAAGGCGATGTTTGACGATGACACGAAGATGGTGTTCATCACGGCTGGCATGGGTGGCGGCACGGGAACGGGTGCGGCACCTGTGATTGCTCGTGTGGCAAAGGAAATGGGCATCCTGACTGTGGGCGTGGTGACCCTGCCGTTCCGCATGGAGGGCAAACGGCGTATTGACAAGGCACTGAAGGGCATGGATGACTTGCGGAAGTGTGTGGATTCGCTGATTGTCATCAACAACGAGAAACTGCTGGAGCATGAGCAGTACCACAACCTGACGTGGGAGGAAGGCATGAAGAAAGCGGATGAAGTGCTGACGATTGCCACGAAGACCATTGCTGAAATCATCACGGTGAGAGGGCTTATCAACCGAGATTATAACGATGTCCGCACGGTGATGAAGGACGGTGGTGCGGCTCTGGTGTCGGTGGCGAAGGCAAGTGGAGAGAAACGGCTGCTGAAGGCGATGTCGGAGGCCATCAGTTCGCCACTTATCGCCAACGTGGACAAGCAGAAGACGAGGCGGTTGCTGTACATTGTGTATAGCGGCAATGTCAATCCTGCCAAGATGGATGAACTGGATGAACTTCGTGAGTTTATGGAGAACTTCGACGAAAACATCGAGGTGCTTTGGGGACATTACAAGGACGACTCTCTGGGTGATGAAATCAAGGTGTCGGTCGTCGCCACAGGATTTGATGACTATACGCACGATGACGAAGGGGCTGATGATGTGATGCGTCGGAAGTTCTACGCGTCGGAACGTCCTGCTCCGAAGACGAATGTTTGTGAAGAGACTGCTGCCGCAGAAGAGCAAGACGAACAGGAGGAACCGGCAGAGGAAGAATCGCCTGTGGAGGTGGAAGATGAAGCAGGAAAGAGCGATTCGGATGAGGGACGTCCGGGTATCTATCAGCGTCTGATGGAAAAACTTCGTATTCTGGTGGAGGAAGAATAGGATTCCGTGTTCCGAAACATCCTTGGAAAAATTCATGAAAATTCAAGGCCGTTGGTTGCGAATTTTCATGAATTTTTGTGTTTTCACGCTCCAACCTTCTTTTTCTCATATAAAAGAACTAATTTTGCAAAAAATTAGGACATCATGCAACCGTTAGCAGAAAGATTGCGTCCGCAGACGCTGGACGAGTATATAGGACAGAAACACCTGGTGGGTGAGGGGGCTGTGATTCGCCGAATGATTGAGCAGAAGCGGGTCGCGTCCTTCATCCTTTGGGGACCTCCTGGAGTAGGGAAGACCACGCTGGCGAACATCATTGCCAAGACGCTCGATGTGCCGTTCTTCACGCTGAGCGCCGTCACATCGGGCGTGAAGGATGTGCGTGAAGTGATTGAGAAGGCAAAGGCTTCCTCGTTCTTCGGCAATGTGAGGGGTGGGGTGTCGCCCATCTTGTTCATTGATGAAATTCACCGTTTTTCCAAGTCGCAGCAGGACAGCCTTTTGGGAGCAGTGGAGCAGGGGACGGTGACGCTGATTGGTGCCACTACGGAGAACCCTTCTTTCGAGGTGATTCGTCCGCTGTTGAGCCGTTGTCAGGTGTATGTGCTGAAGAGTCTTGAGAAGGATGATTTGTTGGGCTTGCTTGACCATGCGTTGAAGACGGATGTCTTTCTGAAGGAGAAGCATATTGATGTGCAAGAGACCACTGCCATGATGCGTTACAGCGGTGGCGATGCTCGAAAGTTCTTGAATATCTTGGAACTCGTAACAGAAACATCTTCAATCATTAATGATAAAATTGTTACAGAGACGCTTCAACAGAATCCGTTGGCTTACGACAAGGATGGAGAAATGCACTACGACATCATTTCCGCCTTCATCAAGAGCATCCGTGGCAGCGACCCTGATGCCGCCGTTTATTATCTGGCACGCATGATTGAAGGAGGCGAGGACCCCATCTTCATTGCCCGCCGATTGGTCATCTCTGCCAGCGAAGACATCGGGCTTGCCAACCCCAACGCTCTGCTGCTTGCCAATGCCGCTTTCGATACCGTGTCGAAGATTGGTATGCCCGAGGGTCGCATCCCTTTGGCAGAGGCTACCGTCTATCTTGCCGCGTCTCCCAAAAGCAATTCGGCGTATGAAGCCATCAATGATGCCCTTGGCTATGTGAAGGAGACGGGCAATCTGCCTGTGCCGCTCCACCTTCGCAATGCTCCTACCAAACTCATGTCGCAACTCGGCTATGGCAAGGACTACAAGTATGCCCATGCCTACGAGGGGCACTTTGTGGAGCAACAGTTCCTGCCCGATGGAGCGACAGATGCCCGCTTTTGGCATCCGCAAGAGAATCCTGCCGAAAACAAATTACACGACCGCATGAAACAACTGTGGGGCGAGCGTTTTGAGAAGTAATACTCGCTGAAACGGTTGCCTCGTCACCTCTGAATCGACCACGTCGTGATCGACACGCCGACCACGTCGTAGTCGATGCACCGACCACGACGTGGTCGATTTTGGGGTCTTTCCTTCCTGGCTCTTGGGTTGTTGTGTGAGAGGCTTCAGCCTTTCCCTTCTTTCGTGTCGCAAAGACAAAAAAGTGCGGCCATTCACTTCGTGTGAGGTGCTTGTGCTCGACAATAAAAACGAAAAAAATGGTTCTTCGTTTTGTATTGTGCTCACTTATTCTATAAAATTTCCTCGTTCAGAAAAGAAAATGCATTCTCTTTTCATTCACTTACCCAAATTTTTCGTACCTTTGCAGCGTTTTTTACGCACGTGTGCGTGAACTTTATTAGTAAAAAGGCTGAAATTTAACTAAATAAATACGATATGAACATTTCTTACAAATGGTTGAAGGAATATGTTGACTTCGACATGACAGCCGAGGAAGTGGGCAAGGCGCTCACCAGCATGGGCTTGGAGGTCGAGGCAGTGGAAGAGGTGCAGTCCATCAAGGGTGGCCTTGAGGGTCTTGTGGTGGGTCAGGTGCTGACCTGCGAACCTCATCCCAACAGCGACCACATGCACGTGACAACTGTCGATGAAGGCAATGGTGTGGTGGAGCAGATTGTGTGTGGTGCACCCAATGTGGCTGCTGGTCAGAAAGTGATTGTGGCTCAGTTGGGTTGCAAACTCTACGATGGCGACAAGGAGTTTGTCATCAAGAAGAGCAAATTGCGTGGCATCGAGTCGAACGGCATGATTTGTGCTGAAGACGAAATCGGCATCGGCAACAGTCACGACGGCATCATTGTGTTGCCAGAGACGGCGGTGGTGGGCACACCTGCTGCCAAGTATTACGGCATTGAGAGCGACTTTGTGATTGAGGTGGATATCACGCCCAACCACTCCGACGCTTGTTCGCACTGGGGTGTGGCGCGCGACTTCTACGCCTATCTGAAGCAGAACGGCTATGAGACGTCGCTGCATCGTCCGAGTGTGGATGACTTCAAGGTGCAGAACAACGACCTGAAGTTCGATGTGGTGGTGGAAGCACAGGAGGCTTGTCCACGCTATTGTGCCGTGTCGGTGAAGAACTGCGAGGTGAAAGAAAGCCCGAAGTGGTTGAAGGATAGGCTGACTACGATTGGCCAGCGTCCTATCAACAACATCGTCGATATCACCAACTACATCATGATGGCTTACGGTCAGCCACTTCACTGCTTCGACGCTGATATGGTGAAGGGTGGAAAAGTGGTTGTGAAGACCTTGCCAGAAGGCACTCCATTCGTCACGCTGGATGGCGAGGAGCACAAACTCAGCGACCGCGACTTGGCGATTTGCAATGTGGAAGAGCCGATGTGTATCGCCGGTGTGTTTGGTGGAAAGGGTAGTGGCACTTATGAGACCACGAAGAATGTGCTCTTCGAGAGTGCTTACTTCCACCCCACATGGATTCGCAAGAGTGCCCGTCGTCACGGACTTCAGACCGATGCCAGTTTCCGCTTCGAGCGTGGCATCGATCCCGCAGGTCAGATTTATGCCATCAAACGTGCCGCCATGTTGGCACAGGAGTTGGCTGGTGGCGAAATCAGCATGGAGATTGTCGATGTGAAGAACGACACGCTGCCACAGGATGCCATCATCGATGTGGATTACAAGTATGTGGCAGACCTTATCGGTAAGGAACTGCCCGTGGAGACACAGCAGAGCATCTTGAAGAACCTCGGTTTTGAGATTCTTTCGAGCGATGCCGAGAAGATGCAGGTGAAGGCTCCCGCCTTCCGTGTGGATGTGAAGAAGCCTTGCGATGTGGTGGAAGAGATTCTTCGTATCTATGGGTATAACAACATTGAGATTCCTTCGCAGGTGCGTTCGTCGCTGACCACGAAGGGCGAACTGGACAAGAGCAATAAACTGCAGAACATCGTGGCTGAACAGTTGGTGGGTTGCGGTTTCAACGAAATACTCAACAACTCGCTGACGAAGGTTTCTTACTATGAAGACGGTGAGACCTACAAGGCCGAGAACAGCGTGAAACTGATGAATCCATTGAGCCAAGACCTCGGTGTGTTGCGTCAGACGTTGCTGTTTGGTGGCTTGGAGTGCATCGCCTGCAACAGCAACCGCCGTATGCCAGACTTGAAGTTCTTCGAGTTTGGCAACTGCTACTACTTTGCTCCAGAACGCAATCAGGAGAAGGTGGACGAGAACGGCGAGACGCTGAAAGCCAGTGCCGAGTCGTCGAAGAAGATTCTGGCTGCCTACAGCGAGGACTATCACCTCGGCCTCTGGCAGACAGGCAAGCGTGTGAACGGCAACTGGGCACATGCTGACGAGGAAAGCACCGTGTACGAAATGAAAGCCTACGTGCTCAACATTCTCAAGCGTCTGGGTGTGCCATTCGGTGCCCTTGTGTTCGGCGAGGAGAAGAACGACATCTTCTCGATTGCCACGACCATCACACAGCGTGGCGGCAAGCAGATTGCTGAGTTCGGCATTGTGACCAAGAAGGTGGCAAAGAAACTTGATGTGGAGGCTCCTGTCTTCTATGCCGACATCAACTGGACGAGCCTCATGAAACTCATCAAGAAGGTGACGGTTTCCTATTACGACCTCTCGAAGTTCCCTGCCGTAAGTCGTGACCTCGCCTTGCTCGTTGACGAAGGCGTTGAGTTTGCTCAGATTGAGGCTGCCGCTTATCAGGCAGAGAAGAAACTGCTGAAGGAAGTAAGGCTCTTCGACGTGTATGAAGGTAAGAACCTTGAAGCCAGCAAGAAGTCGTATGCAGTTAACTTCACCCTCCAGAGCGAGGAGAAGACGCTGAACGACAAAGCCATCGAAGCCATCATGAGTAAGATTGAGCAGAACATCTGCAAGGCGACTGGAGCAACCGTTCGTGGCAAAGGATAACACTGATAAAGTTTTATAAAAACAACGAATTTGGCGAATGAAACGAATTTTATGAGGAATGCCGCAAGCGGCAACGGATGAAAGCGAATGCCATTCGTTTCTATTCGGCGCACCGAAGGTGCATTGCCCGATAGATATTCGCGAAATTCGAAAAATTCGTTGTTCAAAAATCGTTGTGAACAATAAATTGTAAATATAAAAATAGTAAATGACATTATGGGAAGAGCATTTGAGTTCCGTAAAGCGAGAAAACTGAAAAGATGGGGTAACATGGCAAAGACTTTCACACGCCTTGGCAAGCAACTTGCCATCGCTGTGGCTGAAGGCGGTCCTGACCCCGACAACAACGCACACCTTCGTGCTGTCATTGCGACTTGTCGCCATGAGAACATGCCAAAGGATAATATTGACCGTGCCATCAAGAATGCCATCGGCAAGGACAAGTCGGCTTGGAAGAGCGTGACTTACGAAGGCTATGGCCCTCACGGCGTGGCTGTGTTTGTAGATACCTTGACCGACAACACCACTCGCACCGTGGCTGACGTTCGTTCGGTATTCAACAAGTTCAGCGGCAACATGGGCACGACAGGTTCGCTCTCGTTCCTGTTCGACCACTACAGCCAGTTCACTTTCAAGAAGAAGGAAGGTCTCGATATGGATGAGTTCATCCTCGAAGCCATCGAGTTCGGCGTGAACGATGAGTATGATGAGGAGTACGATGAAGAGAAGGACGAAACGACCATCACCATCTATGGTGATCCCAAGTCGTTCGCTCAGATTCAGAAGTTCCTCGAGGATGGTGGCTACGAAATCACAGGTGCAGAGTTCACTTACGTGCCTAATGACCTGAAGGAAGTGACCGACGAGCAGCGTGAGACCATCGACAAGATGGTGGAGCGTCTCGAAGAGTTTGACGATGTGCAGAATGTGTACACCAATATGAAGTAAGCCGCCATGCAGACGATTTACGAAACGAAAGGAACTTGTTCCAAAGCCATTATGCTGGACGTTGATGACGCTACGGGTGTCATCAACAATGTCCAGTTTGTGGGTGGTTGTGCCGGCAACACGGCTGGCATCTCTCAGTTGGTGCGTGGCATGAAGGCGGAAGATGTCATCAGCCGCTTGGAAGGCGTGCGATGTGGCATGAAGCCGACAAGTTGCCCCGACCAGTTGGCAACGGCATTGCGGCAAGTCATACAGAAATAATATATAATTTATAATGTGTAATTTATAATAGGGCTGATGCGATGTGTGCAAGCCGCATGGCAATTATAAATTGTATATTATATATGGGAATAAATATGTACGCACGTGTATCTTATATATTATTATTGACCATTCTGGTGCTCTCCTCTTGCCAGGAGAAACGGAAAGACCGTTTTGAGCGGGAAGCACGGGAATACACCCAGACGCATTGCCCTCAACCCTATGGCGATGGGGTGACCACCCTCGACAGCATGGTATTCACCCCCAACGACAGTACCGTGGGTGACCTCAAGTTGTACTACTCGCTGCAACTGACCGACGAACAGCGGACAGCCTTTATGGACAAACTTGGTGACATCGGCGACGAAAACTTAAAGGTGGTTCGCAATTCCGTTCTTTTTGCCAAGCATAAAGATGCAGGAGTTAGTTTCACCTACATCTATCACGATGCTGCGACAGGCGACAAAATGGTGGAATATCATTTCACTCCAAAGGACTACAAAAGTAATATATAATTTATAATATATAATTTATAATAGGGCTGACGCGATGCCAACAAGCCGCATGGCTATTATAAATTAGACATTATAAATTATATATTTTTATATTTGCTGTGTGCGTACACAGCCATTTTGACTTTTGCATGGGTGCTTTTGGTGTATTTTTACCTAATTTCTTCTTTTTTAGTAACTTTTTCTTGATTTTTTCTTGCAAAAGTTTTGTTTTTTTAACTAAAGGTCGTAACTTTGCATCGGTTTTAGGAGAAGAACCATCAAAATCCCCCTAATTCCACAACAAATAAGTTTAACAAATTAAAGGTAAGGTTTAAGATTATGTTACAGGAAAAAGCAGGAAACATTGCAGGTCTCATTTGGAACGCTCTTTCTGAGGCAGAGGCTGCACAGACATTCAAGCAAATTAAGAAAGCGACAAAACTTGCAGAGAAGGATTTCAACCTCGGTCTTGGCTGGTTGCTCCGTGAGGACAAGGTGAACGCCGTAGAGACTGGCGACGAGAAGGATCCCTACGCTTACTCTCTCAAGTAATTAGTTGCTTGACAACTATAAAAATGCGTTGCTCACCATGGGGTGGGCAACGCATTTTTTACGGAAGTAAGGATAAAGGGATGTGACTTCCCTGTCATATCGTACCCCTCGACTACGGCATGCCGTACCCGAGGGGTACACCTTATTGTACCCCTCGGGTACGATTCTGGTGACACAAATATTTTATAAGGGAGACTCTGGGTTGGGAAAAATCAAAATTACATCAAAAAAAGTGAGCCGAGGGGGTTGGGAAAGAGCGACCTTAGGGGTATTAAAGATAAAAACGCTACGTGACATGACAGATAAGGAAACGATAAAAGAACTTTTTCTCGCACACTACGACAGGATGTATCTGTTGGCCAAGATACTGCTGCACGATGACGAGGAAAGCAGAGATGCTGTGAGCGAGGTGTTCGCCTCGGTGCTTGACGGCACGGTGGAGGTGCGTCCCGACACAGCCGAAAGTTTCCTGATGACATGTGTGCGGAACCGATGCCTGAAAGTGCTTCGGGGAAAGGCGGTGAGGGAACGAGCACAGAAACTGCTGGCACTGGACGATGAAGCGGACATCACGCCGCTGCAACCTCAGGCTGACCGACTGGAAAGTGTGCTCCGTTTCTGTCAAGAAGGTTTGACGGAACAGACCCGCCGCGTGTTCCTCATGCACTATCAAGAGCGGAAGCGGTATGCCGACATCTCGGCAGAACTGAACATCAGCGAAGCCGCCGTGTACAAGCATCTGGCACAGGCATTGAAACGAATCAAGAATCACTTTAAATCATCAGACAATGGACAAGACTGAACAGTTCCTCATGATGATGGAACACCCCGAAAGGTACACCGACGAGCAACTGCAAGAGATGCTTGCCGACGATGAATGTCGCGAACTTTACGAGACGATGCGTTTGACCGAATCGGCTCAGCAAATGGGTGAGGCGAAACAGCAGATAGCCAACGGACTCAAGGACGAAGAATGGAAGAAGTTTGAGAAGCGGCACTTCAACTCTTCAATTTTTCAATTCTTCAATCCTTCATGGCGTTGGCGTAAGATGGCGGCCGCTGTCGCCGTGGTGGTGATGCTTTCGGGCATCACATACGCAGCCATCGGGCTGACTCGGCACGTCCATTCGTTCGATTTGTTCAGTTTGCCGACAGAAACAACGAATGAAACGAATGTGACGAATCTGGAGGAAGTGCTGCCGAATGATTCGACGGCTGTGGCGGTAGAGGCTGTCACGTTCGAGAATGTGCCGTTGGATGAGATTCTTCACACCATTGCCGACCACTATGGCAAGACGCTCGCCATCCGCAGCAAGCAGGCGCATACGCTCCGTCTGTTCTACAGGTGGAACAAACAGGCGACGCTCGAAAGCATCATTGCCGACCTCAATCACTTTGAGCAACTGCACCTCACTTTGAGCGACGACACCCTGATTGTTGAACCATAATGCCACACTGCCACCATGAAAAAATGCTTTCTCATGCTCTTGCTGTGCGGTTGCGTTCACCTCGCAATGGCTCAACGTATCACCCACACCTTCAGCGATGTGTCCATGTCGGATGCCCTCGTGTGGTTGCAGTCGCAGACGGAGCGGTACGACATCAGTTTTGTGTATAACGAGTTGGAGGACTTTCGGGTGAGCACGGAGGTGAAGAACCAGTCGGTGCCCGATGCCATCCAGCAGATAATAGGGTTTTATCCCATCCGCATGACTCGCAACGGGGAACGGAAACTCTTTGTGGAGTGTACCCACAAGGCGAGTCGGCACGTGAAGGGGCATCTCGTTGACGAGCAGAACCTGCCCGTAGTGTATGCCAACATCGCATTGCTCTCACCCTCCGATTCTACCATTCTACTCGGCGGCGTGAGCAACGAGGACGGCTTCTTCACCATCCCCTGCGAGTACCGAAACGTCTTGGCGAGAATCAGTTACGTGGGGTACAAGACCCTCTACTTGCCATGCACCCCGACCGACCTCGGCACGATAAGGATGGAGCCAGAGGTGCAGATGATGCAGAATGTGACGGTGAAGGGTGAGCGGCCTCAATTCCAGATGATAAAGGGCGGGCTGAACGTGAATGTGGCGGGCTCTTTGTTGGCGGAGATGGGCACAGCGAACGATGTGCTGGGACAGTTACCGCGGGTAGATGTGTCGAGCAATGGAGCCGTGAGCGTGTTCGGAAAAGGTGCTCCGCTCATCTATATCAACAATCGGAAGGTGCGTGACATGACCGAACTCACCCGACTCAAGTCGAGCGACATCAAATCTGTTGACGTCATCACGAACCCTGGTGCTCAGTACGACGCATCGGTGCAGTCAGTTATCCGCATTCACACGGTCAAGCCTCAAGATGAAGGTGTCAGTGTCAGTGCATTAGCCAATGTGCGGAACAACCATCAGATGGGTGGTTATGGAGACTTGGAGGTGAAATACCGCACGAAAGGGCTGGAAATCTTTGCGGAAAGTTATCTGCGGAGTGCGTGGTTAGGTGAGGACAACCACGTGAAAAATGAACTGTTGAATGAAGACGACCACATTCTCATTGCACAGGATGGTGACACCCGCATACGTAGCAAGTCACATTACGAGCAGTTGGGTTTCAACTATGACATCAATGACCGCCATTCGTTGGGTGCTTCCTACACATTCAGCGGTGTACAACTCAAGGACGGCAAGATTCTGTCTGAACAACATATCTGGCAAAATGGCGTGTTTGAAGGAGAGGTCTTTCAAGATGCCACCACCACCCGTACACAAAATCCGCTGCACGATTTCAACACCTACTACATGGGCAAGGTCGGAAAACTCGACATCGACTTCAACGCAACTTTCTATCGAGGCAAAGAACAGAACCTTGACGTGCGGAATGAAATCAGCGAAGAATTGGAAAGCCGCGATGTTCACACTCGGAGTGTCCGACGCAACCAGATGGCGGCAGGCAAATTGGTTCTGACCTATCCTGCATGGAAAGGCGTGGTGAGTGCAGGGTCTGAAATCACACATACGAGGACGGATGGTGTCTATACGAACGACGAGCAGTATGTACGTTCGTCCGACACAAAGATTCGCGAAAGCAACGTGGCAGGTTTTGCAGAGTACGACTTGACGTTGGGCACTTTCAAACTTGGAGCCGGATTGCGTTATGAGCATGTCACGACGGATTACTATTCCTTGGGTGTTTGGGAAGCAGAGCCAAGCCGACGCTATGACGATTGGTTCCCCAATGCGTCGGTGGAGTGGGGGAAGAACAAATGGAATCTGCAACTCAACTACAGCAGAAAAACCAGCCGCCCCTCCTATTGGGAGTTGCGAAACTTCATCCAGTATGACAACCGCTATACCTACGAAGGCGGAAACCCCTTGCTTCGTCCGCAGTTTACGCACAATGTCGCACTTTCCGCCTTGCGGTCATGGTTCCATCTTTCGGTTGACTACGCCAGCATTCAGCACACACGGGCATGGGTGCCTGAACTTTATGATGGGCAAAACATCGTCTTCTTGTGCAGTCGCAATTATGGGGACATGCAAACCCTGTCTGCCTCCGTTTCAGCCTCTCCCAAGTTTGGCTTCTACCGTCCCAATCTCTTTGTGAATTTCAGTAAACTTTTCTACGACTCGGCACAGTATGGTTCCGGGCTGAAGGAGCATAAACCCACGTGGACATTCGTGGCAAAAAACACCTTTGTGCTCAGCAAGACGTGCTCCGCCAATGCCAATCTGCGTTACCGAACCGACTATTACAGCGAGTTTCAGAAAGTGAAAGGATATTTCCAGATGGACTTACGGCTCAATCAGTCGTTTTTCAACAAGACGCTGCTGGTGAATCTCTATGTCACCGACCTCTTCCGAACCAGTCAAGAACGATGGACCTCCTATGGCATCGGTGCCAATCTCTACAAAGACTGTTACAACTACGACCAGACCTTTGGCGTAATTGTCACCTACAACTTCAATGCCACTCGCTCCAGATATAAGGGTACAGGTGCGGGAAATGCGGAAAAGAGTCGTTTGTAAACTGTTTTTACGAAAGAACATGAGAAAGCCAATTCTTATCCTATTCCTCTCAGCCTTGATGCAGAGTAGTTTTGCTCAACGCATCACGCATACCTTCAGCGATGTGTCCATGTCGGACGCCCTCGTGTGGTTGCAGTCGCAGACAGAGCGGTACGACATCAGTTTTGTGTATAACGAGTTGGAGGACTTTCGGGTGAGTACGGAGGTGAAGAACCAGTCGGTGCCCGATGCCATCCAGCAGATAATAGGGTTTTATCCCATCCGCATGACCCGCAACGGGGAACGAAAACTCTTTGTGGAGTGTACCCACAAGGCGAGTCGGCACGTGAAGGGGCGTCTCGTTGACGAGCAGAACCTGCCCGTAGTGTATGCCAACATCGCATTGCTCTCACCTTCCGATTCTACCATTGGCTCCGCCGAGCTAAAGGTTCTGTTAGGTGGCGTGAGCAACGAGGACGGCTTCTTCATCATCCCCTGCGAGTACCGAAACGTCTTGGCGAGAATCAGTTATGTGGGATACAAGACCCTCTATTTGCCATGCACCCCGACCGACCTCGGCACGATAAGGATGGAGCGTGACGATGTGCTGTTGAAAAACGTGACCGTCAAAGGCGACCTCCCCACCTATCGGCTGATGAAGGGTGGCATGATGGCGAATGTGGAAGGGACGCTCTTGGCAGAGTTGGGCACGGTTCTCGATGTGCTGGAACAGTTGCCGCGTTTGCAGGTGGATGATGACAAGGTGCGTGTCGCAGGTAAAGAAGGGACGCCGCTCATCTACATCAATGGGCGTGTGATGCGTAACAGCGAGGAACTTCGCCAACTCAAGTCTCGGGACATCAAAAGCATCGAAGTGCTCACGACGCCAGGGCCACAATACGCATCTCATGTCTCGTCGGTCATCCGCATCAAGACCCGCCGACAGCAGGGCGAGGGGTGGAGCGGTAGCCTGTCCCATTATTCCCGATGGTCGGTCAAGCACACGATGTTTGATTACTTGAGCCTTAACTACCGCAGGGACAACCTTGACATCTTTGCCCATCTGAACTACGAAAACTATTTCTGGCAAGTGGAAGACGAGGCGACGGACATCTTTATCAGCAATCTGCACCACATCGAGCAGCAGCAGATGTGGAAGATGCAGGAACGCTTGCAGGATTTGGACGGAAACCTCGGCTTCAACTATCAGATAGCCGACGACCATACGGTGGGTGTGCGTTATAGCAACGACTGCCGTTTCCCCGAAGACTATCACGCCTCCACCAACACGCTCACCTACACAACCGACGGAGTGCCTTCGGGCAGGATTGATTGCCAAGAGACCGAAAGTTATAAGGCTTGGCCACAACCTACACTCGATGCCTACTACATCGGGAAGGTCGGCAAGATGGACATCGACCTGAACCTGACATGGCTCAGCCGGAAGAACTCGACGGAAACGCAAGCCGTGGAACAGAGCGAATCTTATGGCGACCAGACGGTGACCACCCTGCACGAGAGCCGCAGCCGCATGTGGGCAGGTAAGTTGGTGCTCACCTATCCCTTGGGCAAACAGGTGAAGTTGAATTTCGGTTCGGAGTACACCAACAGCCATAACACGCAGACTTATCAGAACCCAGAGAACATCCTTCGCCCCTCCGACAACGACATGCACGAAAACATGCTGGCAGGATTTGCCGAGGTGGAATACTCGATTGAAAAGTGGCTCTTCAGCATGGGTGCCCGTTATGAGCATAACAACGTGGCTTACTACGACAACAACGTCCGAATGCCTGAACAGAGCCGCACCGAAAACCATTGGATGCCCACGTTTACCGTCGGCTGGCATCGGGGCAAATGGCAACACACCCTCGGCATGAGCACCTTGGTTTACCGGCCGTCGTATGGCAACCTGTCGAACGATGTGGTTTACATGAGCCACTTCCGCTATCGAGGTGGCAACCCGTGGCTCAAGACGATGTACAACTATGACTTTGAGTACAACTTGGCTTGGCGATGGCTGAATTTCACGGCAGAATATGGCTATATGGTCAACTCCCACACCAACTACACGACCGCTTACGATGACACATCCGACATCATGTTCTCCACCTTCATGAACGTGCCTCATCGTCAACTCATCAACTTCTCGCTTACCGTCAATCCGCACTTTGGTGTGTGGTATCCGACACTGAAACTGGAGTGCTATCGGCAGTTCTTCAATGCCAAGCCCTATGGGGTGACGGAGAATCTGGAACGCCCGATGCTGGAGGGAGCCTTCAACAACCTGTTCCGATTGAGGCACGACTGGATGATTCGTCTCAATTACTCATGGAACACCTCGGCTTTTTACCAGTTTGTCGAACGCAAGCCTCAGCAAGAGTTAGACCTCAATGTTGACAAATATTTCTTCCACAAATCGTTGTTGGTACGGTTCCGTTTCAGCGATATCTTCAAAGGTGGCAACTACAACATCAACGTTTACAATGGTCGCTACACTCGCTATCTGACCGAGTACCAGCAGAGCCGCTACCTCCAGTTGGGCATCACCTACTACTTCAACACCACTCGCTCCAAGTATCGGGGCACTGGTGCAGGAAATGCGGAAAAGAGCCGACTGTGAAGAAACGCCTCATCGGTATAGGTAGATGCTCCTTGTTTCCCAATCGGTCTTCTTCGAGGGGCTTTTCGAGGCATCCCCGACCCGCAATAGCCGCCACCTCTCTTAAAACTAAACTTAGATTTTATAAAATTCAACTTAAATTTTATAAAATTGAACTTAAATTTATATAAATCTAACTTGAATTTTATAAAATCTAAGTTTAGTTTTAAGAACGTCTGCTGCAAAGGGGTGTTGGAGATGCCTTTTTGTGGAGATAGGGGAGGGCGGTTGGCTGCTGACGAGGACATCTGAAGAAAGCCGTCGAGGACATCTGTTGGCTTCGGATGAGAGCATCCGTTGGCTTCCGACGGGAACGGCTTTTTATGTCATCGGGGGTTCTTAGAGGGCGAATGATGAAGAAATGGTACTTTTGTTTGGGCATGTCAATATTTTGTGCTACCTTTGTCCCAAATTTGTTTTTCATGAAGAATATCAGAAATTTTTGCATTATTGCACATATCGACCACGGGAAGTCAACCTTGGCTGACCGACTGTTGGAGAAGACGAAGACGATTGAGATTACGCAGGGACAGATGCTCGACGACATGGACTTGGAGCAGGAGCGTGGCATCACCATCAAGAGCCACGCCATCCAGATGGAGCACCAGTACGATGGCGACAAGGCGGAGTTTCAGGGGCAGAAGTTTGTGCTGAACCTGATTGACACGCCGGGACACGTGGACTTCTCCTACGAGGTGAGCCGTTCCATCGCTGCCTGCGAGGGGGCGTTGCTCGTGGTGGATGCCACACAGGGTGTGCAGGCTCAGACCATCAGCAACCTCTACATGGCGATTGACCACGACTTGGAAATCATCCCTGTCATCAACAAAATCGACATGCCCAACGCCATGCCCGAAGAGGTGGCTGACGAAATCATCGACCTCATCGGTTGCGACCTCGAAGACATCATCTATGCCAGCGGCAAGACGGGCGAGGGCGTGGACGACATCCTGAACGCCGTGGTGGAGCGTGTGCCGCACCCCGTGGGCGAGGAGGATGCCCCGTTGCAGGCACTCATCTTCGACTCGGTGTTTAACTCCTACCGTGGTGTCATCGCCTACTTCAAAATCATCAACGGCGTGATGCACCCGGGCGAAAAGGTGCGTTTCATCAACACGAAAAAGGAATATCTGGCAGAGGAAATTGGCACGCTGAAGATGGACATGGTGCCGAAGAAGGAGTTGCGGACAGGCGATGTGGGCTACATCGTGACGGGCATCAAGAACGCCACGGAGGTGAAGGTGGGCGATACCATCACCTCGCTGGTGAACCCGACCACGGAGGCAATCAAGGGTTTTCAGGAGGTGAAGCCAATGGTGTTTGCCGGTATCTATCCGATTGAAACAGAGGACTATGAGAATCTGCGTACATCGCTGGAGAAGTTGCAACTGAACGACGCCTCGCTGACCTTCCAGCATGAAAGTTCGGCGGCACTGGGCTTCGGATTCCGCTGCGGATTCCTCGGGCTGCTGCACATGGAGATTGTGCAGGAACGCCTCGACCGCGAGTTCGACATGGATGTGATTACGACCGTGCCGAATGTGAGTTACATGGTGTATGACAAGCATGGCGAGGCGCAGGAGGTACACAACCCGAGCGGTATGCCCGACCCGACGCTCATCGACCATGTGGAAGAACCCTACATCCGCTCGACGGTCATCACCACCGCTAACTACATCGGCCCCATCATGACGCTCTGCCTCAGCAAGCGTGCCGAACTGGTGAAGCAGGATTTCATTGCGGGCAACCGTGTGGAGATTGAGTTCCTGATGCCGCTGGGCGAAATCGTGATTGACTTCTACGACAAACTGAAGAGCGTGAGCCGTGGCTACGCTTCGTTCGACTACCATCCTGCGGGTTTCCGCGAGAGCAAACTGGTGAAACTCGACATTCTGCTGAACGGAGAATCGGTGGACGCCCTTTCAACACTGACGCACGTGGACAACGCCGTGACGCTGGGTCGCCGCATGTGCGAACGACTGAAGGAACTGCTGCCACGCCAACAGTTCGACATTGCCATTCAGGCGGCCATCGGCGGCAAGATTGTGGCACGCGAGACGGTGAAGCAGGTGCGGAAAGACGTGCTTGCCAAGTGCTACGGCGGCGACGTGTCGCGTAAACGCAAACTGCTGGAGAAACAGAAACGAGGCAAGAAACGCATGAAGCAAATCGGCAACGTGAGTGTGCCACAAAAGGCGTTCTTGGCGGTGCTGAAACTGGACGATGATTGAAAAATGAGTTTTTAAGTTTTTGAGTTTTTAAGTTTGCCTTTCGGGGTGTTGAGAATAAAAACTCACGAACTCAAAAACTTAAAAACTCAAAAACTTACGAACTTAAAACCCTAAAATAACCCTATGAAGAAAAAACTGTTAACCTTGTCGGCGGTGATGTTTGCATCGTTGACCATGAGTGCCGACCCTATCGACCCGGTCAAAGCCAAGCAGTTGGCGGCGACGTTGAGTGTGGATGAACCCGTGCTGGTGTCGAAGGCTGTTCGTACCGAATCGAAAGCACGCAAGTTGAGTGCTCAGACACAGGCGACTTCGCCTTACTATGTGTTCTCGCGTGGCGAGGGAAAAGGATTTGTGATTGTGAGCGGCGACGACTGCTTGCCCGACATCTTGGGCTATACCGAGAGTGGCGACTTCGACGAGGCGGTGCTTCCACCGCATCTGCTCGGCTGGCTCGACCGTTACAAGACGCTCATCGAGGATGCTCAGGAAGCAGGGCAGAATGTGAGTCGCAAGAGCCCGAAACGCAAGAATGCTCCGCGTCGCATCAAAGGTCTGGAAAGCATTCCCGCCTTGCTGACGACACACTGGCATCAGACCTCACCTTACAACGACCGCTGTCCTGTCACCGACAAGGGTGGTCGTGCCGTGACGGGCTGTGTGGCAACGGCTGCCTCGCAGGTGATTTACTACTATCGCAAGGACAATCCCGATGTGTTCCAAGCCAACACGCCTACATACGGAGCAGACGAGTGGCACCATACGGCGGTGACCGACCAAATCAAGAAGGGTACTCCCATTAAGTGGGATCTGATGCTTGACAAATACGGAGGCAGCGAACCAGCCGAGTTCAAATCAGCCGTGGCAGACCTCGTGTTTGCCGTGGGTGCGATGGACCACATGGACTACTACGACTCGTCGGGTGCTCAGATTAGCGACCTCGTTGACCCGATGAAGACTTATTTCAACCTCTTGAGCGAATGTGAGTACAAGAGCGACGGCAGCAGCAGTTGGGTGCCGCTGGCGACGTGGGAGAAGAAGATTTATGATGATTTGGCAAAGGGGCATCCCATCATCTACACGGGCTATAAGGACGAGGCGACGGGCGGACACGCTGTGGTGCTCGACGGCTATCAATCATCCACAGGACTGTTCCACTTCAACTTCGGTTGGGGCGGACAGGGCGACGGCTGGTACACCGTGGACGACGAGACGGGTATGAACTATTTCAACACGTGGCAGGGCATGACATTCAATGTCCGTCCGCGGAAGCAGAATCTTTCTGCCTCGATTGCGCTGGCGGATGGGTTCTACCAGAATCATACGAACAATGTGGTGGTGAAGGTACGCAACAACGGCACGCTCAACTATTCGGGGCTTTACCTCTTCTGCACTTCGGGCAGCAGCAAACCGTCTGCCTTGTCGTCGGCTTCGTCGAAAGATACGGAAACGGTGCTGCCTAATGACGGTGGCGAAATGGAACTCACGTTGACGGCTCGACCCACGCTTTCACGCACTTATACGCTGACCCTTACCGATGCGAACCTGAACGTGCTGGCACAGTTGACCGTTGACCCCAAGGAGGCAGCGAGTGACTTGCGGCTTGAGGGGCTCTCTGTGGCAGGAAGTCCTGACAAGGAAACGTTTGAAGGCAATGATTTTCAGGTGGTTTACAATGACCGCTCCACGGCGATTGCCACGCTCAGCAACAAGGCTGATGTGGCATACGAGGGTACGTTGCGGATGAACTTCTACGGCTATGACGAGGAGGCAAAAGCGTGGACGGAACTCGGCTACAAGACAGGCAAGGTGACCATTGGCAGTCAGGAAACGGGTGAAGCCTCGTTCAGCATCCTCAACACGTCAACGTGTCCGTTTGAGGTGGGCAAGTATTATTATGGTGTGCTTGCCAATCCTGTGCCGTCGTCGGAAGATGTGATTCAGTATGCAGAGGGAACGGACACCGTCGTGCGTTTCATCCTGAAGGAAAGCGACATGGAGGTGGTTGGATTTGAGAATGATGTGCTGACATTGAAGGGACATTTCGATGCCACGGCATTTAACTCCACAACCTTTGCCAAGAAGGCGACTTATAAGACAGCCACGGTGTATGACCTGACTCAGTGTTCGGGTGTGACGCAGGTGGCTCAGGATGTGAACCCCAACGCACTTTACTATGTGGCGGATGACAGCGAGGCGACGGGCACAAACATCGTGAAGGCAGGGAAGTGTTCGCTGCTCTCGTTGACGACTGGATATAACTTTACGCCTCGTGCAGCGTTTGAGGCAACGGAGGCGCAGATGCTCATCGGTACAGAGCCTGCCAAGTGGTATCTGCTGACTGTTCCTTTCACGGCAACGGTGCCTGACGGTGTGGTGGCACGCGAAATTACGGGTCATTCCATGACGGGCATCTCTAATAAAACGGTTGATGTGAAGACGTTGGAGGCTGGCAAGACTTATCTGGTGATGTCATCTTCGTCGAATAACATGATGTTGACGGGCACCAATACGCAGGTGGTGACGGCTCCGGCAGAGAATGCCGATGCCGCCGTGGTCGGAACCTTTGTCAACGCCACGACTCCAGCCGATGCACAACTGCTCAACGATGAAGAAGCACAGTATTTCGTGCCGGTGGAAGAGGGTAGTGCAGTGGAGGCTTTGCGTGGTTACTGGTATGACGAAAGCATGACGAAGTCCTTCCGTGCCTATGCTAACATCACGCTCGACCCTGCATATCAGACGCTTGCCGAAAACATTGAACAGGCATACCAGATTCTGGAGAAATATAAGAAGGTGACCACCGCTGATGCGTACAAGGCTTATCTGGCTCAGATTCATGAGGCGGAAGGTGAGTTTAGCAATCGCGAGGAAACGGAATTGACTTCGGCAACCAAGGTGAAGAACTATGCCGCACAGTTGTTGGCTGACGGCGATGCGTACAAGAAACAGATTCTTCGTGCTGAAAATGTCGAAATCGACTTTACGAACTGCATTGAGAATCCATCGTTTGAGACAAAGACCGCGAAGGGATGGACGGTTGGCAAGAAGGAAGGATACACCTCGGTGGGTGCGGTCTATAACGGAACGGCTGCCAACAAATACCGTGCTGTCGGGCTGGACGGAACTTACATCTTCCAGAGCCTCATTGAAGCAGACAACAACAGTTCGGTCGAAATCTCTCAGTTGGTGGAAGGTCTCACGCCTGGTTATTATCGTCTCACGGCAATGCTGGGTACTGATGAAGACGCGACCGTCACGCTCTTTGCCGGCGACTCTACAGCAACTGTTGCGGGTCATGCTTTTGGTAGTTTCTATCTGACGGAGGCTACGATTGACAGCATTCCTGTGGTGGCTTCTGATGGTGCCGACACGGGTTCACTCCTCATCGGCGTCAACGCTGGCCACTGGTACAAAGTGGACAACTTCAAATTGACTTACATTGCTTCATTCCCCGGGCATGAAGACCCAGACGCCATCGTCGAAGTGGCTGCAGAACCCAAGGCTATTGTGCGAAAAGGCATCTACACGATGCAAGGCGTAAAGGTTGAAAGAATCTCAGCCCCAGGCATTTATATGGTGGATGGGAAGAAGTACCTGGCGAAGTAAAAGCACATGGAAGAATAAGCATAAACTTGCAAACAAAGAAAGGGGCGACAGCGTGATGACGTTGTCGCCCCTTTTCGTATGGAGAGGGATGTGGAATACTTCTTTTACTCTGCCAGATACTCCTTCATGGATTTCTTCCAATCCAATTCAAAATTGATGTCGGTGAGGTCGTCAATCTTCCATTCGCCATGCTCGAAAACGAGGTTAACACGAATGGGTGAGACATTGCCGCAGTTGTGGAGGTCGAGCAGTACAGAAGCGGTGCGTGGTGTGCTGTCCATGTCGAGTGATTCAAACTGGAAGTTGTCGGCATCAAACTCGTAAAGGTCGTTGCCCATCACCCAATAGTCGGCATCGAAAAAGCCGATGCCGTCAAACTCCTTATCCTTTTCTCTGGCGGCTTTGACGGTTTTGTTCCAATCGTCAGAACAGAACATTTTGTCAAGGTCGATGTCTGCGCCATATCCGTCTGTGCTGGAATAGGCTTTGACCACTTCTTTGTAGATTTCTTCCGTCCTTTTGACAACGACTTTTCGTTCTTGAATCATGTCGTTCATCTTCTGGTCATGCTCAGTAGGGTTGTATTCCATGCTGGGACCATCGAGCATGAAGACGCTGTCTGAATCGGAGGCTTCAGCCGTGGTTTTATTGCCACAACTTGTAAATGAAAACATCCCACAGATGCCCACAAAGGTGAGCATCTGCAGGATGGTTGCCGTGAAAAACTTTTTCATCTCTTATCTCTTCTGGTTTTTGTATGCATCGGTCTGCTCCTTCACGCTCTTGACTATCTCATTGACCAGCGGCTTGTCGGCTTCGCTGATGCCCGGGATGGATTGTACGTCGCCTGTGAGGGATGGGAGCAGGCTGGCTTCAACCTCGCCGCTGTTCACCTCGCTGAGCAGATAGGAGAGCAGGTTGTGCAGGTCGTCGGAAGAAACGGTATAGTTCCACTTCTGGGCATCTTGCAGGCTTACCGGATGCACACCCTGATTGCCGCTACAATCGATAGGAGTAATCAGGATGTCGGGGTAAGCAGCACGAATCTGCTCCAGTTTGCCGATGTTGTCTCTGAAGGCATTGACGATATAGTCTAATCCTGTGTAACGCCACTCGCGTTTGCCTTTGTTGACAGAGTTCTTGAAGCAAGTGAGCACATCGTTGTAAACCATCACCACCTTCACGTCTTCCATGCCTTCACGCTTGGCTGTAGCGATGGCTTGAGCCAGACGGTTGGGACCGATGAGGGCTGCGTCGTAGATGAGTCCGGCTTTCTTCAGATTCAACTGATTGACAGCAGTTGTCTTGCCGCTTGATGGAGGGCCTGTGACGATGACAACGCTCTTGTTGCCATTGCGAACGGCACGACGGAGCATGGTCGTATAGATGGTGTCGGTCAGCAGCGTTTCTGCCTCTGTGTAGTCGAATGCGTTTGGACCTGTGTAGCCAATGCAGCGGAACATGAATCTTACGTCGTCGGGGTTGAGTTTGTTGCCCGCACTACCCATGTATTTGTCGATGAGCAGTTGCACGCGAGGCTTAACCCACTCAACGGCTTCTTCCTTGATGACTTGTGGCTGAGGTCCTTCGATGGTATACTGAGCAGGACGGTTGTTCATGCGGGTGTAGTGACGGATGTCCATCAGTTTATTCTCGCTGAAGTAAGAGTCACCAGGAATCTGATAACGTGCGTTGCCATTGGGGTCTTGCTTGAAGAGCATGAGTGACTCCTCGCCTTGGTCAACGAATGTGACCCAACCACGAGGTGAGAGGTAGTAGGCATCGTTGCCTTCTACAGCATGTACGAGACAGTTGGTGTCCCACATACGCTGGCCTGTATCGCAAGTGAAGTTGGTGTAAACAGCCTTGATAGGATTCACTTCGGTGTAGGAGAGGTCAACCAGCACGTCTTTGGGCAGGTAGTCCATCTTGTCTCCTACATTGCTGGGTGACATGTAAAGTTCTACGTTCTTGGGCAGTTTGTCATAGAAAACTGCAGATTGACGTGATGCGGCACGCATGTTGTAGCCACACAGGCTGTCGCCAGCCTCGAAACGACCTGACTGGATGTAAACTGCTTTCACTTTCTGGCCAAAGAGGTCAAGACCGCTGAGGTTTGAGTATTCGTCGGCACCAGACTCGAAGAGTTGTGAGAGGGTAGTGGCGAAACCGATGGCAACAATGACGATGGACTTGTCTTCGGCATTGCTCAGCAATTTGCGATAGAGTTTATAGCCGTCGGGACATTGACTGCTATCAAAAGTACGCTTAAAGAGGGGCTTTCCCTGTGCATCCTTGAGGTCGCAAATGCCATTGTAGGGGATGAAGCAACGAGGGTTCTTCACGCCGTTACGCTCCAGACCAACAGGGATGTCGGGGTGTCCGTAATAGGTGTTGAAAATATCAACGATACCTGCGTTTTTGTCACCTTCACGGTCAACAATGACACCTTTCAGATCGACACGACCTTCATCGATGTAGTGATTCAGCATCATCAGGGCGAAAAGGTCGTCGGTGGAACTACCGAAGTCAGAATCGAGAATCATCTGAATAGGTTTTTGCTTCTGGAATCCGATGGTTGGAGTGTTTTGTTTTTCTACCACTCCAGTCTGTGTACGACAAGAACTCAATCCTGCCAGAGTGGCCACCATCATGGCTATGATGGAGAACCTTGCAATGTTTGTCATCTTTTTCATACGTATTATCTTTTTTGATGAATTAGTCTAATCCTCCCCATGTGCCTTGAATCTGTTTGCAACCAGTGTAGAGGGCGGGGCAGTTGAACACTTGGAAGGTTTCAGAGTCGGGCGATTTGACGATTTCTACACTACGCTGCTCTGTGTCCCAGCCTTTACCCATGATGTAAAGGTACATGACACGGCCGTTACCTGTAAATTGCAGGTCTTGATGTTTGTTCACACTGGCATTCATTGTGACAGTGTAGGGACGTATGGGTGTGTAGCCATTGGCAGGGGTTGCACCTTTGAGTACTGCGGCTGGCAGGTAGCGTTGTCCGTAACTGTCGCCTGCCTGTACTGCCTTCAGTTTGCTTTGCAATTGAGAAACTACCGAGTTGACATTGGTGGGCCAGTTAATGAGTTTAATACAACGAAGTCCCTCTTCAGGGTTACGTGCATAGATTTCCATCGCCATTGGCATCATGGCTGCTGTGCCATGAGGAGTGGTGCCAAGAAATTCGTTGTAAACCGTTTCAAATTCTTCGTAGTCGGAAGGCACATGGGTGAAGGTGACCGTACCTGCGGCATTGCTGTCGTAACGGTTAATACTGAAAGTACCCTTCATTGTATAAACGTGGTCGCCGTAGGTGTACTCTGTACTTTTGGCACCTGCATTGCGAACAGCCTTCGTGGCTTCCTTCGTCAAACTTTTTGACTCTTGTCTTATCGCTTTCTTCGTCGCGATTTTTGCTTTGTTCACTAAACTGCCGAACTGTGCATGTGCCTGCTGTGTTCCAATGGTGAGCATCAGCAAGAGCATCAATTTGGTTAGCGTCTGTTTCATGTTGTTCTGTTTTTTAGTAGTTGATATTTTTATCTGCAAATTTTGTGCCATTTAGGAGAGATTTCTTTCCATTCGCCCAACTTCTTGATGAATTTTTTGCCTTCGGAAACGCTGACGCTTTTTCCGTCAATTTCATAATCTTCCTCTTCATACACCTGAGAGTGGTTCACTTCGTGTCGTACTTCACCCTCACTCATGGTCATGATGTGTGTGTAGAAAGTTGGACCACCGACTGCACCCGAAACAGAAACGGCTCCCTTAGCAAAGGAAGGACGGAGGCGGTCAGTCTCTACGATGAGAAGAACAGGGGTTCCTTCGGAGAACCAATAGATGGCTCCGCTTTCATTGTCGGACGCACGTAACCAGACTTCGTCTACACCATCTTGGTCAATGTCGATAAAGGCAAACTTGGTGAAATCGCCATGCACATCACTGGTGTCATCTTGACGATATTGTTCTTCCATATTCTTCAGCCATTGGAGTTGATAACCTGCTAATTTCAGGTTTTGCCCGTCGAAGTTATAGACCAAGATGGTGCCAAGATTGTTCTCTTCCTGTACCGTCATTGTTTTGCCCGTTTGAGGTAAAGTGTAGAAGTGTAATCCTTCTTTTTCCAAAAGGTGGCTTTCGAGTACAGGACTATCTTCAGGAGTCAACGTCTTTTTTGTAGGGTCGTAGTCATAGAAAAAGACATGCTCTCCCACGCCAGCCGTAGGCCATGCCAAGCATACCACAAACAGAGAATGACCATTTTTGCGTCGCCATACACAGGAAGACATCGTTTCTCCGTCGCCTTGCATGGGCAGTTCGAGATAGCCATTCTTGGGGTCGATGGTCACTTTCATGTTGTCATAACCATCACTTACTATAGCCTTGGGATTGGCTTTTTTCACAACGGTATTGCCGACGTAGGTAGGCCATTCGTTGTTGAAGGCTGTGAAGAGAGTGACAATATCAGGTTTTTCAGTTCCATCAACAACTTTGATGGTACGTTTCTTCCAAAGTCGTGCCACATCTCTTACGTCATAGTTTCCACTCTGATTCTCCATTTCTTCGTCACTCGGTTCGATAGATGTGTCCTCATTGATGTCCTCTTGGTTGGCAGAGGCTGCAACACTGGTGCTGTCTGCTGAGGAATCAGCATTGGCTTCATTGTTGCTTTTTGTATTGTTACAACTTGACAAAATCGAAACAGCAACAAGGGTGAAGAGTATGATTTTCTTGTTCATAGATAAAAAGCCTTTATTCATAAAACGTGTGATCACCGTCTGTTCTTCTCTACATAATGTATCATCTCGCCCAACAGGCTTTGACTGTTGTCGCCAACTTCTTCCCAATCGTTGATACGCCATTGGTTGCCTTCCCATTCGAGCCCTAAGATGGTATGCATCCAAAATTCGCCCGATTTGAGGTCAAATGTTGCAGTCGCCATATTACCAGTCAATAGTTCGACTTTGATGTTGATGGGCTGAACGGGAACATCCATGCCGTAAGTCCAACGAATCTGTTCATTGTCAAACTGGCGGTCATCAGCCTTTTTACGTGCATTGATGGCACGTGCTTCTTGAAGGTTCTCGTTCCAGTATTTTGTACAGAACATGGCATCAAGGTCAATGTTGTTCTCCAGCCCATCCTTGCTGGGGGCAAACGCTTTGCTAACCTCGGCATAAACCTTCTTGATCTGTTTCTCTACGGCCTCTTCGGTCCATTGGTCATCAGTTGCAATGCTTTCGGGACCGTCTGCCACAATACATTCCTCGTCGGTGGCTGCATTCCATGAACGAGTCTCTTCCAGTTTCCCGTCTTTCCACTTATATTCATAGTAGTTGATGCTGCCGTCGCGGGCAGGAATATAACTCATGATACGCTTCTTGTCGGGTTGAGGAGTTGCATTCTCGATGTCTTTATATTCTTCCACATGGTCGAAGGCCTGTTTTTCTTCATTCCAAACAAATGCGTCGTACAGCCTTCCACCAATTGAGGTCAGTAATGTACCCAAAGAAACCACAAGGTCAGGATAACCATCGAAGTTGATATCCACTTCATTAATCTCGCCTCCATTGAAATCGCTGGAATCGATAGGCCAAGGCAGTTTGCTGGTGAGGGTCGTTTCCTCTCCGTCTGGCGTGCGATAGGAGATATACAGTTTTTCTATTTCATCCTGTTCGTTGGCTGGTGCAGCGAGTGGGAGCCATTCCAGTTTTTCGCGAAGTGAACTATTTGCCACCGAGTCGCGAATGTCGTTATTGGCAGCGGTTTTGTTGCCGCATGACATTAACGTGATGACTGTTGCCATCAAAAGATATACGATTCTTTTCATGTCTGTTTCTGTTTTTTCGTCTTCTTGCTATTTGAAACCATTACCGTTCCAGGTTAACACATTCGAAATTTTGCCATTCGCCGTGTAGATGGTGAACTGCAAGTTTTTACCTGTGCGTGGGAGGGAGCAGGTGGTCACATGCTCGCCTTCGGGAATATCGTACTTTACGCCCCATTCATTAGCATAAGTGTTGGTTAACTGATGGGTCGCGTTGTTGTAGAGATAGAAATCGATGCCAGTGTACTGACCTGCGATGGGTTTACCATTCTCGAAGGCATCATGGCTGAGTGCTACGAGTTTATGTTTTCCGTCGGCACAATTCCAATAGCAAAACTCCGTGTAACTCGTGTAGCCGTCATGGGAAGGGAAGTCGTAACGAATGTAGCCATTACGCTCGTCGACGATGAACGATGCACTTGCATTCAGTTTGCGTCCCTGCTGGCGGCGTGTCCAATCGTTGCTTATTGCACCGAGCGATTCTCCTAAATCTTCTTGTGAAAGAATGGCAGAGACAAAGTCGCTGATGGTTGGTTGTGCTCCCTTGAACTTGACGTCGATTTGTATGTCAGGTTCACTGTAATCGGCAATAGGGTCAGAATGGTCAAAGACGGGCTTCATGCCGTCCCACCTGAAGTGGTGAACGATATACTCGTATTTATTGGAAAGTAATTCTCTGACACATAAATCTTTGCCCTTATGAGGCAGACCATAGAAGAGTTCGCTGTCATTATGTTGAGGGTTCCATCCCGAAAGGAGATTCGTTTCGGGAGTGAGTGTCTTTTTCTGTGGGTCGTAGTCGTAGAAACAAGCCACTTCTATTTCGGGATCGACAGGCTGTCCAACAACGACAGCAAACAGGCGATGTCCATTGCTACGGTTCCACACACAGGCTGACATATAACCATTATCAGCACCGTCGTCACTTACTTCCACATAGCCGTTTTTAGCGTCGTTGATAACTCGATAGCCCGTTTCGGCATCCAACACTTTCTCGGCCAGTCCCTGTTCCATCACGCTTCTGGCATCACCCACCACACCGGTTGGCCATGTCTGGTCAAACCGTTCGAGCATGATGCCAAGACTTCCATTCACCACATTGGTGATAGTCTTTGTTTTCCATCCGTTCTCGATTTTTTCGAGAGAGTCCTGGGCATAAGCCGTTGCCCCAGCCATCAGGAGGAGCACAACTGAAATAAACTTTTTCATTTCGATGATTGGGTTATTTTAGGCCTTGGATAAAATCCCAAGCACTCTTGCACGATTTAACCTTCACCAATGTACGGTCTGTTACAATATATTCGGATACGCCTTGACGGTCAGCACCATGATGCCAGTCGTAAGTGTAACCTAACTGTGTCCAAGGCAGTGGGCTATCATCTTCAAATGCAGATGCGACACTATAGCGGTACCATTCACGGAAGTTGGTATCACCTACCTTATAGTTCTCGTCAACATAATCGGGGAACTCCAAGCCTGCGGATGTTGTGGTGATGTCTGGGTCGTGAGCAGGGCGGAACATACCTGCGGGGTCGGCATAAAACTCCACCATGATATCATAATCGCAATCGGGGCTGAGGCCATACATCTGTATCATTCTCATGTGAGCAGCCACGCTGTCAAGTCCTTCGAATGCGGCACTTTTGTTCTTCCAGTCAGCAGGAAGTGATACCCATGTGCCCATTTCGCGTTCGATGCGGTAAAGGTCGTCGCGTCCAAAGAATCGTTGCAAACGGCTTGAATCAACCAGTGTGACAACAAGCACCATGTCGTGTCCATCAAATGTGGCCCATTCCTGACCAGGATAATCTTTCTTGATAGGCATCAGAGTTGTGGAAATCTTAGAAGAGTCGAGTTGCTTTGCGTCCTCAATGGCTGCGCTGAGATCGGCTTGCAGTGCAGAGTCGTTTTCGTACCAGTTGGGCACATCTTCTGTGATGGCAGTCTGTGAGTTTTGAGTTTGTTTGCAACCAGCCAACATGATGGTCAATGCGGCTGTGATGATGAATGTTGTCTTTTTCATAATTTTAGGATGTAAATAGATGATTTTCTTGCTCGTTTAATAGTCTCTGTCTTTCAATATGATTGCTTCTCTTTAATATTTAATATAAACGGCATCGAAGGCGACTCCCATGCCAAAGCATCTGAATGTTTCATATTCTGTCGTTGATTCCAGAACAAGAAACTTTTTGAAGATAGAAGCTTTGAAGCCATAGCCGCATTCGTTCACGTTTTCGTAGGTGAAGCCGCCATCTTCAAGTATGGCGGGACGTCCAGGCTCGCTCCCGCCCTCTGCGATGTTCTGTGGGCAGTTGCTGACATGGAAATGTACCTTGTTCTTGCCGGCGGCACGGAACGTGACATTGCCACCCATCATTTCCTTGTAGTTATCGTTCCATTGCTGATAACCGTATTCTTGACCAATATGGTCAGGGCTTTCATACTGGAGCGGATTTTCGTACCAATCAGGCAGGTACATGGGGGTGCGGGCCATGTCGTCAGGTGACCGTAAGGTTGTCAGAGAAAAGGTTGCCCCTGTTTTGGGGTTTGTCCATTCGCCATCAGCAATGGTGGGTCCATCTGCCGCATCTTCGTTGGCTATCTGAATGTTCAGCCAGCCTGTAATCACGCCATCAGGCTGATACTCTTTGAAATGGTAATAGTTGTCTTGTAATTCACTGCCTACGATCAGAATCGGAGCAGGGTTCTTTGCCTTAGGATAGTAGATGTAACCTGCCACAATGTCTTCGTCGCCGTCTTCAAATTTCTGGAAGACAAGTTCTACAGACACTTTGCCACCCATCTTTCCTTGGAAATGATAATAGATGAAGCCGTCAGCCCATGCCTGCAAAGTCATGGCTGCGAGTGAAATGGTCAAAAACAAAAACTTTTTCATGATGACTGTATGTTATTCATAATCAAATGTGCTATTTCCTTCCTTATCGACATATCCCCACTTGCCGTATTGGCCACCAACCTGAACGGCTGCCAGCCCATTGGAGAACGGTTGGTAGGCACGGTATTTGCAAGGGACAATGAACTTGCCCGTCTTATCGACGAAGCCTTGGAACTCGCCGTCTGACACAATCCACGCTCCTTCGCCGTAGGCTCTTTGGATAGAGGAAACAGAAATAGAATATTTCGGGTCGAGTTCAAAGAGTTTTTTGCCCGTCTTGTCGATGACGTAAGTGGGCTTTTGCCCGCAAGACACCACTGCCATTCCATCTTGGAACTTGTCACAGATGCCGCTGTCATATTCACTTTCGATGACCATCTTGCCCGTCTTGTCGATATAGCCAACACGGTGACCTGTGGGGAAACCATCTTCGTCCGTACTGGTGATTTCGTACACACCTGCCAAGCCCTCGGAGAAGTCGCTCTCGTAGGAATATACACCAGGGAATGCCCGCTTGCCCGTCTTGTCGATATAGCCGAACCATTCGTGGCTCTCATCAACCATCACGGCACAGAGTCCTTCGTGGAAGTCGTTGGGTTGGCGTTCTGCCGGCCATTCGTATTGACATGGGATGACCAACTCGCCTTTTGTGTTGATGAATCCTATACTGCCCTCTGACTGCTTCGTAGTGACCCAGCACATGCCGCTGCTGAAGTCGCCTGCAAATTCAAACTGATGGGGAATGACGAGTTTGCCCGCCTGGTTCTGAAAACCGATGAGAGAAGTTTTTTCGTCTCGCACACGGGCAAGTCCTTCGTCGTAGATGTAGAAGTCTTTCGCTCTGTGGAGTTCTTTCCCTTTCTTGTCAATGCAAACCCAATCATCGTCTTGCATTACCCAGCAAGTGTCACCGTCGAAAGAGCGAGGGGAGAAAGACTCGTACTTGAAAGGGACGACCAGGTTGCCCATCTTGTCGATGAAGCCCAGTTTGTCATTTTTTTCCACGCCAGCAAGTCCGCAAGAGAAACTTCTCACCGCGTCACAGTCCTTGATGACTTGTGCGATGGCTTCCAGCGAATAGGCATCCTCATTGATGGCTTCCGTTGCCAGGGCCTCGGTATTGGTGCTATCAGCAGAAGTGCCTGCCGAGGGATTCTCGGCAGGCTTTTTATTGTTGCATCCGACGATGGCCAGAGCCAGCGTCAGGGTGAGAAGCGTTCTCATACAGCAGGACTTTCTGGTTGAGGCTGATTCTTGTTGGCAAGTTGCTTCAGTTTATCCTTGCCTTTGAATGCAAATACCCAAATGAGGAAGCCTGCGATGACCAGCAGGGTGATACCAATGAGTGGACGGTAGAACAGCCATGCAAGGGCAATGATGAGGAGTGACCAAACCAAGCCGATAACCGTGCAGATGATGCCGACACCGAAACTAACGATATTGGCAACCATTGGAACGACCTTGAGGATAGTGATAAGGAAGCCGAAGAGTCCTTTCAGACCGCCGATTACCAAGAGAATACCTACGATACGCCAAATCCAAAGGAACATGTTGTTCTGCTCGTGCTCGCTCTCGTAAATCTCGTCAGCATCCTGCTTGCCCATGCGGAGCGTAGAGAATTTCTTGCCATTCTTTGCCTTGTAGGGCTTGAAAGTGTCACCCTTCACCTGTGCGATGATCGTTACCACGGCAGGAACCACTTTCTCGAATGTGATACGAACGTCACCTACCTGTGGGCTGTCTGCTGACAGGCCGAAGTAGAGCACGTTGCCTACCTGATGCACATAGTCGTAGTCCTTCTTGTTGTCCTGAGGAATGCTGTCGGCAATGACCGTCAGAGCGGAGTCTGCCACCACTTCTTCCTGTGCAGGCTGGTTGACAATCTGATTTCCATTGTAGCGGACATAGATTTTAGCGGCAGCATTGTCCCATGCCTGTAACTGGCTATCTGCCAAGTCCAGCAAAACGGGCTCTGTTGAACTGATGCTGTGAATCTGGCTCTCATTCAGTTTGTAAGCACCGAAAGTCACATTTTCTGCATAGACGCTCTGGTCTTCTGTAGAGAACAGCACATAGTTCTTCTCCTGATAGGCAGGATCCTTGAACTGAGAAGACTGAACAGGCTGGCTAACCCACTGCTTGTCATAAGTGTAAGTAGTGGTGGTTACTTCTTTGCCGCCCAATTTGTCTTCTGACTTTTCCTGTGAATGCTCCACCCACTGGTAGTATTCAACCTTGCGGGTCAAACTGATAGCGGTAGCACCCAGGTTGAACTGGTCGTCAACGAGGGAGTCCTGTGTGGTTGCAAGTGCAGATGCGATGACAAGTTCGCCATCCATAGCAGGGTCAATCTTGTTGGGATTTTCCATCTCAACAGTGGCACCTTCTGCCTCGTTGAGCATTTTGTCTGTTTTCACTGCACGTCCTTCATTCCACCAAAGCAGGGCGGTACCTGCGATGAAGAGGAGGAAACCTGAACCAATGCTCTTGAAAGAGCGTCCTACGCGAGTTCCATAACCGGTAGTTGTTGTTTCTGTGTAAGCCATACGTTTTTGAATTAAGTTATTAGTAAAATAAGTAATTGGATATAAAATTGTGATGAGTCGAATGATAGGGTTTCGTTGTTCATCGACGATGAATATTTATTCGTTGTCGATGAATATTTGTTCGCCGTCGATGAATAATTGTTCATCGACTATGAACGACTTCCGTCCTTAGGAGGCGTTTCTTCCTCTGGTGGGGGACTGGTCTTCCCGAAGGGCTGTCTCATATACTTCAGCATCTTCTCTTCCACCAACTTGTCGAGTTTCTTTTCCACGTTCCGCCCCACGACATCTTCCATGTCGAGCAAACGATCCAGATACTCTTTGGCGTATTTCATCGCAGATTCTTGATATTTCGTCTTTGTCATTATTAACAAATTTTAGGCAAAGTTAAGAATCTGCGACTAAACAGGCATTATCATTTCGTGAAGTAATTTTATCATTTGGTAAAATTCGCCCCAACGGAAACATAACGACCTCAAACAGTTAACAAAAGTGGAGCCTTGCAAACACTTTTTAGGTATTAGAATTGTTGGGATGGCGATTGCTCAGGTATTGTGAAGGCGTCATTCCAAAGGCTTTTTTGAAGGCGCGAGTGAAGTTGGGTGTGTCATTGTAGGCACAGAGAGTGGCGATTTCGCTGATATTCAACTCGTGATGATTGTCGAGCAGATGGCGTGCTCTACGCATACGCAGCATCTGAATGAACGTCTGAGGGGTTTCGTCGGTGATGGAGGTGAGACGTTGACGATATTGGAAAAGGCTCATGCCCATCTTGTCTGCTACGGTTGCGGCATCAATTTGACCCGTATAGATCAGTTCATTGATGATGTTGATGGATTTTTCAAGAAATTCGCGGTCGGATGCTGTCAGGTCCTTGTCCTCGTCGGGGGAGGTGTGGGTCATCATGGCATTGTCATAGTGAACATTCAGTTGGCGATATTGTTCACGCAGGGCTTCAATGTGTTCGCTGAGTTCTTGATTGATTTTTTCCTGCTGGCGATGGCGGCGTCTCATCACCCACCAAATGCCAAATGATAACAAGAGGAGAATGGCAGTCACGCAGATGCCAGCAATGATGGCTTGTTGCTTGGCGGTTCGTTCGGCATGATTCTCCAACTGTAGCCAGTCGTTTCCGAATTCTGCATTGTAGCGGGCAAGACTCTCCGCAGAAGTATTGTTGTAGATGGAATCTTTCAAGGTGTTGAAACGGTCAAGATGCTGCTTGGCTTCTTCCGGGTCGCTTTCCCACAGCGATTCATACAAGCCCTTTCGTGCGTGTACCTCATTATATATATCGCCCATCGATTGGAAAATCTCCGCCGCCTCACGGTAGTAGGGAACGGCTTCCGCCTCTCGCTGTTGAGAGAAAAGCGTCATGCCCATTTTGTTGAGCGAAATGCCCAGTGAATGTCGGTCACCGTTATTGCGGAAGAAGGGGATGGCGTCTTGCAATACGTCTTCGGCATTCAGGTATTGGTGCAGTCCAATCAACACGGATGCTTTCTGTGTCAGACGAACCATTGCCTTGTCTGTTCGTCCCAGTTTCAGTTCCAGTTCGTATGCCTGATCGACATACTTCAAGGCCTCTTGGTCATTCCCCAAGGCGTGATAAACCTCAGATGCCATGCCTTGCAAGATGGCAAGACGACCTGGGTTGTTCGCCTGTTTTGCCATTTTGATGCCTTTCAGTACATAGTTTTCGGCTTCTTGAGGTTGACCCGCACCCAAATAAATGCCAGTCAAGGTGTTCAGCGACGAACTGATGACATCTGGGTCTCCACTCGCTTTGTCAATCGCATAGCATAATTTGGCATATTTCAAGGCGTGATTGTAATCGCTCAGTCGAACGTAAGCGACAGCCAAAAGGTTCAGACAGTCTGCTTCCGTCGTTTGGTCTTTCCCGTTTTGCAGGAGAGGCAGGGCCTTGAGCAGATAGTCGCAGGCTTGCTGATATTCGGCTTGGGCATAATACCATTCACCAGCCCAGTACCAAACCTGTGCACAGAGCGTATCAGTTGGAGTGTCTGCTTTGAAGACGACTGGGGACTCAAGCATCTCCTCTTTCAGCAGGTAATTGAAATAGGTGTTGGCGGTTTTAACGTTTGTTCGCTGATTGAATGCCTGAAGTAAATCGTCAAAATCATCTGCTTGCAGGTGGCTGTACGGGAACAGGAGCATCAGCAGAAACGTGCAGTTTCTCAGTGATGTATATAGGTTGGCTTTCATGTTTTCTTTCAGTTGATGTGACAGGTGTCACAGGGGTGGATGAATCTGTATGCAAAGGTACGCTTTTCCTCTTCCGTATCCAAATCGAAATCCTCTTTTTAGGGCAAAAAAATGCTAAAAAACATAAATTTTCATCGAAAAACATGCTAAAAAGCATAAAATATTTGGTCGTTTCACAAAAAAGGCATAACTTTGCAGCGGTTTTTCAGGAACTAAAGTATAAGATTGTATGAAGAAATTATTGGTATTAGTACTGATGACTATTTCTTTGACAGCAGTCGCAGAGACTCCTGCAAAGGTAGATCTTCAGAAGAAATGGGGTGCGGTTATTCATGCCATTGCGATGGTAGAAAGTGAATGCCAGCCCAATCAAGTATCGAAGAATGGACTCTACGTCGGTTATCTGCAGATTTCCGAAATCCTCGTGCGCGAGTGCAACCGTATCGTTGGATACAAGAAATACACTTACGCTGACCGTTATAACAAGCAGAAGAGCATTGATATGTTCATCGACTATCAGGAGCATTACAATCCAGATGGCAACATGGAAAGAGCCATTCGTCTCTGGAACTCGGGCGACCTGAAGTGCATGACACGCAAGGCTCGTACTGAGGGTTACTACAAGCGAGTAATGTCGAAGTACACCAGCATGGCTGCTCTGCAATAATTGAGAAAAGATGAAGAACCGGAGATTCCTCCAGAGTTCTATCAAAAAGTCTTTTATATCAAACGCCCCAGACAAAACATGATTTTGTCTGGGGCGTTTTTTGGTATAAAAGTTTGTAGATTGGCTAAAAATCAATACCTTTGCACATCAAATATCACCTTAAAAACAAAAGTAAATGAAACGGTCGCTATTGATTGCCGCGTTGGCTCTTTTTTTGCAACACGTATCTCTTTCTGCTGGTGCTCAACACATTGCAAAAGTGGAATGGGATGCTCAGAGTTTGATTCTTGATGGAAAGCGTGTGGTTCCGGTCATGGGAGAGATACACTATTCCCGCCTTCCTGCCGACGAATGGCAGCAGGAAGTGAAGAAGATGAAGGAGGGTGGGGTGACCATCATCGCCACTTATGTGTTTTGGAACCATATCGAAGAGCAGGAGGGTATCTTTAACTGGAGCGGACAACGTGATTTGCGTCGTTTCCTCGAAGTTTGCCAGCAAGAAGGTCTGCCTGTCATCCTCCGCATTGGCCCCTTCTGTCATGGCGAGGTTCGAAATGGCGGCATTCCTGATTGGATGTTTGAGAAAGGATGCAAACTTCGTTCGCAGGACAAGGTCTTTCTGGCCTATGTGGAAAAACTTTACAGGCAGATTTTCTCCCAGATTGTTGGTTTGCAGTGGAAGGATGGCGGTCCGCTGATGGCATGTCAGTTCGACAATGAGTATCGCGGCTCCGGAGATTACCTGATGGCATTGAAGAATATTGCCCAGAAGATAGGTTTCGAGTTGCCTTTCTACACTCGCACGGGATGGCCGGAACTTTCCAAGCCCGTTCCCTTTGGAGAGATGCTGCCGCTCTATGGCGATTATGCAGATGGATTTTGGGAACGGAACACCAAAGAGACCAGTGGAAACTATTATAAGGCGTTCAACTTCAAAGGTTTTCGTTCCTCAACAGCCATCGGTACAGACTTGTTGGGGGCACAGAAGGAGAGCGTGACCAAGGGTGATGGCGAATACCCTTATTTTACTTGTGAGTTGGGAGGTGGAATGGCAACGGCATACCATCGTCGCCCGTATATTTATCCCGAAGATAGTTATTCGATGGCTTTGGTGAAGTTAGGCAGCGGTTCCAATTTGTTGGGCTATTATATGTATCACGGCGGCACGAACCCCGAAGGCATCACCTATCTGAATGAAAATCAGCGTACACTGGGCACCAACCATAACGATTTGCCCGTGAAGACATACGACTTTCAGGCTCCGCTGGGCGAATTTGGACAGACCTATCCGCAGTATTATGCGTTGCGGAAACTGCATCTCTTCATGCAGGATTACGGCGAGGTTTTGGCTCCGATGGAGGCTTCTTTCCCTTGCTCACAGAACATCGAAAAAGGTGACGATTCTTTTCTTCGTTGGTCCTACCGTTCTAAAGACAATCGTGGCTTCATCTTTATCAACAACTACGAGCGTCTGCAAAACCTCTCAGCCAAGAACAATGTCCAGTTGGAAGCGTGTGGCGTGAAGTTGCCCAAACTGAACATTCCTGCCGGCACCATGTGCATTTTTCCCATCAATATCGACGGTATCACCTACGCAACCGCACAGTTGATTGCCAAGCGAGACGGTAAGATTTACATGGAGCAGATAAAAGGCATCCCGACGACCATCTGCCTGAATGGCAAGACTTTGCGAAATGTGAAGTCTAAAGGCGTGAATAAGCCTGTCTATCAAAACATATACCTCCTCTCTTCTGCCGAGGCAGAACATTTGTTCCTCGACGAACCAGGTAGCGAAGACGTGGCTTATGCGGTTTCATGCACAAAGGTGAAAGAAGCTGGTGCTCCACGAAAAATCACCATCGGTGTACAAAAGGTGGCAGAAGAACCTGTTGATGAAGATTTTGAACAAGCGGTTGTCTATAAGATCACGTTCGGACAGGATGCGTTGCAAAATGGGCATCGTCTGCTGAAAATCAATTATCGAGGTGATGTGGCTCGTCTTTATTGCCAAGGCAAACTGATTGCCGACAACTTCTACTATGGTCGTCCTTTCCTCTACGGACTTTGGCGGCTGCCTCAAGATTGTCGGGAACTCGAACTGCGAATCCTGCCTTTGCAGAAGGAGATGCCCGTTTACTTTCCCCGAGAAGCCGACACAACCCCAGGCGAAAGCGTCAATGAAATCACCATACAATAGTTTAATATATTTAAAATAGACCTATTTATTTTGTTCTGCATCGGGTTTTCACTAACTTTGCAGCGTAATTCAAAAATATGTTATTATGGAAGTGAAAGATTCTTGGAAAGAGAAGGGGTATGTCGATGAACCTATCCCCGAAGGAATTGACTTGAATGCCGAAATCCGCAAGATGTGCAAGGAGAAGAATGCGGTCATTTTGGCACATTACTATACAGACGGTGCCGTGCAGGACATTGCTGACTTTGTGGGTGATTCGCTTGCGTTGGCACAGTGGTCGGCAAAGACCGACGCTGACATCATCGTCATGTGTGGCGTTCATTTCATGGGCGAAACCAACAAGATTCTTTGTCCTGACAAGAAAGTGCTGGTGCTCGACCTGAATGCCGGTTGTTCGCTTGCCGACAGTTGCAACGCCGAAGACTTGAAGAAGTTCATCGCCGAACATCCAGATCACAAGGTGGTCAGTTATGTCAACACGACGGCAGCCGTGAAGGCTCTGACGGATGTGGTCGTCACTTCAAGTAACGCTAAATTGGTCATCGACTCATTCCCTCAGGATGAGAAACTTATCTTCGGCCCTGACAAGAACTTGGGAGACTATATCAACTCCATTACGGGACGGCAGATGCTGTTGTGGAATGGTGGTTGTCACGTACACGGACAGTTCTCTCTGGAGAAGATTCTTGCCCTGAAGGCAGAGCATCCGAATGCAAAGATTTTGGTGCATCCCGAATGTCCTGCACCTATTCAGAAGGTGGCAGATGTCATTGGTTCTACGGCAGGCCTGCTGAATTTTGCCATCAAGGATGAAGCGACAGAGTTCATCGTGGCAACCGAAAGTGGCATCCTGCACGAGATGACCAAGGCGTGTCCCGAGAAACTTTTCATCCCTGCACCTCCCGAAGCCAGCGAGACCATTGGCTGTTCATGCAACGAGTGTTCTTTCATGAAACTCAACACCTTGAAGAAACTCTACAACACCTTGAAATACGAATGGCCTACCATCGAAGTGGACCCCGAAATTGCTCGTCAGGCAGTGAAGCCGATTGACAAGATGCTGGAGATTAGCAAGAATCTGAAATCTGCAATGTCAAGTAAGTAAATAAATGTCTGTCGCAGCCTTAGTTTCCGGTGGGGTGGACTCCGCCGTTTCCGTCCATCTGCTGAAAGAGCAGGGGATTGACCCGCACCTTTTCTATATCAAGATTGGTCCCGACAAGGATACCGAATGGAACTGCACCTCCGAGGAGGATGTGGAGATTTGTCAGTGGCTTGCCCGTCGGTATGGCTTGCCTTTCGACGTGATTGACCTGCACAACGAATATTGGGACAAGGTTGTGGGGTACACCATGGACAAGGCACGTCAGGGGCTCACGCCCAACCCCGATGTGATGTGCAACAAACTCATCAAGTTTGGTTGCTTTGAAGAGGTTGCCGGCAAGGAGTTTGATGAGACGGCGACAGGACATTATGCCACCACCACAACCATCGACGGAAAAGTGTGGCTCTCCACATCGCCCGACCCCGTGAAAGACCAGACGGATTTCCTTTGCCAAATCAACTCTCTGCAAGTATCCAAACTCAAGTTTCCCATCGGGCATCTGTGGAAGCATGAAGTGCGTGAAATTGCAGAGAAAGCCCATCTCCTGAATGCCGAACGCAAAGACAGCCAAGGCATCTGTTTTCTGGGCAATATCGATTTCCGCGATTATATCAAAGCCCATCTGGGCGAGAATCCAGGCGATGTGCGTGAAATCGAAACGGGGCATAAAATCGGAGAACACAAAGGGCTGTGGTTCTACACCATTGGTCAGCGAAAAGGGCTCGGTTTCGGTGGCGGCCCTTGGTTTGTCGTGAAGAAAAATCTCAAGCGTAACATTCTCTTTGTCTCTCACGGCTACGACCCCGAGAAGGTGTACAAAGACCACATCACGATGAACGACTTCCATTTCATCACCGACAATCCTTTCGAAGACCCGCATTTCCGGAGCCAACTCCTCCCATCCGACACGCCCTCCATGCGAGTCACCTTCAAGATTCGTCACACCCCCGAATACCTTCCGGGCACCCTTTCTCTGCGTGAAGATGGCCGCTATTTCCTCCAAGCCGACCAGAAAATCCACGGCGTTGCTCCAGGCCAGTTCTGTGTCATCTACGATGCCCACCACCACCTCTGTTTCGGCAGCGGCGAAATCAATTAGCAAATCCCCCTTGTAATAGGACAAAATGACACACTCGTCACATCCCAAGTGGTCTGACTCACACCGCCCAGGTGGTCTGAGTCACACCTCCTCGGCGGTCTGACTCAGACCACTTTCAACGCTCCCTGCACGCCATTTTTGCCAAGACGAAATTGACATCCCCTCCTCAAAGGGGCAAAGATGCTCCCCCACATGAATTGTAAAAAATCTGCATAACCCGATAGAACATTAATAAATTCATGAAAAATTCATGGTCAATTCATGGGAATTGGCTACGCCGAGCTAAAGGTTCGTGTTTTTATTATAAACATAAATTATCACGAATTAACCATGAATTATCATAAATTTTATATCTAATATTTTAATGCCGATTCGGGTTAAATCATTGAGAAGCAATATGCTTTTAT
>JAFUWG010000026.1 GCA_017483605.1 Bacteroidaceae bacterium | reverse complement strand
TTCTCGCCGTGCATGTTGACGCGCAGCAGCAGTCGGGCACGTTTGTCCCACACGGTCGTGTTGCCGGTCGTTGGCTCGGTCTGCGTCATCTTGGGAACGGCAGTGTTGTTGACAACCTGCCATTGGCCGCCGAGTTTGGAGGCCACGCTGCTACCCATGTACCTGCAACCTGTGGCATTGAGGAAAGTGCGCTCTGCATCCATGACGGGCGCGGCCAAATCTTTTTGCAATGACCAAGAGTTGCTCTTCCCACCATTCATCAAAGATACAACTTTGTTTCGGTCGCCATATATTAAATTGCGATATTCCGACTTTACCTCACCCCAATTGTGCCCAGATATGCAAAGTGTACCATTACCCCAAGCAACAGCTCCCCCGTTGTAATAATAACAGAAGCCTGCATGGCTGATGTTGGGGTAGTTGCCATGTTCATAAACGCGGCTTACATTCCAGTGGGCTTCATATGCGCCCCATCCTAAAATGGCACCGCCATACGAAGTGCCACTGGCACGGAGGGTACCGTCGAAACGGCAATCCTCCATATTGACGGTACAAGAACCTGTATGGCCAAAGAAACCGCCAACATGGGTGCTGGTACTCGTGATGTCGCCCGACACCCAACACCGATAGATGTTGACAGTAGGACTACCTATGACACCGCCGATGAGACCGGCAGAATGGAGCCCCCCCGTGATACTTGCCTTAACATGAAGATTCTTGATGGTACAATCTTTTACCTTCGGGAAAAGGGCAGCCCACAAATTCGAGCCCCAATTCGTACTGACACTTATCGTATGACCGTTGCCATCGAAGATACCACGGTAAGGCCATGCATCCATGCCTACGACACTGCTGACGCTGATGTCAGCTGCCAGAATAGCATTCACGTCCGAATTGCCTTTTGCTGACTCCACGGCACTACGGAATTGCACCCAGTCATCAGCGTTGCGGATGATATAGTAAAACTTGTTGTCAATGTAGATGCCGTTGTATCGCAGATTTTCGTCGTATGTATCGTAGTAGTAGCAGTTGGTCAGCGTGACCTTGTTGGCATCGCGGCTGCGGGCGAAGGTGTGGCAGCCTGTCAATTTCGTACTGTTACTGCCATTATAGAAGCAGTTCTTCAGGTTGGTGTTGCCGTCGTTCCAGCCCACGAAGCCGCCATTGGCATAGCAGTTGCTGCCCGTGAACCGACCATCGAACAGGCAGTCGGTGATGTTCAGCGTAGAGCCGCTGCCGTTGGTGCCCACGAAGCCGCCGTTGGTGGCATCGCCGCTGATGCTGCTGTCGATGGTGGCGGAGACACGGCAGTTGCTGATGGTGTTGGTGCCCGACGAGCAGGTGCCCACGATGCCAGCCACGAACTTGCCCTTCGAGGTGAGTTTGCCCGCCACGCACAGGTTCTTGATGGTGGCTCCCGCGGCATAGCGGATGGGGGCGGTGAACTGCTCGGTGGTGTTGTAGCCCACGGTCAGCGTGTGGCCGTTGCCGTCGAAGGTGCCCTTGTAGGGACGCTCAGAGTTGTAGCCAATCATTGCCGTGACGGCGCTGATGTCGATGTCGTGCTGCATGATGGCGTTGAGGCCCGTCTGCCCGTTGTTGACCAAGGCGGCAAACGCTGCGAAGTCCTCCTCGGTGTTGAGCAGGTAGCGTCCCTGCGCGTCCCACTTGCTGCCATCGGACTGGGTGAGGGTGAAGGCGAACTGCGCCACGTGGCTGTCGTCGTTCCAAGTGGAGGTCTTCTTCACCGTGGCACTGGCGATGGAGGGCAGTGCCATCAGGGAGTTGACCTGGCAGGTGGCGGCTCCCGACTGCTCTGCCCACTGCCACATGCCGGTGTAGGTGCGGCGGATGCGGTAGGACACGGTCTGACCCTGATACTGGCTGAGCAGGGTCTCGTCGGTGAAACTATAGCGCCGCTTGCCCTGCTCGTAGGGGATGGCGGCGGTGATGGTGGTCCAGCCCGGGTCGATGCGGGCATCGGAGCCGCTGACGTTGCGCTGGATTTCGAAGTAGTCGCCGTCGAGCATGTCCTCCAGGTCGGCGTTGTTGATGCTCCACGTCAACAGGGCATTGCCCGTGTTGTCGATGGAGGCGAAGAAGTCCTGTGGATAGTGCATCATGAGGGTGGTGCGCGCCTCCGACTTGATGTTGGTATCGACCTCCTTGCCCTCGGCGTCATAGACGTGTGCCTCCACATAGACGTCGCGCCAGGGGCGGTCGGCTGGGATGTAGAGGGTGCCCACCAGTTTGGTCTTGTCGAGGTCCTGCGTGTATTTCTGGCCGGTCAGGGCATCGGTGTAGTAGAGTTTTGCCCACACGATGCTGCGGGCATTGACGCTGTAGGTGAACATCTGCTGGTTGATGTGCTCGCCTTCGTAGGCAAGCATGGGTTCGCCCAACTGCACCGACACGGCGGCGGCAGGAGGACAGTCCCAGGTGAGCAGCGTCTTCCAGCCGTTCTCGCTGGGCATGTACCAGTGGTTGTCGCGGTCGTCGCTGCGGGCCTTGCACCGAAACGTCAGTTTGCGGCCACGCAAGTTGCGGGGGGCTGTCCAGACAACGGTGGTGGTGAAGTGGTCGTGGTTGTTGTCGTCCCAACTCAGCGTGTATTCAAAGGTGCTGGTGCCGAAGGTCTTGTAGCCGCCCGTCACCTTGCCGGTGAGTTGGTAGGTGCCGCCCAGGTAGCCCTTGATTTGGCACTTGCCGCTCTCCTCGTCGCTGGTCAGGTCGCGGTAACTGGGCACCTTCCAGTCGATGAAACTCTGGTAGGAGCCGCCGTCGATACTGATTTGCACCTGTCCGTCGCTGATGCCCTCGTTGAGGTTGCCGTCGTACTGCGTGGGCAGGGTGAACTGCACCTTGTCGGTGCCCACAATCATGGCTGTGAAGTTGCTGCTGTTCTGCAGGAAGTCATCTGCCCATGCTCCCTGCGATGCCCCGAAGAGCATCACGAGCATCTGGACGGTCAGGCGGAGCAAACGTGCCCCTTCCAACGTACTGCGTGTGGTCATTTCACACAATTTTGTCTTTGTACTCATAAGTTTTCTTTCTATTATAACGTGAGTTCGACGAATTCACGTTATTTTATTTTGTCTCTACTTTTTTCTGACTTTGCAGTTTGGAACCTCTTCGGGCAAGTAGATACAACTCTACTTGCCAATTAAATATGCTTTTTATAACCCTCAGCATCATCTATGGGCATAATGGATACAAATTAACGGATTTTTTTGTCATCTTCCAAACAAAAAGTAATGTTTTTTGATAAATGTGTTGAAAAACATCAAAATAGAGGGGCGGTGGTATTGGTAAGTCATTTCGACTGAGGTGTGCTTATAGTCCCTACAAAACCATTTCGGGAGTCGCCACACGCTAATTCCCATGACTATTGTCAATCAACCCTCATAGTCTCTACGCACTATCGCTCATGACCGCTACGTACTGCCTGTCAAAGCCTTTAATGTATTTAGCCTTTTGACTCAAAATTATTTGGCTTGAATATAACTTTTAATTTAGCTTGAATATACAAAATGATTTGGCTTGAATACACTTTTTTGTAATCAAGCCAAATTAAAAGTTGTATTCAAGCCAAATAATTTTGTATAATCAGGCTAAAGAGATTAGAGATTGTGGAAGGGAGGGACTGAAGGCTGTGGTGAAGTATTTAGGCTGGAAGGGGTAAAGGCAATCGGAAAAACAAAGGAAGGGGGGGGTATTATGGCTATTCTCTTGATTTGCATTACCTTTGGCTCCGCCGAAAGTGCTCACGTTCGGTTATCGTCCACGCTTTCGCAAAAAGAATATCCCAAAGATTTTTGATTTTTGGTTTTCTCTCACTTAATCGTACCGTTGGCTTCGCCCAAGGCGTGTTCGCACCAATCATTATCAATTATTCTTTTGTGCTCGGCAATAAAAACGAAAAAAAAGGGGTTTCGTTTTGTATTGTGCTCACTTAATCGTACCTTTGCACCCGAAAACGAAAAAGGAAATTCGCGAGTAAGCGAGAGCAATGGTAAATTGATTTACTAATTGCCGAGCGAGAGCGGATTATGTAATAGTTCAAAAACGTTATGGAATTCAAGAGAAACATTGTCATCACCGGTGGTGCTGGCTTTATTGGCAGCCATGTGGTTCGCCTTTTTGTGAACAAATACCCGGAGTATAAAATCATCAACCTCGACAAGTTGACATACGCGGGCAACCTCGCCAACCTGAAGGATGTGGAGGACAAGCCTAACTACAAGTTTGTGAAGATGGACATCTGTGACTTTGATGGCTTCTATCAGTTGATGCAGGACGAGCACATCGACGGCATCATCCACTTGGCTGCCGAGAGCCATGTGGACAGGAGCATCAAAGACCCCTTCACCTTTGCCCGCACGAACGTGATGGGCACACTCTCCCTGCTGCAAGCCGCTAAACTCTATTGGGAAAGCCTGCCTGAGAAGTACGAGGGCAAGCGTTTCTACCACATCTCGACGGATGAAGTGTACGGAGCCTTGAAACTCACCTGTCCCGAGGGTGTGGAGAGCCCGTTCACCACGACGGCATCCAGTTGTGAGCATCACGCCGCCTACGGCGAGGATTTCTTCTTGGAGACAACCAAGTACAACCCCCACTCTCCCTACAGCGCATCGAAGGCAAGCAGCGACCACTTCGTGCGTGCCTACCACGACACCTACGGTATGCCCACCATCGTGACGAACTGCTCGAACAACTACGGTCCCTATCAGTTCCCCGAGAAACTGATTCCGCTGTTTATCAACAACATCCGTCACCGCAAGCCGCTGCCTGTGTATGGCAAGGGCGAGAATGTGCGTGACTGGCTTTATGTGGTGGATCATGCCCGTGCCATCGACACCATCTTCCACAATGGAAAAATCGCTGAAACCTACAACATCGGTGGCTTCAACGAGTGGAAGAACATCGACATCATCAAGGTGGTCATCAAGACGGTTGACCGTCTGCTGGGTCGTCCCGAGGGTGCCGACCTCGACCTCATCACCTACGTCACCGACCGTTTGGGCCACGACGCACGCTATGCCATCGACTCCCGCAAACTCCAGAAGGAACTGGGTTGGGAGCCATCGCTGCAGTTCGAGGAGGGCATCGAGAAGACCGTGAAGTGGTATCTCGAAAACGAGTCGTGGATGGACAACATCACCAGTGGCGAGTATGAGAAATACTACGACGACATGTATAAAAACCGATGAACACCGAAGAGCGAGTCCAAAAAGCAGTTGCTTACTTCAAACAAGGCTATAATTGTTCCCAGTCCGTGGTGTTGGCGTTTGCCGACCACTACGGACTGGACGAGTCTTTTGCCGCCCATATCTCCGCCTCTTTCGGTGGAGGCATTGGCCGCATGAGAGAGACCTGTGGCACCGCCTGCGGCATGTTCATGCTGGCAGGTCTCGAAGTGGGTGGCAACTACCCCGACCAAGAACTGAAAAAACGGAACTACGAAGTGGTGCAGCGTCTTGCCGCTGACTTCCGTGCTCAGACAGGCTCCCTCCTCTGCAAAGAACTCCTCGGGCTGAACAAACAGCGAGCCGACGGCACCATCCCCGAGATTCAGATTGTCGCCACGCCCGAAGCCCGCACCGACGAATACTACAAGAAACGCCCCTGCGTCCGCATGGTCGAAACCGCCACCCGCATCTACTGCCACTACCTTGAATCTCTCAAGAATCCCGAAAACCCTCAAACGCTATAACCCCATGCTCCGAGTCATCAACATCTCCGAAGGAACTTCCGTCGATGGTCCAGGTCTCCGCACCTCCATCTACTTTGCTGGCTGCATCCACCACTGCGAAGGCTGCCACAACCCCCAATCGTGGAGCCCCGAGGCAGGACGCGACATGACCGAAGAGGACATCCTCTCCGTCATTGCCTACAACGATTTTCCCGTCACCTTTTCTGGTGGCGACCCCTTCTTTCAGGCAGAAGCCGTTGCCCACCTCGCCCAACGCATCAAAGAGGAGCAGCACCGCAACATCTGGTGCTTCACGGGCTACCGCTGGGAGCAACTCATCCAACAGCCCCGCTTCCTCCCCCTCCTCCAGCAGATTGATGTCCTTGTCGATAGCCCCTTCATCCTCGCCCGCCGCAACATCCAACTCCGCTTCCGAGGCAGCGAGAACCAACGCATCATTGATGTGCCCACTTCACTTCGAGAGGGCAAAATGCATGAAATCACCCACTTATACTAACTTTTTTCTCTCCCAGCACCCGTTTTTTGAAGAAATGTTCGTATATTTGTAGGTTGATAGTCATTTCATCCGTCAATGAAATACGTACAGAACATTTCGAAAAATCTTTGGATTGCTCTTTGGGCATTGACTATCTTTGCCGCATGTAGCGAGAGCAATGAGGTGTCCACCATCCCCGATGATGAACCCTTTGCGGTTTCGTTTGCCGCATCAACCTTCGGACCAACAGAAACGACTCGTGCTGGCAAGACGGGAATCATCACCATTGATGAATTGAAAGAGGCGGGATTTGGTGTGTTTGCCTACGCTACAGAAAACGCCGACTACGCCAACACCTTTGTTCCCAACTTCATGTACAATCAAAAGGTTCTGTGGGATGCGACGTTGCCACAACCATCCTGGACATACACCCCTCTCAAATATTGGCCCAATGGCAATGCCACCGCCGACAACGCAGGAGCAACAGGCACCCCAGGAGGCAAAGTGAGTTTCTTCGCTTACGCACCTCACGTGGAAGTTACTTCAGGCACAGGAACTGTGGCAGATGCAACCACTGGCATCATCGCCCTGACGGCAAACACTGCCGCAGGCGACCCCAAAATCACATACGTTGCCCCCACTACACCCAACCTCGACAAGACGGTAGATATTCTGTGGGGCGTGGCGGCATCGGACTCTTACGATGCCATTGACCATCCATCCAACACGACCCTCGGAATGCCCCTCACCAACCTGACCAAACCAACAGTCGGCGAGAAAGTCCAATTCCGTTTCGTTCATGCCACATCAAGGCTCAACCTGAGAGTGCAGGGGGCTTTCGACGAAATAGCACCCAACACTAACAATGTGGATGCCAACACTCGCATCTTGGTCAACAGCATCACCGTCACCGCAGGCATCAACAAAGGACAACTGAACCTCTGCAACAACACAGCAAACGTCCCCACCTGGGAGGGCATAGAAGGAACCGAAGCAAACAACATCAGCATCACGAAGGATGACGAATTTGCTGTAAGCGGCGACATCTTCACGGCTGACAAGATGGAGGAATACACAACCGACCAGATGGTTAGCCTGATGAATACCTCCATCAAAAACGTGAACGACATCGAAACTTTTCTCGACACCCCCTCCAACTTTGACGATTTGCCCGAAGGAGTCACCAACCAAGAGAAAAGCGTGTTGAACCAGCCGTTAACAGCCCTCACTCACACAGACCCCGAAACAGGCGAGGAAGTGACTACCTATACGGAGAATCCCGATGTGTTTGCTTACCTCTTCATCCCTGCCGCCACTGACGGCAGCCGCCTCAACACCATCGACGTCGCCATCAGTTACGATGTCATCACCCGCGACCCCGCCTTGGTGCGTAACACCCCTGCAGGCTTCTCCATCATCCACAATCATATCAATCGCACCCTGACCCTCCCCGACGACACCTACTTCGATGCCAACAAGCAATACACCCTCCGTATGCTGCTGGGCATGACCACCGTCAAGTTGGAGGTGGAAACCATTGATGGATGGGAAGAAGAGGCGACCACAACGAACATCAATTTTTAGAGAACATGAAGCATTGGTCTTACATCATCGTCTTGTGGATATCAGCACTTCTATGCGGTTGTGCCGACCATGACGACACCACTCCGCTCCCTTCTTCGGACATGGCGGTACAGTTCGATGTCAACATAGCAGACAACAACGATAGCGAAACGCGTGCCGGCTACTATAATGCCACCATCGACCTCAACGTGCTGAAAGCATCTACTGCCTTTGGAGTATATGCCTACTATACAGGAGCCAACTCATGGGATACCTATGCCACCGAGGTCAATGCCAATGCTGGCAACATTTATCCCAACTTCATGTACAACCAACAGGTCTTTTGGAACACAGACGAAGCAATCTGGACCTATTCCCCTCTCAAATACTGGCCCAACGGTGAAGGAACAGCACAAGACAATGACGGCATGGGAGAAACAAAACACAAGGTCAGTTTCTTTGCATACGCCCCCTACGTAGCGTTGAACATCACCAACACCTCTACGGAGAATGACCCCACCACCGACACAACCTATGGCATCACCGCCATCAACGGATGCACAAAAAATGGTCCCACGATTGACTATGCTGTCCATCCTACCAAACCCGTTGACCTTCTCTATGCCAATTCACAAACAGACAAAGTGAAACAAGACATCACAAGCAAAGTTCCTTTCACTTTCCGCCATGCCCTCGCCTGCATTGACATCTATGTTACCCGAAATGTGGAAGACAGCTTGACGGCTGATGAACAGACCAAAATTCTCATCAATTCCTTTACGTTGGATGGCACGAACATCTTTCAGACAGGCACGCTGCAACTGAAGGACGGAACATGGACTCCCACATCTGTCTCCTCCACTTCCTTCACCTACCAAGGCACTGGCTCTTCGAATGCCATCGCTCTGAGCGACAACATGAGAGGTGCGGCGAAAGAAGCCAGCAAGGATGACATCAAGGAACAAGAACTCAATCGTTTTGATAAAGTGACAGGTGTGGATGAGACCGAGCGCCAACTCTCTGTCACCAACATCCTGCTCATTCCGACAGAGAGCAGCACCACCTTCACTCCCACCCTCACCTATACTTTCCTCACCCGTGACGACGAACTGCAACTCAACAATGACCTGAAAGATGACAACAGCCATTATTACAGTCGCATACAACAAACCATAACCGGTACGGGTACCAACGTCGCAAAACTGGAAAAAGGCAAACGCTACAAACTCCTTTGTACCATCGGTGTGGAACACGTCACTTTCGAGGTTATCGGTGTGGAAAAGTGGGATTTCCCCATGCGATATACCACAACCATCACTGACTATACAGGAGAGACAAAGGAGAAAACCGTTAACGAGTCAGACTAAAACGATGAAAATCATGCAGAACAAATATATCATACTTTCCCTCATCTTGGCAACCATGCTCACCGCCGCTTGCTCCGACCACATCCTCGACGATTTCATCACCGACAGAGAAGAAGATGGCATGGCATTCTCCGTCAGCACCATTGAACAAGCCGACCTCATCTACTCAATGGCAAAAACCCGAGCAACAGACCTTTCTGCCGATAGTGCCTTCCTGCGTGCCAACGACAACTCCGTCTATCCCCTCCAAGGAGATTTCCCCACCCAACTCTACCTCCACCGAATGCCCCTCCCTCTCGTTGGCATCCACCCACATACCGTATCTGCCTCTGCAACAACTTCAGACACGCGTGCGCCACTCAGCGAAATAGCAGGCGAAGGCATTAACTTCCACGACTCTCTCACCATCTGGGGATATACCGACAAAGGAAGAACCCTCTTCAACCAAACCCTGCTGAAGAAGGTACAAGGTTGGCGTTCCTCCGTCCATTGGCCATACGACAAAGACCAAGATGATAGTTATAAAGACCCTAACAGCATGAAGTTCTATGCCATCTCCCCCGCACTCGAAAACCTCGAAGATTTGAAATTAGAGACTTCTCCTGCTTACAATACCCGACCTTCCTTCACCTACAAAATACCAGATGACCCAGCCCTTCAACGCGACTTGCTTTATGGAGAGTCGGATGACATCAATATACCTAATGGTCCCGACTCCAAAGGTGGAACTACTCCAGCAGACCCTCGTACCGAAAATCTTGGTCAAGACAACAAAACGGTTGAACTCAAATTCAAGCATATCCTTACCGCCATCCGCTTTGCTCAAGGCAAAATGCCCACAGGGGTAACCATCAAAAAAATACAAATCAAGGATGTCAGAAACTCGGGCACCTACACCCCTTCTTCTGGCAATAGCGGCAATGGAACATGGGAAACCTCCTCCTCTGGCACAAACTCCAACCCCTACACCATTGACGTGGACGCAACCATCTCAACATGGAATGCCGAAAACGAAAACCACTACATTGACGGCAATCAAGTCCTCTTCCTCATGCCCCAAAAGTTTGCCGATGATGCCACAGCCACGCTCTCCATCACCCTCACCGATGAAAACAGCGTATCCCACACCCTTACCGCCTCCCTTGCTACAGATACATGGCAACCCGGCTACACCGTCACCTACAAAATCACCATTGGCGAAGTTGCAAGCGATTATTATTTACTGGTGGGCACCACTTCCACACCTCCCACCACAACCAGCGAATATAACAGCACATTCACTGGTAGCCGGCAAGTAGGAAAGAACAATGGGTTAGAACATAACACTTCATCTACCAGCGATGGAACGTACACCATCCACAGTTACCACAACTTCAAAGCACTGGACATTGAAACAGGCGAACTGAAAGACAATTATACCAGCCATGCCGTTCCTTGGCAAGTGACAGGATATCACCTTCCATCAGACCAAACAGCAGGGCTTACCGATGCTCCAGATACTTACACAGACAATAAGCCAATGTGGCTAAGCGAGATTTCGCCATCAGAAGGTGGATTGAACCAAACCCTAACATATATCATTGCTGCACAATCACCAGAAACACTAAACCACGCCACCATATTAGGCCAAAACCAAGTAGCCAACAGTCGGGATCTTTCAAAAGTTTTACCTGATGGAACCAACACAAACGGGACTCAGATGTCAGGCAGAACATCTGCCAACTGTTACATTGTCAATGCAGAAGGCAGTTATACATTCCCTGCCGTTTATGGCAATGCATATAATGGAAGTGAGACACTTCGCACGAAAGATAATGATAATTCGTTCAATCCAAACAACATTTTCATCGACCATGCGGGTCGCCCTATCACCACAGGCAACATCATCAAACAAATCAATTACGCTTTAACATCTGAAGAAAAAACTACGGCTCTCGGATTGGCTAAACATTTAGATGTAACATCCGAAGAAAAAGCAACATATTCACTCAACGATGAAGACTATGCCAAAGAGATTGTAACAGAAATCAAATATTTAGACAATCATCTGACGGCTAAAATTATTTGGCAAGATACAAAGGATGCACCAAACCAGTTTAACACTCCCGTTTATAACACTGGTACCCAATCTATTTCTTTCCAAATCACGGCTTCTGGCTCAGGTACGAGCAAAACTGTACAACCAGGCAATTGTGTGATTGCCTTAACAGGAAAGAAAACGGAATATAAGACAAGATACATCTATGATTCTTCCAATACCTTAAAGAACAACACCCCAACGCAAGAATCAACAGGAACGACCGCTGCCACAGAAGAAATCCTGTGGACATGGCATATCTGGTGTACAGATGAAGTGTATCAGAATTTTAAGCAGTCAGAAAATGACCATGTCAACACAAGATACTCCACATGGAATTCGACTAACCAGAACATGATTGTGGAGATAGAAAACAATGACGGAACAAAAACGAATATTCTCCCTGTTAACCTCGGTTGGGTGCCAGATAACAACCAATGGAACATCTACACACCTCGCGAGGTATGGGTGGAGATTGCACAGACAAAGCCTGACAATGAAAACTTCACTAACAACCAGAAAATTCATCTGAAGATTCGCCAAGAAGCCCGTCAAGACCTCATCACAGGTACCAGCACCATCTACCAATGGGGCAGACCCACGGCGTTGCCGATGGTGCTTGACATAAATAAAACAGAAAGGGCGATTTATGGCAATAATGATAGCGACATCAAGAATAATTTTAAGTTGCAAAATATCACAAACTTCCAAGATGCCATTCTGAACCCCACAACACTTTTCCGTACATTAAGCGACGGAAAAATATGGTTCGAAACCTCTGGCAATCATAACTACTGGGGACATGAAGGAGTGAAAACCATCTATGACCCTTGTCCACCAGGCTTTAGAGTGCCTCAGATGAGTGTATTTACAGGTTTTTCACGAAATGGTCAAAACTCTGCATCGGGCAATGGATTGAACATGCTTGAAGATAATGGCACAGCAAAAAGTGGTGATAAACAAAAAGGTGGTTATATGTACACGGTAAAGTATGATGCCAACACATTCAACCGATACAACCCTACCGTCTATATTCCTGCAACTGGACTCTGGCAGGCAGACAAAACAGCAGGAACACAATTAAACAGCAAGACAGAAGGGTCAACCCTCTACATCAACACCTCTACAGGTTTCTACTGGACTTCTAACTACACAGAAAGTACAACTGCCCCTTTACCTTTAGGTTTCTGGATTTGCCCTCAGTGGACATATAACGAGAGTGGCAAATATGCTATCCAATTCGATAGAACGACCGATTTCAGTGCAGCAATGCCTATCCGCCCATCCGCGACCACACCATAAAAGGAATCCTTAAGCCATACAATTGACGCTCTTTTTCATACCAAAATGAGGGGGTGTCAAATAGCGTACCCTCGACACCCCTAAATCGACCACGTCGTAATCGGTTCGCCGACCACGACGTGGTCGATTTTTTAATCACCATTGGTCGGTGCGATGAGTTGTGTCGAAAATGACGGTGATGCTTTCGGGACCTCGCACAAGGTCATCGTCGGGACGGAGTTCATCGACAAAGGCGTATGAGTAGATAAAGCCTGACTCCCATTTTATCCCCATGTTGAGCAGATTGACCGTCACTTTGGCTGTACAATCCTTGCCATTGGCTTTGCCTTTCACCGTAATGACGACATTGGGCACATCATCGTCGGTCAGTGTTTGGGGCACAGCAAGGATGATGTTACCTCTGGCATAATTATCATACATTTTCTCTGTATCCAACATACGCTTATCATCCGAAACGGTCCACCAGTCCTCATTTGCCGTGTAGTTGTCCACCGTGGCAGAACCGCTGGCTGAACCTACCGTTTGAGATGGGAACTTTGTCTTGCCTGTTTCGTAGGTAGGCGAAAAGATGCACGTGGTGTAGATATTGTTGAATGAGATAGAATAGGAAAGAGAAGTATTAGAATCCCAATAGACACTTTTCTTGTCATCCACTTTAGGCACACCATCCTCAATCACAGTATTCCCGTCCCCGTCTGTCTTATACACAATCTTATCCACAGGCTTGATATACGCATAGAGACGCACCTGTGCCAACATGTGGTGGAAGGTAAAAGATACAGGGGTAGAAGATTTATCATCTCTCACAGGATTCGTGGTGCGTGAACGGTCAGCCACCAAGTCGCTGATAAGGAAGTCACTCTGTTCGGAGGCATCGGTGTGCATGGTGAACTTGATGCTGCCCATACCACTCCCGTTTGTGATGCCATAAGTCTTGCCTAATGCCGCCGTCTGCTGAGAGGGCACGATGGCGATACCGTATGCACCAGGGTCATCCGACTCATTATAGGGATAGTATGCCCAAAAGGAGGCGTATTCGTATTTTTCGGCATCACTCGTCAATTTCCCATTAGGCCAATAGCGTTTCAACGTATCGCCCGGATATGCAAGGGCATTCTTGCCATTTTCGGAAGCCTCAACATTCATTTTCTGATTGAAGAAAAAGTTGGCAGAAGCCGAGGAAGTCCACGTATCCTGCCCGGTGTAATACCCAAACACACCTACAGCATAGCCGTTCGCATCAGTTTTTAGCAATGATGTCTCGTTGATGTCACGCAATGAGCAGTCAGCACGAGTTTCTTGCCGACTGCTCACCACCGTGGCGGTGAAAGCGATTTCCTGTTGCTCTTCCTCATGCTTGGGAGTGAAGTCATCCCAATGGTCGGCACAGCCCCACAACCCACAGAGGGGAAGGGACAACGCCACCCACTTACACATATTATATATATAGAACCGTTTCATCTTCGTTATTTTACTAATACTTTCATGTGACCAAAAATGTAAACACCCTTCGGCAAGCCGGGATGATTCTGGCGAAGCGTCTGCGGAGTCTCGTGCGTTGCCACCTTGCGGCCAGCAAGGTCATAGACATCGCAAGGCCACGGTGTTTCCTTCTGTTCCGTGAAGTCCTGCTCTTCCGGCTCCTGCGGCTCATCGTCCAGTTCTTCGTCACCGTCGAAGATGGCGATGATGCGTGGCTTGGCAGGAGTTTCGCCAGAATAGATATAATATACCTTGTTGTGATAGACGTAGAGGTTGCTACGTTGTTCAGCAGTGGCGTTGCGAGCGGTCGCAAGGAAGGAGGTTTCAGCAGAACCATCATTTTCAGTCTTTCCATCCGTGCCTTGCTCTCTCCACCAATTCTCATTCACATAGAAGCCAACCTTAGCCGTACCATCGGTGGTACTTGCATCTTGATAGGCATAATATGTAAGGGCATCTTCGGTGGTAGTGTTGCCTCCCACCTCCTTAAATGGCAATCCAAACACCATGACCTTACTTCCACCACCTACACCTTCCAGTTTCTGCTCCATATACTCACCTTTGAGTTGAATCTTGCCTGCATCGCCTATCATGCCAGCAACAGTGGTCGGAGTGGTGGTGGGCAGAGCGAGGTTCACATAATACCGCTTATGGGTGGCATCCTCCTCCAGTTTCTTGGTCGTTTCGTTCCAAGTCATCCACACACCCGTCTTCGGGCTGTTTGTCTTCATCACCACAGGCCATGCGGCAGGAATGAACTGACCGTTACCTTTCTCATTGATTTGGCTGACAGAACCGAGTCGAATCGTGCCCACGTCACCTGTAAGCGACGGGCTGGAGGTGACGGTAAAGGCATTGTCCACCGTTGAACTGAGCCTTGTGTCGAAAGGCACATAGAGCGAACCATAGTAGTTGTAACGCTCTTCGGTCGCACTGGTCTTTTCCGCCTTTTGCACCTCCACTCTCAGCGGCATCTGATTGTATGGCCATTCGGTCTGTGTACCCACTGGTTGGAGGAGCCACTTGGTGTCTTGAATGCCCAACCCATCGTTGTTGCTGTCGTTTTCTTCCAACTCATTGTTGCTTTGGCAAGAAATACGGTAGCGGTGATTGGCATCGATGCAGAGGTAGTTCGTCTGGATATTGTTCTCCACCATTTGATTCCAGTTCTCGTCAGTCCCTCCATTCTTAAGCGTTCGCAAAGTAACGGCAGTACCACCGATGTCATCAATACGGAACTGCTTACTGAAGTCGGTGGCAGGTTCGCTTTCTTTAGATTTCAACGCTGTCTTTCCATTTCCCTCCGAACCACCAGCACGAGCATGTACTTCCATATCCTGCGTGCCGAACGTGTAACGAGAGAATGGGTCATTGCTGGAAGGCTCAAAATAGAAGATGCTCGATGGGTCATACTCCACTGGCAGAATCTCGATATTGCCACGCATGGCTTGGTGGTCGAACATTTCATTGCTGTTGCCGATCTTTTCCTTCAACGCTCCATACGTATGAATCGTGGCATTCTCTTCGGTGGTCTCGATGAAGTGAAGATTACACGGCGAGTCAGACGCTTCAGACAGGAATCGGTAACCGCTCACGTAGCGTGGACCCACAATGCCACGGACACCTGTGTTCGAGATGTTTTCTTCCTCTTTATTCAATGCTGTTTCCGAGAACGCCTTGATGCGATAGTAACCTTGAGTCATGTTGATGAGGTTGTCGCTCTCGAAAATCAGACCCTCTGCTGGACGAGATGCTGTGTATTCCACCACATTCCCCTTGCTGCCATTGTTGTTCTGATAGAACTTACCTCCGTACACCAACTTCCTTGCCTTGTCAATCACGCTATAGTCACGGGGTAAGGTCTCGTCTTTCACATATTCCTGCAAACTGTTGTAGAGGGAGAGGTTTTCGAATTTGCTTGCCTCTACGGGCTTCAAACCGCCCACATAACCAGCCCGTTCGAAGTAAGGAATCAGTTGTTCGGCGGTGGTTTCCAAATGCCAGTTGGCATCGTCGTCTTCCAAGATGGTGTTCGCCTCCTCTTCAACCAGTTTGGAATGAGTATCCGTAATGATATGCTTCATGAAATAACTCTTGAAGTTATCCTTGTCTGTGTCCACCCATGCACTGGTGGGGTGCATAAGGAAGGCATTGGTCGTCTTGCCAACAAACATCTCATAGATGGCGTTGGCGGCTCCATCGGTGGTCACCTCCGTGCCGTCGGTTCGCTTTGCCCCCGTGAGGAAGTGGACGATACGCTCGTCAACGAATTTCGCCAAACCTTCTTGGCTGGATTGGCTGGTGTAGGTGGCTTGATACATTGGCACCGTACCCGCCACATCCGACGTTATTTCGGTGTCGGTGGAGTCCTTGGGCAGGTGTCCCTTTGTGGTCACAACCACATCGTCCCAACCCGTTCCGTTGACGGTGGCGTAACGGTTTCGGAGCACAAAGCCGTATGGGTCGCCATCGGGTGCCCAGAGGTAGTTGTTGGTGTAGTGGTAGGTGCGGTCCTGTCGAGCACCCACGCCGTCCTTGTAAGAGAAGTTCATCAAACCGTCCTTTTTGTTATTGGTCATCATTGAATACCATGCTGTGGTATTTCTACCATTCTCGGAAAAACGGAACTGCTCAGGATCCACCTCATAGACCACGTCCACCACCACTCGACGGTTGCGGTGGCTGTTGTTCAGTTTGGTAATGGGTTTCCCATTCTCCTGCTGAACAGTCTCTTTATCAGCCAATTTCTGTGAATCGTTTCCTTCATATTGGGTGACAGATACCCAGTCAATCTCGTAGGCAGGTTTCTCCACACCATTCTCAACGAAAGTCCGTTGCACTTTATGGTCTGCATCAACAATGTTACCATTGGCATCGGTATAGTTGCCATTGGCATCTTTATAATAGACGGGGCGATCGCTGGTCACAGAACGTAACACATCTCTCTGATAGAGTGTGTACTTGCAGAACTGGCGACGCATGTACCACGGCACATTCAAGCGGTTGCCGATGCCGACACCTTCCACTTCACGGTCTTTGATGGGGAAACTGACGATGTCGCGGAGAGAGGCAGTTTTCAGCAGATTGTTCAAGTTTGCTCGCTGCTCGTCGGTGGCACCACTTTTATAGTCATAATACCGAATGCCGCCATCAGTTGTCTTCTCCTCAATATAGTTCAAATAGTCCTTGTTCTTGTACTTCAAGAATTCCTCCAGATGTGCATTGATGGTATCGGCTATCTCCTTGGTCTTGGCGTCCTCATAGTCCAGCGAGTGCTGATGGGCGATGACAAGGTGATAAACCACCGTGTTAGCAAGACTGAGCAGGCCTGTCAGATAGAAAGGCTTGACATCGCTGGCATTGTAGCGGTTGGCTGTTGGGTCGGTTGCGATGGGTGAACCTTGCAGTTTCAGATACTGCTCGTAAGAAGGGAGGTCTTGCCCATTTTTGGCACGGTCGAAGGTGACATATTGCAAAATGGTGCCATCGCCGTTGATGAGGGCAAGATAGTACTGATATTGTGTCTTGCCTTGAGCGTCCTTCACAATCTTTCCATCGGCATCCTTCTGTGGTTCGGTGCTCTGTGCCAAAGCCCAGCGTGCGTTGTCGGTGAGCGAGAAGTTGATGGTGCCACCGCCGGAATTGAGCGACGAGTTGTCATCCACCAGATACTTGGCATAGTTCTTCAACGTGAAGTCGTAGGGGTCACCCACAAGTGCCCACTTCAAGGCATCATCGTCGCTTTGCAGACGCACATTGCCGTATGCCTCTTCCGTGTCGGTATGGCTGTTTACCCAACCATAGGCAGGCGTGGTGGTCGTACCTGTTTCATACCTCACTTTCTCCACGGTCTTATAGACTTCGTCGATGATTTGCCCTTGGGCATTATAGACATAGTGGTCAAATTCTTGCTCGTAATAGACGATACGCTGGTTCGTGCCTGAGTAGGTCTGGTTCCACTTGTAGTATGCATTTGCCCACAGATACTCGTCTTTGTTCGCCTCGTCTTGGGTGGTAAAGAATTGTGCCACATCGTCGGTGACGGTGTAGAGGTAGGCTATTTCAATGTATTTCTTACCGTCTTCCGTGATAGCCTTTTCTGTGGAAAGTGCCTCTGCCGAAAATTCTGTGATAGGTGATGACGTTGAGAGATGGCTGAAAAATGTTCCATCCCCTTCAACAGAATAAATCTGATAAGCCTCAGGGTATTTGCAACCATATCGACGCAATGTCTGCGGCAGAGCCGTTTCAATGTTGGCATACTTCAACTCAATATGTTTCAGTTGTGCCTTCAATTCACCCGTCGTCTTATTGTAGATGTAGATGTTGGCATCGAAACAGTCGTTGTTCGCATTGTCTTCGTCTTTTGCCACAGCGGTACGGATTTCGAGCAACTGCTGAGTGACGCCCAATCCGTTCATTGATGCAGAGTAGTTGGCGGAGTATTTGTCGTTATTGTATGTTGCAAGGTCGGACAGGCTGAATGGCACTGCCTCAAAATAACTGGCAGGAGTTGAACTGGTATAGTTTGCCCTCACCATACGCCAGTAGTTGCTGGTCTGATTGCCAGAAGAGCCGTTGATAGCGTCATTTTCATCTGCCTTCAAAGAAGATGTACGCAAGAAATAATTTCCATCGCTATTGCCTGACTGGTAAACCCCACCACTTTGAGGTGCAACCTTCCACATTTGGAGTGACCAGTGGGTGACTTTGTCAGAAGATGTCGCAAAAGTGGACGTTTCTGAACCCTCTGCAACAGAGGATGCTAAATGGGTTGGCCAAATGATAGAGTCCCCGATGGTCGTCTTAGTGCCAACTAACCATTGCTTACCATTTCCATCACCATCTTCATACCGCCGTCTATTCACAATCGTAAAGTCATACGGATCACCAACGAACGCCCAGTGCAGACCCTTCAAACCGTCTTCCCATCCATTGGCAGAGTTGTTGTTCACGGCTGTGCGGTAATTGCTGACCAGCGTCGTATTTTCTTTGTCATCTGTCTTGTTGGTTTTGTCATAGTAGAGCCAGTTGCCATTGCCAACCGTCATGTCGAGCCACTGCATCGTGCTCCCCATGCTTGGTGTGAAGTAATGAGCACCATTGTTTTCATTGGAAAGGTCAGCCACTGTATAGTCCACACTAAACTTGAAGACAGGGTCAATCTGAGTGCCTGTCACATGGACCTTGTCGCTGTGAGCAGAACAGGTCTGGAATGATGTGGCATTCTCCGTCGTCAGTTTGAGAGAAGAACCTGTCTTTGTGTTGGTCAGATTTCCATACTGAACGAATTTACGCTGCAAGTGGCGTGGCACTTCAGTGATGGTCTCACCCAATCCGTAGTATTCCGAAAGTTCATCCTCCACCACTTTGGATTTGTCATCATAGCGATTCTCTCCATCAGCCTTACGGTTCACCGTCACATAGACCTTGGCTGGTTGCACCAACTTAATGACGGTGTTCTGGTCGTTGGCAGCATGGTAGCCTGCATAGGTTCCTGCTTGGTGACGCTCATTGTTAGGGTTATAACTCAAGTTGATTTTGTAAGTGACGTTATCTCCCCCGCTGCGATATTGTTTGTTCAGTCCGTCATGTGCCAGATAGTAGTACACATTACGGTAGCCCAGCAGGTCGTTGTCCTCCTTGAAACGAAGGGCAAAAGCATTCTCGTCGTCACTCACTGCGGGCACACACTCCCAGTAGAAATCGTGGAAGTAGGGCTGATTGTAGTGACGATTGTGAAAGGCTTCTTCTGTCAGCAAATTGCCGTCCTCGTCGGTAGGAATCAAGGTGTCTCGATTGTCGATATTGGAATAGTCAGGAACACGCAGATGCACACAATCGACCACAAACTGGAAGTTGGTCTCGGTGGGGTCGAAACGGCAGAGGTTGGCAGCCACGGTTTGAGGGTTGGAAGATGCGTTGTTGCTACCCCATGCACCAGCCGTGCAATAGACCTGCACCTTGTAGGGATCGCCCACAAAGTACCACTTCAACCGTTCTGGCACCGAGGTCATACGGTTGTCGGTCGTCTTGAAGTGGCTGTGGTTGTAAATCTGGTCTGTGTCATCCACAAATTCCTTTTTTGTCTCGTCCCATTTTTTCTTTTCTGTGCGATAAATTCCATCCACCTTCTTTGTCGTCACATCACCAGTTTGCGACTTGAACGTTTCCTGCGGCTCAAAATAAGCATGGTGTGGGTTCTTCTCGTTGGCATCAGGGAAGTCCATGAAGTAAACATGGTCATTGTTTGCCGCCATCTCCTTCATCTCTTCCTCCGTCGGTGCAGACTTCAAGAAGACATCACTCGTCACCTCGTATGAGGCGTAGATGCTCTGGGCACCACCGGGAGCAGGAGTGCCGTCTGCGTTACGATAAGTCCATACGGGTTTACCGTCTTCATCATAAAGCCTGTCACCTTTCTGTATATATTCTCCCGTTCCGCTCCATGTGCCTTCAGTCGTCGCCTGAACCGTTGTAGGATAAGGACCCTCTGTAATGGTGTACTCACCACCCACCGTCTTGAAGACATCGCTATAGAGCGTGTAGTTGCAGAAGGCACGACGTACATTGAGCGGCAAAGACTTCTCATCGCTCATGTCAATTATGTCACCCGACTCAAACATTCGCTCCGATGCCGCGAAATAGAGTTTTGAGATACCTGTCTTCATGTCCGTGAGCCCTATCTTATTATTTTTATACTGTTCCACCTCATCACTGCGGCGAATCACAAGGTTCACATCCTCATAGACCATCGGCTCGTATGGCAACAACAAGAGGGCGTTGGAACGGTCATTGGCACGTCGGCCGCCAACAACACGGTCTGCCATCTGCCAATAAAGAGTAGTATGGTTCGTTTCATTGGTGAAAGGCAACTGGAGGCTGATAGTACCCTCCGAGCCATATCCATTGCAAAGCCCCCACGTGTCATTCTTTGTCGGCTTTTCCGTCGGAATGCTGACAGGATATGTTGTAGTGGTCGTCGTCACGTTGTTTTTTGTCGTGGTTATCTCTTGATTGCTTGCCACTGTCCAGCAATCCTCCGCACCGTTCAGCGTATAGACACCTTCACCCTCAGCATCAACACCCACAGCCGACTCCATATTCAACAGGCGGATATTATAAGGGTCATCACCCACAAAAGTCCATAACCATCGACCCTCTCGGAAGCCGTCATTATCACCAGCCTTATACCATTCTGCCAATCGGTGATAAGTCCACGAGTTATAGTTTTCCGCCCGGTCCTTATGCAGAGCGTAGTCATTATCCATCCACCCCACACTGCCATCATCTTCACGCCGCAAGAACATCCGCTTGCCCACATCCTTCGTGGCATCCCCGTCTGTATCAAGCACCATAAAGAACCAGTTTGCACGCATCGTATCCTTTGTCAGTCGCCCCTGCCCTTCCTGCTTATCATCACCTCTGTAGGTCTGTACATCCTGTGCAATGTCATCTTTTTTGCTCACCAAATCTTCCCACTTTCTGCCCTTCACCTCTGATTCCTCATCCAAACAGTATTTAAAGTAGATATCGTAGATGTCGTCGGTATCAATGGTTGGGTAAACATCATAAGTCTTTACATCATTGGAATTATCATATATACGAGTCTTCATTTCCTGATCACTATAGAACTGTGCCACATCGGTCAGCCCCTCTCGAGTGTCGAACTGGTTGGTGCCTGTCACCTCGTCATTATTGACATTTCCGCTTTTCTTCTCATACATGGCATAGAGTCGTACAAAATCATCCTCCAACACCACAGGGGTCAACCAATCGTGCTCCAACACCGCAGACCACGTCTCTGTCGGTGTCCCAGTCGTACAATTCATGGCATGATAGCGGTACTTACGTGCCACGGGTGCCTTGAAGAATGACACCCATCCACCGCTTGTACCTCCGCTACCCGATGTCAGCAGATAGCATTGCCATGTGTTGCTATACGACGACTTCAGTATGGCATCATTGGTATAGTAGCTTATCTTCTTGCTAAGTACGTTGATAAAGCTCTGTGTCTGGCGGGTTTCGAAGTCTTGACCAGATATGAAGAATGAGAGGCCGGCCTGGTCGTCCCGTATCATACGGTCGTCTTGACCCTTTGCTCGCAGCAGGAAGAATGACTCGATTTCGGCATTGCTGTTTTCATCGACAAAAGTGAATGCATTGGCCTCGCGGATGCCCGAAAGATATTTCCCTGACATACTGCCATTGTATATGCGTATGGCATAGGGGTCATCGCCGACAAAGCGCCAAAGCATGCGTTTGTCTGAAAGACCTGGGGTGCCATTGCCATAATCGGTGAGCGTCTCGAACTGGCTGGAATGTTCCATCCCGGTCTCGGTTTTCATATAGGCCAGTTGGTTGTAGTAAACGTATTTTGTGCCTAATCCTGAGTCTTCTGACAGCGTACGAGTAGCCATATTATACCAGGTGTTGCCACTCAAATCCAGTCCTTGTTGGGTCGTCGCACCGATGCCGTCGGGGAAGGTGAGCGGACTGTCTTCGCGGCTGTAAGTATAGCGTACGTAGACAGTGCCTATGTGCTGTGTCACCACGTCGGCCATAGTCAGTGCCGTAGTGTCAAGGCGCGATGTCTCGTCGGTGACGAGTCTCTCAGCAACAGCATCCCATGTGGGACGCTGGGTGTAGTATACAAAATCCTGCTTGTTGAGCAGTGGTGTCTGGATGTATTCTGGAATGACTATTTTATTTTTAGAATCATAGTCACTGCCACGCACGGAGTAGGCGTGGACGGCCTCTTTGCCCTTGTTGGTGATGACTCGGTACACTACGTTGGGGCGGAAGCATACACGGCTATAGTATTGGCGATTGCCAGGTTCTAACGTCGAGGCTCGTCGCTCCCAATATGGTTTATCATCCTGCCAAAGGCTCATCTTGCCATTCTCGGAGATAAACAAATCATCATGTCCCGTGACGTACAATTTCAGTCCCATCTGACCAGCCAAGTTCACTCCATCGTCTTTGGCTTTAAGTATCATGAAGGTCTTGTGGGGGTAGTCGGCATCATCAGGCTCTGCCATATACATGGTCACGCCATTTTGGCCGTCGCTCGTAACAACTCCAGCGGGAGTCTGGGCAGCCAAGACCTTGGTGGTACTATAGGTGGGATTGATGAACGACACTTCGTAGGGGTCATTACCGTAGAGTAACCATGAGGTGGCACCCTTCATGCGCATTTCACTGTTATATAGGTTGTCACCATTGCTCTGTAGAGTGACAGTATTTGCATTTTCGCCACTTTTTTCTACCTGACGCAAGTTATGATTGCCACCGATACTGATGACATACGGAACCTGCCCCGAAAGGTCGATGGGTGCTTCCGTGAGATAATTAGTCATGAACTTGAAGTCTGTAAACGCTATGCGTGACTTCTCGTAGTCATAGCGCACATAGACCACGCCATCGCCGTTGAGGTTATAGACTGTAGCTTCCTGCCCCTGGGTATAGGCATCGGCTGCTCCACCTGTGATGGCAGCGTAATAGTTGTATGTGTCGGCAGTATTCTTCATCAGTGGCGAGCGCATCCATTCTGGCAGGCTAAACTTGAAATCATCTTCTTTCATCTTAGCCTCTGTATAAGTTTCTTTGCCTACGAGTGCTACCTGCCCTGTGCGGGTGATTATATGGTAGGTGATGGTTGTGGCGGGCAGGACTGGAGTCAGTGTCAAATATTTGGTGTCGGCAATAGTGCTGAGAGTCTGGTAGCCTGTCTGCGGAGTGATTGTAGGTATAGAACTGCCGTCAAGGAATTTATACTCAGTAGTAGAACTGTTGCCTGCCTGTATCAGTGCATAGACACCCGTGGCGGGCTTCATAATGATGTAGCGATTGCCGCAGGCCTCTGTTGCCGGTGTGCCGTTCCACAGCGTCACGGCGTAGGGATCAGCTTTGCTACTCGCATTCTGCATGAAGCGCCAGCGGTGGGCGACATCGTTGGTGAATGACTCTTTGACAATGCCGTCTGTGGTCACCTTCACATCGCTACCGTTCAGCTTGGCGTTGTACCATGTTCCCTGTAACAGTCCGTCGGCATCGGCTGTGGGGTTATAGCTATATCGCACATAAATCGTTTTGTCGGTAAGCGTGGCATTGACCAGCGAACTGATTCTGTTCTCATCAGAGAACGATGTTGAAGTGTAGAAGGTGAAGTCTGTAGCCAAGGGACTCTTGAACTTCAGCGGCACAATGGGGTCTGTATCGCCAAAGGAGGTATAGCGCAATGCTTCGTGCCCTTCGTTGTCGACAATAACATACACATAGTCTTTGTTGGGCAGGAAGAATAGGGTGGTCAGGGGGCTGTTCGTACCATCGTCATCAGCTGTGGCTGCTGCTGTGGTCGGGTCGGCCATAGAACTTAGGCTTGCTGTCACCTTGCTATGGTCGAAGCGCGGCATGAGGTGCATGTTGCCGTTGGCATCCTGCACGACCATGAAGGTGGCATTGGTGACATGTACGATGCGGCTGTCGTGGTCGACTGCCGTGTATTTCTCACTATTGCTGCCCAATGAGAGGGATGATGTTTCCGTGGCGATGCGGGTGATGCCGTCGGCATTGTTCAAGGTGGTGGCGGGGGTGCCTACGCCTCCTGTAGCATTAGTCACGAAATACTTGGAGACATCTGCTGCACTCCTGATTTGCAGATTGTAGGGGTCAAAGCCGTTCTTGCCTTCGCTGACATATTCTGATTCCAATTCTTCCTGTGTCGGGGCATAATCTTGCTCTCCACTCTCGCCGCTATAGATGAAGCCCATCTCGCGGTCTATATCGACATTGGGCTGCAGGTACCAAAGCATATCGTTGGTGACAGTGCCTGTCACTATCGACTCCATGCCCTCTGTTGGCACGTCAGTGGGCGACAGCGTACCACTACCGTTCGTAGCATACTTATTTCCCTGCTGCACCAGGAAGGAGGTTGGCGTGCCGAGCGTGGGCGTGCCGTCACCGCTGACAGTGGTACCCGTGTATGTGGCGGTGTAAGCAGGCTTCACATCGTAGGTCACATAGACATCGCGCAGCGTGCCGTTGTTGCTCAGGGCACTCTCGAAGTTGGTATAGTCGGCAAGCGAAGTGCCCGTCCCCACCTCGTGGTAGTTGTTGTTGCTGTTGCTCTGCCCTGTGGTGGGGAAATATTTATGGTATCCGCCGCGCTTGCTGAAGTTGTAGAAGAAGTGGTAACGTTCCACCATCGGACTGTCATAGATGCTGATGGCGGCATCGATGGCAGCCTTGTTGGAGGCAGCCTTCTTAGCCGTAGGCTTACGCATGATTTCCCAGCCGTGCTGGTCAAGCAGTACGAGGGCACCGTTGATGGTCACCTCTTCAAAGTCGAACTCACCGTCGCCCATATCCACTTGCAGGAACCAGTGCTTCTCGTACTTATATCGCTTGGTTGAGACTGAGGTCCACTGGTCGGGCGTTCCCGTGCTGCCCCATGCACTGTATTCGTGCCAGCCCATGGTGTTCTTCAAGTAGTTCCATTCGCTGCTGCCCTCAGTAATATCGGCGGTGGGCGTTGTGTAGCCGGCAGAGGTGAGCACGTTCTTCACGGTGGGATTGTTCTTCCAGTATGACTCAAAGGATGTTACCGTCTGGTGTGAACCGCTCACCAAGTCTGAGGTCAGCAGTTTGTAGTGTCCCGTGGTGCCGAGAATCATGTATTCCGTCGGTACGTCGGCAGCATCACGGGCGGTCACAGCACTATGGGTGGTGGTGACACCCGTCACCACGCCTATGCTCGGGTCGGGAACGTAGGTGTGCAGATAGAGATACTTGTTGGCCTCGCCCGATTTGTCAGGCTCTGTCAGCGTGTAGTTCTGGAACGAAGCCACCTTCACGCGATATGGGTCGCTGTTTACGCTTTCCAAATACCAAGCCCAGCGGGTGCGGGTGCTGGCGGCAGCATCATGCTGGTTTGACCATCGATCGCTGTCATAGACGTAGAGATTGGCCTCGCCATTGTTGTAGGGATAGACTGCTTTCTGGGCACTTGCCAGTCCGTCACTGCCGTTCTCCAGCTGATAGGTTCCGCCATTGGCAAACTTCAGCAGATATGTTTTGCCCTCGTTGTCGCGGTTCTGGCTGCCGTTGAGATCGATAGCCGAGTTAACATCGTAGGTGACGTAAATCTTTCCGTCAGCAGGGTCGGAGATGGAGGTGATTTGAGCCGAGGCGTTGGCTGTGTTGCTATGGTCGCCTTCCTTCAATTCGAATGTCGCAGCACTGATTTTTCCCGCCGTGAAGTTGCTCTCCTGCCAGTAGTAGAAGTTGCTGGCCATAGGGCTGCGCCATGAGTCGGGCAAGTATGGCACGCCTCCGCTTTCCTCGCCAGGGATATTGGCCACGACAATCTTTCCTGCTTTGTCCACGATGTTGTAATTGACGTTGATATACCCCACATTCAGCAAAATCTTGATGGCGTCATTGCCGTGTTCATAACCCGTGGCATTGGCAAACAGCGAGGCGTTGTTGCCATCGCCCGTTGTGCGACCCACGCTGTGATAGTTTTCCGTGGCAAGGTCTTTACATGAGGCAGCCATCAGCTCTACCTTTATCTTGCTTACAGTTTTAGCGTCCTCTGTCTCATCCTCATAGTCATTGCCATACTGCATTAGGATGAAGTAAGTGTTTGTAGTGGCAGAGCCAAGGGAGAGCCCTGGCGTAGTAGTGTCATGAGTGAAGAGTCTGCTTGTCCCCACATTCTCCACCTGCACGGCGTATGGGTCAAGTCCCTTGAAGTGCCACAAATGGTTACGTTCGCTCTTGTTGGCTGTAGTGCTTTCGTGGTCGATACTCCCACTGTTGTCGTAGATGTAATGCCCATTGATTTTCATGTCGAAGCCACGCACACCTCTCAGATGCAGCGGCATATCCATCAGGTGTGCAAGATCCGTAGTATAGCGCACGTAGATGTTTGCCCCATCGGTTCCAGGGCGTTCCGTAATAGGGTTCGAGAGGTCGTAAACAGTCCTTCCGTCGGCATCATAGACTGGACTTCCGTCATTCCGTTGTGTGGCTGTGGCGTAAAACGTGAGAGTCTCACCGTCAATGTATGGGCTGCGGATAGCTTCAGGCAGTGTGGTGTAGCTGCTGCCGAGTGTCGTTGTTGTACGCTCCTTCTCTGTGCTCTTCAGGGTGTACTTGATGGCAATGCGGCCTGTATTATCCACAATGTTGTAGGTATAAGTGAACTCTGGCAGCTCTTCTACCCATGCCATGCTGGTTAAGTTGTTGTATTGCGTGTTGTTATAGCGCAGTTCGGAAAGATAATACAGGAAATAGTCCGTAGTGCCATAGACGCGTAAACGGAACTGATTGTCGTCATAATTTGTACCATCTACCAGTTCGTAGGTAATGATGGGACTATCGTCTGTAGAGTAGAACCAAGGTTTCTTCTCTCCTGTGGAACCGGCAGGCACGCCAAGAAACTTGCCGTCACCCGCAGCCTTGTTGATGATTTGCAGTTCGTAGGGGTCGCCAGTGAATGCGAAGCAGTAGTTGCTGTCATAGACAGGGCTGGTTGTACAAGCCACTTTGTTGTTGCTTGGATTCGCGTTCTGACTACGATACATGAGGTTCGATGCGTTCTGAAGATGCAGGACATACCAGTGGGCGGCGCTGTTCGAGGTACTGACCTCGAAGGGCAACAGATTGTTGCCGAGTGCATCTGATGTGGAGTACTTTACGTATATGTCATAGGCTTCATCTGTCAAGGTGCCATTCTCAACAACATCCTTATAGGTTGTAACAAGGCTGGTGGAAAGGTCGCTGTTCAGATAGAATTCATACCGGCAGAACTTGCGTTTTAGGATTTCCGGCAGACTGATATCCGTCGTGATGTCTGCCAACTGCAGTTCTACCAGATTCTGAGTTCCTATATGCGTGGTCAGGTGGAACCTGAAGTTAGCCATGCTAAGCCTGTAGAATTTGAAGTCGTCCTTGTCCAGGTTTGATGTGTAAGCGGCAGGTACAGGAGAATTGCTGTTGTTGTACATCACGACCCTCTTGGGGTTGGAATTGTCTGCTTTCAAGAATTGCAAGTAGAACTGACCACCAATGGGTTCTCCCGGATTTACTCGGACAATATTATATTCCGTTCCGACTTTTAGCATGACGAAAGACGTTCCTTCAGCACTGTATTTTCCGCCGATGAAATAAGAAGACCCACCATTGACAAGGTGCATTTGGTCGAACGTCAGCTTTGATTTGTTAGCCCAGTCGTAAGTTCCTCCACTTTGTTCTCCAAGATTAACGGCTTCACGGTTTTGTATGTAAAATCCGTATGGGTCTCCGCCAAGGAACCGCCACAGATAGTTGTCATCTGTCGATGGTGTCGAAGTCGTTTCGGCATTTGTTCCCGCATATATTGGGTTTGTGCTCGTCGTTGCAGAAAGATAGAAATAGTTATTTGTCCCTGTAAACATCTGATACCATACTGGGGACTCACTTAAGCCAGGCAATGCGGCAGGCTTTTGCAACTCGTCGTAATAATAGCCCACATAAACCACCTGTCCTGCCTTGGAGGTACCGCTGATGGCTTTAGTGGCGGCAGCTGTCCTTGCAGCGGCATCGGCAGCACTACTATAGGCGTATGCATCGGCCTGTGTGTTGAAGAACAGATAGTTCGCGTTGTTTGTAATGTATGGTGACTTCAACTCCGTGGGCATAGCGATTGTGCTGCCCGATGTTTCCTGCTTGGAGATGGCAATCTGGTTCGACTTGTTTACTACGTGGTAGGTAACTAAAGCAGGCAAACTAAACAGTACTTCGGCCTCGTTATTTGAGGCAATGCTCGTATAAGGCACCCTGTTTGCCCAACCATCATCATGGTGGAAAAGTACATAGCCATCGCCTGCGTTCTCACTAAACAGTTTGTTGCCTGTGAGTAGCGCCCAATGCTTGACGAAAGCAGCCCCGCTAGCCGTGGCCTGTGTCTCATTCCAGACGTATTTGTGAGTCTTTCCTGTAGGAGAGCCCGTTCCATCCTGCCACGAATAGAAATAGTCTGGATAGGTTACATTGCGGATAACGATATCGTAGGGATCACTCCCTTCCAGCGTCCAAAGGAAATTGCCCGTCCATGTTGAAGGCGTATCAGTATGACTTTGGTCAAGCTGGACACGAGTGACATTCTTTCCGTTAAACGTTACTGTGCTAGTAGAACCATTCACCATTTGCCATTTAGGTGAACCCTCCGATTGCAGATTCCACTTGTAAACAGTATTACCCGTCAGGTCAATGGTCAACGTATTGGAACCCATTGTGACGCTGTTCGAAGGGTTGTAGTCGTATAGTACATAGATGACGTCGTTGGCCGCAGGAATGTAAGGGGCACTTGTCTGGTCTATCGGATTTGTGGGAGTATAGGTGTCGGCAGTACTGTTATAGCCTCCATTGGTGTAGAAACGATAGTTGGTGGCTAACGGGCTCTGATAGGCATTGGGCAGATTCTCTTCTGGTGTATTGTCAGGCGTAAAGGTACCTGTAATGTCGCCAAATACAAGCTTGCTGCTCTTGTTGATGATGCGGTAGGTGACACTGACGGCAGCATAAGTGCACACGACGAAGATGTCAACGCTGAGGCTCTTGTCGAAGGGTAGTGTCGTGATGGCGTTTGTGCCAGCCAGTGCATCGGCCAGCGTGGGGTAGAACAGATAGCCGCTTGCATTGGCGTCTTCCATGCTGGCCGGCATGATGCTTGCTATGCTGCCACCGGCAGGCTTGTCGGCTACGGTCACGGTCGATTCAACGTCACCGTTACGCACCAGCTTGAAGTTATAGTCGCAGTTGGAGAGGCTGGGGGTTAGCACAACTTGTATGTCTCTACCGCCATGAGCCCATCTGCTGGCATCAACAGAATGACGCCATACACCTCTTATCATCAGTCCATTTCCTGCGTTGTTGGTTGACAAATATGGATAGGCATATGAATAAATATTTCCTCCAGACATAGACATACCCTTCTGATAAGTGTACATCAACTCAAACTTGCCATCATCACCTTGCATGAGGATAAAGGAGTTGAACGGGTATGACGTGGAGCTGCTACGACTGACGGAACTGTATAATTGGAAAGAGAATCCACTATTTTGGGGGTCTACCTCACTTTGGCGACTCGTTTCATTGTTTGCCAACTGGTATGTGTTGCCCACTTTTTCGCTACGTAGCTGTATGTTGTATGGGTCATTGCCGCCAAACGACCACAAATAATCTTGCGATGCAAGAGTGGTTTCATTGACGCTACCTGTATTTCTTGCGAAATTAGAACCATCAGAATAGAGGTATCCCGTGTTATTGGTGTTTTCCAGATTTATGTTGTATGACGTACCCCCGTTAATATCAATTGTCAATCCGTTTACCTCTTGAATAGTAGGGTTAGCATCATACGTTACAAGAATCTTTGTATTGGCGGCAGGTAGTGTGGTTAGCTCTGCTGTGCCTCCGGGAATGGTATATTTCCCATATGGAACAATATCGTTGGTGTTATCTTTTGTATTCCACTTGGCCAGGTCTGACCACACGCCATAGGTCACGCCCTCGCCTGCCGTGCGGTAGCTGTCGCTGTATGTGTAGTAGTGGAACGCATTGTCGGCAAGCAGCGGAGTCTTGATAATATCAGGAATGTGGGGCGCCGTGCCGGCTGACTGCTTGCAGAAGTTCCACACGGTCACTTCGCCACTTTTGTTCACCACGTAGTAGGTGTAGTTGTGACTTGACGGGGCGATGGCTGCATCGTTCACGATGGTGAAGCAGCAGTCGTCATTGTTAATATTAGAAACGGCATTTTCTACTCGTCCCCACGCATACTCTCCATTCTTTCGCAGAGCTTTGTATTTCCCATTAGGCACGCAGACGGCAGCAACGATGTATTTGCCGCTACAAGTGGGGCTGTTTAAGATAGTAAAGAACTTCGTATCCATATTTCCAGGCGACTGTCCAGGGTACATGTGCGCATCCGTACCATTTTCATGCAAGAAAGGATAGCCGTTAGTTGTAGCATAGTTGAAAAGCTGAATGCGATAGGGGTCGTTTCCGTCGAAAGTCCAGGATGCATAGCCTGGAGTTGACGTGAGTGTGGCATTTGTCGCTTGAAAGAATCTCAGGTCTTTGTTGTTGCCGTTGTTGCTGAAGTAATAGTCGCCATACTTTATCTGGTAGGCAATGTTACGATTCAGATTGAACAGCTCACGATTGTAGTTGTGCGAGTAGCGAACATAGATAGTAGCATCACTGGCCGGAAGCGTGCTCATGATTGTAGTGCACTCCTCGTCGCTATAGTAGAACCACTTCGTAACCAGCGGGCTGGCTATCTTCGTAGTGCGTGTAATGTCGGGGGTCTGTCCTGAAGTCTCCGTAACCGTCTCTTTGATGGCTTGTTCGCCTGAATGATTGATAACAATATATGTGTAGCTTTCTCCCCACACCTCACTCACCACTCCCCCAACGAGGAACAGCAAAACCAGGAGAATCGTCTTTGCAAGTATGGTGTTTAGCCCTGCTAAGTATGGCACTTTCGAGGCATAAGTATGGCACTTTTGCCCTGAAAGTATGGTATTTGTATTTGTGGTATCCACATCACTCCACATTCCGTCAATATCTCGCTTCATTTTCGTCTTCATATATCTTAGAAATATATCATTAATATTGTGTCGTAGAATCCTCATCAGCCCCTGTGACGTAAGTCAAGCTGGCGGGTATTGTTATTGCATTCATAATTGGGTTGCTCGTGGAGTATTGGGGGCGATTTTTAGATATGCACACACATACATTATGCGCACATACATACACACACGAGAGATGCCAAAATTACATTTTTAGGATGAAAGGACAAAACAAAAAGTAAATAAAGAATGGCGAAAGCAGTGATTTTTACCGCTTTCGCCATTCTTTATTGTCGTTTTGACAAGTAAAGTTTACGATATTTGCCCTATTGGGGGAGGGAGATTACTTCACTTCCCAGATGTCGTTGGTCTCCAATAATTCCGCAAAGTTGTGATATTTCTTCGTCGCCTTGACTTCTTCGATTTGAGCGGTCACGCTGTCGTCGTAGGTGGGGGCATCCACATCGCGGATGACGCCGAGTGCCACAGGGAAGCCGTCGCCGTTACCCATGAGGGCAAGTTTGAGTTGGAGGGTGTTGTCTTCGCAATGGGCGTCGTGGATGAGGATGTCTTTCTCTGTGACGCCGTTCTCGCCAATCTTGACAATCTTCAGCCCAAAGCCTTCCTGCATGAGTCCGAACTCGCGATTCTCACCAAAGATGAGCGGTTTGCCATGCTCCACATAGATGGCGTTCTTGGCACGTCCTTCTTTCGAATAGACGGCATCGTGGGTGCCATTGTTGAAGATGACGCAGTTCTGCAGAATCTCACACACGGCAGCACCCTTGTGATTGTAGGCAGCCTTGAGGATGTCCACCGTACCAGCAGCATCGGTGGCGACGGCACGTGCAAAGAAGTGTCCACGTGCACCGAAGCAGAGTTCGGCAGGACGGAAGGGGTCTTCCACTGTGCCATAAGGGCTTGACTTCGACACGAATCCGCGAGGAGAAGTGGGGGAGTACTGCCCCTTTGTCAAACCATAGATGCGGTTGTTGAGCAGAATCATGTTGAGGTTGATGTTGCGACGATTCGCATGGATGAAGTGGTTACCACCGATGGCAAGACCATCGCCGTCACCACTCACCTGCCACACGGTCAAGTCGGGGTTTGCCACCTTGCAACCCGTAGCGATGGCAGCAGCACGTCCGTGGATGGTGTTCATGCCGTAGGTTGCCATATAGTGTGGCAGACGGGATGAACATCCAATGCCAGAAATAACAGCGTTGTTCCAAGGCTCCACACCTATTTCTGCCATTGCTTTGTGGAGGGAGGCAAGGAAAAAGTGGTCGCCACAGCCAGGACACCAACGTGGCTGACCTTTTTTATAATCTTGAACTGTAAAACTCATAATGTTTTTATTTTTTAACAACGAATAAATCTAATTTTACGAATAAGCGAGGGGAAATGTCGTGGACGACAACGAATAAAAACGAATGTAAGATGTCACGCAAGAATGGGAAGTCTTTCTGCAACCAAACGTGATTCACCGAAGTTGATGAGGAGAGCCAATCGAAAGCCCGCTATTTTGGCATAATTAAGAGCCTGTGCACGATACACATCTTCCAAATCTTTCACAGCCTTCAGTTCAACAATAATCTTATCATAGCAGATAAAATCTGGAATGAAGGTTGCCGAAAGTGTGTTACCTTTATAAACAGCATGGATTTCTATTTCACGCTGAAAGGGTATGCCTCTTTCCTGAAACTCAATCGCTAAAGCCTCTTGATAGACTTTTTCTGTAAAGCCTCTACCAAGGGCGTTATGCACCGCCATTGAAGCCCCGATAATCTCGTAGGTTTCTTGAGGATATATCAAGTCTCTTCGTTGAGTTTCCATTGCCATTCGATTCCATTCGTCGCCGCTTGTGGCATTCTTTACACGATTCGTTAAATTCGAAAAATTCGTTGTTGAAAAAAACTACTTGTTAATTATCTCATTAAATGCCTCCACGAGTTCGCTGACCACGAAGGGTTGTCCCTTCACTTGATTGAACTGTTCGGGGGTGAAGTTATCCACCTTCATGCGGAGCCAAGCGGCGAGTTGACCCATATTCTGTTCGGCTACCACCACCTTCTTGTACTTGCTGAGGACAGCAGCGGTGTTCTTGGGCAGTGGGTTGATGAACTTGAAATGAGCCAGTGCCACCTTCTTGCCTTGAGCACGAAGTTCGTCCATCGCAGCGTGGAGGTGTCCGTAAGTGCCACCGAAGCCCACGATGAGGAGGTCGGCATCGTTCTTGTCGCCCAGCACTTCGAGGTCGGGCACTTGGATTTTGTCGATTTTCTCCTGACGCAGATGGGTCATCAGGTCGTGGTTCTCTGGGTCGGTAGAAATGGCACCCGTCTTGTTGTCTTTCTCCAATCCGCCGAGGATGTGCTGGAACCCTTCACGACCGGGCACTGCCCAGTAGCGCACACCCGTCTCTGGATTGCGGAGGTAAGGTGTCCATGAGCCTTTCAGTTCTTCGGGCACGTATGGAGGGTTGATGGCTGGGTATTCAGCCAGATTTGGCAACTTGAATGCAGCCGAACCATTGGCTACGTATGCATCGGTCATGAGGATGACAGGAGTCATGTGCTCCAGTGCCATCTTGGCTGCCGTATAGGCAGCATCGAAGCAGTCAGTGGGTGAGGTGGCTGCAATGACTGGCATGGGCGATTCGCCGTTACGTCCGAAGAGGGCTTGCAAGAGGTCTGTCTGCTCTGACTTGGTGGGAAGACCCGTAGCAGGGCCACCACGCTGCACGTCGAGCACCACGAGTGGCAACTCCATAATGACAGCAAGGTTCATGGCTTCGCTCTTCAAGCAGATGCCAGGGCCCGATGTGGAGGTCACACCCAGTGCTCCTGCAAAGGAAGCGCCTACAGCAGATGCACAACCTGCGATTTCGTCTTCACACTGCACGGTAGTCACACCCAGCGACTTGTGCTTCGACAGTTCGTGGAGCACGTCGGTGGCTGGTGTGATGGGATAAGAGCCGAGGTAGAGTTTCAAGCCCGCCTTTTCGGCAGCGGCAATGAAGCCGTAGGCAGTGGCTTTGTTGCCTGTGATGTCCATATAGCGTCCAGGCACCTTGTTCTTCGTCTCGATGCGATAGACATTTGCCACACTGCTGTGTGTGTTGTGTCCGTAGTCGTAACCTGCCTGAATCACCTTGATGTTGGCTTCTGCCACACCCGGCTTCTTGGCGAACTTCTCCTTGAGGAAGTTGAACGCAATGTTGAGGTCGCGGTCGAAGAGCCAGCAGACGAGTCCGAGAGCGAACATGTTGCGACACTTGAGCATGGCTTTCACATCCATGCCGCTGTCTGCCAAGCAGTCCTTCACCATCGTGGTGATGGGGCAAGCAATCACACGATCGGGGTCGATGCCCATCTCGCCCAGATAGTCCTCAGTGGCAAATGCCGCTTTCTTCAGGTCGGCTGCTTGAAACGAGTCGGTGTCGATGATGATGGAAGCCCCCGGTTTCGCATATTTATATTGTGTCTTCAGTGCTGCAGCGTTCATTGCCACCAGCACGTCGCACTTGTCGCCTGGAGTGTAAACCATCTCCGCACCGATGTGCACCTGAAAGCCGCTCACACCCGTCAGCGACCCTTGCGGGGCACGGATGTCTGCAGGATAGTCAGGAAAAGTACTGATACTGTTACCTACAGTGGCTGACACTGTAGAAAAGATGTTTCCGGCCAACTGCATGCCGTCGCCAGAATCACCTGAAAAGCGAACCGCCACTTCGGCAAGTTCCTTCACTTCCAATTTTTCTGCCATAAGCCCAAATTGTTTATGTTTTGTTATCTCTTTACGCTTAAAAAAGTGAAAAACGTTTGAAAAAATTCGTTTGTAAATGCTTTTTGTCAGCAAACTTTGCCGTTGGCTGTCACTTTGCGACTGCAAAGTTACGGTTTTCTTTTCATTCTGACAAGACTATAGGGGAAGTATTTGAGTGTCATGCCCATAAAAGGAAGGGAGAAACTAACACAATCGTCCACAATTATCACATTATCGTCCAATTGTTTTTGTCTTTCGATGAAAATTCTTACCTTTGCAACAACAATCATTTGCATATTAACTGATTTATACAACCTATATTTATGAAAAAACTTATCGCATTCACTCTGGCAGCAGCCTCTGTTGTCACGATGGTAGCCCAGGACAAGAACGGTGGCTACCCCATCACACAGGTGCCTTTCACAAAAGTCAAAGTCGCTCAGAATACCTTCTGGGGACAGCGTTTGCAGGCAAGTCAAGATGTCACCATCCCACTCGCATTCTCCAAGAGCGAGGAGACAGGACGTTACACCAACTTCAGCAATGCTGCCGAGCACCTGAAAGACCCCTCGAAAGTATTTGAAATCAAGCGAGGCACTTACTCTTTCGACGACACCGACCCCTACAAGACCATCGAAGGTGCCAGTTACCTCTTGCAGACCTACCCCAACGCTAAGTTCAAGGGCGGTCGTCTGGACAAGTATGTGGACAGCGTGATTGCTGTCATCGCGTCGGGTCAGGAGCCTGATGGCTACCTCTACACCTCCCGTACCCAGAATCCTCAGCACCCTCATGAGTGGGCAGGAGCCAAGCGTTGGGAACGTGTAGAAGACCTTAGCCACGAGTTCTACAACCTCGGCCACCTCTGCGAAGCCGCTGTGGCACACTACTACGCCACAGGCAAGCGTAACTTCCTCAATGTCGCCATCAAGTATGCCGACTGCGTTTGCCGCGAGGTAGGCGACAAGTCTGGTCAGGCAAGCGTGGTGCCAGGTCATCAGATTGCCGAGATGGGTTTGGCAAAACTCTACATCGCCACAGGTGACAAGAAATATCTTGATCAAGCCAAGTTCTTCCTCGACAAGCGAGGCAAGAAAGACCCTGCATGGAAAGAGACCCGCCGCGGACTCTACGATGCTGATGGCTACTACCACTCACTGAGCGACTACAGCCAGAGCCATCTGCCAGTCGTTGAACAAGATGAAGCAGTAGGTCACGCCGTTCGTGCCGGCTACATGTATGCAGGCATGGCAGACATCGCCGCACTGACAGGCGACCAGAGTTACATCGATGCCATCGACCGCATCTGGGACAACATCGTCACCAAGAAGTTCTACATCACAGGTGGTGTAGGTGCTACCGCCAGCGGCGAGGCATTCGGCAAGAACTATGAATTGCCCAACATGAGTGCCTATTGCGAGACCTGCGCTGCCATCGCACAAGTCTATCTCAACTACCGCCTCTTCCTCCTCCACGGCGATTCGAAATACTACGATGCTTTGGAGCGTAGCCTCTACAACGGCGTTATTTCGGGCATCTCTATCGACGGCGGCAACTTCTTCTACCCCAACCCACTCCAGAGCATGGGACAGCATCAGCGTCAGGCATGGTTCGGATGTGCCTGCTGCCCATCCAATGCAGCCCGCTTCATCCCTTCTCTGCCACAGTACATCTATGCTGTGAAGGACAATGGACTCTACATCAACCTGTTCAATTCCAACACGGTGAACGTGAAGGTGGGCAAGCAGAACGTCACACTCTCTCAGCAGACCAACTATCCTTGGAACGGCGACGTCACCCTCAAGATTGACAACGGTGCAGGCAAGTACGCCCTCAACATCCGCATCCCCGGATGGGTCAAGGGAGAAGTCGTGCCCAGCAACCTCTACACCTACGCCGACGGCAAGCGACTCGGCTACACCATCAAGGTGAACGGCCAGGAAGTGAAGAGCGACCTTCAGCAAGGCTACTTCGTCATCGACCGCCAGTGGAAGAAAGGCGACAAGGTGGACATCCACTTCGACATGGAACCACGCATCGTGCGTGCCAACGGACAGGTGGCAGCCGACAAGGGGCGCGTGTCTGTTGAGCGTGGACCTATCGTTTACTGTGCCGAATGGCCAGACAACCAGTGCGATGTGCTCTCCGTCCTCATCAATCAGGAGCCACAATTCCAACTCGGCAACAAGGAAATCATGAACACCAACGTTCAGACCCTCACCACCGACGCTCAGACCCTCAACTTCGACAAGCAGGGCAAACTCCAGACCTCCGACGAGCGACTCGTCCTCATCCCATACTATGCATGGGCACATCGTGGTCCTGGCAAGATGACCGTGTGGATTCCACAAGACCTCAACGCCACCACCCCTGCCCTGCCAGCATCCATCGCATCGCAGAGCAAGGTGACAGCCAGCAACCGTCGTCTCCCTGCCCTCTCAGCCATCAACGACCGCCTCGTTCCTGCTGACGAGAACGACCGTTCCGTGCCTTACACCCACTGGTGGCCAGCCAAGAACTCCACCGAGTGGCTTGCCTACGACTTTGCACAGCCAGAGACCGTCAGCACCTCCACCGTTTATTGGTTCGACGATGGTCCTTGGGGCGGCTGCCGCGTTCCCGACAGTTGGAAACTCTACTACAAGACCGAAACAGGCGAATGGGCAGAAGTGAAGAACGCCACAGGCTATGGCACCGTCAAGGGAGCCGCCAACATCGTCAACTTCGACCCCGTCAAGACCACCGGCATGAAACTCGAAATCGTCCAGGGCGACTACAGTGCCGGTGTCTTCGAATGGAGCGTCAAGTAAAAACAATTGAGTGTCATTCCCATTTGACATTAGTGCCAAAATAACTTTCTCGTCCGCATCTGTAAAGGTGCGGATTTTTTTTGTATCTCAAAGACCTGCCGTAATAGGACAAAATTGCACGCTCGACACCTCGAAAGTGGTGTGACTCACACCGCCCGAGTGGTCTGAGTCACACCACCGAGGCGGTCTGACTCAGACCACTTTCGAGGTGTACGGTACGTCATTTTTTACGGCTTTAATGAATTCTTTCACAAAGATAAGTTATTCTGTTCGGAATAGAAAAAACGGGGGCAAAATGAACAGATACAGTATAAAAATCATTGTATTATGATGAAAAAGATAAAATTGAAAGTGATTTTTTTGAAAATAATGTACTCATAATTTGTGAGTGCATTATTTTTTGTATATTTGTGCCCAAATTGTAGAATAAAATGGGATTTTCAGATTTTCAAAGATTTGAGCAACGCGAGAGGGCGATATTAATGGGGCTATTCTTGTCGAAATTTGACAGAATGGCTTTAGAGTTTATGGAGTTTCACGGTTTTAAGGAGGCATTTAATAAACTGGGATACTCTATAGGGATTCCACCTGCTTCGATAAAAAACTATCGTGATGAGTTCGATCGTTTTTTCCCAAATCCACGAAAAGGGTGGACTCACCCTCTTCGTGATAATTGTAGAGAAGTGATGGAGAAAGCCAAAGACCTATCTTTTGAAGATTTCTGCTTTCTGATAAAGTCCTTTTTATGGGATAAATACATTGATGTAAAAGACATGAAATATTCTCGCGGTAAACCACAAGAGCGGCAGTTTATGAATAGACTCCTTACAGGAAAGGCTGCAGAAGAGTATTTTGTAATGAACTATTCAAATATACCAATATTTCAAAACTACATCTTGACAGATACGACCAGTATGGGTTGCGGCTTTGACTACAAATTATCTTTAGAAGATCGAAATTTTTATGTTGAAGTGAAAGGTCTCAACGAGAAACATGGTGGTATTCTGATGACAGAGAAAGAGTTTGGCATGGCAGAAGATTTGCAAGAGAAATTTTGCCTTTTTATTGTAAGTAACTTTATAGAAAAACCCCAGCATCAGATGTTTTTCAATCCTGTACACAATAAAGAGTTGGATTTCACAAGAAAGGAACAACAGATTTTGCAAATTTCATACTCTGCGACGATTTAGAGATTAATGCTTGACTCTCTATATTCCCGATTTCACCTGCGGTCACATCCAAATAATCAGCCATGTCTTTTTGACTGATGCCATTCTGCTGCCGCATATTTTTGATACGACCAATGATTTCTATTTGCAATTCGGTTTTCTGATTTTCCATGCCCTCATATTTTATGAGTACAAAGAAACGGCTTTTTCACGAAAAGAACGCCCATATTTTATGAGTTTCACGGAAAAAGCCTACCATATACGAGTTTTCCTATCCATAAAGACACAACTTCAGCAGTTACAAACTGCAAATTCTTTGACTGAAATAAAGGAGATAGAGAAAGGCTGCGTAAAAAACACTGGCCAACATGTCTAATGTATGTTGACCAATGTCGCTAATATAGGCGAACCACTTTGGCGGGTCAAGACCAAAGGGCGTAGCGGGTGTAGATGTGAATATTGTTTCCACGACTACAAGAATTTACATTTTGTAGTCATTTTGTAATCTTTTGGATAAAAGATTGGCATTTTCAAACAAAAAATGGTACCTTTGGCTTCGCCGAAGGTACTCACACTCGGAAAAATGCAAATAAATTTGCTTTTTTCTCTCACTTAATCGTACCGTTCACTTCGTGCAAGGTACTCACACTCGGAAAAATGCAAATATTTTTGCTTTTTCTCTCACTTAATCGTACCTTTGCACCAAAATAACAACTAATTATAACCTCTTATGATAAAAAAACTTGTACAAAGCAAATGTTTTGCTTTGGTGGTGATGGGGTTGGCGATGGGTGGCAGACTCTGTGCCCAGGACGAACAACCGACATCGGTGCCGATGCAAACGATGCAGGTCGCCAAGACCCCAAAAGGTCAGCAGGTGAATGTGGTGCTGCTGCAAGGTGTGGTGAAGGATGCACAAGGCGAGACGCTGCCTGGGGCGAATGTCTATGTGAGGGAGACGCAAGGCGGTGCAGTGGCTGACAGCGAGGGTAAGTTCACGGTGTCACTTCCCCGAGGAAGAAAGGCGACGGTGGATTTCTCGTTTGTGGGCATGAAGACACAGACGAAGAGTTATGACGGCAAGCGGAACTACGTGAACCAGATGATTGTGCTGCAGGAAGACGGTATGCTGAGCGACGTGGTGGTGACGGGGCTTTTCGACTATAAATCCTCGACCTTCACCGGTTCTACGTCTTCCTACACACAGGAAGAACTGAAGACTGTGGGCAACTCGAACGTGCTGAAAGTGATTCAGTCACTGGACCCTTCGTTTGTGGTGGACATGAACAACATCAACGGCTCCAACCCGAACTACATGTCAGACATTACCATCCGTGGCAATGCGTCGTTTGGCGGATTGCAGGGTGAGTATAGCGGCAACCCCAATGCTCCACTGTTCATCTTGGACGGTTTCGAAGCCACACAGCAGCAGATTTTCGACTTGGACATGAACCGCGTGAAGTCGGTGACGATTCTGAAGGACGGTGCGGCAAAGGCAATTTACGGTTCGAAGGCAAGTAACGGTGTGATTGTGGTGGAGACGATTCTGCCCGAGGCAGGACGTTTGCGTATCACTTACACGGGCGACCTGAATGTGGAGGCTCCCGACCTGACCTCGTATAACCTTTGCGATGCGGAGGAGAAGTTGGCGGTGGAGCAAAATGCGGGTCGCTACACATCCACGTCTCCTTACTATCAAGCGTTGCTCGACGAGCAGTATAACGACATTGCAGCCAACATTGCCCGTGGCGTGAACACCTACTGGCTGAGTCAGCCTTTGCGAACAAGCACGGGACAGAAACACACGGCTTATCTGGAAGGTGGCACGCAGGAGATGCGGTACTCGGCAAGTGTGATGTATAACAAGGTGTCGGGTGTGATGAAGCAATCGGGCAGACAAACCATCTCGGGCAACATCAACCTGTCCTATCGCTACAAGCAATGGATGTTCCGCAATTCGCTCTCCGTGACGGGCAACAAGGCAGACGACAGCCCTTACGGCTCGTTTGGCGACTATGTGACGGTGAACCCTTACTTCTCGCCGAAAGACGAGAACGGCAATGTGATGAAGGTGTTGGGTACCTACACTTCACCAGGAGCGAACGGCAGCACAACAACGTATTACAATCCGTTGTACAATGCAACCATCGGCACGAAAAACTTCTCGAAATATACGGAGGTAGTGGAGAATTTCTATCTGGAGTATCGCCCTTCGGAAGATTGGCGTTTCACGGCTCGTTTGGGTTACAATCACCAGAACAACAAGCGTGAGGATTTCTATCCTGGCGACCACACCCGATTCTACGACTGGACAGGCGACCGCTACTTCCAAAGAGGCTCTTACTACATCAACAACGGCGAGACGAACAGCCTTTCGGTCGATGCCACTGCCCACTATTCACACACGTGGGACAAGCACCTGCTGCTGGCGAATGCCGCTTATTCGCTGCAATCGGCAAGCAGTACGGCAGAAGGCATGACGGCATGGGGATTCCTGAACAACCACGTGGATTACATCACCTTTGCCAAGCAGTATGCCGAAGGTGGTGCTCCTTCGGGCTCGGAGAGCAGGACTCGCTCGCTGGGTATCACCGCCGCCGCCAACTATTCTTACGATGAGCGTTATCTGCTCGACCTGAGTTTGCGTTTCAACGGTTCCTCCGTGTTTGGCAGCGACAACCGATGGGGTACGTTCTGGAGTGTCGGCACAGGATGGAACTTGCACAAGGAGCATTTCATGGAAGATGCCGACTGGCTGACACTGTGCAAGTTCCGTGTCACGTATGGCTTGACGGGTAACCAGAACTTCTCGCCTTATCAGTCTAAGGCAACCTATAAGTTCTACGATGCCATCATCTACGATAACATTTCGGGTGCCTATCTGATGGGAATGCCCAACAGCAACCTGAAGTGGCAACAGACGGGCGACTTCACCGTAGGTCTCGACTTGGGGCTGTGGAAGCGAGTGAACCTTCGCTTCGACTACTACGACAGCCGCACCCGCGACGCCCTCATCGCCATGTCCATCCCCACCTCGACAGGTTTCACCAGTTACATGGAGAATCTGGGGAACGTGCAGAACCGTGGTGTGGAGGCGACAGCCAACTGGCGATTCTATCAGAAGGGGCAGTCGTTCATGAGCCTCACGGGTAGCATTGCCCACAATGTGAACAAGGTGACAAAAATCAGCGATGCACTGAGTTCGTTCAATCGTGAGCAAGATGCAGAAAACACCACGTCGCCCATCATCCGCTACGAAGAAGGGCAGTCGATGACAGCCATCTGGGCTGTACGTTCGTTGGGCATTGACCCCGCCACGGGACGTGAGATGTTCCTGAAGAAAGATGGCACGACGACCTACACCTACACCACCGACGACTACATCATCGCTGGCGACTCGAACCCAAAGGTGCATGGCACACTGGGCTTCAACGGCGAATATCGGGGCATCGGCTTAAATCTCCTGTTCAGTTATCAGATGGGTGGTGACTACTACAACCAGACGCTCGTGGACAGGGTGGAGAACGTGAACATTGCCAACAACGTTGACCGCCGTGTGTTCAGCGACACATGGAATGCGGCAGGCGATGTGGCTCTCTACAAACACATCTCCAGCACACCCACCACGACGTATGCTTCCACCCGTTTCGTACAGCGTAACAACATGCTCGACCTCACCAGCATTTCTGCCTACTACGACTTCAAGTACATGGCATGGCTGCAACGAGCCAAACTGGAGCGTCTGCGTCTCACTTTCTACATGAACGACGTGTTCCACCTCTGCACTGTCAAAGCGGAACGAGGCCTCAACTATCCTTACGCCAGATCATTCTCTTTCTCACTCACCGCAACATTCTAAAGTCAACATGAAATATCTACATTATATCACACTCATGGCTACAAGCCTCTTGTTGGGGGCTTGCAACGACTGGCTTGACGTGCAGCCACGCTCTCAGGTGGAGGACACCGAACTGTTTGAGACGGAAAGCGGCTACAAGGAGGCGTTGGCGGGTGTTTACTCGTCGATGGTATCCACCTCTACCTATACGAAAGAACTCACATACGGCTTCCTCGGTGTGTTGGGGCAGGAATGGGACTTTTACTATTCTGCCCAATATGACGATGCCGCCGCTTACAACTACGATGCCGCCTACCCCACCAGTTCCATTCGCAACATCTGGGCAAACAGTTACAGCGGCATTGCCAATGTGAACAACCTCTTGGCTCACATCGACGACAATCCGAAACTCTTCTCGACAGATAACCACGATGTCATCAAGGGTGAAGCGTTGGCACTCCGTGCTTTCCTGCATTTCGACCTGCTGCGATGCTTCGGTGTCAGTTATGCGGTCAACCCCAATCAGCCCTCCATCCCCTACAGCACCGCTCTTAGTTACAGGGTCTTTCCTCAGTTGACTGTGCATGAGGTGGCGGAGAAGGTGTTGGAAGACCTTTTGGCTGCCGAAGCCTTGCTGAAGACTTCCGACCCTATCGTAACAGACCGTGAAATCACCGAATCGGTGGACAACGGCTATCTGCTCAATCGCCAACTACATCTCAACTACTATGCGGTGAAAGGCATGGAGGCAAGGGTGTATATGTGGACAGGCGAATACGGCAAGGCTCTCGATGCCGCCAACGAGGTCATCAACTCTGACAAGTTCCCTTGGGCAAGTGTCGCCAACCTGCAAGTGGGTTATGACCGCTGCATGGCAGACGAGCACCTCTTCGCCCTCAACAACCTCACCCTCACTGCCGACATTGCCGACCAGTTCTTTTCCGACGGCTCTCAGTACAGTTTTGCTGTCACTCGTGACCGTCTGCTCGACTACTTCGACAATGCCACACAAGATTATCGCTACACATTCCTCTTCAAGTCGGGTTCTGCCACTCATGCCAACAACCGTTACCTGATGAAGTATGATGCCCCAAGCGGCAACAATCTATATTATATGTATAAGATGCCGCTCCTCCGTGTGTCGGAAATGTACCTCATCAAGAGCGAGGTGGAGTATCGCAACGGCAACACCGATGCAGCCAAGGCGACGTTGAACCGGTTGCGTGTGGCTCGCAACCTCCCTGCACTTGACGAACTCCCCACAGACTACTATCTGGAACTGATTCGGGAGTATCGCCGCGAATTCCTTGGCGAAGGGCAACTCTTCTTCCTCTACAAACGTCTGAATCGCACCAACATTCTCTACTCTGGCGTGGATGCCGTGGCAGAAAAGGTGTACACCTTCCCGCTTCCGATTACAGAAACAGAATCCGCACAACGTGAAGATAATAAATAAAGCCCCCATCCCAAAAGGGGAGGGCATTCGCAGCGTTAGCCACACCCTAATTTTTCACTAATACATCAATAGAATGAAGAGACAACTTAAACATATTTGTACGTGGATTGCGTTAGCCCTCCCCCTTTGGGGGCTGGGGGGCTGTTCCAAAGACGATATTTCCTCCTATGACACCTCGCTCACAGCCCTCAACATCTGGGTGGGAAATGCGGCTGGAGTCGTTTACGAATCAACTACCTACAACTATTCCTATGCCTACGAGGAGGGCAGCGTCACCTTCTATGCACAAATCAGCGGAATGCCTGCCGACCACGACCGCACGTTCCGTCTGGAGGCATACGGAGGCGACTACGACCAAATGAGCAGCACCATCCGCACTGAAGAATACGTGATTCCAGCAGGAGAAATCGGCGGCACCTACAAGGTCTATTTCAACACCCAGCAACTTGCCGACCCCACACTCTTCACCACCCGCGACGGCAGCGTCAATTTCCGAGTGGTCAGCAACGACGACTTTGCCATCGGCACAGAGAATCACCAGACCTTTACGGTCATTCTGAAGAACTATCTTGCCAAGCCCGACAACTGGGATGAAGCCAACTATCCCCGCGTGCCCCTCTCCCGATACTTCGGCATCTACAGCCGTGTCAAGTATCAGTTCATGATTGAGCACCTCGGGCTCATCGACTTCGAAATCAACTATAACACCCAAACTGCTTACGACGAGGAAACAAACGTCGTCTCCGCCGTTTATGCCGTCTATCTGCAGCAAGTCATGCAGCGTGCTCTGAACGAGTATAACGCCACGCACGACACACCGCTGACAGACGAGTTTGGCACTCCTGTAACCTTCTAACCGCACTACACAATGAAACAGTTTCAATCCATACTGACAGCATGCCTCCTGACCTTTACGGCTACGGCATGTTATGAAGACAAGGGCAACTATGACTATCACGACTTGGAAGTGGTTGCCATCGATACCGTCGATGCTGGCATCCAATCGGAATATGCCATCATGCGGTTCGACACTTTGGTGCTCGCCCCCAAGGTTTACTTTGAAGGCAAAGAGGTGACCGACCCTGCATTGGCACCGCTCGACTACCAGTGGACCATCTTCAGTGCCACTTCCGGCTCTGGTTCCAGTGCCGTTGTCGATACGATTGGTCACGAGCGTATCCTCAATGCCGTCATCAGTCGCACGGGCGGCAACTACTTCGTACAACTCGTCGTCACCAATCGCAATGACGGCATTCGCCAGTTCTTCCGCATCCCCGTGGCTGTCAGCGAAGTGTTTGACGGCGGATGGATGGTCTTCTACGAACGTGCTGACCTCCCTGGCTATTCCGACCTTGCCCTCATCTATAACCCTTGGACAAAACTCAATGTGAATTATAACCGTTACTACACCAACCTCTACGAAACCACGAATGGTGAACCCCTGCAAGGACACCCCATCCGATGCCTCGACATCGCTGTGTCTCTCGCCTCGGGCAACAACTACGTGGGACTTTGTACCGATTACACCTTGGTGGGTGTGAGCGAAAACGGTATTGAGAAAGCACTTGAATTCCCAGAGTTCTTCCACGAGGCACCTACCACGATGAAGCCCACTTGGTATGGCGAACACGGCTCAGGTGTCATGTCAGGACAGAGTTCGGAAGTGCTGCTCAACAACAACACCATCTACACCAACACCTACTCCTTCAGTGCCACCGAAGGACGCACCACCCGATTTGGTGTGCCGAAGTTTGCCGACGGCATCGGCGAACTGGCTCCGTGGAATGCCGAAGTGCCCAACACGCTCAACTACGGCATTGTGGTGTACGACCAAACCCATCAACAGTTCCGCTATGCTGCCTACAACTCGGCACAACTCGAATACTTCGAGCCGCAAGACCTCTCTGTGGCTGCCTTCGACATCAACAACACAGGCATGGATTTCGTCATGGCAGACTGGGGCAAAGGCACCAGCCAAGGCGTAGGTTTGCGTCCCTACGACTACCTCATCATGTCTCGTGGACAATCACGCTATCTGGCTGTCACCAACTTCTCTTCCTCCGTGCCTTCCGACCGCAACATCGGTGTAGGGCTTTATCCGATGGACGACCTCTGTCCCGACATCGCCAACGCCACCTCTATCTCTGCCAGCCACGTAGGTAACTTCATCTACTACACCGCCGGCAACAAGGTCTATAACTTTGCATACGACAGCAAACTGCCAGCCACCGAAGCCTGGACGGCACCTTCTGCCGACGAGGAAGTGACCTGTGTCCGCATCATGAAATACTACCACGGCACCGTGTATGGCTACGGCATGGTGCCACGCTCCGACAACCTCGTACATATCGCCACATGGAACGAAAAGACCCAGCAGGGACACGTGTACGAATACCTCATCAACCCTGCCAGCGGTATCCTCAACACCAACACCTCCTACGACTACCCCATCCCCGGAAAAGTCAAGGACATGGCATGGAAATTCTCACTCCAATAACAAAAAAACTTAAAAACCCACAAACTTAAAAACTTAAAAACTCACGAACTCAAAAACCTGAAAACTCAAATATGAAAAGACTATCCATTACATTGATGAGCCTCGTGGCAACTCTCGCCATGATGGCACAAGGCATGGTTTTCGAACCAGCCGGCACCACACTCGAACAAGCCTCAGCCAAGGCTAAGGCGGAAAACAAACTCATCTTCCTCGACTGCTTCACCACCTGGTGCGGTCCCTGCAAGAAGATGGCACGCGACGTCTTCCCACAAGAACTGGTCGGCAACTACATGAACCCCAAGTTCATCAACCTACAGATTGACATGGAGAGCGAATACGGAGCACCCCTTGCCAAGAAACTCCAGATTCAGGCATACCCCACCTTCGTCATCTTCAATGCCGACGCACAGGAAATCGGACGTTTCCTCGGCGGCAGCAGTGCCGAAGATTTTATCAAGAATGTGGACGAGAAGAGCAAGGACAACTCCTCTGCCAACCTCAAGGCACGTTGGGACAGCGGCGACCGCGACCCTCTGTTCCTGCAAGAATACCTGAAGAGTCTCAATGCCTCCTACAAGAACGACGAAGCCAACCTGGTGGCAGAAGCCATCCTCGACGGCAAAGAGAGCACCTTTGCTGCCGACAGCACCCTTCGTATGATTTTCATGCGTAGCATCAACAGCCCCTTCGCCAAGTCCTTCATCTACACGGCGAAGAACCCTGCAGACCTCAAGGCACAAATCGGCGAAATGCCCGTTGACATGAAGATTCAGAATGTCCTGCAGAACTTCCAGCGACAGGTCATCAGCGAAGAAAACGGCACAGCCACCCTCGACCAGCAGAAGTTTGACCAGTTCAACGCCCTGCTGAAAGACTTAAGCATCCCCAATGCCGACCACTACCGCCTCTCCACCCTCATCACCCTGTCCGACAAGCAGAAGAACTACAAAAACTATCTTGGCTACATCAAAGAGTACCTCTCCAACAAGGCACTCGATGCCACCGACATGCAACTTGCCCAGTGGACAAAGCCCTTCTCCGAGCCTACTGCCGATGCCAAGTACAAGGCACAGATGAAGGAAATCCTCCTTGAGCGTCTCAAGGACATCAAGGCAGGCAAGCGACAGGCACAGACCACCGTTGGCAACATGCGACTCTCCCGTCCCACCGACGAACTCCTTCAGATGATCGTCAACGCCTTGGACGGAAAGATGCCAGGACAATGATTCTTTGCAAACCACATAATACCATCAAAAAAAGGGAAGCCAAGCCATTGACTTCCCTTTTCTCTTTTCTCATTTAGGCATCGCCGCCATCACTTCACCAGCACCTTCTTCACACCCTCCTTCGTGCGGACGATGTTCACACCTTTCTGCAAACCATTCAGACGCACACCGCTCAGGCTGTAGATGCCCTCCGCGTCATTCTGATTGGCAGCAGGAATCTCCTTCACGTCATTGGCAAGATAAGCAGCATAATCCTCCTGACTCACAAAGTGCAGCGTCGCATTCAGCACCACCGATTTTCCGTTGGCAATGAAGATGAAGCCAGCCTTATAGTCTTTGCCCTCGTCCGTGCGATAGTTACGCTTATACTGCGTCACCGTGCCGTCGCCGTTGTCCCAGTCCCAAATGACAGAGTTATACGACGTCTCGGGAGCACGACGCTTGCCGCTCGACACCACGCTTGAGCCGCCCGTCTCGTCAGCCTCGTTGGGGTCATACTCCTTCCAGTAGTCGTAGAAGTAGTAATATACCGAGTCGGCACCCTCGCTCAACTGAATGCTATAGACGGCAGGATAAGCGTTGTGATGGTCATACTGATTATAACCGCCATACCACGTGGTCAGTTCGCCGTCAGCATCCCTCCAGCCGTCGAAATAGTCGGGGCCATACCACTCATATTCGCAATAAGAACCATTCGTGTTCAACGCATACGTGCGAGCCTCGCTGATGTCGCTGATGCCGAGAGCCGACTTGATGCCCTCCACGTCCACCAGCGAATACGTCAGGTCATACTCCTGGTCAACAATGGTCAGAGCCTGCGTGCCCTCCACTTCGATGGTCTTCACCTGTTCAGGACCCTTGATGGAGAACGAAATCGTGTAGGAATCCGTGTCATTCACCGACAGCGTGTCCGTCTGATACGTTGCCAGATTCGCCTGAGCCAGAAAAGCCTTCCGAGTCACAATCTTGTACTTGTGACCCTCCACAAAGCGATAACCCAATGTCACCACCGTGCTCGCCTGAGCCGAAGCCCCCTCCTGCAAAGGTTCTGTCGCATCATCCACGTAGAGGTCATAGTTGATTGCCACAATGTTCAGAAACGTCAGCGTGTAGTCCGTCGGATTGGGATACGTCAAGATGATGCCCTCGCCATTCAGTTCGTCAATGTCGGCAAACACCCTTCCGTCCTCAATGTTCCATACAGCCGTGCCCCACTCCCAACTCTGGGCATGAGCACCAGCCACCGTGGCAATTGCCACAACAAAAGCAAGTAAAAATTTCTTCATAAAAGTGAGTTTTTTGAGTTTGTAAGTTTTTGAGTTCTCTTTTTAAGGTAGTTTAGTAGTTAAGTAGTTATCGCTTCGCTCAGGAGTTAAGCCGAATGTCATGCCAAGTATCGGCTTAACTACTTCACTACCGACTACTTCACTACTCTAAAATTTATTTTCGCTGCAAAATTACTCAAAAAATCCTAACCATCCGAAAGAAAGCCCCATAAATAGAAGATTTTTCTGCAATCGCCACTTTGAGGCAGGCAATTTATTCGTCAAAAAACGTCCATTCCAGTTTTATAAACCACAAGACCATACGATTTTAGGGCTTTTAATATTGGTACATTCCTTCTATCATCTTACCAATCACCAATTTGTCGCCTGACAAATCGACCTCGAAGAGGTGGGGCACTCGGATGTAGCGACCATTCATGTTCTTGTGGCTATGGACAGACATGAGCCAACGACCATCGAGGGTGCGGAAGAGCATACCATGACCAAAGTTGGGCGGGGTGATGGGTTGGGGCTCTTGCACCCACGGACCATCCAGCGTGCCACTCTCAGAGTAGGCAACGCCTTGGGTGTAGATGTCGTCAATCCACGAAGTCCAAATCATGCCGAGACGACCTGTGCCTGTGCGGAAAAGATAAGGACCATCGGTCACTTTGTTGGGACGCTCTTTGCCATCCTCTATCTCATGGCTCCAAGGAGAGGCTGAGGCACGGAAGAGGACTTTTCCTTCGCCGATGGAGCCGCTGAGGTCGGGTTTCAACTCGATTTTCTCGATGGTGCCATCCCAGTTCTGTAGCCATTCGCCACAATACACCATATAAGGCTTTCCATCGGCATCGACCCAGAAAGTGCCGTCGAGCGTAGGTTGTTTCTCGGGCAGATAAGTGGCATCAGCCATCGGACGATAAGGGCCTTCGGGCTTGTCGCTGACCAGCACATGAGAGGCACGACGAGGGATGACATTGCCGCGAACCGTATCAATCTTCACGGCATTGTTGGTGAAGGTGGCAAAGTAGTAGTATTTGCCTTTGTACTGATGCAGTTCTGCCGCCCAAATCTGCGGACGTTCGCCCATCCACGAGGTGGGGTCGGTCTCTGCCACCCGGTAAGGGCCCGTCCAGAGGTTCAAGTCCTTGCTGGTGTAGAGTTGTCCGCCCGTGCCCGTCATGTAGTAGGTCTGGGAAAGGGAGTCAGCCAAGATGCAAGGATCAGAGAGGATGATGGAATCGCGTGGCACCGTGCGAAGTCTTCTGTTGCGGTTCTGTCGGTCATTCGCCTGTGCATCCCCCTTGAAGACTTGCATCCCTTCTTTCTGATAGACCCGCACATAGTCAATCTCGTATTTCATGGGGAAAGCCTCATCGTCAATCTCTCCGCCATTGTCGCCACCCAAGGCAAGGTTCAACAGCAGATATTGCGGACGCATGAAGGGGTTGAGGTGCTGACCGATGGAGCCATTCACGGTTTGGCTCAAAGGGATGTCGTTGAGAAGTTCATCATCCAAATAAATGCGGAGGGCTTCCTCTGTCCAATCCATTCGCCACGTATGGAACTTCTCTGCCCACAGAGGGTCGCGTTCTGTGAAGTGGCTGAAAGGTGTCTTCTTCGAGTTCCAAACGGCAGCATACTGACGGTCGTTGCCCCAAGCAGCATTCGCCAAGATGTGAGGAACACCATTGATGCGATAATACTCCATCACATCAATCTCACCACACGAAGGCCAAGGCATCCCTTTGCCCAAGAGCCAGATGGCAGGCCAAGCACCACCAGCCGTAGGGATTTTGGCACGCACCTCCAACCGCCCGTAGAGGAACGAAAACGAACGGCGAGTGGTGAGAGAAGCAGAGGTGTACTCAACCCATTCCCGCTCACTCTTCCAATCCCGTCTTCCTTCAGCCCTATACAGCGGATTCTCCCTGTGCTCCTTCCTTGCTTCAATCACCAAACACCCATCCTTCTGATAGGCATTCTCACCCTGATACCATTGGGCTTCATGATTCCTCACAAAACCTCGTTCCGGTTCCCACACCTCCGGGTTGTAAGCCCCATCCGTATTGAACTCCTCGCTCCATGCGAGTTTCCAGTCTCCCTGTGCCGACACGGAGTTTCCCGTCATCAGCACCCCAATGGCTGTTAGCCACCATGCTCTTTTGTTCATAGTCACATCATTTTTTCAATCCCAATATATCCACGATGTTCATGCGGATATTCTTCTTGTTGCAAGCCGCTTTCAACCGTCTCTTCGGATAGAAACGGAGGCGGCAACGTTTCACACTTTCCTCATTCGCCTCCTCTGCCGTCTCCACCACTTTACTGTTCAGATTCACGCTGAACGTGCCCAGATAAGGCACCTGCACCGAATGCCCATTGGCACAGAAATAATCAATCGCGTCGAAAAGTGCTTCTTGAGCCAGCACAATGGCACTTTCTGGCACATGAGACGCCTGTGCAGCATACTGTATGATGTCCTCGTCTGTGATGGCCGCTCCCCTTGACCAATGCAGACGGTACTTCTCTGGCTGTCCCTCCAGATAGTAGAGTTTCACCTTCTCGGGGTACATCGTGATAGTCCCCTTCGGTCCTGATTTTGTTGTTTCCATCTTGTCTATTTGCTATTTATTCTTCACTTAATTCTTCATACTCTATCAGCGACGCCTTATCCAACACCTTCTTGACATCCGTGCTGGGCGTGAAACACAATGTCGTCCGCTTCACGGTGTCCGCCAGACACTCCTCCGGTGTATCCACACACGTGTTCTCCACCTTCAGATGAAATTTGCCGAACTTCCCAAACGACACCCTGTGCCCATTGATGACATAGAACGTAATGGCATCTGCAATTGCCATCGTACAAGCCCTCACCATGCTCCTGGGAATATGTGCCGAACGCGAAATGTATTCCACCAGATTATCCTCCATGATGATAGGCTGATTCACAAACTGCACCTTATACCCTTCAACCTTTCGCTTGTACAAGTCCAGATTCACCTTCTTCACTCTGTACTGAAGTCCCATAATCTTGTCCTCCTTTCTTTTTCATTCATGATACAATTCTTTTATATAATTATTCCAGTTTCGTAAGTTCTGCATGTCTTGTAGATAGATGGAGTTAGAAGAAGATAGAAGGAGATAAAAGACGAATGTTTTTCCCATTGGACAAGGTATCGTCCTCTATCTTCTGCCGCTGAAAAGCGGCTATCTTCCTTTTTCTTCCTATATCTTCTTAACATCCGAAAGTTGAGTATAATTATCCTTCATTCTCTATGTAGAAGTACCTCATCCAACGGCACGAATGTACCTCCACCCACTTCCACGGTGCAAATATAACAACTTTATTTTGATTACACAAACAAATTTGGCTTGAATACAACTTTTTATTTGGCTTGATGACACTAAAGTGTATTCAAGCCAAATCATTTCTTGTAATCAGGCTAAATCAAAAGTTATCATCAAGCCCAATATTTAACACATCTGCGGCAATAGAAAACAAAGGCTACGATACACCCCAAAAATAGGACATCCGCCACAATAAATCATGACATCACAGATTGTGATGACAAAACAAAGAGAAAAGGTATGTTCCAATGCCTTGAAGAGATAATCTTAGAGATGTTCTTGGAAATGTTGAAAAAATGAACTATCAAAACAATCTTTGATATTCCAAAATGGAATTTCAAACGACGAGTTAAAGGACGCCAAGGTATTCTTCGGACGGGACGTGGTGGTGTTCGTAATTAGAAAAACAAAGGAAAAGTCTTTCTTCAAATGCTTTGAAGAGATAAAATTAGCATTATTTGTTGGAAACGAAGGGAATAATTTGTAACTTTGTGACTAATATAATAATGTGATTCGAAATCACATGAATCCATTGACAAAAAACAAACAATATGGAAGCAAAAAAAATAAATGTCGCGTCACTCTTTCAAGGTTATAACCTTTACAAAGTTCCTTTTTACCAAAGAAGTTATGTTTGGGGAGAGGATAAATGGAGCCGTTTTCTTGATGATATGTACTATGTCTCATCAACTCGGAAAAGTTATTTCCTCGGCTCCATTATTTTGAAACAAGAAAACACCCAAATGGGGTCTGCCGATGAAAGAACTATCATTGATGGACAGCAGCGCCTTACGACTATTATTATCTTTTTCAAAACATTGTGTTTGAAAAATCCCGACTTTGTGCCGTTCTTTAATATGCAATTCTTCACACAACAAACGAAGAAAGTTTCGCTTCAACATAGCATGAATGATATTAAAGATTTTACGGAAATTATTAACAAATCAGAAGATGAAGCCATCACAAAATCTAATTCGAGTAAACTCATTCAAGTGTACAACTTCTTTCAACAGAACTTGGATGCGACAAGGATTGACTACCATGTATTGATGAATAATCTCACACTCATTGGCATTGATTTGAACCAAGAGGATGATGAGCAGTTGATATTTGATACCATTAACTCACTGAGTGAACCTCTAACAACAGGTGAATTACTTAAGAACTATTTCTTCAAGGAAGAATCGAAGGAAGAATATGAGGTTTTATGGCGTCCTGTTTTCGAAGAGGATAATGAAACTATCGCTTTTTGGAATGATATAACAACACAAGGGAGAATAGGAAAGACCAACATTGATGCTTTTTTGAACGCGATGTTACAAATCAAAATCCACAATCGTTCCATTCCTAATATGACGGCAGAGTTCCGGACGAGGATTAAACGCAATGATAGGTTGTTCCACAACTACAAAGAATTGATTTCAACATTTCATCTTGACAAAAAAGACTTCATCTATGAACTTATAGATTATGCCGTACTTTACAAGGAAAACTTCTCGCAAGATATTGATAGCATTTCATTGCCAGGTACACCATGTATTGAGCGTATAAGTTTCATTATAAAGAACTTTGACTGTTCTACACTGATTCCATATATATTATATGTCCTCAAAAAAGTCTGTGATGAAAACGAACGAAATAGAATATATGATTATTTAGAGGCATATATAACTCGCCGCATTATTGCAAAAAGTAGCAACAATAATTTCAGCGACCTTTTTTCCGAAAATCTGATTGGTGGGAATATCCTCACCTATGAAGCATTGCGTGAATATATAGAGAGTAAGGGACAAAACCAAACATTAGCAATGCCTTCCGATCTCCTTATCTCTACGGCTGTTAAGGATTTTGAACAGAATAATAAGCGTTCCTTGTCTGTCCTTTACTTGTTGGAAACGCGATTACGAGCCAAAGGACATCACTCAACGACTGTATTTCCGTTTGAAGCCTACTCTCTTGAACATATAATGCCGAAAAAATGGCAGAAGCATTGGAATCTGTTACCCGAATTCGACGAGTCGATGCGTGAACATTATATAAAAACATTAGGCAACCACACTATATTAAACTCAAGATTAAACACTTCAATTAGCAATTCGGGGTGGCAAGACAAACTCCAAGGCAATTCAAAGAATAAAGGGCTTAAAGAATATGCCACAGGGTTAGTTACGATAAAAGATTTCTTGGATTTGCCAGAATGGAACGAAAAAGAAATTCTCAAACGTGCTGATTGGCTTATACAAAGAATAAATGAAGTTTGGCTATCATTCATTGCGGGAACGTCCACCTCTAATGGTCGTCGTCGTCCACCACTTAACTTCCTTGAAATGGGACTGAAAGTTGGGGACAAACTCGTTTATGTTGATGACCCAACAAAAGTGGCGACAGTCGTAAATGGTCGCAAAATTAGTTTTGAGGGTGAGACAGAGACCTCGCTCACTGCTGTCACAACAAAACTTCGCAATTCTAAGGTTCAAATACAACCCACGCCCTGGTGGACATACAACGGAAAGAACCTCTCTGAAATTTATAACGAGACTTATTCTTCCATTCAAGAGGAAGTGGGTGAAGAAATGGATGACTCTTCTATTGATACAAGCAGTGAAGACAATCTTATTGTTATCTTAAAAATCGAAACTGCTATTGGACAAAAAATCATCAACCTGAAAAGGAGTGCTTTCCGTTCTGAAGATGGGAAGGTTGGTTATATCTATTGCGAGTCTAAAGCATATCATCAGGGACAACGGTCTAAGTACTGGTATGGATACCGCAAGAATGCCTTGGAAAATATTGAGAATTTTGAGGAACAATACATAATTTATGCTTTCCGTGATACAAAAGAAGCATTGATAATACCGGTTGAATTTATAGAAGAGCAACTCAAATATCTCAACACTTCAATTGGGGAGGGAGGAGAGATCAAGCATTGGCATATAGTTTTTCTTCGTGATTTGGCAGGAAATGTAACACAATTACTTTCAAAGCCCACCTTGAGGGAAATCAACATGAATAAATTCAAACTATAAGATGTAACTCTCCGTAACGAAGCATAGAAAATGAAAGAAAAGACTTTGATAACATATAAACCTGCTGCTGAGACCATCAAGACGGCTATCTTGCAGGGGCAGTATGAGGCGGCTAAAGGAGTGAATCGCATTCAGTTGACTGTATATTTCGGCATTGGCAAGTATATTTCTCTAAACACTCGCAAGGGTGCTTGGGGCACAGGTGCTTTGGAGGCTATTAGCCAAATAATACGTAAGGAGTTGCCTGGATTGAAAGGGTTTTCCGCTACCAATCTTAAAAACATGAGGCTTTTTTATGAGGCATGGATGATGTTGGACGCCAATTCGTCAGCCATGACTGACGAATTACAACCTTCAGAATATCAATTACTCACAAATTCGTCAGCCGTGGCTGACGAATCAACTACAAAAAATTCGACAGTTGCATTTGTCGAAAAAGGTGACTACGAAATAGACATCTATCAGCCGTTACATATTCCTGAAACAAAAAGTTTCCCCGTTGACGATTTCTTCCGAGTTCCATTTACGCATCACCTCATGATTATTGAGAAAGAGAAGACTATTGACGGAAGGTATTACTATATACACCGTACAGCAGAAGAAAATCTTCAAAAAAGAACTCTTGAAAAGTTAATTGCTAATGATGTTTATAGGCATCAAGACACCATACCCAGCAACTTCACGCAAACCATTTCACAAGAGACCTTGGCTCGCAAAGCGGTTATGATGTTTAAAGACTCCTATCTATTGGACTTTATCAATGTGGAACAGATCGGGGAGCGTGAAGCGATAGATGTGGATGAACGAGTGGTGGAACAGGAAATCGTGCAGAATATCAAGCAGTTTATCATGACCTTTGGACATGACTTCACCTTTGTTGGCAATCAATACCACTTAGAAGTTTATGGTGTGGAACACTTTCCCGATTTATTGTTCTTCAATCGAGAACTGAATGCATTGGTCGTGGTAGAATTAAAGACAGGAGATTTCAAGACATCATATCTGGGGCAACTGATGGGTTACTTGTCTATCCTTGATGCGAAGGTGAAGAAGCCCCATGAGAATCCTTCTATTGGAATTGTGCTTTGTAAAGAGGCGAATCGTGAATATGTTGAGTTTGTCATACGCGACTACAACAAGCCAATGGGCGTAGCCACCTATAAGACCACAACCGATGTGCCAGAGGAGTTGCGCAAGACTTTTCCTGACATTGAGGAACTTAAAAAATTGCTATAACCCCCAATGATTACGGAACTTTGAAAAGAATAATTTGTAACTATGTAAAAAAGGAAAATATCAATAATTGAAAAGCCTCAAGGTCAAACAAAGGACTTTGGGGCTTTTTCTTTTGTGGTGATGTTCAATTCTTTATGCTTCATTCTTCATTCTTCATTAAAATGTCGTACCTTTGCAGTTGAAATTTAGAAAACTAAGCAAACAATGGAATACAATTTTAGAGAAATCGAGAAGAAATGGCAGCAACGGTGGGTGGAAGAGAAGACCTATCAGGTTGCTGAGGACAAGAGCAAGCCGAAGTTTTATGTGTTGAACATGTTCCCCTATCCGAGTGGGGCGGGTCTGCATGTGGGACATCCGCTTGGATATATCGCCAGTGACATCTACGCACGTTTCAAGCGTTTGCAGGGATATAATGTGCTGAACCCGATGGGGTATGATGCCTACGGACTGCCTGCTGAACAGTATGCGATTCAGACGGGGCAGCACCCTGAGAAGACGACCTTCCAGAATATTGACCGCTATCGTGAGCAGTTGGACAAGATTGGCTTCTGCTTCGATTGGGACAGAGAGGTGCGGACTTGTTCGCCTGAGTATTACAAGTGGACACAGTGGGCTTTCCAGAAGATGTTTGGTTCGTTCTTCTGCAATAAGTGCCAGTCGGCTCAACCGATTGAGAAGTTGATTGAGCACTTCGAGGAAAAGGGTACGGAAGACCTCGATGTGGCTCAGACGGAGAACCTCACGTTCACGGCTGAGGAATGGAAGTCGTGGGACGAGAAGAAGAAGAGCGATGTGCTGATGAACTACCGCATTGCTTTCATGGGCGAGACGATGGTGAACTGGTGTGCTGGTTTGGGCACTGTGTTGGCAAATGATGAAGTGGTGGATGGCGTGAGTGTGCGTGGCGGCTTCCCTGTGGAGCAGAAGAAGATGAGGCAGTGGTGCCTCCGTGTGAGTGCTTACGCTCAGCGACTGCTGGATGGTCTGGAGACCATCGAATGGAGCGAATCTATCAAAGAGACTCAGAAGAACTGGATTGGTCGAAGTGAAGGTGCAGAAGTGGAGTTCCAAATTGCTGGTTCAGACGAGCATTTCACCATCTTCACCACTCGTGCAGACACGATGTTTGGTGTGACCTTCATGGTGTTGGCTCCTGAGAGCGAACTGGTGGAGAAAGTGACGACTGCTGAACAGAAAGCGGCTGTGGATGAATACATCAAGTATGTGAAGGGTCGCACGGAGAGAGAGCGTATGATTGACCACAAGGTGACAGGCGTGTTCTCTGGCTCGTATGCCATCAACCCATTTACAGGCGAGAAGAATCCGATTTGGATTTCAGAATATGTGTTGGCTGGCTATGGTACGGGTGCCATCATGGCTGTACCTGCTCACGATAGCCGCGACTACGCTTTTGCCAAGCACTTCAACCTGCCGATTATTCCGCTGATTGAGGGTGCTGACGTGAGTGAGGAGAGTTATGATGCCAAGGAAGGCATCGTGACGAACTCACCTCGCAAGGATGTGAAGCCCTACATCGATTTCAGCCTCAACGGTTGCACTGTGAAAGAAGCCATCGCCAAGACGAAGAAATACGTGAAGGAAGCAGGCTTGGGTCGTGTGAAGGTGAACTACCGTCTGCGTGATGCCATCTTCTCCCGTCAGCGTTATTGGGGAGAGCCGTTCCCTGTCTATTACAAGAATGGCATTCCGACAATGATTCCAGAAGAGTGCTTGCCGATTGAACTCCCTGAAGTTGATAAGTTCCTGCCTACTGAGACAGGAGAGCCACCACTGGGCAATGCTACCGTTTGGGCTTGGGACGAGGTGAACAAGAAGATTGTAGAGAACTCGAAAATCGACTCGTTTGAGGGTTCTTCGGAGCGTTGCCCGAAGCCTCAAACGGTTTTCCCCATTGAACTCTACACCATGCCAGGTTTTGCAGGCAGTTCTGCTTATTACCTTCGCTATATGGACCCACACAACAACGAGGCACTGGTGAGCAAGGATGCTGACGAGTACTGGCAGAATGTGGACCTCTACGTGGGTGGTAGCGAACATGCTACGGGTCACTTGATTTATAGCCGCTTCTGGAACAAGTTCCTCTTCGACCTCGGTGTGTCTTGCAAGGAAGAGCCATTCCAGAAACTCATCAATCAGGGCATGATTCAGGGAAGGAGCAACTTTGTCTATCGCATCAAGGACACGAACACGTTTGTTTCCTTCGATAAGAAAGACGGTTACGATGTGACTCCTATCCATGTGGACGTGAACATCGTGAGTGCCGATGTGCTTGATGTGGAGGCTTTCAAGGCTTGGCGTCCTGAATACAACACAGCCGAGTTCATCCTCAACGACGAGGGCAAATACATCTGCGGATGGGCAGTGGAAAAGATGTCGAAGTCGATGTTCAACGTGGTCAACCCCGACATGATTGTGGAGAAGTTTGGTGCCGACACCTTGCGTCTCTACGAGATGTTCCTCGGTCCTGTGGAGCAGAGCAAGCCTTGGGACACCAACGGCATTGATGGTTGCCACCGCTTCCTGAAGAAACTCTGGAAGTTTATGACGACTGAAGAAGGTGCTATCAATGCCACAGACAATGCTCCTTCCAAGGAGGAGTTGAAGGCTCTGCACACCCTCATCAAGAAAGAAAGTGCCGACATCGAGGCGTTCTCTTACAACACGACGATTGCTGCCTTCATGGTATGTCTGAACGAACTGACCAAACTGAAGAGCACCAGCCGCGAGGTGAAGGAGACACTCACCATCCTGTTGGCTCCGTTCTGTCCTCATCTTGCTGAAGAACTTTGGCACCTGCTGGGTCACACCACCACCGTTTGTGATGCTCCTTGGCCTGCTTTCAACGAAGACTACCTGAAGGAAGACTCTGTGAAGATGATGGTTGCCTTCAACGGCAAGGCTCGTTTCCCACTGGAGTTCCCAGCCGACGTGTCGAAGGAAGATGCCGAGAAAGCAGCACTTGCCAACCCACAATCCGCCAAGTGGATGGAAGGCTTCACGGTGGCAAAGGTGATTGTGGTGCCAGGGAAGATGATTAACATCGTATTGAAAAAATAATGACCAAATCTTACGTATTACATGAACTGAAGGATTATGCCCTCATCTCTGTGGGTGTAATCCTTTATGCCATTGGTGTGACGGTGTTCATGCTGCCCTACAGTTTGACCACAGGTGGTGTGGCAGGTATCTCCTCCATCATCTACTATGTGACAGGCATTGAGGTGCAGGTGACCTACGTGATTATCAATGCCATCCTGCTCATTGTAGCAGTCAAGGAGTTGGGTATCCGTTTCTGCATCAAGACCATCTATGCGGTGTTCTTCATGACCTTCGTCTTGTGGCTGATGCAGCGACTCATCGAGGTGCCAGACCCTGCTCATTCGGGAGAAATGATGCTACCACAGTTGATAGGCGAGGAGTCCTTCATGGCTTGTGTTTTGGGAGCCATCTTGTGTGGTACGGGTGTGGCTCTGTGCTTCGAGAACAACGGCTCGACGGGTGGAACCGACATCATTGCTGCCATTGTGAACAAGTACAAGAACATGTCGCTGGGTTCGGTCATTATGGCTTGCGACGTGGTCATCATCTCCTCCTGCTACTTCATCTTCCACGACTGGTTCCGCGTCATCTATGGTTTTGTGATGCTCTTCATCTGCTCAGCCACCATCGACTACTGGATGCGTCGTCGTCACCAGTCCGTTCAGTTCATGATTTTCTCACGCAATCCCGATGCCATCGCCGATGCCATTGTGCAGACCCACCACGGTGTGACGATGCTGGACGGACAAGGATGGTACACACATACCGACCGTCCTGTCATTGTGAGTGTGATTCGTCGGCGTGACCAAGCCATGATTCTACGGATGGTGAAACGGATTGACCCCTACGCCTTTGTCAGCATGACCGATGCCAGCGGTGTGTGGGGCGAGGGATTCGACCAGATGAAGGTGAGCGACGGAACCTCCAAGAATTTCCTCTCCAAGAAGAACAAGGAGGAGATGCGGAAGAAGAACACGGTGCTGGTGTGTGTGACCAACAACACCACCAAGATAGACACTGCTCAGACCGTGCTGGGCGACTACTACGACATCCGCTCCCTCCTGCAAGTGGGTTGCGACACCCGAAAGGAGTTCTATTCCGTCATTCTCGGACAAGAGCCTCGCAAGCGTGTCTCCTTCATCAAGAAGTTCTTCGGCTTCGATGCCTTCTATCTGGCGAAGGACGGAACTGTCACCCTGGTGCAAGGCAGATACGACCAGACAGAATACGACATCACCGAGCATGAGAACCTCAACGCCTTGAAGACCTACTTGGAAAAGAAGAAAAAGTAAGGCTGAGGGAACTTTTTTGCAAAAATAACGGCATTTTGTAAGAAGAAAGAAAAAAATTCTTGCAAAGTGCCATTGTTTTTTAAGAATAGTTGTGTACCTTTGCAAACAGAGATTGGCTAACTTAAAAAAACTTTAACCTACTAACCTTTTTTGAATGTTATGGCTGAACAGAAACTACCGACCATTGAAGAAGTTTTCTCGTGGATGAGGAAACTCTACGATGAGAGTTATTCGGGTCTGACCAAGACCGAAAAGAATGAGCAGCACATGTATGGCACGATGGTGACAACACCGAACGACAAGAAGTTTATCGTGCGTATGCTGGACGAGACCAGTCAGGTGAGAGACACGCAGAAATTGGCTATCCGCGTGAAAGACCTGATGGACCAGTATGGTATTCCGAAATTCTTGGATGCAGGCGACCACTTCCTCTTCTGGATGTATCAGAAATTTGCCTACCTGCCACTGTTCAACTGGGCTGCTGTGCCTATCATCAAGTGGAGACTCCGCCGAGACACCAGTCGTGTGATTATCGACCAGGCTCGTCCCAACCTGACCAAACACTTGGCTACCCGATTTGACCAGAACATCGGTCAGAACGTGAACCTGCTGGGCGAGGTCGTGCTGGGCGACGGTGAGGCTGACAAGCGTTACTACTCCTATCTGGAAGCACTGAAAGAGCCAGACATCAACTATATCTCCGTAAAGATTTCGGGCATTTATGCTCAGACCCACGCACTGAACTACAAAGAGTGCTTCCCCGAACTCATCAAACGTATGTCGGCACTCTATCAGGCGGCAATTGACAATCCTTATACAGACCCGAACGGTGTGACCAAACCGAAGTTCATCAATCTGGACATGGAGGAGTACAAGGATGCTCACCTGACCATGAAACTCTTCAAGGACGTGCTCTCTCTGCCACAGTTCAAGAACTACGAGGCAGGCATCGTGGTGCAGGCTTATCTGCCCGACGCTTGGGGCTTCCAGACAGAGTTGCTGGAGTTTGCCAAGGAGCGTGTGGCTGCCGGTGGTTCACCCATCAAGATGCGTATCGTGAAGGGCTGCAACCTCGACATGGAAAACATCGTCAGCGACATGAGAGGATGGCCCAATCCGGTCAGGAGCAACAAGACAGAGGTGGATGCCAACTACCTGCACATCATCGAACGGGGCTTGAAGCCCGAGAATGCACATGTGCTGCACATCGGCATGGCGTCTCACAACCTTTTCACCATTTCATACGCCTACCTGCTCACCGAGATGTACCACACTCCCAAGGACTGCTTCTGCTTCGAGATGCTGGAAGGCATGGCTAACCACGTGTGGAGGGCACAGAAGAAGTTGGGCAACCACGTGATTCTCTACACCCCTGTGGTGAAGAAAGAGCACTTCCTCAACGCCATCAGTTATCTGGTGCGTCGCATGGACGAGAACACGGCTCCCGACAACTTCCTGACCCATTCTTTCTCGCTGAAACCCAACACGAAAGAGTGGAAGGAACTGGAGCAGCAGTTCATCAATGCCTACAACATGAAGGACACGCTCGACCACACGCCTACCCGCACTCAAGACCGCAACAAGCCTTACGAGGGTCAGGAACCACAGGACGAGATGCTGAACGAGCCAGACACCGACTTCGACCGTTTCTGCAATCAAGAATGGGTGGAGAAAATCTTTGCGAAGTGGCAGTCGAAGGGCACGATGTCGGGCGAGAAAGCAGAATGGGGCGACTGGAAACCAGGTGATGTGCTGCCCACTCAGATTGGCGACAAGTTGGTTTACAACGACGACCATGCCAAATACTATGACCGCTCGCAGGAGGGCGATGTGATAGTCTGCGAGATGTCGCGTGCCAACAAGGTGCAGACGGCTCAGATTCTCGACATTGCGGAGAAAGACCCTGCCGGATGGAGACAGACCACCATCGAGGAGCGTCACCGCATCATGTACAAGGCTGCCAACATTCTCGGACAGATGCGTGGCGACCTGAACGGCTCCATGTGTGCCATCACGGGCAAGACCGTGGAAGAGGCAGACGTGGAAGTGTCGGAAGGTATCGACTACTGCCGTTTCTACACCACCACAATGAAGAAATATGCCGCCCTCTCCGACATCGACATGCGGGCAAAGGGCACTGTGCTGGTGCTCTCGCCTTGGAACTTCCCTTGTGCCATCCCATGCGGAGGAGTCGTCGCTGCTTTGGCTTCGGGCAACACCTGCATCTTGAAACCTGCCACGGTGGCTGCTCCCGTTGCCTGGCTGTTTGCCAAAGCGTTCTGGGAGGCTGGTGTGCCGAAGGAGGCTCTTCAGGTCGTCATTACCGACCGTGAGGCTACTCCGTTGCTGACCTCCTCTCCTGTGGTGAAACACATCATCCTGACAGGCGGCACCGAGACTGCCCAGACCATTGCTCATGCCAATCCACGCAAGCCGCTCTCGGCCGAGACGGGTGGCAAGAACGTGATGATACTCTCTGCCAAGGGCGACCGCGACCATGCCATCATGAACGCTTGCCGCAGTGCATTCGGCAACGCAGGACAGAAGTGCTCGGCTTGTTCCATCCTGCTGGTGGAGCGTTCGGTTTACAACAACCCCGAGTTCTTCGAGAAACTCAAAGACTGTGCTTCATCGCTGAAGGTGGGCGGTGTGTGGAACGCCGGCAACATCGTGGGTCCGATGATAACGAACCACAACGAGAAACTGGAACAGGCGTTCAAACTCGAACCAGGCGAAAAGTGGCTCATTGCTCCTGAGTTTGTCGATGAGAAGAAGTACATCCTCAAGCCGACGGTGAAAATCCATGTGAAACCCACTTCCTTCACCTTCCGCACCGAGTTGTTCGCTCCGCTCTTGGCGGTCACTCCTTACGACACGCTGGAAGAAGCGGTTGACCTCGTCAACAGCCTCGACTACGGCTTGACATCAGGACTCCAGTCGCTCGACGAACAGGAGCAGCGGTACTGGAAAAACCACGTCATGGCAGGCAATCTCTACATCAACCGAGGCATCACGGGAGCCATCGTGAACCGTCAACCCTTTGGCGGCATGAAACTCTCTGCCTTCGGTCCCGGACTCAAGGCAGGCGGTCCCAACTACTGTGCCCAGTTCATGGTCATTACCGACAAGGAAGGAAGCACCACCGACTACAGGAAGTCCTACGCCGACTGGTACGAGAAGGAATTCCGTCATGCCCGCAACATTCAGCCCAAGATTCGTGGCGAACAGAACGTGTTCCGCTATCTGCCGCTCAAGGGAGGCATGGTGCTCCGACTCTTTGGCGACGAGACTCAGGAGCAGATTCAGATGGTTCAGTTGGCAGCCCAGACGGTGGGTACCCCACTTACCATCTCGGTAGATGACAACAACCCCGTTGCGGCTCAACTCACTGGCTCCGTCAAGAAAGAAAACCTCGCTGCCTTCTGCGAGAGCATCAAGAAGTACGAGCGAGTGCGTACCATCTCCCGACAGGTGCCCGACGTGGTGTTCGAGGCTGCTGCCAACTGCGACAAGTACATCGCCCAGTCCCTGCCCGTCAAGAACGGACGCATCGAACTGGCTCTCTACATCAAGGAGCAGTCCATCGCCAACGAGTACCACCGCTATGGCTCTCAGATTGAGGTGCCAGAAGTGGAATGATCATGAAGTAGTGAAGTAGTCGGTAGTGAAGTAGTTAAGCCGATACTCTGGCATGACATTAGGCTTAACTACTGAGCGAAGCGATAACTACTTAACTACTAAACTACTAAAAAACAAAAATGGAAAAAACCCGACACATCTACACAGAGCAGGAGGCTTACACCAGGCTTTCTGCTCTGTGTGCGATGGGCGAACAATGCTGCTGGGACGTGGAGCGGAAGATGCGTCGGTGGGAACTGCCCGCAGAAACCATCGAGCGAGTGACCCGACGGCTCGTAGAAGAACGCTTCATCGACGAAGAACGGTTTGCCCATGCCTTCGTCCGCGACAAGTTCCGCTACAATCACTGGGGCAAAGTGCGGATAGAACAAGCGTTGCGGCTGCGTCACATCGCCTCCCGACACATCGAGGAAGCCCTCCGAGAGATTGAAGACACAGACCACCTCGACGCCCTCAGAGACATCATCGAGAAGAAACGCCCCACCGTGAAAGGACGCAACAACTACGAAATCAAAGGGAAACTCATCCGTTTCGCCCTGGGCAGAGGATTCGAGATGGACGAAATCCTGAAGGTGGTGGGAAACCTGGACGACGAAGAATGAGTCCATCAAAAACGAAAACCACGTGACACTCCTTCATGACCTGTGCGACTTCCTCCTGCCCCGACGGTGCCTCATCTGCCATCAGCGGCTCAACCCCGAGGAGCACATCCTCTGTGCAGCCTGCCACGTGGAACTCCCCCTGACCGACCACCATCTGGCAGCACATTCACCCCTGGAGCGACGCTTCTGGGGACAAATCCCCGTGGTGAGAGCCGCATCCATGCTGCACCACGACGGAGAGAAAACCCGCCGCCTCATCCATCTGCTCAAGTACCACCAGCATCCCGAGGTAGCCACCCATCTGGCAGCCCTCTACGCCCGTCAACTGAAGGACAGCGGCTTCTTCCTGAGCATCGACTGCATCATCCCCCTGCCCCTCCACTGGCGGCGGCAACTCCGGCGAGGCTACAACCAAAGCCACTACATCGCCCGTGGAATCGCCCGTGAAGTGCACCTGCCCATCTACCGCAACGTCGTCCGACGCGTGGTCAACAACCCCTCCCAGACCACCCTGAGCGGCAAAGACAGAATCGACAACGTGCAAGACATCTTCCGCCTCACCCATCCCCAGAAAATCCAAGGCAAACACCTCCTCCTCATCGACGACGTCACCACCACAGGCGCCACCCTCGCATCCTGTGCCCGCGAACTCTCCAAAGCCCCCCAAGTCCGCATCTCCATCCTCACCCTCTCCATCGCCTCACAGACACCCCTGCCCAACTCACCCAACGCTACCCCCGACCCCTCGGTGTTCGGCGTGCCACTGGTGGAGTGAAAGACAATCCTATTCTATTTAGAAAGAAAAAAGGGAGGTTTCTCAAGAGAAAAAAGAAGGTGGAAACGAACTATATAAATATGAATTCTTCTTTTTTTTGATATTTTTTGTTAAAAAATTTTGTAAAAAGCAAGATTGATTGTAATTTTGCAACACGATTATGCTCATGGCGAAGCGTACCTCGTAGCACTCCAATCCAAAATGCTCATCTCGATAATAGGTACGCCTACCCGTGAGCCATTATTTTTTATTCAATAGAACATGGCAACAAAAACAACTACATTACCACCTGTAAAAATTGCGGTACTGATTGATGGAGGCTTCTTCATCAAAAGGTTTAACTCTCTGTACAACAAAGAAAAGAAATTATCTGGAGCAGAAGTTGCCGATTATCTTTATACCTTAGCATTGACGCATGTAGGCAAGGAAAACACACTCTACCGCATCTTCTATTATGACTGCCACCCTTTTTCTAAAAAGATGCACAACCCCGTGACAGGCAAAGCAATAGACTATAGCAAAACGGATGAATATAAATTCCGTACAGAATTGTTTGAGGCATTGAAACGAAAGCGTAAGGTAGCACTTCGTTTAGGGGAACTGAAAGAAAACAAAAACTGGCATATCCACCCCAACAAGGTGAAAGAACTGCTGAAAGGGGAACTGAAAATTGAAGACCTCAAGGAAGAAGATGTTTATATTGACATCAAACAAAAAGGTATTGACATGAAGATTGGTGTAGATATTGCATCGATGGCTTTGAAGAAGTTCGTTGACAGAATTGTTTTGGTATCAGGAGATGCCGACTTTGTACCAGCCGCTAAATTAGCCCGTCGTGAAGGTATCGACTTTATTCTCGACCCCATGAAAGCACGAGTAGAACCAAGCCTATTTGAGCACATTGACGGAATGGACTGTCCACAAATCCATTTGAAGAAAAATTCATGATTAAAAAAAATAAAAAATGCCAGTTCATCTGGCATTTTTCGTTGTGTTTATTCTCACCATAAAGGAGGAAACAAGCGGAAAGTTGAAAAAATATTCAAATTCCGCTGTTTTATTAACGAAATTCGACTTCAGAACACTCTGTGACAGGTCATGTCACCCACAGAAAAAATCCGCTTGCTGATGGTCAGCAGGCGGATTTTATGTTTTTGTTATTATTTCCACGTTAGGGTTTGTCCTCCTTGAGATGGATTATTTTCGAGTTTCTCTACTCTTTTCTTGAGGTCGGCAAGTTCTGTTTCAATTTTTGCTTTCCAATTCTCAAATTCTTTGTTTTCCATCATAAATTTGTTTTTAAGAGATTAATAATCATGTTTATTTTACAAGTACCTTTTTGGAGGTTCCATCCGAATATTTGATGATGTTCGTACCTTTTTGCATAGCACCCACTTTCTTCCCATCAACAGTGAAGATTGTTGGATTTTTTGCTGGAACCACCACATTCTCAATCGCAACTTCTTCATGTTCTGTCAGGGCTATAACCTGCCAAAAATTGTTCCATGGTTCGGTGGATCTATAGGTATTAATGGCAGAGGCTGGTACATGGAGCGTAGCATATTTGTAGGAGGAACCAATAAAAGGATCTTCTTCAGTTGATGGAATTTTCTCAGCAAAGCAATAAACATCTGTCAGTCCAGAGCAACTAGCAAAAGCCACACGACCGATGCTCGTCACGCTGTTGGGGATGATTACGGAGGTCAAGCCACTACAGCCAGAGAAAGCAGATTCGCCAATAGTTGTTACGGGGAAATTTATAACTCTTTAGAAATCACTTTGTTACCTTAATTCAAATGGTAATTAGGTAACGATTTAGAAACGAGCTGAATTACATATTCTGTCTCGTTATACACATTTCCAAAGAACGCTTCTTAGTGAGTGCAAAGATAATCATTTATTCTGTTACCACCAAAGAAACGGGCAGAAACTTAACGTTTTTATAG
>JAFUWG010000033.1 GCA_017483605.1 Bacteroidaceae bacterium | reverse complement strand
GGCACACGAGATTGAGAACCCCGTGCTGCTCATCCACGGAGAGAAGGCCCACAGCCGCTACTTCAGCGAATATGCCTTCGAGCGTATGACGGGCACCAACCCCGACGGCAAGAGTATGACGGTCGGTAACAAGGAACTCTACATCATCCCAGGTGCATCGCACATAGACCTCTATGATGACGAGGCAGGCGTCGTTCCCTACGATAAGATGGCTGAGTTCTTCAATGAGAACCTGAAGTAACGCTAAATAATCCCAAAAGAATCTCCCATGTCGCTCTGATGTGGGAGATTTTTCGTACCTTTGCGATTGAAAAGTAAAACAAATAAATGATATGAATAGAATACTGACCACTCTTGCAACCATCGTGTTAGCTCTTACGGCAATGGCTCAAAACAAAACGACAAGCAATATGATAACGTATCACAAAATCCAAGTCGAAGACTGTAACGTCTTCTATCGCGAGGCGGGTGCAAAAGACAAGCCTACCGTGCTGCTGCTCCACGGATTCCCCAGCAGCAGCCACATGTTTCGTGAATTGATGCCCAAACTGAGTGACGAGTTCCATCTCATCGCCCCCGATTTTCCTTCGTTTGGGCAGACCGAAAGCCCCAGCCGCGAGGAGTTTACGTATTCGTTTGACCATCTTGCCAAGATTGTGGATAAGTTCACCGAGGCTGTCGGGTTGACCCGATTTGCCATGTATGTGTTCGACTACGGTGCCCCTATCGGCTACCGTCTGGCGATGTGGCACCCCGAACGCATCACAGCCATCGTCTCGCAAAACGGCAACATGTACGACGAGGGATTGGGCAAGAAATGGGAGGCTCGCAAGGCATATTGGCAGATCCCAACCGACGAACTCAGAAAGCAGTTCTCCTCTGCCTTCGCCTTAGAGACCATCATCGGTCAGTATACCTTTGGAACACCCGAGGGCAGCGTAGGTCCCGACGGATACTCACTCGACTTCTACTATGTCAATCTGCCTGGGCGTGCCGAGATGCAGAATGACCTCATCCTCGACTATCGCTCCAATGTTGCCCTCTATCCGGAGTTCCAGAAATACCTTCGCAATCACCAGCCACCCCTCATGGCGGTGTGGGGCGAAAACGACCCGTCGTTCATTCCAGCCGGTGCCAACGCCTTCAAGCGTGACCTGCCCAATGCGGAGATTCATTTTGTTCCAAGCGGGCACTTTGCCCTCGAAAGCCATCACCGAGAGATAGCACAACTAATGCGAGAGTTTCTGAACAGAGTGATACGATAAAATCGTTGTGTACACCCTCATCATTGTGGCATCAATGACCGCTCATCTTGCAGAAAGATGGGCGGTTTTTCATTATAAATGAAGAGATTTTCGTTAATATTCCCAAATATGACTTTTAAGTCAGACTTTTTTCGTAACTTTGCATCCGTTTTGTGAAACAAACTTTCATTCGCTTGTTGAACGACAAACAAAAAGAGGACTTTTGATGAACGATTTTAATTTCGACGAAATAATAGAAGACGGACAAGTGGAAAGCAAGATCAGCTTTATCACCAGCATAGACAATGCTATCAGGGGAAATATTGAGCAGGAAATCTCTCCAGAAAACTTCATTCCAATTTTGCCGTTGAAGGGCATCATGCTCTTCCCCGAAACGATGGTGCCTGTTTCCATCGGCAGAAATTCATCCCTCAAACTGCTGAGGGATGCCCAGAAGCATGACGCTCCCATTGCGGTGTTCAGCCAAGTGAACGACGCAGTGGATGAACCTGACTACGAAAGCCTGTATCATACAGGTGTCATCGGCAAGGTGCAGAAAATCATCAAACTGCCAGATGGAAGCCAGACGGCACTGCTGCAAGGCTACAACCGCATCAGACTGATTGAAATCGGATGGAACGGAACTTACAATATCGGCAGGGTGGAACTGTTCCCCGAGACGGTTCCAGCAAAAGGCGACCGCGAATTTATGGCAGTGGTGGATGCCTGCCGCGAAACAGCCATCAAGTTGATGAGAACCAGTGAAATGACCATTGGCTCGGCTTTTGCCCTCAACAATATCACCGACCGTGAACTCATCATCAACTTCATTTGTGCCAACCTCAACATTGGCAACAAGGAGCGTATCGTGCTGCTGGAAGAAACGAGTCTTTTCGACCGCGCCTACCGCCTGTTGGGCATCTTGCAACGTGAATATCAGTATGTGACGTTGAAACTCGACATCCAAATGCGTACCCGCGAGGAACTGGACAAGCAGCAGAAAGAGTACTTCTTGCGTCAAGAGATGGAGAACATTCAGGAGCAACTGGGCGAAAAAGGAGCGGATGACATCCAGAAACTGCGTGAGGCTGGTGCGAAAAAGAAGTGGAACGAACAGACGGAGAAACTGTTTAACGACTCTCTTGACAAACTGTCCCGACTGAGCAGCCATTCGCCCGACTACCAGACGGAATACATGTATGTACAGACGCTCCTTGACTTGCCTTGGGGCGAATATACCAAGGATAACCTCAACCTGAACAACGCCGAAAAGGTGCTGAACAAAGACCACTACGGCATGGAGAAGGTGAAGGAACGCATCATTGAGCACTTGGCGGTGCTGAAGATGCGTGGCGACTTCAAGAGTCCCATCCTCTGCCTGTATGGCCCTCCAGGAGTGGGCAAGACCTCTCTGGGCAAGAGCATTGCGAAGGCGATGAAGAGGAAGTATGTGAGGATGTCGCTCGGCGGTCTGCACGACGAGGCTGAAATCCGTGGTCATCGTCGCACCTACGTGGGTGCCATGGCTGGGCAAATCATCAAGAACATCAAGAAGGCGGGCAGCAGCAACCCTGTGTTCATCCTCGACGAGATTGACAAGGTGACACAGAACACCAACCACGGCGACCCTGCATCGGCACTGCTGGAAGTGCTCGACCCGGAGCAGAACTCAGCGTTCCACGACAACTATCTGGACACCGACTACGACTTGTCGAAAGTGATGTTCATTGCGACTGCCAACAACATCAGCACCATCCCTGCTCCCCTGCTCGACCGTATGGAACTGATTGAGGTGAGCGGCTATCTGACCGAGGAAAAGATTGAGATTGCGAAACGCCATCTGGTGCCGAAGGAACTGGACAACCTGGGCATGAAAGACAGTGGCGTGAAGATTTCAAAACCAGCCATCGAGAAAATCATCGAGGACTATACGCGTGAGTCTGGTGTACGCGACCTCGACAAACAAATCAACAAGGTGCTGCGTAAAGTCACGCTCAAGTATGCGAAGGATGGCGTGTTGCCAGCAAACGACCTGAAAGTGGAAGATGTAAGAGAGTATCTGGGCACAGAGCCTTACAGCCGCGACAAGTATCAAGGCAACGACTACTACGGCGTGGTGACAGGCTTGGCTTGGACCAGCGTGGGCGGAGAAATTCTGTTCATCGAAACCTCCATCGACAACGGCAAGGGTGGCAAACTGGGCTTGACCGGCAACCTCGGCAACGTGATGAAGGAATCTGCCACCATCGCATTGCAGTACATGAAAGAGCATTGCGACCTGCTGGGCATTGAACCCGAGTTCTTCGAGAATCACAACATCCATATTCACGTGCCCGAAGGTGCAACTCCGAAGGATGGGCCATCGGCAGGCATCACGATTGCCACATCCATTGCCAGTGCCATCACCAAGCGAAAGGTACGCAAGAACATTGCCATGACGGGAGAAATCACCCTGCGTGGCAAGGTGCTGCCTGTGGGTGGCATCAAGGAGAAGATTCTCGCTGCCAAACGTGCGGGCATCACCGACATTCTCATCTGTCACGAGAACAGAAAGAACATCGAGGAGATTCCTGTCCAGTATGTGAAAGGCTTGAAGTTCCACTATGTAGAGAACGTGAAAGACGTGCTCGACTTTGCTTTATTGTAAAAAGGACTCACGCCGTACCCCTCGGGTACGATTGAGCGTACCCCTCGACTACACCGAACCGTACCCCTCGGGTACACCTATGACGATTTTACCATCAGATGACTTTTCAAATCCAACATAACGACCCCAAGACGAACGCACGTGCCGGTCTCATCCATACTGACCACGGCGACATTCAGACCCCCATCTTCATGCCCGTGGGTACCCAAGCCACAGTGAAGGCCGTGCATCTGCATGAACTGAAGGATGACGTGAAGGCTCAAATCATCCTCGGCAACACCTACCACCTCTATCTGCGTCCAGGACTGGAAGTGCTGGAAGCGGCTGGTGGCTTGCATCGGTTCAACGGGTTTGACCGCCCCATGCTGACGGACAGCGGCGGCTTTCAGGTGTTCTCTTTGGCTGACATCAGAAAGATTCGCGAAGAAGGTGTGGAGTTCCGCAGCCACATTGACGGCAGCAAGCACGTCTTCACACCCGAGAAGGTGATGGACATTGAACGTACCATTGGTGCAGACATCATCATGGCTTTCGACGAATGTCCTCCTGGCACCAGCGATTACGAATACTCAAAGAAGTCGTTGGCTCTGACTGAACGCTGGCTCGACCGATGCATCCAACGTTTCAACGAGACGGAACCCAAGTATGGCTACCAGCAGAGCCTCTTCCCCATCGTGCAAGGCTGCACCTACAAAGACCTTCGTCAGCGGGCGGCAGAAAATGTGGCGTCGAAAGGGGCTGACGGCAACGCCATCGGCGGTCTGGCAGTAGGAGAACCAACCGAGGTGATGTATGAAATGATTGAAGTGGTCAATGCCATCCTGCCCCAAGACAAGGCACGATACTTGATGGGAGTTGGTACCCCTATCAACATTCTGGAAGGCATTGAGAGAGGCGTGGATATGTTTGACTGTGTGATGCCCACCCGCAATGGACGCAACGCTCAAATCTTCACCAAACACGGTACCATCAACCTCCGCAACAAGAAATGGGATTTTGACTTCTCCCCACTCGACCCAGAAGGGACTTCGTATGTTGACACCGCCTACACCAAGGCATACGTGCACCACCTTTTCAAAGCACAGGAACTGCTTGCCATGCAGATTGCCTCCATCCACAACCTGGCATTCTACCTCTGGCTGGTGGGCGAAGCACGCCAACATATCATGGCGGGAGATTTCTGCGTGTGGAAAGCAAAGATGGTGGAAGAGTTAGGCAGGAGAATTTGATACACATTATTTATATATAGTATAGGATAAGCGTAAAAAGATAAGGTTTTGGTAATATTCGAAGAAGTTGACGGAAAACTTGTGCCTCACGGAAGCGAAGAGGACATCAAGGCATATCTCGACTACAAGAAAGGGCTGGCAACTCGAAAGAAGAGACAGCGCTTGCGTGAGCGGTCGAGAAGGAAGTCGTCTGCTTTCACGTGGCTGGCAGAGCACACCCCTCTCTCTCGGCTCGACCGATATATCATTGGCAAATTTCTTGGCACGTATTTCTTTTCCATCGCTCTCATTATCAGCATTGCCGTCGTCTTCGACTTCAACGAAAACATTGACAAGTTCCTGCAACACGATGCACCGACAGAAGAGATTGTGTTTGATTATTATCTCAATTTCATTCCGTTCTATTCGAACCTCTTCAGCCAGTTGTTCGTGTTCATCGCCGTCATTTTCTTCACAACAAAACTCGCTGAGAACTCCGAGATTATCGCCATGTTATCTACTGGCACGAGTTTTAAGCGACTGATTCGCCCATACATGATTGCCGCGGCAGTCATTGCGTTGTTAAACTATGGGCTGGGGGCTTATGTCATTCCACGTGGCAATGTGAAACGTGTGAAATTTGAAAACAAATATAAGAATCGAGGCAGGCAGGACATCACGTCCAACATACAACTGGAAGTTGACACAGGGGTAATTGCCTACATCAGCAGATATGAAGACGGGCAAAAGATGGGCTTCGAATTCACACTGGACAAATTTGAAGACAAAAAGATGGTCAAGCATCTGCAAGCAATGACAATCCAATATGATACCCTGTCATACGAACCCTATCACTGGGTGATCACCAATTATCAGACACGCGATCTACAAGGAATGCGAGAGATTATTCAAAGCGGCGGGAAACTCGACACCATCATCAAGATGCAGCCTCAAGACTTGCTCATTTCTCGCGACATGGAGATGACCCTCACAACCCCCGAACTCAAGGCTTATATCGACAGACAAAAAGCGAGAGGATTTGCCAACATACAGCAATTTGAAGTGGAATATTGGAAACGAGGTGCCACATCATTTGCCACTTTTATCTTGACGATTATTGGAGTTTCCATTTCTGCCCGAAAAAGAAAGAACGGAATGGGCATCGCTTTGGGTATCGGACTGGCACTGATTCTGGCATATATCATGTTCCAAACCGTATCATCGACTCTTGCCATCAATGCCAATTTCCCGGCTTTTGTCGCCGTTTGGATTCCGAACATTGTATTCTCTTTCATTGCATTCTATTATTACAAAAAAGCACCAAGATAACATTATCAATACTCAAATAAAACTAACAAATAAGTGTATTTCGACGAATTAGACATATCAGATGAACTGCTCGATGCCCTCGATGCCATGAACTTTGTGGAGTGTACCCCTATCCAAGAACAAGCAATACCGAAGATTCTGGAGGGGCACGACCTGATGGGCATCGCACAGACGGGTACGGGCAAAACCGCAGCCTATCTGCTGCCTGTATTGGATGAACTGAGTCATGGCAACTATCCTAAGGATTCGGTCAACTGCATCATCATGTCGCCAACACGAGAACTGGCACAGCAGATAGACCAACAAGTGGAAGGTTTCGCCTATTACCTTGATGGCGTATCATCCGTCGCCGTATATGGAGGCAATGACGGCATCCGCTTTGAACAAGAACGCAAAGGGCTCGAACTCGGAGCAGACATCATCATTGCAACTCCAGGACGTCTCATCAGCCATTTGAACGGAGGGCATATCGACTTGAAAAAGACATCGTTTTTCATCCTTGACGAAGCCGACCGAATGCTCGACATGGGTTTCTACGACGATATCATGAAAATTGTCAGTTATCTGTCAGAGGACAGGCAAACCATCATGTTCTCTGCAACAATGCCTGAAAACATTCAAAAATTGGCAAACAATATCCTCCGCAATCCTGTTGAAGTGAAAATTGCCGTTTCTAAACCCGCTGAAAAGATTCATCAAATTGCATACCTCTGTTATGAAGGGATGAAAGACAAACTTGTCGAGAAAGTGCTGAGCGATGAATCTCTGGATCGTGTCATCCTCTTTGCCTCATCCAAGATGAAAGTCAAGGAGTTAAGCCTGACACTGAAAAGGCTTGGTTTCAACGTCGGAGCCATGCACAGCGACTTGGAGCAAAGAGAACGTGAGGAAATCATGCTCGGCTTTAAGAATCGCCGCATCAGCATCCTCATTGCCACGGACATCGTAAGTCGAGGCATCGACATTGATGATATACAGATGGTTATCAATTACGACGTGCCACGAGACCCCGAAGACTATGTCCACCGCATTGGACGTACGGCTCGTGCAAACCGCGACGGACAAGCCGTGACTCTTGTCACGCCCCGCGATTGGCAACACCTGCTCAAAATCGAACATCTGATTGAAAAAGAGATTGAAAAACCAGAACTGCCAGAAGGATGCGGCGAGAAACCTTCAATGGGAGGAAACTCCTCAAAATCTAAACGTCACTCACACGGAAGGCGGCATTCGAAAAACAATCACCGAAAGGATTCGTCTGGCAAAAACAACAAAAAACAGAAAAACAGACCTTCTAAAGCAAGACCAAAATCTTAAATTAGAAGTATCATAAGGTGCTTTCAGTTTTTTTAACTCGCATAAATAACATAAATTTTGAGGACTCCGTAAAAAGCCTTAATTTTGCATAGAAATTCTATATTTCATATCACTACAATAATGAAGAAATTATCACTTGCCATCACCTTTGCACTGTTTTCATCGTGCATATATGCCCAAAATGGCATCAATTCTCCATATTCCCGATATGGCTTTGGCATACAGTCAGAACGTGCCATGGGATTCAACAAAGGCATGGGTGGAGTGGCACAAGGTTTCCGCAACGGACAGCAAATCAACATAGCAAACCCCGCTTCTTATTCTGAAGTGGACTCCCTGACCGCATTGTTTGATATAGGCATTTCCCTACAGAACGGGAACTACAAGATGGACAACCTTCAACAGAACATTCGCAATACAAGTTTCGACTATTTTGCCTTTCAGTTCCGTGCGAAAAAAAATGTGGGTCTGACAGTCGGTCTCCTGCCCATCACCAACATCAAATACAGTTTTGCCTCTTCCAGCGAGAATCTTGAAGGAACAGAAAATGTGACATCATCCTATACATTCAGTGGCGAGGGTGGTCTTCGGGAGGTTTTCATGGGTGTTGGATGGCGTCCTTTCAAACCTATTTCGATTGGTGTGAATGGCAGTTACCTGTGGGGCGATTACGACCATCAGATGAAAATGGCTTTCAGCGAAAGTTCTGCCTTTAGCATACAACGCACCTACTCTGCCAATATTAGCACCTACAACGTACAAGCGGGACTTCAGTATATTCAGCCTATCAACAAGACTGACAAGGTTGTTATCGGTGCGACCTACACCCTTGGTCACAACGTAAATAATGACGCTTACCGAAACACCCAGACAAACAACAGTAGCGAAACACAAACCATCGATACCATTCGAAATGCATTTCAATTGCCACACACCATCGCTGCGGGCATAACGTACTATCATTCAAACAGATTACGTATTGGAGCCGACTTTGAACTACAGAAATGGAGTGACTGCAAATTTCCCAGTCAACAAACCTCTGTAACAAACTCTACCGCAACTGACAAATATGTTTCTACGACAGGACAACTGAACGACCGAACAAAGATTTCGGCAGGACTTGACTGGACTCCAAACCCTATCGGTCGTGGTCTCAAGAGGTGGACATACAAAGCAGGTGGCTACTATTCGCAGTCTTATGCCAAAGCAGACATCACAAATACGATAACGGATAAGCCATACGAATTTGGTGTTTCTGCAGGTATTTCAATGCCGATATACAACGGCACAACCAGACGCTGGAATAGTAATCCAAGAATCAATGTTTCCGCCCAATGGGTTCACACAAACATTCCGTATCTGAATGCAACAACGCTTCGCCAAAGCGCTCTTACAGAGAACTACTTAAAGTTATGTGTCGGCATCTCATTCAGCGAATGGTGGTTCTACAAGTGGAAAGTAAAATAAGTAATGACATAAAGCCATCCTTTTACATTACAAAACGGCTTTTCGATATGGAAAATAGGATTTTTCCGACAAAAAACGGGGAAAACCTCCAAGAATGTGAAACGCATTTATTAACTTTGCACACGAATTCAAAAGATTAACATTAACATTCAAATAGACTATTATGAAAAAGATTTTATTAGTTTGTTCTTTGGCAATGGTTTCTGTCGCTCTTTCTGCCCAGAACCTCAAAGGTACATCACTTAATGACCGTCTTGCCAACAATCCAGATAGTGCAGACGTCCTCGGCAGTTTGAGTCTTTATCAAGATGCATTCAAGCGTCAGAGTTACGTAGAGGCACTCGAACCATGGGAGTTTGTATTTACAAAGGCTCCACTTTCAATGGTGCGTGTCTATACGGATGGTGCATGGATGTTTGAAAATCTCATCCAGAAAGAAACAGATGCAGCCAAGAAGAAGGAGTACTTCGAGAAACTCATGAACATCTATGATCAGCGTCTGAAATATCTCGATGCACTCAATTCTTTCGCTACTCCAAAAACAACATCGACAAAGGGTAATATCATTTGCCGCAAAGCATACGACTATTATTACTTCTGCCCAACAATGGACAACGAAACGGCTTACAAGATGTTCAAGGAAGGCATTGGTGACATGGGACCAAATACTGAAGGATTCGTTCTTTACGCCTTCATCGATTGTTCTAACCGCCGATTCATGGCAAACAAGGACAACATTGACATCCGCCAGGAGTTTATCACCGACTACATGGAGACGAACGATATCTGCGACCGTCTGCTTGACCAAGCAAAGGAGTATCCATCTGAGACAATTCCTGCAGACCCTGATTCTGAAGATTCCACAAAGTGGGTTGACCAGATTGTACTGGCTCCTGAAGCACAGAAGATTGTAGATAACTACCAGCCTGTACAGTACAAGGCAAACGACCTCTTCGTTTCTTCTGGTGCAGCAGACTGCGATGCACTTGAAAGAATCTATGGTGCTCAAGTTGAGGCAAATAAGACAAACCTTGCCTACCTCAACTCTGTGCTTTCCATCCTCAACAACTTCGAGTGCGACAAGTCTAACATCTACTATGTAGCCGCAGACTACGCATATCAAATCAACAAAACTCCACAGGCAGCCATCGGTAAGGCATCTAAACTTCTCAAAGATGGTGACATCAATGGTGCTATCCAGTACTTTGACGAGGCTATCGGTCTTGAATCCGACAACGCAAAGAAGGCAAAATATTCTTACATTGTAGCCGCTCTGATGTACAAGAAGGGCAATCTTGCACAGTGCCGTCAGTACTGCCGCAAGTCCCTCCAGTACAACCCATCTAACGGTGGTGCTTATCTCTTGCAGGCAAGTTGCATCGCTCGTTCTGCATCAGGTGACCACCTTCAGAGAAGTTACTACTACTGCCTTGCCACCGACTATTGCCACAAAGCAGCCGCTGTTGATCCATCCTCTGCAGCCAAGGCAAACAGGGCAGCAGCAGGTTATGCAGCACACTTCTATCCAAAGTCTGAGGCTTTCTTTGCAGGCATCAAGGCTGGCGAACGTGTTAGCGTAGCAGGCGAAACGACAACTCTCCGCCTCCGTTAATTGACAGTTAACAATTGACAGTTGACTTTGAGCAAGTGAAAATAAGTATCACACATACCTTCATCATTGCAGCAGTCCTCTCGACTGCTGCTTTGTTGTCACTCCAATCATGCGATGACAACGACAAGGAAAAAGGTCCAGACATCGGTGTGCGTGATTCTTTACCCTGGCTCAAATCCGTAGGTGTCAGTACGCTCATCAGCGACTCGGGCATCATCCGCTACAAGATGATTTCCGAAGACTGGTACATGTACGACAAGACCGACCCAACCTATTGGTCCTTCGAGAAAGGGCTTTTCATCGAACGCTTCAATGAGTCCTATCAAGTGGATGCTTACATCTCTTGCGACACGGCTTATTTCTATGACAAAAAAGAACTATGGGAACTACGCGGTAGAGTTCTGGTCAAGAATCTAAAGGGGGAAACATTCAAGACATCCCTACTCTACTGGGACACACGTGCCCACCGTATCTACTCAGAGCGATACATGGAGATTGACGGTGAAACACGCAAGTTATCCGGCTATAATTTCAGTAGTAACGAACAGATGACCGATTACATTATCCACCAGTCAAAAGGACAATTCCCGCTCGAAGACAATCAACCGTCTCCACAACCAGACCCACAAATAATGGCAGAACAGGCGGCGGAGGACACAACCCAAGCACCAAAACCTGATGGAAACGAATAAAAATAAAGATATAAAACTAAAAATCTGACCAACGATTGATGTTAGGTCAGATTTTTTTTGTAATTTTGCATGATTTTGCGAATTTTATATCATATATACCTTTCGCAAGCCCATCAACAACAGAAAAATAACAAATAAAAACTAAATAAAAAAATGGCAGCATTACAAAAAATTAGAAGCAAGGGAGTACTCCTTGTTACCATCATCGCCGTGGCACTCTTTCTCTTCGTAGCAGGAGACTTGTTCAGAGGCCTTGAGAGCATTTTCCAGCATTCCAGCCAGCAGGTTGGAGAAGTGAATGGTCAGTCAGTATCTATCCAGGAATACCAGAAGATGATTGACGACCTTCAGACCTATTACGAAATCGTCCAGCAGAAGAGTTCCTTCAGCGAAGATGAACTGAACCGCATCAAGGACGAAGCATGGCAGACCTATGTTCAGTCACAACTCATTCAGAAGCAGTGTGAAGAACTCGGTCTCGCTGTTTCAGATGACGAAATTTCCGATGTCATCAAAAGCGGCTACAATCAGATGCTTCAAGTTCCAGTGTTCATGAATCAGCAAACAGGACGTTACGACTATTCTTCAGTCAGCACATTCCTTGCCGAGTACAAGAAACTGAAAGACTCTGGCTCTCAGATTCCTGAGGCATACGAAAAGATTTACAAGTACTATCTTTTCGCACAGCGTCAGATTCGCGACCAACTTCTCACTCAGAAGTATCAGGTGCTTCTTTCCAGTTGCTTCCTCTCTAACCCCGTTGAAGCCAAGCAGGCATTCGAAGGTCGTTCTTCCGAGGCTGACCTTCTTTTGGCTGCCCTTCCTGCATCATCAGTGAAGGACGATGCCGTTACTGTTTCTGACGAGGAAATCAAGGCAAAGTATAATGAAGACAAAGAGAAATATCAGCAGTATGTTGAAACTCGCGACATCAAGATTGTTGATATACAGGTTGTTGCAAGCGATGCAGACAAGAAAGTCGCAGAGGACGACCTCGCCGATGCAGCAACAAAACTGACTGCTGCAACCAATAACACAACAGCAGGCAACGCTGTTCGCCAAGCAGCATCTCTCATCCCCTACTCTGACGTGTTCAAGACCAAGGACGCATTCCCCAACATGATTGCTTCTTCGCTCGACTCTACAGCAGTAGGTTCCGTTACAAAACCTGCTTTCGATGCTATGACCAACACCTATTATACTTATAAGTTGTTGGGCAAGACCACACAAGCAGACTCAGTTCTTTTCCGCCAGATTGGTGTGATTGGCAAGGATGAAGCAGACATCGCAAAGAAAGCAGACAGCATCATGACGGCACTCAATGGTGGTGCTCAATTCAAGGACATTGCCAAGAAGTACAATCAGGTGGGCGACTCAACATGGATTGCAACCTCACAGTACGAAGGTGCTGCACTTGATGCCGACAACACACTCTACATCAACACCCTCTATGGAATGAGCAGTGGCGAGACCAAGAAACTGACCCTCGAAAATGGTTCTACAGTGATTCTTCAGGTGCTCAAGACTGCCAATCCTATCACGAAGTACAATGTGGCAGCAGTCGTGAAAGAACTCAAGTTCTCTGACGAGACTTACAGCAAGGAATACAACAAATTCTCCTCTTTCGTTGCTGAGAACACCACGCTCGAGCAGGTTGAGGCCAATGCACCCAAGAGCGGTTACACCGTTCGTCCACTCGAAGATGTAACTGCCTCTGCACATAGCATCGCAGGTATCCGTGCCACTCGCGAAGCCCTCAAGTGGGTCTTCGACGAAGCCAAAATCGGCAACCTTTCTCAACTCTACGAATGCGGCAGCAATGACCACCTTTTGCTCGTAGCCCTCACAGGCATCAACAAGGCAGGCTATCGCTCTGTTGACAAACTCAAGGATGTTCTCACTGACGAAATCAAGAAGGAGAAGAAGGTAGAGAAACTTTACGAAACAGCCAAGAATGTCAAGAGCATTGGCGATGCCAAGAACATCAAAGATGCAGTCATCGACACCATCAAGCACGTTTCATTCGCTGCACCATCTTTCATCCCATCTACCGGTGCATCCGAGCCACTCATTGGTGCCGTAGCAGCCAAGACCGCCAAGGGTGCCTTTGCAGGTCCAGTAAAGGGCAACAATGGTGTGTACTTCTTCCAGGTGCTTGACAAGACGCAGACATCAGAGAAACTTGATGCCAAGGCAGAACAGCAGTCGGTTGCATCCAACAACTTCCGCACCGCTTCAAGTGCCATCATCAACACCCTCTACCTCAAGGCAAACGTGAAGGACAACCGCTACAAGTTCTTCTAAATCGACACATCAAAGATACCATTATAAGATACAAGGGTGTCAAAACAGAAGTGAACCCCGAAAGTTTTTGTCAAACTTTCGGGGTTCACTTTTATTTATCGATGCCTCATTTCTTCTTCAACCTTACCACTAACAAGGCATTCTCAGCATTTTCTAATGTGGCTACAAAAGACACATCTTTGTAGCCGTGGAAACAATATCCACATCTACACCCACCACGCTCTTTGGTCTTGCCCCGTGAAAGTGGTTCGTTTATACGGGCTACGCCAGTCAACATACATTAGCCTCATCTGTTGACCTATACTCGCAAAAGCAGTTCGCCTGCTGTCCTCATGGCAACAGGCGAACTTCTCACTTTAGTCGAAATGGCTGTTTACTTTACGGCCACCTTCTTGCCGCCTCGGATGTACACACCCTTTCTCGCGGGCTTGCCATTCAGTTTCCTGCCGTCCAGCGTGTACCAGTCGGCAGCGTCGATGGTCTCTGCCTGTATGCCGCCAACGCCCGAAGGAATCGTCACCGTCAGCACACCATCCACATATACAAACTCATAGTTCATGGCATTGCCGCCACCAACCACCAATGCGTAGGTGCCCACGGGACTCTCCTTCGTCGCCACGCAAGTCACGCTTGGCACTTCCGTCAACGCCGACACGTCATCGTCCAGTTTCCATCCGCTATACGACACCTCAAACACGGGGTTCTCCTCTCCCTGC
>JAFUWG010000032.1 GCA_017483605.1 Bacteroidaceae bacterium | reverse complement strand
TGCAAAGCAGCCAGATGGACTCTTTGCGAGAATGGCTGCCAAAGTGGCGGCTTTCACAATGTTGCAGTATTTCAACTTTCTCAACCATCGCCCTATAGGACAAGTTAAGTATGCATTTTTTTAATTCAACCAACAGGTATTAACAATTAATTCTTTTTATCATGAAACAGAAAACTCTTAAACTCATGATGGTGGCACTGGGAGTGCTGCTGTCAATTAACGCGAATGCGTATGATGTCGAAGTGAATGGCATCTATTATACGCTATGGAAATCCAACAAAACGGCATCCGTCACTTACGTGCCTACCGAAGGAAATGCTTATGCAGGGGACATCATAATCCCGAAAGAGATAATCGCTAATGATGTGACTTACCTTGTAACAACGATTGGCATTAATGCTTTCAAAGGATGTTCAGACTTGACCTCTGTAACCATCCCCGAGAGCGTGACGAGCATCGACGCTGCGGCTTTCGAAGGTTGCAGCGGATTGACCTCTATCACGATACAGGCAGAGACACCGCCGTCAGTTGATGCTGGGGGGCTTGGGGTCTCTCAGAAAGTGTTGCTTTATGTACAAAAGGGGTTGCAGAGTATATATGAGTCGGCTGATGGATGGAAGAAATTCACTGTCGTTGAACCCTACTATGTCTTGACTTACATGGTGGATGACGAAGTGTACAAGACGATGGAGATGGGTTATGGTGAGTCTATCACTTCGATAGACAAACCTGCAAAAGAGGGATATACATTCTCGGGATGGAAAGGAATTTCTGTAAAGATAGCCAATGGCGTGAAACGGATTGGCGGTGCTGCGTTTGAGGATTGCGTGAATATGCTTTCTATAGATATTCCCAATAGCGTGACGGTGATAGAGGCTGCGGCGTTTTCGGGATGTGAGAGTCTGGCAGCCTTGCTGATACCAGAGGGCGTAACGGAATTGGGCGTGTATTTTGCGGAGTATTGTGAGAGTCTGACCTCTATAGAAATCCCCGCCAGTGTGACGATAATAGATGATTTTGCTTTTAGAGACTGCAGGAACTTGAAGACCTTGACCATCCCGAACAGCGTGGAATATATAGGCACCGAGGCGTTCTCTGGTTGTGGCGAACTGACGGATGTGTATTGCTACGCAGAGAAAGTTCCGACGACTGAAAGCGATGCTTTTGCGGACTGCTATATTGACTATGAGACTTTGCATGTGCCAGAGGAAGCCCTTGGCAAGTATAAGGCACGTGAGCCATGGAAGCAGTTCGGATATATTGTACCTATTGAAGAGGCTCCTCAAACTTACACGTTGACGTATATGCTGGATGGCATCCTTTATAAAAAGTATGAATTGGAGAAGGGCGCTAAAATCAAGACGGAGGATGAACCAGTAAAGGAGGGCTATACATTCTCTGGCTGGAGCGAAATACCTGCAACCATGCCTGCCAATGATGTGACGGTGACAGGCACTTTCATTGTCAATAGTTACACGTTGACATATATGGTAGATGATGAGGTCTATAAGACTTACACGGTGGAGTATGGTGCGACGGTGGAGGAAGAGGCTGCTCCTGAAAAGGAAGGTTACATCTTCTCTGGTTGGAGCGAGACGCTTGGCACCATGCCAGCCCATGACGTGACGATTACGGGCAATTTCACGTTTGTGGATGGAATTGCAGGTGTCGGCATGGATGACAAAACAGATGGCATCTACACGCTTGACGGCAGAAAGATTGAAAAGTTGCAGAAGGGTGTGAACATCATCCGCAACGGAAAAGAAGTGAAGAAAGTGTTTGTGAAATAGTAAATTCCTATCAAATGTAAGATGTTCGCTTGTTGTCTTGATGGCAGCAAGCGAACTTTTATTGTGAATATAGGTCAACTGATAAGGCGAATATATGTTGACTCATGTAGCGAATATAAACGAACCACTTTCACGGGTCAAGCCCAAAGAGCGTGGCGGGTGTAGATGCGAATGTTGTTTTCACGGCTACAAGGATGTGTCTTTTGTAGCCACATTTGTATTCGTTTAGAAAGTCTGTAACTTTGTACAGATAAAGTTGGGAGGGATAATGATTGCCGTCAATCTGTTTTTTCTTGAATTGTTTGGGTGGTGTTGTTTTATGTCGTATCTTTGCAAGAAGAAAAATGAAATAACTGTCGCAGGACTCTTTGGTCTGATACGATGATGATGGATAGGTAGAGTGGTGAGAGGGCGGAGCCATGTTTGTTTGAATGGTGGAGTTGCGACAGGGTGGATTAAGTTAACTTTGAAAGGGAATGAAGAAGATACTATTTTTGCATGGTTTCTTTGCGAGCGGTCAGTGCGTTCCGGCATTGGCATTGCGTGAGGCGTTTGAGGGTAGGGTGCAGGTGCTGACACCCGACCTTCCTCAGCATCCCAAAGAGGCGTTGGAACTGATAAGGGATATTTGCGACAAGGAACATTCAGAGTTTGTTTGCCTTTGGTTTTTCGGTCATTATCTGCAAGCCACGCTTGACGGTTTCACGAATGTTCCGTGTTGCCACCTCCTTACGCATGGCTTCTTCAAGGGTGATTCCTTCTGGGTTGATGCATTCCACGTGGGAAAAGCCTGCTTTCAAAAGTTCTTCTTTGTCGCTGATGCGTCCTGCTATCAGACAGACAGGTACATTGCCTGATTGCCGAAGGATGCCCATGGGAAGTTTGCCCATCAGCGTCTGGCGGTCGGCAGAGCCTTCGCCAGTGATAACAAGGTCTGCACCCCTTGCCATCTCATGGAACTTGATGGTTTCGAGTAACAGGTCAATGCCTGGCTTGCACTCGGCGTTCATATATTGCAGGAAGGCATAGCCCAATCCGCCCGCGGCTCCTGCCCCATCTTGCTCAGAACGGTCATAGCCGAAATGCAGGGCTGAGATTTCGGCAAACTTTCTTGCTTGTTCATCTAATTGTTGTACCATTTCTGGGGTTGCTCCCTTCTGAGGTGCAAACACATGGGCGGCTCCATTCTCGCCACAAAGTGGATTCTTGACATCGGAGGCGATGGTGAATCGGGTATGTTTCAGTTTTTGGATGTCATCCCAAAGGCTACAGGCCGGTGACTGATGCTCGGGGGTGTTGCCGTGTTTGCCAAACGCATCAGTGAGTGCTTGAAGCATCCCGACGCCGGCATCGCTGGTTGCACTGCCGCCAAGTCCGACAATGATGTGCTCTGCACCTTTCAGAACAGCATCTGCCACCAACTGCCCAGTGCCGTAACTGGTAGCCACCATTGGATTTCGTTCTTTTGTTGTGAGCAGCATCAATCCACTGGCTTGAGCGATTTCTATCACCGCCATTTTATCCAGAAGCAGGTATTGGGCAGAGATGGGTCGCATCAGCGGGTCTCTTACCGTCAACTCTACCAGATGTCCACCAAGAGCCGCATGGAAAGCCGCTATGAATCCTTCTCCACCATCGCTGACAGGCACTTGTACAACCTCTGCTTGGGGACAAACGCTTCTGATACCCTCCGCCGCTGCCTGATTTGCCTCTTTGGAAGTCAGACACCCCTTGAATGAATCTATTGCTACGACAATCTTCATGGTTGGGTTACTGTTTTTACATCTATGGTTGCTTTAGTAAGTGGCTATTACATGCTTTCTTTGATGTCCTCTGGCCACCAGAACTGTTTCAGTTCGTTGGTAATGTCGTCCCAATCTTGTAGGGTGAACGTGCCTGGCCCCATCATCATGACAGTCATGGTGATGTCGTTGTAGGTGCGATAGACATTGGTATCGCGGAACCCGTTGCGGAGATAAAAGCCATGCCGGCGCTTCCTTTGCTCTGGGTTGGGGCAGGGGGTCTGGTAGGGACTCTCCATGTCGAGCACACAGGATTGACCTTTGTACTTTTCGATTAACTGCGTCAGAATCTGTTGGCCATACCCTTTGCCTCGCAAATCCTCGCGAACGGCAAAGTACCAATACCAGTTGAATGCCTTGCGGGGATAGACAATGGTGAAGCCGATAAACTTTTCTTCATCGTAATATGTCGTAAAGTCCAACGACATCTCCTTCACCAATCGCAAGAGTTCATCCCATGGGATTTGTTCATCTTCTGGGAATGCCGTTTCATATAGTTTTTGGGTCTGTTCATCGGCAGTTGCCGCCGTTATCTGTTTCTCAGTCATCATCATAGCCTTGACATAAACTTCTCTTTATCGACAATAAATCTCAGATGAGTGCCTTCGCCAAGGAGCGTGTCGCCAGAAAAGGCAGAAACCCGGAACTCAATCTTCTTGCCATCCACTTTCGTCACCTCGGCTTCTGCTCTTACCACGTCGCCAATCTTTGACGGTTTCAGGTGAGAGGATTCGATATGGCCGCCCACGGTGGTACATCCGTCGGGCAGTTCATCTCTGACGGCGAGCATGGCTGCATTCTCCATCAATGCCATCATCATCGGGGTGGCAAGAACTGGCATATCACCAGAACCTACCGCGATTGCGGTGACGGCATCTGTGACCGTCATCTCACTTGTATGTTTTAGCCCTATTTCAATCATTTTTATAACTATAATGTTAGGTCATTCTGTGCGTCCCCACTTCATTTCTTCACCTTGTTTGTCGTATTGCTTACGTTTGCCAGTGGGAGGTGCTATCAGGGTTATCTTCACCACTGCCGTTCTCTCCAAACTACGTGCGATGGCATCATCAAAGGCATCCATGTGGTTGGGAAGAAAACGCAGGCAGATAGCCCTAAGAGCCTCAATCTTTTCCTCGCGGTCATTCACAATCTCAGCCTTACCTACTGCCATCGCAGATTTATACTGTAGCGTAAAACTGCCGTCCTTTGGGCCAACAGTCGGTGTACATCGGGTGACTGCTGACAGGGCAACAATGGGATGAGCAGCGATACAATCCAACTTGTCACCTTCCAAAGCACAATGGAAATAAAAAACTTTTTCGTCTGTCCTGACCAAAGACAAAGGTACACCGTATGGAGTTCCATCTGGTCGTGTAAAACTGACGGTCACATAAGGAGCCTTATCCAACACCTCCAGTGCGAAGGCTGCATCCATGGCTCTGCTTGCTTTTCTCATTTGGATAGATATTTTATTATAGGTCGATATTACTATGAATCTTATCTGTTGTTACTGCAAAGGTCTCTACTTCCCGACGCAGAAGTGACTAAAGATATTATTGAGGGTCTCCTGGGGGGTGATTTGGCCACCTGTGATTTCGGCAAGGATGTCGAGGGTTTGGCGGAGGTCTTCGCTTAGGAGGTCGCTGGGGAGTTGTTTGTGGAGGCCGTCGAGAACGTGGAGGAGACTCTGGTGGGCACGGAGAAGAGCGTCATAGTGGCGGGCATTGGTGACGATGATGTCGGTGTCGGTGGTGTGGGGAGCGGCGGCAAGGATTTGGGTGCGGAGGTCGTCGAGCCCGATGTTGTATTTGGCTTGGAAGTTCGGGGTTTTGTTTTCGATGTGGATGATGGTTTGGTCGTTGCGGATGGGGACGTTGGGATAGGGGATGCCTGGCTCTGTCATCATGAGGATGATGGTGGCACGTTGGGCGGCGGTGAGGGTACGGCCGATACCAAGGCTCTCGATGCGGTCGGTTGTGTGACGGATGCCGGCGGTGTCGATGAATCGGAAAGTGATGCCATCGATTTGGATGGTGTCTTCGATGGTGTCGCGTGTGGTGCCTTGGATGTCGGAGACGATGGCACGTTCTTCACCAAGGAGGGCATTGAGAAGGGTGGATTTGCCGACATTGGGGGCACCGATGATGGCAACGGGGATGCCGTTCTTGAGGGCTTGTCCAGTTTCGAAAGATTGGGCAAGTTGTTGGATGCGGGTGTCGATTTTTTGTGCTAACTCAAGGAGTTCTGTGCGGTCGGCAAATTCGAGGTCTTCGTGGTCGGAGAAGTCGAGTTCGAGTTCGAGAAGAGAGGTGAGTTGCAGCAGTTGGTCACGCAGTTTTTTCAGTTCTGAGGAGAAGTGCCCCTTCAGTTGGCTCATGGCAATTTGGTGGGTGGCACGGTTGGTTGAAGCGATGAGGTCGGCTACGGCTTCTGCTTGGGAGAGGTCGAGTTTACCGTTGAGGTAGGCACGTTGGGTGAATTCGCCAGGGTTGGCTTGGCGACAACCTTGTTGCGTGAGACAGGAGAGGATTTGCTGGGCGATATAAGGAGAACCGTGGAAAGAGATTTCGGCAGAATCCTCACCTGTGTAGGAGTGGGGGGAGCGGAAAATGGATACAAGAACTTCGTCAATGGCCTTCCCTTCGTGGTCGGAGATGACACCATGATGAAGTGTATAAGGACGGGCATCCGCAATTGGTTTGGAAAACACTTTGTCGAGGATGCTGAAGGTGTTGGAACCGGAGATTCGGATGATGGCGATGGCTCCGCCTGTGGCGGTGGCGATGGCGCAGATGGTGTCGTTGGGTTGGAGCATATTAGTGGTGGGTTGATGTGGGATGGGCTGCGACCGCGTCGCAGCATAGAAAACGTGAAAAGAGGTTGTTTAGAGGGTTTTGAGGGCTTGGGCGAGTTCTGCAATGTTTTGGTCGGTGGTTGCCCAACTGGTGACGAAGCGGCAGAGGGTGTGGTCGTTGTCGATGGGTTCCCATGTCTCAAAGAGGACTTGGGATGCCAGTTGTTTCATTTGGGTATTGGCAAGTTCAACAAATTGCTGATTGGTAGAAGAGTCGCGAAGGATGAGACCAGCATCCGTGAAGAGTCGTCGAAGTTGCATGGCTTTGTCAATAGCGTGTTGAGCGATGCGTAAGTAGAGTCCTTCTGTAAAAAGAGCATCAAATTGAACGCCAGCCACACGACTCTTTGCCAACAGGGCACCGTGACGTTTGACGATGGTGAAGAACTGACGAGGGGCATTGCCGCGAGGGAAAACGACGGCTTCGCCACAGAGGGCACCGACTTTAGTGCCGCCTATGTAGAAAACGTCGCAATGATGAGCCAACCAAGGCAGGTCGAAGTCACATTCGGCAGACATAAGCCCGTAGCCGAGGCGGGCACCATCAATGAAGAGCGGAATCTTGTACTCTTGGCAAATGGCATGAATCTGTTCAATCTCAGCGGCTTTATAAACGGTGCCAAGTTCGGTGGGGAAGGTGATGTACACCATGCCGGGATAGACGATGTGCTCCCATGTGGGGTCGGCATGGTAGGCTTTCAGGTAGTCGTGCAGTTCGCTGGCATCCATCTTGCCGTCATGGGAGGGTAGGGTGATGACCTTATGCCCAAAGGCTTCGACGGCTCCCGATTCGTGTACGTTGATGTGGGCGGTGGTCACGGCAAGAACGCCCTCGTAGGAGGCAGTCATGGCATCGATGACGGTGGCGTTGGCTTGTGTGCCTCCCGCAAGAAAGAAGATGTTGGCATCGGGGCACTGAGTGGCTTCCCGTATCTTGACGCGGGAAGATTCGCTCCATTGGTCGTAGCCGTAGGAGGCACTTTGCTGGTCGTTAGTTTCTAAGAAATGTCGGAGAATCTCGGGGTGTGCTCCGTTGTTGTAGTCACTTTCGAAGGATGTCATAGTTGTGTTGTTTTGGGGTGGCTGCGATGGCATCGCAGCATACGAGACCTTGGAGGTTTTTGGAAAAAGTTTGAGGCGGGTTAGATACGGTTGAGGACGAGTTGGATGAGGGTGTCAATGGAGTTCTTGTAGTTGGTGTTCATCTCTGTGGTGTAGCGATTGGCGATGACCATGCAGCAGGTCATGGCTCGGTGACCAAGGAGAGACGAGAGGCCTGCAAGGGCGGAACTTTCCATCTCGAAGTTGCAGATTTTCAATCCGTCATATTCAAAAGCCTCCACTTTCTCGTTTTGCTGCGGGTCTTGAATCTTCAGGCGGATTTGGCGACCTTGCGGGCCATAGAAACCGCCGCAAGCGATGGTGATGCCTCGCACCATGTCGTCTCCTGCTATTTGGTCAATCAGTTCAGGGTTTGCCTGTGCCACGTAGGGGGCTCCCTTGAGGGGCGACCAATCCATGTGCTGTTTGAAGGCTTCCTCCATTGGTAGGTCGCAGACATCATTTCGCCCGTCGTAATAGTTGAGCAAGCCGTCGAAGCCGATGCTTTTGACGGAGGCAACGAAAGTGCCCGTAGGCGTGAAAGGTTGCAAACCTCCACAAGTGCCGATACGCACGATGGTGAGGGTGCGATGTTCATCCTTCTCTGTGCGAGTTTGAAAGTCGATGTTGGCAAGGGCATCCAGTTCGGTCATCACAATGTCAATATTGTCGCAGCCGATGCCCGTAGAGAGCACGGTGATACGTTTACCTTGATAAGTTCCTGTAATGCTGTGGAACTCTCGGCTGCTCACTTCACATTCTTGCTCAGAGAAGTGAGACGCAACGGTCGCCACTCTGCCAGGGTCGCCGACCAGAATCACGCGGTCAGCCAGTTGTTCGGGACGCAGATGGAGGTGGAACACAGAGCCATCTTCGTTGATGGGCAGTTCGGATGGAGGGAAAGTTTTCTTCGTCATGGCAATCATTTTTTTGAGGTTGATTTGCCCACAAAGATAGGCACTTTTTCCGAATGCCGCAAACCTTCTGGGAAGAAAATGATGTTAAACCTTCAGTTCGTGCTTGCGACCCTCACTCAAGCCTCCTTTCCAGACATCGCATTTGGGTGTTATAAACATAATGAACAATGCTTCCATCTACCGTTTTCCTGATGATGGCATCCACCACAGACAAGGGCACGACAAACCATTCCTTCGGTTCGTGCGATGTGCCATTGTCGTCAACGACCGTTACATGAAACTGTCCTCCCTTCAGCACCTTGTGTACCAAATCCTCAAACTTTTGCGAATGCAGGTTCACCACTTTATAGGTTGCCACCACTTTGACAGGAGCCATCAGATACGTGGGTTCGTGAGCAGCGTTTGCAATGCGTTCCTCTACGGTATTGGTGGTGAAGCCTATCTTGTACAAATCTTTCTCCCCACGGATGTTAGGGTCTTGCGAAAGTGATTGCAGCACGTAGATGTACCCTGTCGCCTTGTCTTCGTCTGTCACGTCTTCCTGTTTGAAAAAGCGGCTTTCCATCTCTTCCTGCAACTCTGTCACAGCATAGCCATTACCTACGACGCTCTTTCGAAGCGTTTGGAGTAGGATGTCCGACTCCGTTCCGTTTTCATAGATGCATCGTGTGCGTGCATCTGGAAGGAAGTTGCTGCTCTTCCTTGTCTCTCCGATACATTCTAACAGCAACATCTGTCCGTCTATGACATAGAAATGTCCTTCTTGCAGATTGTTGGTTTTCGATATTCTCACCAAACTGCGTAGTCCTTTTTTCAAGTCACGATGCACCTGCAAGAACAACGGACGGTACACATCGAAGTTGTCACACCGTTTTCGTTGTGCCACATACTCTGCCTTATTCCTCACCTCCATCACCTTTTTCATGTCGGCAGGAATGTCAAACAATTCCAGTTCTTTCGGTGACAACTCCAACAGAGGGTCGTCCAAGATGCCTTCCAATTCTTTCTCTATATCCATTTCTTACAGTAGATTTTTCTTTCTCAACCCCATCATGGATGCCCACATCATCTTTTCTTTCAGATTGCCATCCTTCTGTGGCTCCCTTCCATGTTCACTCATCCAGTTTTTCACTTCCGCCAGTTTTGTTGCCATGCGGTCATCGGCTGTTGGTGCAGCCACTTTCGGACGAACCCCATCCAGCAACGGGTCGTCAAACAATTCTAATAATACTTTTGGCCATTCCATAATCTTTACCTCTAAACTTTCAACCTTTACCTCTAAACTTTATCTCCTTCATATTCCAAACCTGCCAACTTTCTTGCCTTCAAGTTTTTCATCATCTGTAAGGCAGCAGCCATTTCTCTCACCTTCGGATTCGGGTCTTCGATGCTGGGCACCCGTCCTTCGTGCTCTGCCACGTATGCCTTCAGCGGTCCTTTGAAGATGCTGATTGCCTGTTCCAACGTCAGGTTGAACTTTTGTTCAGCAATCGTGTCTTGGATAATCTTCAACGTAGGTGCGTCCACCGATTTCGACATCACCTCGTATGCCCTTTGGAACGGGTTGATGCTGTCAATCAGATTGATGCTCAACTTGTCGATGTTGATGAATCGGTTCGCAATCTTAATCAGGCGGTTGCCCTCACTCTCTGGTTCATTGTCGGTCACAGCAACGGGGTTGCCATGCTCATCCACGATGTCGTTGCCCTTCACCATCGTGTCCAGCAGCACCCTTTGGCGAACTTCTTCCACCTCGTCGTCCGTCAAGTCAGGATAACGCTCTCTGATGACCCTCGGAATCAAATGTTGTGTAATGGTTTCTGCTGTGGTCGAACCGCTGATGGCTTTCACTACCGTCTCGTCCTGCAAGATAGAAGCCTTCAAGTCGTCCAGTTGCTCTTGCACAATGAGTCTGGTCTTCTCGCTCGACAGCGGTTTCAACCCTTCCACAATCAGTGTGCGTGGCGATGGCTCGCTGTCGTCTTTCTCTGTCTTGAACTTCCAACTCGGAGCCATTACCTGTTCCATCAGCAGCGAGGCGGTGATGGCTTTCAGAAAATCGTTCACCGCCACCTTCACGTCTGCCTGTGCCGCTTCGGGCATGGCTATCATGTTCACGAACCTTGCCGTCTCTTTGCCCTCACAGTCGCGGGTGCAACGTCCAATAATTTGAATCACCTCCGTCAGCGAACCTCTCACGCCCACCGTCAGACACATCTCGCACCACTGCCAGTCGAAGCCCTCCTTCGCTGTGCCCAGGGCGATGATGATGTCCATATCCTCTGCTCGCTTCATCCGTTGCAGATACCCCTGCACCATGTTCCTCTCCCGTGGGTCATCTTCCACCAAGTCAGCCACTTTCAGCAGCCGTCCGTCCTTCGTCCGCACATGATAGATACCTGTGTTGTAGTCTTTATATTCGATGCTTCCGATGGCTCGCATGATGTCCTCCGTCTCGGCATATTTCCCCTTTCCCGTCGAGGCACGGGCATTCACACTCGGAATGTGGATGATGGTCTTCTTCCTCGTGTCCAGCACCTCATCAATGTGGTCGAGGTAGTTGCCTCGGTAGAAGTGATAACCTAAAACAAGATTCTTCAGATACTTGTAGCCATTCAGTTGCTGATAGTAGTTGTAGGTGACAGGATAGAAACGTGCTTCATCTTCTTGGCGAAGCACGGGGATGCCGTCGCCTCGGAAGTAAGAGCCCGTCATGGCGACGATATGCCCTGTGGAGTTGTTCATCACGCGACGCACCACATCGCCTAAGTTCGACGACGCATCGGCACTCGTATGGTGAAATTCATCAATCGCCAACAGCACATCGTTGAAGCAATCATCTTCCAGTTCCTTCATTCCGTTGCGTAGGGTGGCATGGGCACACACCAGCACTTTCGAGTCGCTTTGTCGAAAGAACTCCACAAAGCGTCCCTTCTTGTCCTTTTCGTTTTTCACGTCGCAAAGGTCATAGTAGGGAGTCACTCGCCAATCGGCAAAGAAACCGTGTTCCATCAGGTTGGTGTTCTTGAACGAGCGACCAATGCTCTTTTCAGGCACAGCCACCACCACCTTCTTCATGCCTTGGTGTACCAACTTGTCAAGGGCGATGAACATCAACGCACGACTTTTACCCGATGCAGGTGGTGCTTTAATCAGCAGGAACCGCTTGTTCCTTGCCTCGTATGCCTTGCCTTGCATCTCACGCATACCCAGTTCATTGATGGTTGTCGCCGCTCCCGTCTGTTCGTAGCGGATATCCACGATGTTATTGCTTGCTTGTTCTGTCATATTTTTATGGCTTTTGTTTGTTGTTTCATTTTTAAGTTGTAACTTTGCCGTCGAAATCAAGAACAGGAGAATTTATGACAGCATTACAGTTAAATGCGGAGTTGTTTCGCGAATTGAGCATTATTGCAGAAGATGAAAGTCTTATGCAAAAAGCCGTGAAGTATCTGAAGAAATTGACGGCAAAGAAACAGGCTATGGATGAGACGGAATACCTGATGTCTTCACCTGCGATGGCAGAGATTATTCGACAAGGGCAAGAAGACATTAAAAATGGTCGAGGTCGAGTTATTAAGTTAGAAGATATATGGAAATAAAGTTTCTTCCCAGAGCCGAAGAAGATTTGGAATATTGGAAGCGGACAGGGAATAAACGCATGATGAAGCGTATCTCTACCTTGTTGGCAGATATTCTTGCACATCCTTTTACTGGTATCGGCAAACCCGAACCACTGAAAGGAGAACAGCATGGTTTGTGGAGCCGCCGCATCACAGACGAACACCGTTTGGTGTATTCCATTAGTGATGGGATGGTTTATGTCTATGTTCTTTCTTTGCGCTATCATTATTCCAAGTGATTTTCTTTAATAGTTCTTTTACCTCAAAAGTGGTGAGAGTCTCACCTGTGCCACAGGTAAGAATCTGACCTATACCATAGGTGAGACTCTCACCCCTTCCGAGGTGCTGGAAGAATCATTTCTTAGGTTTTGGAGTTGGTCATATCTCTAAGGCTGTTCTTCCATCAAACTCAAATCAAAACACAAAAAGGCTATTCCATCTTTATTCGTACCGTGATAAATGGCATTTTCATCTTCGCCGTCCTCTTCTTTTTTGACGGAATAATGTTTCTGTGCTTTATTGGTGAAGAACAAATAGTCAAAACTACCAAGAGAAAGGACTAATCCATCAAACTTTTTCTCCCAATAGAATGATAGGAACTTTTCACTTTCCAATATTTCCCATGCCATTTCGCTGACAGGAATCTTGATGATTCCATCCTCTAAGGTGATGTTTCTATACTTTGCTAAGTGAGTCTTGTACAAAGTGGCATCATCGGGCTTTATGTCAATCGGTTCATCCAACAACTCTGCACCGATTAATTCCACGTAGTGCCGATGATTCTTTTTTGTTTTGTTCCCCTGTTTGATGAAACCGATGTGTGTTCCTGTTGTGACAATGGATGTGAGATTTCCAAACATGAGTGCATTATAATATTTGGCATATAACTCATGGTCGCTTTGTATTTTCTCATTTGACGCAGGAGTTTCATCTTCGGCATAGATAATAAGAACCTCTCCCTTATTCCATTGTCCAATGTATGTTTCTTCTATCTCATCAAGCAATCCAGAACAGGCTAAAGAGGCTATAGGTTGTGGAAGAGACACCTCTCTCGCAGTCTTGATGTCACCTATTGGAGAAGCACTTTTTTTCTTGTCCAATTGTTTTACCATGGCTTCACCCATACTCTTTAATTCTCTTTTAGCGTCCTCTACCAATTCTCCTATTGTCTTCAGATTGGATTGTTTTTTACCTTAATTCCGCAGCACTTTAGTTTAACTATTTTTATAAGTTCCTGAGCAACAAAAAGTTGCCCAGGATTTTGCCATGTCAGATTTTTCACTTACCTTAGTGCTGCAAATCAAGACAAGCAAAAATCATCCATGACAT
>JAFUWG010000003.1 GCA_017483605.1 Bacteroidaceae bacterium | reverse complement strand
GTGTTCCACCTCTTCCCATCCCGAACAGAGAAGTTAAGCCCGGGCGCGCCGATGGTACTGCACCGCAATGCGGGAGAGTAGGTCGCCGCCTTCTTTCAAGTGGGAGTCCCCGTGACAGGTGTCGCGGGGACTCCTTTTTTTGTTCTCTGTTGGGAATGGTAAAGTACCCCCCTTGAGTTATAAGAGTTTTTCTTGGATGGCCAGTGAGACCAGTTCGACGGTGTTCTTCACCTTGAATTTTGCCAGCAGCCGTTTGCGGTACCACTTGATTGTTTCTGTGCTCATGTACAGTTTTTGGGCGATTTCAGGATTGGTGTTTCCTGCACAGATAAGCCGCAGGATGTCCTGTTCCACATCGGTCAAGAACACTCTCGTCTCTGCACCGTGATGCAGGATTTCCTTTACTTCTTTGCCGATGAATTTCTCCCCTTGATAGACTTGGATGATGCCTCTTTGCAGTTCCTGGATAGACGAACTCTTGAGCATGTATCCGTGTGCACCGCTGTCGAGTGCTTTCTGCACAATGGAGTATTCGTCGTGGCACGTCATGGCAAGTATTCTGATTCGGGGAAATTCAGCCACCACCCTTTGGCAGAAGGCGATGCCGTCGCCGTCGGGCATGGAGATGTCGAGCAGCAGCACGTCAGGTCTTCTCTTTTGAAGTGTTTGCCAGCATTCCTCCAGGGTGCTGAAAGTTTGGCTTACGTGAATCGTCTCGCTCTGGTTGAGCGCGTGTGTCAGTCCTTCGGCCAGCATGGTGTGGTCTTCCACGATGTTGACATCAATTTTATATATTCTCATAATGGCAGTATGATATGAATTTCAGTTCCTTTGCCTTTTTGCGAAGTGAGGTGTATGTCCCCTCCGTATGCGGCGATGCGGTTGCGTATGTTTTCCAGTCCCATGCCTGTGAGCGTCTGCTGAGGGTCGAACCCCTTTCCGTTGTCGCAGACCGTGAGGGTCACTTGTTTTTCCTCCTTCATCAGTTGGATGTCGATTCTTTCGGCTTCGGCATGCTTGATGGCGTTGTTCACCAGTTCGTAGGCACAGCGGTAGAGCACCAGTTCTCGGTCTTGCCCGATGCGTGTTTCGTCGCCGAAGTAGTGGAACTGAACGCCTGACGCCGAGATGGCAAAGTCTGTCAGTGCCGACTTCAATCCCTTGCGCAGCAGTTCCTCGGGCATGATGTGGTGAGCCACGTGCCGCAGTTCCTTCATCGTGCTGTCCAGCATTTGCAGCGTCTCTTCCTTCGGCATGCCGTTCTCCACGTTCAGCCTCAAGACCGAGAGCATTCCGCCCAGCCCGTCGTGCAGGTCTTTTGCCAGAATCTGCCGCTCCCTCGTCTCTGTCTCCAGTGCCACTCGGGCAGCCAGCAATGCCCGTTGCCGCTTGTTGGCCAGGTGGCGATACATGATCAGCACCACCGCCGCCACCAGCAGCACCGCCGCCAGTGCCACCATCCATCGATACAGCCTCCGTTCCTCTGCCAGCGAGCGGATTTGTGCCTCTTTCTTCTCTGTCTCGTAGAGCACTTCCATCTGCGACAGCCCCGACTGGTAGTGGTCGGTGGCGAACTGTTCCATCATTGTCCGCATCTTTTTTATGTAGCGTGAGGCTTCGTCCGTCTGCCCCAGGTGTATGTAGATGTTTGCCAGCATCTCATAGCATCCGATGTCGCCGAAGGTCGCCTCGTCGTCGTTTTCGTGTATCGCCTTCTGTGCGTAGGCAAGAGCCTCGTTCCATCGGCTCTCGCGCATGGCTATCATGGCGGCGGCAGCGTAGATGTCGAAGACGACCTCCGACATCAAGTCCCTGTCGGCATAGGTGAGTGCCTCTTTGGCGAAAGTCTTTGCCCTCGGCAGGTCTTCGTGACCGTCCATCAGGTGGAGTTTCACCATCGATGCCAGCACCTCGGCATAGTCGTTAGGCTCCTCGTTGCTGTGGGCACGGTAGTAGTGGTAGGCAGGCATGATGGTCTCTCGTGCCTTCTGGTATTTATTCTCCGCGATGTACACCTTCACCAGCCCTTTTCGGGGCAGCGACATCAGCAGCGAGTCGCCCGATGCCTCGCCGCTCTCCACCGCCTTCAGGTAGTGGTGTGCAGCCTCCTCGTTGTTGCCCATGGTGAAGTAGAGTTCGGCAATGTTGTGGTGCAGGATGGCGTGGCTTTCCTTCCATTGGTACTTCAGGAAGATGGGTTCCGCCTTTTGGTAGTACTCGATGGCCAGCAGCGTCTTGTCCTGTATGTTGTAGAGGTTGCCCAGCGAGCCGTAGAGGGTGGAGTAGTTGTCGTCGATGGTCTTTTCGTCATACTTCGATTCGGTGCGCATCGAGTCGGTGACTGCCAGCGCCTGCATGAAGTAAGCCTCTGCCTCGTCGTAGCGGTCGCTGCCATACGCTATCAGCCCCAACACACGCAGGGCGTCGGCGCGGGTGTTCAGCCACGGGTGGCGGTACGACAGCGCGAGCGCCTTGCGGGCGTATGCTTCTGCCCGTTTGCCGTCGATGGGCTGATAGCCCCACATCAAGCCCTTGTAGGCATCCATCCTTTGCTCGTCGCTCAGTTTTTTGCCGCTGTTTAGTGCCGTCTCCAGCGAGTCCACCTGATGGTTGCGGTGGTCGCTGTAGTCGGCACGAATCGGCAGGCAAGCAGCCGTGGCAAGTAGCCATGCAAAAAAAATGATTCTCTTCATTGCGTTTCTTGTCTGATTCTATGGCAAAGATACTTATTTCTTCCTATATGTACCACCCATTAGGGTGGAAATTCGGCCATCTTGTGAAAAATCCCCCCCAAAGGGTGGCTTGTTTGGAATGGGAAATATTTACCTTTGCCGCACCAATCGTATGTTCAATCAAAAACAATCTACACACATGAAACGACTTTGCTATTTATCATTTGCTGTCATTCTGCTGAGTTTCTGTACGCTCGATGCCGAGGCTCAAGGATGGCTTAACAATCTGAAAGACAAGGCTGTGGATGCCGCCAAGCGTACCATCGAGAACAAGGTGTCTAACAAGACGGAGAAGGTGACGGGCGACGCTGCCGATGCGGTGCTGAACGGAAAGAAGGGAAAGAAAGGGAAGGCGAACGATGATGGAGGGTATGAGGATGAGGAGGGGGCTTCTGGAGACGAGCCCGTTGACTTTGCCCAGGTTCAGGCGAAGAGTGACTTCAAGCGTGGTGCCACTGTATTCTTCACCGATGACCTGTCTGGCGAGCAGATGGGTGAGTTCCCTTCTAAGTGGGATTTGCTTCAAGGCAGCGAAGTAGAGGTGGTAAGTATCAAAGGTAAGAAAGCCATCAAGTTC
>JAFUWG010000002.1 GCA_017483605.1 Bacteroidaceae bacterium | reverse complement strand
TTTTCATCCAGAAAATCACAGTTTCCAAGAAGATTTTACTGGTGCTTTCTACCGCATTTGTCAAAAACAATGGCCAAATCATCCAAAATCATGCCACAAAACACCCTATTTAAAACTTTTTTGTTACTCGCTTTGTTACCCGCGTTGTCCATTTTTTCCACACTTTTGTAGGAGCATTTTATCGTAAAAAAAATCAAGAGGGGGATAGCATGAAATAGTAGCGGAAAGTTGGTAAAATTCTTTTTCCATAGACATTGACAATTTGTTTCCATAAAAGCAAACATAAAAATATATGGAAAAAACGGACAACACGAGTAACAAAACGAGTAACAAAAAAGTGTTAAATCCAGTGTTGCGGGACATGATTTTGGATGATTTGGCCATTGTTTTTGGCTGGAAGGGCGAAAGGGCCAGTAAAATCTTCTCAAGAATTGCGATTCCCCGGATGAAAAGAGGCGTTCAGTTTACAAATGGCAGTATAAAATTCTGTTTTTGAGTGTAAAAAATTGAAATACAGCGGCCGTTGTATCAAAAGTGCTAATAAATGAGGAGTTTTGGACGGGATTGGTTGATTTTTAGGCGGTTGTGAGTTTTTGGGCGAAAATGTGGGATGGGCTTGGATGAGTGGTGAAAAATGGTTGAAATTGGTGAATTTAGGAATAGAAAAATTTTCTGTTTGGTTGAGTGGGATTTTGAGATAAGGTGAGAGGGCTTGTTTGGAGGTTGATGTGGGTTGATGTGTGAGGGTGATGAGGATTGAAGAGCGAGGGTGATGAGAGTTGAAGAGTGGGAGTGATGAGAGTTGATGTGTGGGAGTGATGAGGATTGAAGAGTGTGGGGGTGATGAGAGTTGAAGAGTGGGAGTGATGAGGATTGAGGGTGAGGATTGAGATGCGGGGTTGATGAGGATTGAGATGCAGGGTTGGGCGGGAAGAAAGAAATGGTTCGGGAAACGGGCATGTCTGGATAAAACATCTGCGATGTGCATGAAGATAGAGAAAAAAGTTACAGTTAACATTATTTTATTAACATTATTAATTTTTAAATCAAATGAAAATGAAAAAGACTCTAAAGTTGATGCTCGCCTTTGCCCTCGTGGCACTGGGCAGCACAAGTGCTTGGGCCGTGAAGAGTGTGGGTAGCACCTTCAATGATGGTACCTACGGTTATGAGGTAACCTCTGTGGCAGGCACTACTCTCGAGGCCAAGATCACTGGCATTTTGGATGAGCAGAAGACAAATGTCGATAAGGCTGGCACGCTTGCCATCCCCGGCACCTTCCCTCTGACAGATGGTAACATCAATTACACAGTGAACGTGACTGAATGGGATGCATCAGTGTTCCAGGATCTCACAGCCATCACAGGCATCTCTATTCCTGCCCAGATCAAGAACATCCCTGAAAACGCATTCAAGGGCTGTACGAATGTGCAAACCATCACGTTCGCTGCAAACTCGCAGGTGGAGGAAATCGGCAAGTACGCATTCGGTTCTACTCGCATCACCACATTCGACTTCTCGAACTGTGTGAAACTGCGTCAGTTGAAGGACTATGTGTTCGTGTCTGGTGTGGATTCAAAGAACTCGTTCATCACTACTGTGACTGTGCCTGGAGCCAACAACTACTACTTCAAGCACATCAACAAGGCTTTCGCCAACCTGACAAACCTGACTGCCATCAACAACTTGGACAAGAGTTATGTAGAGGAAATCGTCAGCAGTGCATTTGCTAACACGAAGTTGACTTCTCTCTCATTGCCAGCCACTACAAAGTATGTTGCTAAGGACGCATTCAAGGATCTCAAGACACTGGCAAACCTCACCATCAATGTACGCGACCTCATCTCTTTGGGCGGTGGTACTGTAGGTGAAAACTATGCTTGGACTCCTGCTGACGCCACTGACAACCTCTTTGATGCCAACAATGCCGCCAACACCTCACTGAAGACGCTCGTGTTGACAGGTGAACTGAAAGGCAAGATTGCCAAGTATGCATTCTATAACTGCACGGCTCTGAAGGGCAGTGCTGACACAGACGCTTGTCTGCTTGACCTTAAGACCAACTTCTCTCTCGGTTCAACAGGAACCATCGAGCCTTACGCTTTCGGTGGATGTACTTCTATCAAGGCTTTGGATCTTTGCGACATTACTGACAACGAGAACCAAAACTACACTATTCAGAGCAATGCTTTCAAAGGCTGCTTGAACTTGGCTACTGTAACCGTTGGCAACATCGCTGCCAGCAAGGCTATCGAAAAGGAGGCTTTTGCAAATTGTGTCACCACGAATGCAGGTCTGACTACCTTCACGGTTGGCAACATCTCTGGCAGCAACGCCATTGACGTGAATATCGCTTTGGGTAGCACCAGACTGACCACAGTGACGATTGGCAACATCACAGCCAACGAGGCTATCGCTGCCAAGGCTTTCTCTGTTTACGAAAGCCTTGATCAAAACACCAATAGCGTGACCACAGTGACCATCGGCAACATCGTCAATGCAACTTCTGCAATGGGTGAATATGCTTTCGGTAACAACCTGAAGACTGTGACCATCGGCACTGTTTCAGCAGCTGGCACTGCCATCCCTGCTAATGCCTTCGTTTGGGGCAACAACACAGGCTCTACCCTTGACCTCGCACAGGGCACTGGTGAGTACCTCAGCCAGACCGCTGCCAACACGGAAAGCCCTGCTATTGTAAAAGGTGCGTTCAACATGAGCGGCATCACTGGTGGTACACCTTTCGTATTCCCTGTTATCAAGATTGGTGAAATCCGTTCTAAGGGCGGTGCCTTCGCAGCTGGTGCCATCAAGGCTCCTACAACTATCAACGAGTTGACCTTCACAGGTGCCATCGCTGACAACGGTTTGAAGAACGTCGACGATGGTGCATTCCTCGGAATCGGCGAAGCTAATACATACACTGGTCTCACTGAAATCACCTTCAAGGGTACCGTTGGCGTCAACGCTCTGCCAACCGGCATCTTCGCCAACTGTTCTGCCATTGCAACCTTCAACTTCGAGGATGTCATGGCTGGCGCAGCTGTGGGTGCAGGTGCATTCTATGTGCCAGCAACCGTAGCCGCAAAAATCTACCTCAAGTACACTGGCGAGTTTGACTACACCAAGAACCCATTTGACAAGAATGCATTCGACGCTGAGGCAGATGATGATACCGATCGTTTCATCCTGCTCTACATCACCAATGGTGAAGGCGACGAGGCTTCTGCCAACGCCACCTTGCTGCTGGCTGAATACCAGAACGCACAGTATGGTCTGGGCGAGAACGATGAAACCCGCACCAGCGACCTCTTCGATATCTACCTTGTGAAGTTCTACGAGGCACCAGAGGCAGGTCTCCTCCGTACATTCCCAGTTTATGCTAACAACAACGCCCTCACCGAGGCTTGGGGTCGCTATGACGACTTCGGCAAGTGGGGCACCGATGCAGTAGAGGCACAAGGTGTTATCTATAGTTTCACTTCTTTCGAAACTGGAAATGAAGACAATACATATGCAAGCGGTACAGTGGAAGTAGTAGATCAAGATGAAATCTCAACCACTGTAGAAGTTCTGACTAATGGTACTGATGAAAATGATGACTTTATCGGAAACCAGTATGTTGTTTATGCTACAGAACTTACAGCAAATGCCTCTTATGAGTTGTACGACCCAGAGACAGTAACCGCAACAGGCATGTATGTAACACTTACGACTGAAGCACCTGAAGCTACTGCATCTGACGCTACTAATGAAGTAGATGGTGCTGACTACTACTTCACTTCTTATCCATCTGCAACTTCCAATGAACCATACGCAACTGGTGCTGTGGAGGTTATCTATGAAGGCGCGACATCGACAACGGTACGCGTTTTGACTAACAGCGTGGATGGCTTTGTAGGCAAGGTATTTGTTGTAAATGCTACACAGGCACAATATGAGGCTGGCACACGCTATCAGTTGTACTCAGCAGCAACAGGCATTTCTGTGAAGGATCTTGCAGCCGAGGGTGACGGTGAGGCCATCGAGGCAGAAGATGCAGTGGACAACAACCCAGACTGGCCATGGCACTCTTTGGCTACTATTACCATTCAGAACGGTGTGAAGGTTGCTCGCTACCAGAAGGCTTATGACCAGGCTACGTATGATGCTCGCGGCACTGCAGCAACAGACGTGAAGGTGACTCTCTACGGTGTTTACACAGACGAGGATGACAACGCTCCTAACTCTGCAGCAAAGAATGGCAAGGGTCTCTCTACCATCTATATGGTTCCTCTGAAGGTGACTGACGGTTACTATTGGATCTCTAAGGAGAACGCAAAGACTGTTGTCGCTAAGGTGACAGGTAATTTTGCAGCCAACACAACTTACCACATCAACTGGACAGACGTGGCTCCAGAAACTGAAGAATACGACAACAACTCTGTATGGTCTGAGCTGCCAGAGGTGAACGACTTCCAGTTCTCCACTCAGGTGGACACTCACGAGCAACTCTGGGATGGTCAGAACGACGACGTTCATGCTGTTCAGTTCAACATTTGGGAGACTGGCACTAAGTACACTCTCGTGAATGGTATTGCACCTCAGGCTCTCTTCGTGATGCCAAATCCTGCAAACTACCATGGCATGACTATCCGCCGTATCACATTCAAGGAGAACAACGAAGCATTCCTTGGCAACGGCTGGTACTACACTCACCTCAAGAGTTACGGTGAGGATGCAGAGGCTTCTTCTGCTTCCGCTCAGGCTCGCGTGGTATGGCTTGACGACGACGAGGCAACTGCCATCTTCGGTGTGAAGGAGGATGCTGTGACTACTACAGACAGCAAGTTCAATGGTGCTATCTACAACCTCCAGGGTATTCGCGTGAACGAGTCTTACAAGGGCATCGTGATCAAGAACGGTAAGAAGTACCTCCAGAAGTAATCACTTTGATTCTCAATAAACTTAATTAACTCATTCAAGAAGGTCGTGCAGGGAGCATCCCTCCCTGCACACTTTCATCAAAAAAAGGTAAAAAAACTATGGACAAGAAATTTTATGAAACTCCGGACATGGAGGTAATCGAACTCCTCGAATCTGCCGTCATTCTTGCTGCTTCAGACCCATTGGAAGACATCCCTGGCGGCGACGGTGACGCAGGAAGCCAGAATACGAATACTGGCAATAGCGGTTGGTATGATGACTTTTAATCAGATAGTGATATCAACAGATGAAAAATCGGGGGCACGGACATTCAAGCCGTGCCCCCATTTCTTTTTCCTTCCCTCCTGATGATTTTGTGGGATGTTCTTAAAACTAAAGTTGGATTTTATAAAATTAAACTTAAATTTATGAAAATTGAACTTGAATTTATATAAATCTAACTTGAATTTTATAAAATTTAAGTTTGGTTTTAAGGGAGGCAAAGCGGAAACACCGCTTTGAACGGGGGATGGAGGAAGGAGGGGGAAAGAAGGGAAAGGGAGGATAATGGGAGGAAGAGAGGGGGCAGCGATGACATCGCTGCATAGAGAACCAGAGGGAGAGAAGGGAGGAAGAAGAAAAAGGGGGGAAGGGGGAGCCTGCGGGAAAACTGCTGGACGCAGGGGAGAGAAAAGGAAAGACGGGAGGGCTGCAATGTTCGTGCAGCCCTCCCGTCTATAAACTCGAATTGGTCATTAAAAATAATTTGTGAATAATTTATGGTTAATTCATGACAATTTATGTTGAAATAGAACACGAATTACCATGAATTATCATAAATTTTATGCCATCAATTCTAATGACAGATTTTGGATAAATTTATGTGAAATCCATCATTCTTCCCAACCCAGGGCGGAGGCTCCGAGGACGGCGGCGTTGGCGTTCATGAGGCCGCTGACGAGGAATTTTGCCTTGCCCTTGAAGATTTTGAGGACGGCATTGTTGTAGGATTCTTCGATGGGCTTCATGATGAGGTCGCCTGCCTTGCAGAGACCGCCGAAGAAGATGAAGGCTTCGGGGGAGGAGAAGGCGGCAAAGTCGGCACATGCCTCGCCGAGCATCTTGCCTGTGAACTGGAAGATTTCGTTTGCCACTTCGTCGCCCTTGCCTGCAGCGATGGAGACGTCGAGCGACTCCAGTTGGTCGGCGGGCTTGTCACGAAGCAGTGAGGGACGTTCGCTGTTGGCAAGGATTTCACGTGCCGTGCGAGCCACACCCGTTGCGGAGCAGTATGCCTCCAGACAGCCTGTGCGTCCACAGCCACAAAGACGACCTTTCGACCCACGTTCCATGATGACGTGACCGAGTTCGCCCGCAAAGCCGTCGTGTCCATAGAGCAGTTGACCGTTCACCACAATGCCCGAGCCGACTCCTGTTCCGAGGGTGATGACAATGAAATTCTTCATGCCACGTGCGGCTCCGTATGCCATTTCGCCCATAGCAGCGGCATTGGCGTCGTTGGTCAGGCGAACGGACAGGCCGTCGAGTTTGTCGGAGAACATCTGTGCCAGCGGCACGATACCCTCGTGAGCCCAAGAGAGGTTGGGGGCATATTCGATGGTGCCGCTGTAGTAGTTTCCATTGGGGGCACCAATGCCCATGCCAGCGATGTTGCCGATGCCGCCCACTTGGGCAATGAGAGGCGTGAGGCATGTGACGCCAGCCTCCACAAACTCTTCCGCAGTCTTGTATGCTTGAGTCTTGATGGAATCTTCTGCCACGATGCTGCCACGAGCATCGACGATTCCGAACACGGTGTTGGTACCGCCGAGGTCCACACCAATTACATAAGGTTTCTGAGAATCCATACTATTTTAGGGTATTAAAAGATGATTTTTCGGACAAAATTACAAAAAGTTTGCGAAGACACACAGTTTTTCGGGATAAAAAACTTATTTTTGCACAAATAACCTCATATATCCATCAAAAACAATGAAAAAAATCATTCTCTTCATGTTTAGTTTTTTCGGCATGTTGACGGCACACGCCCAACAGCCTGCATTCGACATCGACCTCTGGCAGCAAGGTCTGCCTAACAGTAACGGTATTGACAAGACGCAACCTTACGACGACTCGAAACAGAACTTCAAGCCTTCCATCCGCGTCTTCCTGCCTGATGCCGCCAAAGCCACTGGCAGAGCCGTGGTGTGCTGTCCCGGCGGTGGTTACAGTCACTTGGCTACCGACCACGAGGGTTATGACTGGGCACCGTTCTTCAACGAGCGTGGCATTGCCCTGATTGTGCTGAAATACCGTATGCCGCACGCCAACCCCGATGTGCCTATCAGCGATGCGAAGGAGGCACTGCGGCTGGTGCGTGAGAATGCACAGAAATGGAACATCGACCCGAAGAAGGTGGGCATCATGGGCAGTTCGGCAGGCGGACACCTTGCCACAACGGTTGCCACCCACAGCGACACGCTCACGGCTCCCGCCTTCCAGATTCTGTTCTACCCCGTGGTGACTTTCGACTATCAATACACCCACAAGGGCAGCCGCCACGGGCTCATCGGCGAACACGCCGCACAGGAGTTGGTGAACCTCTACAGCAACGAGAAGCAGGTGACCACGAAGACGCCTCCTGCCATCATGCTGCTGAGCGACGACGACGGGCTGGTGGTGCCGCAGAACAGCATCAACTACTACCTTGCCCTTCGCTATCACGGCGTGAAGTCTTCCCTCCACATCTACCCTTCGGGTGGACACGGATGGGGCAACCGCACGAACTTCAAGTACCACAACGAGATGTGGGCTGACCTGAGTGCGTGGCTGGAAACAATTAAGTAGATGGAGTAAGGCTGATTACCTCATCACACAGTTTGCACACTTCGGTGCGGTGGGTGATGAAAATCATGGTCTTGTCGGGATAGTCTCTGAACAGATGTTCAAACAACTGACGTTCGGTCTGTCCGTCGAGCGAAGAACTGATTTCGTCCAGCAACAAGACGCTGCCGGGACGCAAAAGACCTCGGGCAATGGCGATACGCTGGGCTTGCCCTTCGCTCAGGCCGATGCCTCGTTCGCCCAGTTCGGTGTCCAGACCGTTGGGTTGGTCGAACACGAAGTCTGCCATCGCGGTGTGCAGTACCTTCGTCAGTTCCTCATCGGTTGCCATCGGATTGGCAAGCAGCAAGTTATAACGCACCGTTCCGCTCATCAGTGTGTTGCCCTGCGGAACGAAAACAAAGTTGGAACGAGTGTTGGCAGAAACGCCAACGCTCTTTTTTTGATTATAGACTTCCACGCTGCCACGCTCCGGCTCTGCCAAACCCAACATCAGGCGGAAGAGGGTCGTTTTTCCTGCCCCCGTCTGCCCCATGAGTGCCGTCTTGCTGCCAGGGCGGAAGTCTTGAGAGAAGTTATTGAAAATCAATCGGTCGCCAGTAGCATAACTGAAGTGCAGCCCCGTCACCTTCACGCCGACCTGCCCGTCCAGCATCTCCGTCGAGCGGTTTGCCAACGCCTCCTTGCCGGCATCTTCCAGTTCCTGCAGACGGGTGATGCTGGCTGATGCATGGATGAACTGCGGAATCATGTTGAGGAGATTCAGAATCGGATGCTGCAACTGGCTGACCAACTGCAAGAAAGAAGTCATCACACCGAACGTGATGACGCCGTCCCGCAACTGCAGACCGCCCCAGATGAATGCCAAAAGATAGCCCATACTGAAACTCGATGCCAGCAAGATGCGGGTCATCGCCGTGAAGCGTGTGCGTTTCAGCACTTTGCCTTTCAGCCTGCGTTGCATCTCGTCCAGACGATCCGTCACCCAGTCTTCGCTCTCCAACGAACGCAACACCTCGTTGTGCTCCATGCCCTCCTGCACCAGCATCTGAATCAGACTCTCCTGCTGGCGGATGTCCATCGTCATGTTCTTCAGTTTATGTGCCAAGACCTTGCCAAACACCAAGAACAACGGCGTGAGCAACAACAAAGCCCATGCCAGACGTGCGTCCATCGACTTCATCAGGAAGAACGCACCCAGCATCTGGAACGTCATAATCACAAACTGAGGGAACGACGACGTTGTCACATCGGCAATGGCATCAAGGTCTTTCTCCAGCCTCGAGGTGATGTCGCCCGAATGCAACTTCTCTTCGTACATCTGCCGACGGAAGAGGTTGCTGAAGATGCGCAGGCGGATGGCATTCGTCTGTCGAGTGTTCGCCGCCGTCGACATATAGTAATAAACCTGGCGCAGCAGGATGCCGCCCAGCACCGTTGCGACCAGCATCAGCACCATCTTCACGATGTCGCTGTCGTCGCCCGTCCTAATGGTCACATCAATAAAGCGTTTGCTCAGCCATACCATCAGCAGACCGAGCAACACTTGTGAAATGCCTATGGCGATACGCACGACGGTGTTCCAACGTATGCCCGCCATGTTTCGCCACACCCAAAGGACGTATTTCATGCTTCCATTTTTGATTCTGTCACAGCCAGACCACTTAGGCTGTCACAACGCCAATCTCCAGCCACTTCTCCACGATGCGAGCCACATCCGCATGTGCCTTCTCCTGATCCACCGCATACTCCTTGCAGAGAGCGTCCACAAGGCTGTCCACCGTGAAGTCGCCCTGCTCCTCGGCAGTACACCACAGCCATGCAGCCGTCGAGTTCAAACTAATCAGTTGGCTAAAGTTGATGGTCTCCACCGACTCACCAACAATCACTTTCTCGCCGCACACATCGCGCAGCACAAATCCTTTCTTTATCTTCATAACAGAGAAAAAATAATCAATGTTCAAAAAAATGTCACTCTACCACAGCCCCAAAGCACACCCTTGCAGCGTCCTCGTCGGGCAGACAGTCCAGATGGAACACCCGTGCATACTGTGCCAACAGATTCTCCGTCTCGTGCAGTCCCTCGGCTTGATGCTTGTCCCAGCGCTTGCCAGAGATGGATGGCACCAGTGCAGCGTATGCCGCCACACCTTTCAAGCGTCGAATCTCGTTGTGAGGAGCCTGACTCAGCCGCACAATCGCCCCCACGGGGTAACTCACATTGCGATAACAAGGAGTCTTTCCGCTCCATGGCGAGCCGTACACGGTCACCTTGCCGTCTTCCACACGCACCACAGGGTTGTCGTCATTCACCAGTTGCGTTCCTTCTATATACTTGAGCCACAAGCCACTGTGCGTACTCTTGCCCGTGCCGCTTCTGCCCAGAAACATATATGCCTTGCCCTCGTAACTCACCACCGACGAGTGGAACAACGCCGTCTGCTTGTCAGCCGTGCTCAACGCATACAGCACCATCAGCGCATTGTTGATGCCAAACATGCGGTTGGCCTCGACATACACCACACAATCCCGATAGTCGTCAGCAACCACCAGCAGCGCCGAACGCACCTTGCCCAGCCAAAACTCGAAGCAGGGATGCCCCGCCAGCGTGCCGGCAACGATGCTCTGACCCTCATCCTCCTGATTCACTTCTTCCTGAAAACCAACCATTAAAGGCTTCTCGTCAGAAATTCTAAGCCTAAAAATCAATTGTTCCGTTGGTTCAGTCACAAACGGCTCATACTGCCTCAAATCACAGACGACACTTTCCTGCCCATCTGTACACAGAGCAAACACATGCCCTGCCACCTTATAATATATATCCTTCATTTTCTTAAAATTCGGTGCAAAGTTAAGGCTTTCCCTGCGATAATACAAGAAAACAGGATGATTTTTCCATTTCTACATCATTTTGATGTACGCTTAGTTCTTTGTTTCGTTGGATTTTTCCGTACCTTTGGCAAAAAAAATCATGGAAAAAGTAAATCAACCCTCCAAAAGAAAAGAACCGGTCAAAATCCGATTCAAGAGACTTGTCAGCGGCAATCAGTCCATCTACCTCGACATCTACTACAACGGATGCCGAATCTACGAATTTCTGAAACTCTACCTGATTCCCGAAACCGACCTCGAATCCAAAATCATGAACAGGCAGACCCTTCAGGCAGCCCATGCCATCAAGGCAAAACGAATCATCGAGATAGCCAACGGACAGGCAGGCATCACGTTCAACAACGACAAGTCGAAAATGCGGCTCTTCGAGTATCTGAAGTACCATCTGAAAGCCTGCCAAAAGAACCATCGAGGCAACAGTTACATCAACGCCTGTCGCAACATGTCCAACCACCTCGCCACCTATCTCGGTGCCAAAGCCCGATACGTCAAGATGAAAGACGTTGACCTCGACCTCTGCAAAGGCTTTGCCGACCACCTCAAGCAAGCCCGAACCAAGGCGGGGAAAGCACTCTCGGGCGTCACTGCCTACCACTACTTCGGTGCCTTCAAGAGCGTCCTCAACGAAGCCGTGATAGACCAAGCCATCATCGCCAACCCCGTCATGCGGATGAGGAAAAGCGACATGCCACAACGCCCCGTCGTAATCAAAGAATATCTTGATGCCGACGAGATAGGCAGACTCGCCAACTCCTACTGCCACAACGACCAAGTCAAACGCAGTTTCATGTTCAGTTGCTTCACAGGCTTGCGACTCAGCGACGTTCGCAAACTCCAATGGAAAGACATCAAAAAGACTGGCGACACCTATCGCTACTCCATCATCATGCAAAAGACACAAGAACCCATCAACAACAAACTCAACATCGAAGCCGTTCGATGGCTTCCAGATCACATGGGCGACCCCGAAGACTTCGTTTTCAGAATGCCCAGTCTGCCCACCATCGAAAGTGCCATTGCAAAATGGGCGATAAAAGCAAGAATCAGCAAGCATGTCACCTTCCACACCGCACGCCACAGTTGTGCCACCATGGCACTCATGGCAGGAGCCGACCTCTACACCGTCTCCAAACTCCTCGGTCACCGCAAGATCCAAACCACCACCATCTATGCCGCCATCGTCGACAAAGCCCGCGACAACGCCGTCGACAGCCTGGCCGAACACTACCAAAACCACCTCGCCCAACGCCAAAAACCACGCACATAGCCCCACCTCATCCCCATGAGCCCCTTCCCCTCAACACTTTTAAGGGCACTTCACACCTCGCATCCCCATGCGAGGTGTTTTTTTCCTTCCCTCCCATTCCTTCTCTCGCCCCTTCTCCTCCCTTCCCCTGCGTCCAACGGCTTTCCCCGCTGGCCCTTCCCCCCTTTTTCTTCTTCCTCCCTTCTCTTCCTTAGGTCCTCTATGCAGCGATATCATCGCTGCCCCTCTCTTCCTCCCATTATCCTCCCTTTCCCTTCTTTCCCCCCCTTCCTCCATCCATCCCCCGTTCAAAGCGGTGTTTCCGCTTTGCCTCCCTTAAAACTAAACTTAAATTTTATAAAATTCAAGTTAGATTTATATAAATTCAAGTTCAATTTTCATAAATTTAAGTTTAATTTTATAAAATCTAACTTTAGTTTTAATAACACCCCCACAAAACCGGCCCTTTTACCCCAAAATCTACATTGAAAAGCAAAGAAGTGGCTTACACACATTTGATGTTCCCACAAAATCATCAGCGGGGAAGAAAACAGAAAACGGGGGCACAAGCATTTGCCTGTGCCCCGAAGATTTGGGAAGTTTATTTATCATTTAGTATTTCCTGAGAGCATCCTCACCAATATGATTGCTACATATTGCCGTTCAAAATCGCAACTCATGGCATTGAACGCCAATCACACCATAGATACGCTATTCAGCAAACGAACCAGTGTCAACCTTCGCATCAACGATACACTTCATCCCAGTCAATGGGTTCTCCAGCACCAATGGCACGAGAATTTGTACGCACGGCGCGGGCAACAATGCGTTCATGAGCCTTCGAGGATTTTCCGCAATTTACGATGACTGGACGTGGAATCCTTGGGTTCGGACCACCAATCCTGGTGATAGATGGTACTTGCTTGTATTTCCTTGTCTCCATAATTGTGGTGTTTGTTAGTATTTCACTTTCTCGCTGCAAAGATACACTTTTTTCTTCTTCTCCTCCAAATTTTCAGGGAGATTTATTGCCACAGAGGCTCCGTTTCCCATCCACGGGGGACCCCCATGGCGTTTATGTCAATGGATGGGTAAGTGGACAACAGTACATCAATTTTTGCCTTCATGTCGTTGTTCGGAGAAATGATGTTCAAGAAATACTTGATGATACAAAGGTTGAAATAAATGCGAAGTGCATCTGTAGGTAGAGTTATCCAACTGCCCGCCATGCGATTGGGGAGCATCGGACGGATAGTATTCTGCTTGTTCCACATACGGGCATGGTGGCAGCAGGCGTTGCGAGTCAGGGTGATGATAGTAAGCCACGACTCGAAAGGTGCCACTTGCAAACCGAATCTGTGTGCAATGCTTTTCTTGATGCGAGCAGTCTTGATATTACTGAAGATGTTGGTGATGACACCGAAGGGCAGAATCTCCGCCAACATCCATGCAGGAGGATATGCGTCTGAGTAGGTCTGTTTGAAATGGACAATGAAATCTTCGCGTGAGCGGTGTATTTCTGCATCAATCAAGTCCATTGTACGGAGGAATTTTCCTGCATCAATGAAATTGCTGCCATCGGTCATCCAAAAAGGATTGCCTGTCATGTTGCAACCAATATTGACAATCGCACTCCGTACTGCCACTTCAATCTTTTCGATTTCGTTGAAGATGAGCAGACGTAACTTCTTGTCGAAACGATAGAGCATCATCACCTGGTCGAATGAGGCGTTTGATTTGTAACGATGCTGTTCCTTGGGCATCTGTAACAGAGGATACATATAGGCAGACAGACGATAATAGCCTATATATTCAAGATAACTCTCAGCCTTGGCTGTATCTGCAACGGTCAAACCGCGTGATTGCAGCAACTAGACAAGGTCGTGTGCACAGGTGTATGGTTTTTGAAATGGAATTTTGTTATTCATTGTATAAAAAAACGACCCGCACATTTGAGCATCGTGGAGAGGCTTGGCGGGTTCTAGCACTACAAAGGTACAACCTTTTTCCGAACAGACAAAATATTTCAAGGGGAAAATCGGGAAAAGGGAGTTTTTCTTTGCTTTTTTTAAGTTTTGGGAGAAATGTTGAAACGGGTGATGAAGACGATGGTGGTAAAAGGTTGCTTAATGATGTTAATCAAGCTTTAGCATATATCCCCGCCGTTTTCTCTTTGCTTTTTGTATCCGTATGTCAACCCCTGATTATTGTGTGTCGGATCTCTCTTTGACCTAAAAAGTACGAGTCCCAACTGCAAACAGATGGGACTCGATTTAATCTTTTTTATAGTGCAGATGGGTGCTACAGGGCTTCCCAGATACACTTTTATGTTGCAAAGATAGCGATATTCTTCCAAACATGCAACATCTTCACCAATTTTTTCTTATTACATTATATATTTTTTTGAGGACAGATGCGTTTTTGTCCGATTTCTGTGGCAATATTATACCCGTTTGTGCTTCTATCAGTGTTCTCAGTGTAGGGGACTTGGCATATAGTACGGCCGTCGCTTTATAGATTTCATCCCACATGTCGTTAGTCCGATTAGCAGATACTTTACTCAGCATATAGTCAATCACTCGGAGGGCGCCGTGAAAGGTTTGTTGAGTATGTGCAGGGAACGAAGGACATGCCACACCAGCCCTAATACCAGAGGTTAGCGTCATCCCGAACAACACATTGCCGTGAGCACAGGCATTCCGAACCTCGCGGATAGTGGTCATATAACTCTTGAATGTCGCAATTGCAGGCTCTCCGAAATGAGTGCTGACAATACGTTTGTCCTTATCTGACAACAGGCTATCGTAGAGCACCTCCAAATTGCCCAAGGTCATATATTCCATCGTTTTCCAAGCAGGAGCATATTGTCCCACATACTTCAGATGATGTCGTTTGATGGTTGGTCGCTTCTTGATAGCATTGTATGCCGCTCCTGGAAAGTCCGCAATAAACTGTGCAGATACAATTAGAGGATTGACAAACCAGTATGGGTCTGATGCATATTTAGTGGAAAGTTCATATACAAATGTTGTACGGAGTGCCACTTCAATCCGGGACAAATACCTGTTGAGGATGTTTCTTAGGTCTAAGTCGAAATAATAGAGTGAAACGACATCTTCCATGGTTGTCCCTTGTTGAACATGATGACTACGGCGATGATCCAACAGGGGATATGTCAACTCGAAAGGGAAAATGTAAAATCCCAATCTATAGTAGCCAATGTCTGCAAGACACTCCCGTGCTTTGTTCTCATCGGCAATGGCAATACCACGACCAAGAAGGATACGAATTTGTTCATCATAGGTCGTCGCATATTTGTTATATGGTATTCTTTTCCTTGTCATATTTCAAAATTTATTCGTGCTTCTATCCTTCTTCTTTAATTTTATATGACAAAGATACATCTTTTTATTTATATACACCAAAAGATTTTGGCCGAAAAACGATTATTAGAGAGTAATTTGGGGTGGATTGAAATCATACAATTGAGACTGGTTGATTTTTCCATTGTCAATTCCAACACTTCTGAGACGCTCCCTCACATAATTAAGGTCTGTACCACGAAGACGGGGATCTATCATAAATTCATCTATAAATGTTGAGGGGGCTATGTCAAAAAGCAATTGCTCTTGCCCGAATTGAGGTTGATTGTGTGCATAAATCAATATGGGACGCACCTCCTGTTCATGCTCAAAAGGTTTCCGCTTGATGAACATCGAATCTCTGAGGTAGTCATTAATCTTAGAAAAGTTCAAAGGTTGAGGAATTCCATTTACAAAGTCATCAATACTATCCACATATTCTACTTTCCCTATATAGACACTTGCCATATCTTCATCTTTCAGATAGACGGCGTTAAATAGTTTCTCCGCTGTCGTCTTGATTCGGACTGCCACTTTCTTGCGAAATTGACAATTGTAAATGCCTCGCTTCACTATGCTTGAATAAATTCTCCACATGGCATCCGACTCTTCCAGCAGTGTCCATGATTGTCCGAACACGCCAGGAATCAAGGTGTCGGCACCACCTCGTATCCCTTCGACCCTGAAGTCTGCTTTCAGAAAGAAGTTTTCATACACATCTTCCCATTCGCTGACTTTGCCAAATCGCAGTTTTTTAGTGGAAACCATTGTTAACACATATTCCAATGGCATATATTTGTAGATTGGACTTGCAAGGTCCGAATTGTTTAAGATGTTCCTATTCCGATAGTAAGTGTTGATTGTACACATAGTATAAAATTGTTTCGCCAATGGTGGATTATTGATAAAATAAAGACCTGAAAATTATTCATTTTGTACAGATCCTTTATCTTGCGTCGAGACCTCGGCTTTCATCAACCCTAAAATTCCCAATGCATGCATACTGATAAAGCCACAATGTTTGCAAATAACCCCGATAGCAGGTATTGTCCTTTTTGAAGGCATCTGGGGCTTTGTGTAATCATCATTGGCTATATTCATGAAATAACTATCCGCAATAATAAAATCCCGATGATGGCATACTGGGCATTCTGTCACAGCCAGCACTTCATTGATTTTCTGCTGTATATCCTTCTTTTCTTGTTCTGTCATTTTCTCGTAAAAACTTCAATGCATCTGTCAACTTCTCCTCTAATTCTCTCAATGATTTGTAAAAAATGAATCTATGCTGATTAAGGTCAAATGGTATAATGTTCTTTTCTTTTTCTGCTGCAATTAAGATAACTGTTTTGCCTATACTATGAGCGATACCGATTTCATAAAAAACATTAGGGTTACGGCCGTCAAGTACACCAATTACAATCTGAGCCTCTAAGATGAGTTCGAGTGTATAACGCATGATTCCATTCGGCTTATATACATCATCGCTTCTTTGACATAGAAAGTCGGATGACTTTGCAACCCTTATGATCTGATTATATAAACTGTTGTATTTAGGGTGAAATGGCATCAGACATATAATGGAATCCTTTTTCACTGTCATATTCTCTGTTTGGAACCCATATTCTCTAAAAAAAGAGTCATCTACCACATGCTCGCTAAGATAAATATCATCCAATTTTTCATTGTAGATGTTCTTGTTGACATCAAAGCCAATGGTTGATGACACAAGTCTGTCATTGGCAGCATAAACATCTTCCTCCAATTGGACACGCTTGGCATCCATTTCCGTTCCAATCGCCTTCTGAACCAGCACCTTTTTTTCTCTCTCTTTATATGCGAGAACCAAATAACAAGTCAAAGCCATACTTGTTGCAGCGGCAAGCATGGTAAATATCAAAATAAAATCATTCATGGGAGGGTACAAATGTTAATAAAAAGATATATCAAAGAAGCACAACAAAGCAAGCAAGAAATGACGACAGATATGATTCTACAACTTGTGGAAATAATGTCGCCATCAATGTATTTACGCCGAATAAATAAGCCTATCACCAAAGACAAGATCAACAAAATAGAATTCCAAAAAATGGCAGAAGGAGTGGCAATGAGATGGCAATAGGCCACAAGAATTGTTCCACCTACAGTAATACAATCAAGGCTGACATCCAGCAGAAAAGTTCCGTATTCCCTCAAAGATATCTTATCAGCATGAAGATTATACTTCAACCAAGCAACAAGTATTGCTATGGCCAAATACAAGATAAGGAAAAGCCGCTTTGTCAGACTTGCTGGCTGTTGAAGGATTTTGCCCCGAATCAGCCAGAACAGAACAAATGGTATCTCTGCTTTCTCCTGCATCATTTGTCATCGTGATAGTGACTTTGGACTGTGGGGAATCTTTCATACAACGAATTTAATTGGTTAAAAAGTGGGGACGTTTGCACGCCCCCACTTGGATATTTAGAGTTTGTTAGATTACTTATTGATGTAGTAGAGATAAGTTGCAGGAACTGGGTCTGGCTTAGAAGTTGCAAGTTGATAACTCTTGGTGTTGATCGTTGGAACAGTTGTGAACGTTGTGTTGCCAGAGAAACCAATCAGGTGCTGACCGAAGATATAGTCATAGAAGTTCACACCTTCATTGTACTTCGTGTAGCCAGGGAAGATAGTGATATCCTGTGTCAGGGTTGCTGAAACTTGAGCAGCATCACATGTGATATCAATCGTCTTTGCTGTGCTTGCAGAACCTATATAGTTACCTACACGCAGATAGTCAACATCAATAGCGGGCGTTGTAGTTGCAGAGTTGTAGTTGGCAACGAAAGAGTTACCGCTTACAGAACTCTTCACGGCACCTGTACCCGAACCTTCTGTCTTGATAGTTACGTCGCCATTAGCATCTCCGACGAAGCCACCAAGAGACTTGTAACCGCTGATTGTCGAACCGGTAACTGTAACGCCACTCAGTGTCAATGGAGAACAGCCACTACCTACTTGACCAATCAGACCGCCAATGTTGTAGGCACCACCACCATTTGTGGCGTCATTGCCAGGAGTAGAAGTGATAGTAGCATTCTCAACCTTCACCTTTGTAAGTGCAACAGTTGCGGTTGCCTTACCTGCAAGAGCACCGATGTTGACAACTGTTGAAGTCTTAGTGTCAGTATTAACCTTATATGCAGTTGCATTGATTGTAACACCGCTCAGAGTCAGATTCGACACATTACAGCCAATAGTAGTGAAGAGACCACGACCGGCATCGCGAGCCACGGTGCTTCCGTCTACTTCTGCTTTCACTGTCAAGTTGCGGATAGTCTTACCACCACCATCAACAGCAGCAGTTTGAGCAACTGGGCTCCAAGGCTGATTGTTCAAGTCAATATTGTTCTTGAGCGTGAATGTGCCAGGATTTTCTGCCAGACCTGTGGCTGTATAGACTGCTGTCGCAGGTTCTTTGTAGCCCTGCCAATCTGTTGTGATTGTAGTCTTTGTGGCAGCATCTGGAACATCTGTTCCTGCAGCAACAGGAATACCATCGCCAATCTTGTTACCATTCCACTTCGTTTCACCAGTCACGGCATACTTGGTGCCACTTCCGATAATAAGATTCTTGTAGTTCGTGTCAGTACCCAGTGCAATCGTTACATTAGAACCACTTGTAGGAACGGCGACACTCTTTACATAACCCTGAGTCAGAGTAAGAGTCTTGCCTGCAGCATTCATCGTCAAAGAAGTACCGACAGCAGCACCTTCTGCATTGAGAGCCACAGTAACGTTTCCACTTGTAGTAACGGTAGCCACCTTGGCATAGTCTACACCGCCAGTTATACTTCTTGCCGCAGCAGTCTTGTAGTTAGGTGCTCCACTGATGGTCACATCACCACCGACATTAGCGATGGAGGCTGCAAAACCAGAGAGAGTAACAGCACCTGTACCTTGTGTGGAGATGCTCTTTGCAATACCCGAAACTTCAATAGCAGCATCGTTTGTTGCACCATTGACGGTAATGTCACCAGCAGTACCAGCAACGTTCACAGCCACGCCTGTAGCAAGTTTTGAAGTTGGAACAATGATGTCACCAGCAGTACCAGCAACGCTCACTGTCTGGGTCTTGTGATTAGTTGCGAGAGTCAAATTGCCAATCGTGGCTTTAGCCAAAATAGAGATGTCACCCACTTCAGCAGGAACAGTACCATTAAAGGCTGTAGCAATATTGGTTACGGTCGAACCATCACCGATAAACAACTTGCTGGCATTAGTCACATTGATGGCTGTAGCAGATGTATTCGTACCAGCAATGACAACCTGTGCCTTTGGCAAGTTGATGTTGAGAACATTTACATTTGTAGTGAATGCTGCTGTCTTCAGAGTAACCTTACCTGCATAATCACCTGTTACGTTCAGAGGTGTAGAAGATGCGTGAGCATACTTGTTGATATCAAGAGTAAGGTCTGTCAAGTTTGTCATCGCAGGGATGGTGATAGTGTTCACGTCAACATCAATACCGTCAGAACCAGTCCACTGGATAGTCGCACTTGTCTCAGATGCATCTACCTTTGAAGCCAATGCGGTGTTGATACCACTTACAGTTGAACTTGTGATGTCCCATTTCTTACTATTGTTAGCACCGTAAGGAGTAGCACGAACAAATGTTTGGTCAAGATACTCGTTGATTTGAGTATAGGAAGTTCCGTTGTCATTAGAGTATTCTACCTGTACATTTCCATAGTGTCCAGCAATGATAGGGATGAAAATGACAGCCTCGCTTGAGATATCTGTCGCAACAGCTGGAAGATTTACGACAATTTCATTTTTTGGCTGATAAATGCCGGCAGCAGCACCTTCTGTAGGGGTGGTCAACTGAACTTCACTTGCAGACTTTGCCACATTGTTTTCAGACAATACAGCATTAGCATAACCAGAGATGTTAACTGGGCTTGTGCCAGCAATATCGCTATATGCACGTACACGAACATTTGTTGCATTGCTGAAAGCATTGGTCAGATAGACCTTGATGAAAGCGGTCAAGAAATACACTTTGGCATCAATGTCATCGCCATTGGCCTCTGCTGTACCCCACATAGGAAGGTTGCTGAGATAAGCGACTGGATCGCTACCAGAGATTTCACCATAAGTAATGGTGTTAGGAATTTTCCACTGGATAGTGGCAGAACCTGTTGCCTTGTCCCACTTAGTTGTATTAATCTCACTCTTTGGGAAAGCCACGAATTCAGGGTCATCAACATCTTTGTTGGTACCCGTCTCAAGTACAAATGCACCTGTTCCAGAGGTTCCTGCAGCTGCATCATACACATAGTAGTCGTACTTACCAATCACCTCGTTGGTATAGACAGTGAATGCGTCTACGCCATCCTCCCAAATACGCTTATTTGTTTTGGTATAGGCTGTACGGGTGTTAAGCGTTTCAGTGCCCATGTCCTCAACGGTGATGTTGAGCGTGTTTTTGTTGCTGAGCTTAATGCCAGCATCGCCGAGCAGGTCATCACTTGAGCAACTTGCCAAAGCAAGAACTGCGAGAGCTGCTGACGCTAATTTGAAAAATACTTTCATAGATACTTTTGTTTAATAAGGTTTATAAAAATTCTTTTTACTGCTCTGGAAGCATCTCCTCACCATCGACGTTTTCAGGGTCGCCGCTTGCACAGAAGAAGCCTTCGACATTCATCATGAGCACCTCCAATTCAGGAGCCTCATAGAATTTCAATTCTTTCTTTTCCATTTTCTTTTTAATTGTTTTTAATTTGTTAATGAATTAATAATGTTAACTGTAACTTTTTTCTTTGGTCAATTTGTACTTTTCAGGGCTCAAAACCACAGGAAAATCACCCCCTCCTCAACACCTCCCAAAAGTCACCTCGTTTTTCAATCCAACTCCTTGATTCCCTGCGGGTTCAACACCAATCACCCTCTCGTTTACCCCTCGTATGATGCGGCGGCCGCTGTATTAAATTGCGGCATTCTTAGGGCGTTTGCTGACAGTCGGGTAACAAACCAGTAACAAAGCGTCCAGATTTTTATGAACAAATTGGTACATTTTTCCCCTCAAAACACCCCGATTTGTTACCCCAAAATTCGGGTAACAAACCGCTATATTCAAAAACCCCATTTTCTCCATGTCCTAATCTCCCTAAGTTTCGTCCCATCATCCGCCAAATTCTCTCGGACGGCAACAATAACACCAAGAAATATGACAAACAGGACAAACACCCAATTTTTGTTCCGATTTAGGATCTGAAAACCCCAAAATGGGTAACAAACGAGCAACAAAACATCCAACAGCCAATTTTGACCAATCCCCCCCAATCCAACCCTTTCTCCCCAAGATAAATTTTCCACAAAACACACCCAATCCCCAAAAAATTTTCGACCTGTAAGGTTGGAAAGTAGCATCAGGCAGCGTCGTCTTCAGGCATTACCAGTAATCCTTTCTCTCCTCTCAGCCAGCAACCGAGTCTGTTGTTGACACTCAAAGCAGTTATTACAGCCAGGGCACCGCTTCCTTTCTCCGACCAGGACATACCGTCGTTCTTTTGCCTTTTTGCCACTAAAATGTCGTTTGCCTTTTCCGCTCTGTTGCTTGATATCCTCAGTCTTAGCCTGTGCCTGAAAGCATAGCAGGCAATGTCCTCCTGCTTCCTGCCGATGTAGTCTGTAAGTTGCCCCATCCAGTACTGATTGCTGATGTGCTTTTCATCGAGTCCGTTCAGATAGCTGATTGCCTCCTGAACATTCCCTGCCCAAAGTATTCGCAGCAGTGCCCTTATGACCATCGCCTTGTCCTCCCTGTGCTCGTCTCTCGTCTTTCCGCATCCCTTGACGGCCGGCCATGCTGAGATACTCCTTGCATTTCTTCTTCAGGTGAAGCCAGTCAAGGATAAGGGTGTACTCGCGGAATCCGAAAAATGCGGCAATGTTCTCCTTGATGTCCCTTGCGCCGTCGGTGAGGAATATCAACCGTCTGTTCTCCATAAGCCCATTGGCAAGAAGAAACGCCACAAGCAGCCGGAAGGCGTTCTTCATGCCGATGGCCGTCAGAGTCTGTTGTATGTGTACAACAGTGTTTTGCACGTACTTGCGGTCTTTCTCCTTGTCCGTATTCCGCTGCTCTTTCTGGTGCTTTACGCCAACGTCATCAATGCAGACGTATACGCAATCGGCGGCAGAAGCCTCCGTGCCTGCGACCTTTTCCAGGTGTACAATCTTCTCGTTGTCGCCACGTCCTTCGTTAAGGGGCTCTACCACTTCCGCAATCTGCTGCTCACTGACAGGTTCAGGAAGGTCCGGATTCCTGGCAGATGCAGGAATGTCGGAGGACTCGTCGATGATTCCCGAGTCTTTGTCTATCCCATGGCTCTCCAATACGCTGCAGGCCTCGGACATGTAGTCGGAAGAGACGGCATCGCCCATCCTTATCTGGCGGGCCTTGAGGGTCTCGGGGATAAAGCAGTCCTCGCCATCCCTATGATATACCCTGTTTGCAATGTTGCAGGAGTGTCGGTAACTTTTATCCAGTGTGAGCAGCGTGGTAACCTCTGTCATGGAAATGCTGACAATACGCTCCCTTGGCTTAAGCGACGCTGCCAACTGGCCTCCGAATGGGAATTTTACGACCGTCAGTTCGCTCTCCACCTTATGAAGGCGTACTATTCCTTGCGGCCCGACGTTTTTTTTATTTCCTCAGACACTGTCTCGCCGATGACCTTGGCCAGCTGGTCACGAGCCTCTATGACGCTCCGCTCATACCTGTCGAATGTGGCGAGGAACCTGCCTCTGTCTGTGATGTCAAACTCCTCAGGGGAAGGGATGCCTCCGTCTGCCTCCACCATCTTCTCAATGACCCTACCATCGGGCAGCGTGAAGCGTGCCACGAACTCAAGTTTTGTACCATTGGCAGGTGCCTGATCTTTTTTATTCTCCATTGCACTTCTTGTTGTTTTGTGCCACAAAGTTAGTGCAATATCAGCACCTGGACAAACTGGCAAACATAGTTTAAAACTCTATCTACCAGTCGTTTACAGCAATATAGCAAGACCGTGTGTTGAGTGTGTACCCCCTATGTCACCCCCTTCAGTAGGGTGGCGCTGAGGATGGCAAGAACAAACAAAAGCACCTGAATATTAGTACCTTGAAGGATTTTTGATAACTTCTGTAGAGGTAGAGTGTCAAGAATGGTAAGGGGGCCATTATGATTATTTAACTATGAAAATCTGGCATTTTCAACCTTACAGGTCGAAAAAATTCGGATTGTTTGTGAACTAATGCAAAAATATGGTATTTCTCAAAAATTAACAATTTAATTAAGTGCATGATAATCAATTACTTAATCCGCATTTTCCTTTATCCGTTTTTATCCAATTTTGCATTTAATATTTCGGGTGCCCCTACTAAAATAGAATCCTCGCCAATCGGCGAGGATTCTATTTTTTGCCCCCTCGAAGGGGAGAACTTCCTTCTTACTCCCCTCCCCTCGAAGGGGAGGGGTTGGGGTGGGGTTAATTGAACAGATACCTGATAGTAAACATAATCTGATATGTCGAGGCCGTACTCAGCATTTTCTGGTAAGTCTCCGTATGACGCTGTCCGTTCACGGTATTATACGTATACTTACCCTTACTATACGTCAGCAGCGAGTTGCCCTGCACCTGCTTGTAGAGCCCCCAGTCCTTGCAGAGAAAGTTGGGCAGGTTCAGAATGTCGAGTCCCAACTGCAGGGCATGACGGGTCTTACCTATCTGGATGTTCATGTCGCGTACATATTTAAAATCCAGTTGATGATGCCAAGGCATCTTGGCTCCGCCGCGCTCAGCATACTGGCCCGTACGGTTCTTCAGATAGTCATCCTGCTGGATATAGGCCCAGAAGTCATCACGCTGCATATCAGCCGTATAGACTTTCTTGTCAGTGCCATAGGTACTCTCAGCAAAGTCCCAGGCGTCGAGTTCCGCACGTGAGGCCGGCACATAGATCAGGTTGCCGGGAGCCAGCGCATCGCTATTGACATTGCTTGAGAAGATATAACTGTAGCGACTGTAACTGTAGTCGCCCAGAAATCCATACTGATAGCCATCATAGATCAGACTGAATGTCGAAGTGGCACGGTTGCTCTCCTTCAGTTTATAACTAGCCGAGAAGAGCAGACGGTTAGGAGCCACATAGGTAGCATAGCCTGTCTCATTGTCGTTGACGGCATTGAGGGAGTTACGATAGTTGTTGTAGGCCGATGACACCTGGTCGCCGATACCCTCCGTATAACTCTTGGCCTTCGACATCGTATAAGAAGCAGCCAGGTCGAGACCGAAGTCAAACGACTTGCGCAACTGAGCGGTCAGCGACATATAGTAGGCCTTCGAGCCGGCATTCTCCAGCACGTAGGCTGAGTGGTCGGCATCGTAATAGGACATCTTGTGGCGCACATCACCATGGCCGAGGTCGATGGTAGAGGTACCGTCCCAATAGATGTCACGGTTAGAAACCACCACGGGGTTGAGGTCCTTGTTATATATACCCTCCAGTGAGAAATCGATATCACCAGGCAGTTTGGCATCGAAAGCCAGCGAAGTCTTCCAGGTCTTCGGCATCCGCAGGTCCTTGCTCAGGATGGTCGGGCTACCGGGGATAGTAGTCTGGCTCGAAGCCCCTATTTGCGTCAGCATATCTGCCTGGCTGGTGGTGAATGTGGGTATAGTGCCCTTGGTCTGCGAGGCAATATAGGATGTCTGCCCCATACCTGAGTTACCGACGGCAGAGACGAGCCACACGAACGGCATACGCCCCACGAACAGACCTGTTCCACCACGCAGAATCAGGTTGCGCTCACCCGTGATATCCCAGTTGAAACCGGCACGCGGCGAGAATGAGATGCTGGCGCCAGGCACATCGTCGGTACGGAAGTGCTGCCCGCCAAAGTCGATATTATAATAGTCGGCATTGAAATTATCCTTCAACTCTGGGTAAGACGGCAATTCGAAGCGTACGCCAAGAGACAGACGGAAACGGTCGCTCAGACTCATATTGTCCTGCAGATAGAGTGACCACTGGTTGGTGCTCATCTTTGAGGTGAACATCGAGTGACCTTCGTTATTGCCGTATGTGATACCGAAGAGACGGGTATTGGCCTTTGTGAAGACCGAAGCCCAGTCACCGGCAGCCACCTGCTCGGGGGTTGCCTCGAAAGCATAGTAACCTGCAGCAGCCTGTGCATAGCCGTTGGCAGCATAGTTATGTTCAAACTGAAGTCCGCCGAAGAGGTTGTGCTTACCAATCTGGAAGTTCACCTCATCAGTAATCACAGTATTCTTTGTCTGAGCCAGATTGCCATAAGTGAACAAATCACCTGTCAGCGCCCAGGTCGGATAGAGGCCTTGCCCATTGTTCATCACGATTTCCACCACCGGTGCCGACTCGCCGTACTCATTCGAGCGCGGCTGATCCTGGAAGGAATAGGTGCCGCGCAGCGTGTTCTGCACCTTACCGAACTTGCTGTTCAACTCAGCAGCCACAGAGGTGAAGCGATACTCTGCATAGTAGCGGCTGGAGAGCGACGACATACCATAGTCGGTATTGCTGCCATAACTGTTCTGGTTGCCACCATATATTAAGGTGGCACGGTTGCTACCGATAGAGCGTGAAGCCGAAGCAGGATTCGAGGCCTTACGGTTCGACTTGGTGAAACGCACATTAAACTTATGGTCGTCATTGATGTTCCAGTCCATGCGAGCCAGGATTCGATAGGCAGGTGTCTTCACATTATAGGCCTGCCATGGACCAGTTGTCAGGCCGTAAGTCTTCTGCATATAGTCTGACAGGCTCTCCAACTCCCCGATCTGCGGACGGCGGTTCGTCGTCGTATAAGGCGTATTACCCTCACCGGCACGGGCAGCAGGACCTGTCGTCACGTTATCCTCTATCTCCCCGTTCACAAAGAAGAATAGTTTATCCTTCAGGATGGGGCCTCCGAGGGTGAGACCGTAAGTATTGGTATGTCCATCGTCAACGCCCAAAGTGGTTGTGCCCACTCGATTGCCGCGCAGCGAAGTGCTGGTCAGATAGGTATAGGCGGAGCCCTTGAACTGGTTGGTACCGCTCTTCGTCACGGCATTAATGCCACCACCTGTGAATCCGCTCTGGCGGACGTCATACGGGGTGATGCTCACCGTCATCTGCTCCAAGGCGTCGAGCGAGATGGGCGTACCGCCACCGGGCAACGGAGAGGAGCCCAGACCGAAGGCATTGTTGAACGAGGCACCGTCGATGGTGACACTCGACTGACGGTAGTTACCACCACCGATAGCCATACCACTGGCACTGCTCGACTGCGGCGTCATCTTCATAATGTCGGTCATCGAGCGGCCCACAGTCGGAATGACAGCCATCTGTTCAGAGTTCAGATTGGTCACGGCACCTGAGCGGTCACTGCGCATCGTATTGTTGGCCTGAGCCGTTATCACAATTTCCTGCAACAGTTCGCTGTCCTGTGTCAGCGTGGCATTTATCACGGTGTTCTGACCCAGTGCGAGTTGATAGCCCGTGAACTTGCTGGTCTGGTAGCCGATGTACGAGATCTCAACCTCATAAGGGCCACCGGCACGCATACCAGTGATGGTATATCGGCCGTCAATATTAGTCACGGCGCGATACACGGCACCAGAAGGCGCATGCTTTGCCGTCACCGTTGCACCGATAGCCTCTTCACCGTCTGCCATCACAACACCTGTAATCCCTGAAGTCGTTACCTGAGCTCTGGCCGTCAGTAACAACACAAAAACGGTCATGAACAAAAACTGTCTTTTTTTCATACACATTTGTTACCTAATTCTCTGCTTTCTCGACGAATCTTAATAATCCGTGTGCAAAGGTAAGCATTTTATCCGAACTATCACCATTTTCTTCAATTTTTCCATAAATATATTGAACGTTTTACTATTTTTCCCTAATTTTGCGCCAATAAACTAACCTAAATAATTCACTACAATCATTGCATAAGGAAACGTCCTCAAGCAAGGACGGGAAGCTTTTGTGCCCATATGCTATAAGCCATGCAGTAAATGAGGCTGAAACGCTATGCTGAATCCATAAAAACTTATCATAACACATCGTAATCCGGCACACTCCTGTCGCATGGAGCTAATGCCATAAGATAAACAACTACAAATCAGAGATGAGAAAACCTCTATGAATTATACAGGTTAACGCTAATGGCATTGTCGAACTAAGCAGAAATTGGGTACATCATATTGAACACCCTACTTCCGAAGGAACGATTTATCAGATTACTCTGATTTTTCAGGTATGTCAATACCGCGAGGATGAGATGCCGTAAAGGTCTCAAATATTTGGCATAGGAACGTGTAATAGTTTAGCATTGTGACGTGAAGCATATTGGCATTGGAACAAAAAATAATTTGGCATTGTTACAAAAACTTGTCCCAACGCCAAATTGACTTTTGTCCCAACGCTAAATTGATTTCTGTCCCAACGCCAAATTATTTTTTATTCCAACGCTAAATTGTGAACACCTTTCCTGCTTCTTTGCTCGTAGGAGGCGAGAGGGAGTTGTGTGAGGTGTTGGGGAGGGTGTTTGGACGAAGAACCTCATTTGACACAAGAAAAAAGAGGGAAAAGAGGGACGAAAAGTGTTCGAATGGTCGGAATTGCAGGTCTGTTGGTTGGCAATCATGAGGCAAAAGCGTGAAAACGGATAGAAAGATGGGTGTTTGGTTGTTTGGGCGTTTTGAGGTGATTTTGTGGGAAAAAGTATCAGCGTGAGTAACAATTAAAGTAACAAAAAATTGTTCGCGGAAAAATGGCGTGTTTCTCGTTTATTTTGATTACCTTTGCAAAAAATTTCGGGAAGTATCGCTTATTGTTTTTCAGAGGATGTTGACGGAAAAGACCATAGAGAAGTTGCAGATATTGGCGGAGTCGGCGAAGTACGATGTGTCGTGTTCGTCGAGTGGCACTGTGCGTGGTGGTAAGCAGGGCATGGTGGGTAACACGGTGGGGGGCGTGGGCATCTGTCATTCGTTTGCTGACGATGGGCGGTGCATCTCGCTGCTGAAGGTGATGCTGACGAATTACTGCATGTATGATTGTGCGTATTGTGTGAACAGGCGGAGCAACGACATCCGACGGGCGACGCTGGCGGTGCATGAGTTGGAGGAGATTGTGATGGAGTTCTATAGGCGGAACTACATCGAGGGGCTGTTTTTGAGCAGCGGTGTGGTGCGGAACCCTGATTACACAATGGAACGGTTGGTGGCGATTGCCCGTGACTTGCGGACGGTGCATCGGTTCAACGGGTATATCCATCTGAAGAGCATTCCTGGGGCGAGTCGGGAGTTGATGAGTGAGGCGGGGCGGTATGCCGACCGTATGAGTGTGAACATTGAGATTCCGAAGGAGGAGTCGCTGAAGTTGCTGGCACCGGAGAAGGACCATCAGAGTGTGTTCCAGCCGATGCGGTTCATTCAGCAGGGTGTGCTGGAGAATAAGGAGGACAGGAAGCGGTTGAGACATGTGCCGAGGTTTGTGCCGGCAGGGCAGAGCACGCAGATGATTGTGGGGGCGACAGCGGAGACGGACAGGGACATCCTGCACATGTCGTCGGCGCTGTATGGTCAACCGACGATGCGGCGTGTGTATTACTCGGGCTATGTGAGCGTGAACACTTACGACCCTCGTCTGCCGGTGCTGAAACAGCCGCCGTTGGTGCGTGAGAACCGTCTGTATCAGGCGGATTGGCTGATGCGGTTTTATCAGTTTAAGGTGGAGGAGATTGTGGACGAGGCGAATGCGAACCTCGACTTGGAGGTGGACCCGAAACTGGCGTGGGCGTTGCGGCATCCGGAGCAGTTTCCGGTGGACATCAATCGGGATGAGTACGAGCGGATTCTGCGTGTGCCGGGCATCGGCGTGAGGTCTGCGACGCTGATTGTGAACTCCCGACGGTTCAACCGCATCACGTCTTATCATCTGAAGAAGATGGGTGTGGTGATGAAGAAGGCGAAGTATTTCATCACTTGCCACGAGTTGACGGATGGGTATGCGAACCCCATTGTGGGCATCAACGAACTGCATCCCGAACGGCTGAAGCCGCTGCTGGTGTCGAAGGCACAGCAGAAGAAGGCGGCGGAGGAAATGCAGTTGACGCTGGAGTTTTTGAATGAAGAATCGGGAGGGAATGAGTAATGCTTGTCTATACATTCGATAGGACATTGGACGGACTGCTGTCTGCTGTCTTTGATGCTTTCTCGCTTCGTCAGCAGCCAGAGATGCTGGTGGGGAAGGGAGAGCCGTTGCTGCTGTTCTGCGAGGAAGTGCATGAGGTGGTGACATCGGATGACCGTGCCGGACGAGTGTGGGCAGGATTGGAGAAACGCCTTTCGCGGCAAGCGGTCAAATTACTGATGGTCAGTTATTTGTCGGAGTTGCCAGAGTTGGACACGCCGCTGTTTCATTATATCTGCAAGGTGTTTCGCCAACCCGAAGGACGAACGAGCATAGAAAGGAACTTATCAGACCCCGATGTGCTGGCGGTGACGAATATTGGCAGGAAGGTCATCTACGAGCAGCATCGGATGTTGCAGTTCCTTCGTTTTCAGAAGGCAAAGGATGGAACCTATCTGGGTGTCGTCTCTCCCGACCACGATGTGCTGCCTCTGACGGTTGCCCATTTCCGCGACCGCTTCGGCGACCAGCCGTGGCTCATCTATGATGCCAAACGTCGCTACGGGTTCTACTATGACCAGCAGGAGGTGACTCGCATCACTTTTCTGCAGGAGGATTCCCTTCCGTTCGACCTCGATAGCGGAAAACTGCGTGACGACTTGCTGAGCGAGAATGAGAAAGTGTTTCAGGAGTTGTGGCGGACGTATTTCAAGGCTATCTGCATTCGTGAACGCATGAATCCGCGGAAGCAACTGAAAGACATGCCACGCCGCTACTGGAAATACATGACAGAGAAACAATAAAAGGGCGTCGCTTTAAACCTTTTGAGGTGTTGTGGCGTCGAAGATAATAAAAAAACAAAAAGTGAATATGAAAAAAATTGCAATGATGTTGCTTTTCGCCCTTGCCGTGACAGGTGCATCGGCACAGGACGTGATGAAAAAGCAGAGCGATGGCACCTATGTGGTGAACACAACGACGCTCGGAAAAGACGTGAAAGGTTATGAAGGTGCAACCCCTGTGGAGGTCTATATCAAGAAGGATAAGATTGTGAAGGTGGTGCCGCTTTCCAACAACGAGACCCCTAAGCACTTTGCCAAGGTGAAGCGGGATTACCTGCCGAAGTTTGAAGGCGTGTCAGTGAAGAAGTTCGCCGAGACAAAGGTGGATGCCGTGACGGGTGCAACCATCTCGTCCAACTCCATCCTGGAGAATGTCCGTCTGGGCGTTGAATATTACAAGAAGCATAAGTAAGAGCCCGAAGAAAGAGGACAAAACTTGCTTGGGGATGCAAAGGGGCATTTCCAAGCAGTTTTGTGTACACATATTATATATAATTCAATATTCTGAAGTAGTTAAGTAGTCAGAAGTTAAGTAGTTAAGCCGATACTTGGTGTCGAAGCCCCCCTGTCTGGTATGGTAATGGCTTAACTTCTGTCCGCAGGACGAGCGTAGCGATAACTACTTAACTCCTTAACTACAAAGAAATTGGGCAAAATACGAAACATAAATTGTAATACGAAGATGGAACATTCAATCACGCTCAATGAGGCACAGCAGGTGGTGGACGAGTGGATTCAGACATACGGCGTCCGTTATTTCTCCGAACTCACCAACATGGCTGTCCTCACCGAAGAAGTGGGCGAACTGGCTCGCATCATCGCCCGCAAGTATGGCGACCAATCTTTCAAGGAGGGTGAACCGCAAGACCCAGCCGACGAAATGGCAGATGTCCTGTGGGTGCTCCTTTGTCTTGCCAACCAGACAGGCGTGAACCTCACCGAAGCCTTCCGAAAGAACCTTGAGAAGAAAACCAAGAGGGATCAAGACCGCCATCGGAATAATCCCAAACTGGCAAAATGACAATTCCAAAGATTTTTGATGGTCAGCCTTTCGGGGAATTAAAGAACGGCAACGCATGATAACGAAGGACAGCATAGAAACCGCATACAGTTTTCTACACCAGAAGCGGAACGTCTATATACATTCTTCTCTCGACTGGCAGAAGGATGACATTGAGTATGCCATCGGTTCCTATGTGGATGACATGAGCCAAGAACTGTACGAGACCTTGTCCGAGGGTCGTTCCGACTTCCTCCGAGACCATCAACGGTTTCAGGAGGACATCACTTGTGCCGTGGAACGATTGGAAGGCATGTTATGATGAAACGGACATCCCTTGACATGGAGCACTTGCCCCGTGAGGTCAAGACACAAAAAAGCCACTCGTGAGGAGTGGCTTCTTGGTGGTTGTGATCCGCTTGGGGCTCGAACCCAAGACCCCAACATTAAAAGTGTTGTGCTCTACCTACTGAGCTAGCGGATCTACCTATTGGCTTGCGGTGTGTTCTTTGGGAGAACGTGACAGGGTTTTATGCCTGTCCTTTGCCGTAAGCGGGTGCAAAGGTAGGGAGTTTTTGGGAAACTACCAATTATTTTGAGAGTTTTTTTTAAGTTTTTGAGTTTTTAGGTTTTTAAGTTCTTGAGTTTTTAGGTTTTTGAGTTTTTAGGTTTTTAAGTTCTTAAGTTTTTAGGTTTTTGAGTTCTTAAGTTTTTAAGTTTTTCGGTTCTTGTTTTTTGGGGTGGGGGTGATGGGGTTAACTGCGTGAAATTTGTAGGCCTTTGTCGGAGAGGGTCATATCGACGAAGCGGGATGAGTCGGTCAACGGGTGGTTGGTGAGTTGTTCGCGGATGCGACTTGCCGCCTCGGGGTCTTTTGCCACCATGTAGAGATAGCCGCCACCGCCGGCACCGGGAAGTTTGTAGCCCCAACAGAGGTCGTCAATCTGGCGGCACAGGTTGGCAACGAGTGCTGGTTCGGTGCCCGCATCGAGTGCCTTGTTCTGCTGCCATGTCTTGCGGATGAGTTCGCCATACTGCTGGAAGTTACCGAGTTGGATGGCATCGAACAGGTTCAGTGCGTGGTGCTTCATCTGCTGCAGAATCTGGAGGTGCTCGGATGCGTTGAGGAACATGCCCTGCACAATCTCGGCAAGAATCTGCTTGGCGGTGCGTGTGATGCCTGTGTAGTAGAGCAGGTGGCACTGCTGATAGTCGGGCTGACGGAAGAAGGTGTCGGGCAGCCAACGTACGACGGGAATCTGGTTCAAGCCCTGCTCTGTCTGCAAGAGTTTGATGCCCGGAAGGATGCCGCCGTATTGGTCTTGCCAACCGCCGCCCGTGGTGAGCAACTGCTCGAGGATGAGGGAACGGTTGCCAATTTCGTATTTGTCCCATCCGAGTCCACAGAAGTCAGCCAATGCCCCAATGACGGTGGAGGCGAGGATGGAACTGGTGCCCAGCCCTGACCCTGCAGGAATGGCGGAAAGCAGGGTGATTTCGATGCCTGAGCCGAAAGCGGAGAGTTGCTGATGCAAAGACTCGTATTTCTCCGCACAGAAGGGGGGCAGGAAGCCGCACAGGGCGAGGGCTGCCTTCGGAATGGAGAAGGGAGAGCCCACCTTGTTGTAGAGTCCCAGTTCCTCGTAGGTGCTGATGGTCTCGACGGCACCAAGGTCGATGGAGCGGCACTTGATGTGCAGTTCCTTGCAGGGCTTCACATACACTTGCAGGGGCTGCTGCCCGTTCAGTTCGATGGCGAGGTTGACCACGTTTCCGCCTCGCAGCAGACAGTGGGGTGGAGTGTCTGTCCAACCGCCTGCAATGTCGATACGCACGGCTGAACGTCCCCACACAATCTGGTCCTTATAGGCGTTGAGGCGTGGCAATTGGGGGTGCTGCATCGCCGTGTTCACCAACTGTTGCTGCATGAGCGAAAAGGCTTCCCGCTCATTCTTGGTAGCATCTTCTCCGAGGAGTTTTTGCACTTGTGCCCGAAACATGGCATCGTGTATTTTCTGCATGGGTAGGGCGTCTTCGGGAAGCGGTGCCGGCAGCGTGATGTGGTGGTCGGCATATTTTTTTGCGATGTCTTTGAGGTCAATCTGGAAGAAAACGGACTTGCGGAAATTGGCAGCCAATTGCGGCAGGTTCTGACAGAGCAACTCTTGGCGTTGCTGGCTCTGGCGTTCGAGATTGGCTCGTGCAGAGATTTCGTCGGCAGAGAGCCGCAGACAGGCTTGCCATGCGTCGCTGAGGTCTGTCTGGGGGCGGGGGGAGAGCATCCACTGGAGCAGAGCCCCCATCTGTCGGATGTCGCTGCAAACGGGGAAGATGTTGGCTGCTTGCAGGTCGTGATGGTTCTGAATGTGGCGGAGGTCGATGTGGTGGGCGGCAAGCCATTCCGTCACGGGCATCCCCAAAAAGAGGGTCTCGGGACGGGTGATGTCGCCTCGCATGGCATCGCGGTAGCCATAGGGACGAAGCACGTAGGCGGTCTCTCCGTAGGCTTGGACGTCAACGCATTGCCCTTGCAGGAGCGTGATGGCCCAGTCGTTCTTCGGAATTCCCGTGATGACATTTTGTGAAGAGAGGTGCCACGAGGCAGGAACGTATGCGTTCTCAATCCAAATCTCCGAGTTCTGTTCGGTCAAGTCGGCACCGATGACGGCGTTCTGGGTGAACACGGCAGGGTGTTTCTTCACGTTCTTCTGGATAATCATCCGCTGGTCAAGCACGATGTTTTGCAGGGTCGTGGTTGACGAAATCATCTCAGGGGTGGTGCCGTAGTGGTAGAACTCTCCGCCTTCGAGCGGGAGGATGGCAACTTTCAACTGGTTGAGTTCTGTGTCGATAGAGGTGGGGTGTTGCCCGAGGGCGGTGCCGAAGTCTGAATAGAGGTCGTAGGGACGGAAGTCGTCGCCATCGTGTGACCGCTCTCTCAGCAGTTGCACCGCACGGTCGTTGAGCAGCCAAATGCCGATGTCCATCATGGCGAGGTGCGTTTGTGACAGTTCTGCCAGCCGTGCGGTGGTAGGCTTTTGTAGGACGAAGTCGAGCAGGTCGGGCGTGTGGCGGTTCATGAAATACACGCCGTGGTTCTTTGCCAGAGAGGGGTCAACCCACAAGCCATAGCACACCACGTCAGCCTCGGGAATGGGCTGGAGCGGACGGGTGGAACGGATGAACACGTCGCCCGACACGATGAGGGTGTGCAGGGAGTCGGGGGCTTGACGCATGATGCTCTCATAGAGCGGCAGTTGCAAGTCGAGCAGCGTCTGGTCAATCTTTTGTCCTCGTTCCCAACGGAAGACGGGTATGGGCAGTGACACTTTGCCGCTGGCTGCGTATGCGGGGAGTCGGCGTGACTGCCCTCCGGCATGGACGAGGATTCGCTTCTCTTGAGAGAGCCACTGATGGAATGACGGGGCTTTTTCGTGCATGGCAGCCTGTTCGAGCAGCCATGTCGTTCCGCCTCCACTGCCCAGTTTCTTCCCGACGGGGTCGGAGGTGCAGAAATATTCTTCTTCTGATAAATGATGGATGGTCAGGTATTTCTCCACCGCATTGGGTGGGAGGGAGAGCAACTTTTTCATGCTTGTTCTGATGTGTTCGATGTCTCGTTTTGTTCAATTTGATTCGCTTCGCCCAGCACGTAACGCTTGTAGTAGGAGATGATGAGCGTGGTGAGCGGCAGGGCGATGATGAGTCCGATGAAGCCTAACAGACTTCCCCAAATGGAGAGTGACAGCAGGATGACGGCAGCATTCAAGCCGGTCACCTTGCCCATGATGCGTGGCGTGAGCACCCAGTCCTGAATGGCTTGCACCACACAGAACACGATGATGGCAGCCAGCATGATGCCCCAAAAACTCTGTCCTGTGTCATGGGCTTTCAGCAGTGCCAAGATGATGGTGGGGATGAAGCCGACAATTTGCAGATAAGGTACTAGGTTCAGCACACCGATGAACAATCCCAGCGGAATGGCAAGGGGAAAGTCGATGATGAGGAATCCGATGGCAAAAAGTACGCCCACACACATGGCAATGATGGTTTGTCCACGGAAATAGCCGTTCATGCCGTTCTTCAGGTCTGTCATCACACCATGCACGAGTTTTCTTTTGCTTTGTGGCACCAACTTGAATAATCCTTCAGCCATCAGTTCGTAATCCAACAGGATGAAAAACAGGTAGATAATGGCGATTAACGAGGCGATGATGCCCACGATGGCACTCACGCTGCTGCTGATGAAGGAAAAGAATTGAGGCACTTTCTCCTCTAAGAACTGCGACACGTCCTTGACGGTGAGAGCCTTGGTGATTTCGTTCAGGTCGATGTTGTGCTTCACATATTGCTCTACCTCTGTTGACACCGTCGTGACGGTACTGTCGGTGGTCACGTAACTGACGATGATATCTTTCAGGTGTGTCATTTCGTCGATGATGGGTGGAATGATAAGGTAGAACCCGCCAACGATGATGCCCAGAATCACCAGGATGGTGACGATGATGCTCAACACACGCGACTTCAGCCTGCATTTGTATTGGAAGAAGCACACGATGGGGTGGAGCAGATAGGCGATGAGCCATGCCGTGATGAACGGAATCAGCACACTGCTCAGGCGGAGTATCAAAAAATAAGCGGCAACTAAGATGATGATGCTGCCCAAGATTCTGACAAATCGGTCGAAAGTGATGATTTTAGTTTTCATAATTAAAGCCTTTCTCTTGCAATTTATGCACGAAGATACACAAAAACTATAGTTTTAAGGGCCGATAATGTGAAAAAAAGTTGTTTTTGGGCTAAAAATACACATTGTAAGTATTTTTATTTCTATTTTTGCCGAAAAATTTGAAGTAAAAGATGGGGAAACTCTATGTGGTGCCAACCCCTGTCGGCAACATGGAAGACATGACCTTCAGGGCAGTACGAGTGCTGAAAGAGGCTGATTTGATATTGGCGGAAGACACTCGTACATCCAACGTGCTTCTGCAGCACTACGACATTCATGGCACCATGCTTTCTCACCATAAGTTCAACGAGCACGACACGGTGCAGAGCGTGGTGAGGAAGATACAAGGCGGCATCACCGCCGCACTCATCAGCGACGCTGGGACGCCGGGCATTAGCGACCCCGGGTTTCTGCTCGTCAGGGAGTGTGTGAAGCAAGGTGTTGAAGTACAGACCCTTCCCGGGGCAACCGCCTTTGTGCCGGCACTCGTCAGTAGCGGACTTCCTTGTGATAAGTTCTGCTTCGAAGGCTTCCTCCCCCAGAAGAAAGGACGGCAAACACGGCTTGAAGCCCTCAGAGGCGAATCGCGGAGCATGGTTTTCTATGAATCGCCACGCCGATTGCTGAAGACTTTGCAACAGTTTGCGGAGGTTTTTGGAGCGGAGAGGCAGGTGAGTGTCGCCCGTGAGATTTCCAAGTTGCACGAAGAGCATGTGCGTGGAACGCTGCGAGAGGTGATTGCCCATTTTGAGGAAGTTGAGCCTTTGGGCGAAATCGTCATCATCCTTGCAGGATGTGCGGAATCAGATGATGAAGCGGAAGCCCCCAAAGACCAGCAACTTGACCCGATGCAGTTGCTGATGGGAACAGGCAAAAAGAAGAATAAGTATAAATAAAAAAGATAAAGACATGAAAAAGAAGAATTACATTCAGTTAACAGCCCTTTTGATGGCAGCGATGACATTCGGTTTGGTTGCTTGCAACGAAGGTGCAAATAATCGTTCTGCAAATCCTGAAAGGGATTCATTGCAACGAGTGATTGACCAAAAAGACAGTGAAATCAACGACCTCATGGGAACCTTCAATGAGATTCAGCAGGGTTTCGACCTCATCAATGAGGCTGAAGGGCGTATCAACATGATGAAGGGAAATGCAGAGAACAACAGTACAGCCGAGAACATTCGTGAGAATATGGAGTTTATTCAGCAGACACTTGATGAGAACAAACGAAAAATTGAAGAACTGCAGAGTAAACTTAAGTCCAGCAGCATCGCATCTGCTAAACTCAAAGAAGCCATCAACGGATTGACTCAGCAACTGAACGAGAAAAATGCGGAGATAGAGACTTTGCGTGCACAGTTGGCAGAAAAGGATGTGCAGATAGAGGAACTTTCTGGCACGGTGAACACGCTGAAAGATGAGAATGCCCAGGTGAAGCAGCAGAAGGAAGAAACCGAAGAGATTGCTCGCAATCAGGATGCACAATTGAATACTGCATGGTACGTCTTCGGCACCAGCAAGGAACTCAAAGCACAAGGCATTCTGAGCAAGGGTGAGGTGCTGCAAGGTAACTACAATAAGAACTATTTCACCAAGATTGACATTCGCAAAGTCACGGTGATTCCTCTTGAATCAAAGTCTGCCACGCTGCTCACCACTCATCCTGCAGGTTCTTATACGCTGCTGAAGGATAGCAATGGCGAGTACACACTCCGTATCAGCGATGTCGCTAAGTTCTGGAGTGTCAGCAAGTACCTTGTCATTAAAGTGAAATAATTCTATGATAAAGAAAATTCTCATTGCAATGCTGGCAATTTTGCCAGCATTGCCCATTTGTTCACAGGACAATACGGATTGGGAGCCTCTTGGGAATTGGCCTTTCATCAATCGCCAATTTCGGACAGCCACTGTCTATACAGGGCTTTTCAACCGCACGAAGACCGTTGTGCCTTGCAATATTCACGTTGGCAAACAAAGTCTTTGGTACACTCAGAATGATACGCTGATGGAGGCCATTCCTGGCACGGTGCTTCGGGTGGAGTTCCCCAACGGCGACGTTTATATGCCCGTTGGCAGTCAGCACATGTTTGGCAGGATTGTTCGTGAAGACACTGTGCAAGGGCAGATTGCGCGGGTTATTTGTGTACGTTCCGTTGACCAGAAGGCTCTTGACCAACGGGGCGTGGATATACTCAACAATACTCAGAATATTCTTCAGGGAGCCTCTGCGTTAGGGGTTGGTTTTGGTTCGTGGGCATCAGCCCTCTCCGATGCGAATGGAGCCGTGAATGAAGAAGAACTTCCCTTGCCGATGACGAATCAGTTTTACTTTCAAGTCAGAGGGGAAATCTTTCCAGCGACGAACAAACAAATCCTTGCTCACATCAGTGACGCTAAGCGTAAGAAAGAATACAGGGCATTCACTCGTTCGGCAGAGATTATTTCTACCAACGAGACTTCCATGTTGAAGGTCTGGAAAGAGTTTTTCTTGAAATGATTTTTGGTGACGGGCTCCTGAATTGATTTTATGAACGATATTTCTCTTCGAGCCCGCCGTTGATGATGTCGAAGACTTCTTGCATGACCACTTTCGTCTGCTTTCCTTTACGCTCTTCGGCTGTGATGGGTTTGTGGATGGTGAGGGTCACGGTGCCACGAGAAACGGACTTGGCGTTACGGCTAAACACATCGAAAGAACCATTGATGGTGAGCGGCACGATGGAAAGCCCGATTTCATTGGCAAGCATGAAGGAACCGCGTTTGAAAGGGGACATTTTTCCTGTGGATGTGCGTGTGCCTTCGGGGAAGATAATCATGGACATGCCACCTTGCAGTGTCTCACGTGCATGCTGCACAGCCTTCGCAATGCCTGATATGCCGTCGGCAAGGTAGATGTGCTTGGCTTTGACACAAGCGTACCCCACAAATGGTATCTTTTTGAGATACTCTTTCATCATCCACTTGAAATTGTGTCCCAGATAACCGTAGGCAAGGAAGATGTCATAATAACCTTGATGGTTGGCGAGGAAGACGTAACTGTCTTCCTTTTTGATATTCTCACGTCCTTCAACTTTCACTTTGAGCAGGAAAAGCCAGAAAGCACACTTTGACCAGAATTTGGGCAGGTAGTAGGCAACAACGTCGGTGTCGCCGAGGAAACCTGCAATGATGACGCAACTTGCCACAAGGATGGTGATGACCACAAAAATGGGAAGTGCGATGCAGAAAGAATAGACTTTGTATAAAAAATTGAGCATAGATATGACGATTAACGTTGTTAGTATCCTTTGATTTCTCGGGGTTCGCCTTTGCGGAGGGTGATGACATTGACCTCTGGCCATGCACCGAATCGGAAAGGGAACATGACGGCTCCGATGCCGTCGCTCACATTGATGACTTGATTGCCCTCACGATAGGCTCCCGACCACTCTTTGTATTTGAAGGCGACAGGAGACCATCCGAACACTTTGAATTGCCCGGCATGGGTATGCCCTGAGAGTGTCAGTTGAATGCTCGTTTGAGGCAAAATGTTGCGTCGCCAATGAGTCGGGTCATGGCTCATGAGGACGGTGAAACAAGACCGCTTCAAGCCTTTCATCGTCTTAGGCAAGTCGCCCAAAGATGGCCAAGGGGGAAGTCCGTCGTTCTCCACGCCTGCAATGACGAGAGAGTCTTTGCCACGACGAATGATGCGGTGCTCGTTGAGCAGGAGGGTCCATCCGTAACTGCGGATGCGTCGTTGCAACTCCTTCACATCAGCCTCGCGGTCTTTTTCGTCGGGATATTTCAAATACATGCTGTAGTCGTGATTTCCCATGACGGCATAGACACCATCCGGGGCATAGAGTTTGTTCAGGTCGCGTCGGAACCCGTCGAGTTCGCTGCTCTGATGGTTAACGAGGTCGCCTGTGAAGAGGATGGCATCGCAATTCTGTTGATTGATAAGGTTCACGATGATGCGAGCGTCCTTCTCGTTGCCGTCGCGAAGGGTGCCAATGTGCATGTCGGAGAAATGAGCGATGCGATACCCCTCAAACTGCTGAGGAAGGTCGGGAAAATAGAACGTCTGCCGATGTACCACATAGCGGTGCCTTCCTGCAAAATAGCCAAAACAAAGGATGCCAAGGGCGAAAAGAGCCATCGCCATGCCGAGAATACGGAAGATACGCACAAAGATGCAATCATAGTCTTCCTCTCGCTTCTTTGCCCCCCACGTGACCAGCCAATTGATGCCGTGTCCCAGCCCGTCAAACACCATAAAGAGAGTCTTGGGGGCACAGATGGCAAGAAATACGAGCATGAAGACACTGACCCAAGGTTGATGCTCTGGCTTCATGTCATTGCTGGAGATGATGACTGCCGCAGCCACTGCAATCGCCAGAGAAGGAAGAAACCAGAGTAAACGCAACCAACGCCGTTTTGTCCACGATTTGATATACATTAAATATATATAAACGTCGGGCAAGACGAGCATGAGGATAATCAGTGCGAGTATTCTTAACAGCATGAGACGTATTTTTTGAGTTCGTCAAAAGGCATATTCCGGCGGCGGGCATAGTCGGCAAGTTGTATCTCATCCACCTTCCCAACCGCAAAGTAATGTGCTTGTGGCAGGCTAAGCATAAAACCGCTCACAGAGGCATGAGGCTGCATCATGGCGTGTTCGGTGAGTGTGACACCAATGCTCTTAAAGTTCACAATCTCATCAATGATGAAGTTAATGGACACATCAGGCAAGCAAGGATAACCAATTGCAGGACGGATGCCCTGAAACACCTCTCGGTGCAGTTCCTCGATGGTTAAGTGCTCATCGGGGGCATACCCCCACAGGGTGGTTCTCACTTCCTGATGCAATCGTTCTGCACCTGCTTCTGCCAAACGGTCGGCAAGCGTCTGTAGCAGCATCTTGTTGTAGTCATCACGAGAGAACGTTTTTTCCACATCGATGCTCACAGAGGTGGCAAACACGCCTATCTTGTCTTGCTTCAAAGCCGATTGAGGACGAATGAAATCGCTGAGACAAAGGCAAATGCCATCCTTGTCTGGAATCTGCTGCCGCAGCATGGGCAAACGGATAGGGTCGCCGTAGGGGTGCTGTTGTCCACATTCGCAAGGATAAGTCCTCTGTACCACAATGTCATCGCCTTCACTCCATGCAGGCAAAATCTCCACCACCGTCTTCACCTTCAGATAAGGTTGCAACCGTTGTAACAATTTCAGGGCTTCCTCATGCAGCCGTTTACCCTCATCAGAAGAGGCGGGTACTGACCATGCGTGGTAGAAGTACACCCAGTTGATGTAGTCAGTCAAGTCGCTGATACGGTAGTTCTTACGCATTGAAAACGAGTTCTTTGCCTCTGATGCCATCTACCACGATGCCGTCGCAGTAGGCGGTAATGCCATTCACAATGGTGCGACGCACCTTCCATTTGAACGTTCTTTCGTCCATCGGGGTCCATCCGCATTTCGTATAGTATCGTCCGTCCCCCACTTGCCAGTTCCCGTTGGGGTCAACCAGCGTGAGGTCGGCGTAATAGCCAGGGCGTATATACCCTCGTTTTTCTATCTTGAAGAGTCGGGCTGGGTTGTGCGACATGAGGTCGGGAATGCGTTCAATCGGCAAAACCCCTTCGTCACTCATCTCCAGCATCGAGACGAGCGAGAATTGTATCATCGGCATTCCTGATGCGGCTTTCAACGCGCCTCCTTGTTTCTCGTTGAGCAAGTGAGGAGCGTGGTCGGTTGCCACCACGTCTATGAGTCCGTTCGTCAGTGCTTCCCTTAGTGCCGCTCTGTCTTCTGGTGTCTTTACGGCTGGGTTGCACTTGATGCGTGTGCCCAGGCGGTCATAGTCTTCAGTGCTGAACATTAGATGGGCAATGACGACCTCAGCCGTGATTTGTTTTTCTTCAATCGGCTTATTCTCGAAAAGTTCCAGTTCGCGAGCCGTCGATACATGGGCGATGTGCAGACGTGCTCCTGTTTCCTTCGCCAATTGTACTGCCATTGAGGAGGACGCATAACATGCTTCCACACTGCGGATGCGGGAATGGTAACGCACAGGGAAGTCATTCTGTCCTTTGTAACGTTTTTTGAAAGCCCGAATGTTTGCGTTGATGATGCCCGTGTCCTCACAGTGTGCCATCAACAGCAGGGGAGAAGTCTCGAACAGTTTCCGAAGTGACTCCTCTCGATCCACAAGCATATTGCCAGTGCTGCTGCCCATGAACACTTTCACTCCAGGGACACGCTGTGGATTCAAGGCTTGCAGAGTGTCCACATTGTCGTTGGTCGCTCCGAAAAAGAACGAATAATTCACACGGCTTTGTGCGGCGGCTCGTTGGAATTTGTCTTCCAACAGTTCCAAGGTTGTTGTCTGTGGATTCGTGTTAGGCATTTCCATATATGAGGTCACTCCGCCGGCGGCAGCAGTACGGCTCTCGCTGGCGATGTCTGCCTTGTAAGTCATGCCCGGCTCACGGAAATGCACATGGTCATCAATCACCCCAGGGAAAAGGTACAATCCTGTGGCATCAATCTCTGAGTCGTATGTCTGAGAGGAATCATCCCCTTCCAGCACCTGCTGAATCATCTCGTCTTCAATCACAACAGACCCAACCCATTGACGCCCCTCGTTTACAATTGTAGCATTCCTGATAATCGTCTTCATCGTCAATTGTCCTTTGCTTTAGGATATTTCTTAAACCATCCGTCCAACCTTAATCGTATCACACCCCAGAAGGCCTCGCTGAAAATGCCGCCGCTCATTTTTGACACACCTTCCACTCGGTTGACAAAGATGACGGGTACCTCCTTGATGCGGAAGCCGCACTTATAGGCGGTGAACTTCATTTCAATCTGGAAAGCATATCCCTTGAAACGAACAGCATCTAAGTCAATCGTTTCCAGCACCCGACGTTTGTAACATTTGAATCCAGCCGTCGTGTCGTGTACCTTGAATCCTGTAATCCACCTCACATACATAGAGGCAAAATAGGACATCAGAACCCGTCCGATAGGCCAGTTGACCACGTTCACGCCAGAGATGTAGCGACTGCCAATCGAAAGGTCGTAACCCTCTTCGGCACACGCAGCGTAAAGACGAGGCAGGTCGGCGGGATTGTGCGAGAAGTCAGCATCCATCTCGAAGATGTAGTCATACTGGTGCTCAATGCCCCATTTGAACCCTGCAATGTAAGCAGTGCCCAATCCCAATTTTCCGCTGCGTTCGAGCAGGAACAGCCGCTCCCCAAACTCCGTCTGCATCAGATTCTTCACGATGGCAGCCGTGCCGTCGGGCGACCCGTCGTCAATCACAAGGATATGGAAGACCTTTTCTAAGGCAAACACCGCACGGATAATCTTCTCGATGTTCTCCTTCTCGTTATAGGTTGGTATGATAACTATGCTGTCGCTCTTGCTCATGAATGACCTTTTTTTACTTTCAGAGGGCAAAGTTAATAAAAACCCAGATATAAAAAAAAAGAAAAAGGAAAAAAGTAACAAAAAAATCTTAAACTCATCAAAAAACGCCTAACTGATACCTTTGCTCTCCCCTTCCCTCCTTGTCTTCCTCGGGTTCTCTATGCAACGATGTCATCACTGCTCTCCCTCTTCCTCTTCTCCCATCTTCTCCCTCTGCGTCCATCGGTTTCCTCTCTCCTCTCTTCTTCTCCCTTCCTTCATCCCTCGTTCAAAGCGGTGTTTCCGCTTTGCCCCTCTTAAAACTAAACTTAAATTTTATAAAATTCAAGTTAGATTTATATAAATCCAAGTTCAATTTTCATAAATTTAAGTTTAATTTTATAAAATCTAACTTTAGTTTTAAGAACACCACCCGAAAATCGCGGTTCCCGCCCCTCCCGCATTCCCAAAATCCCCAAAGAACGAAAGACATACGAGCCTCGTATATGTTGACCAGTGTCGCGAATATAAGCGAGGCACTTTGGCAGGGCAAGACCAAATCACGTAGCCCGTCTAAACGCGAATATTGATTGGGGGCTACAACGCACGAACTTGTGTGTAGCCGTTTTCCCATTGCTTTTTTAGTGCCATTCCCGTCATTTTGTGAATATTTCCTTTTAGAACAGGAGATTTTAGTCAGAAAAATTTTGATGTTTCAAAAAAAGGCCTTACCTTTGCAAAAAGAATGGCAGGTAAATCCTAAAGCAAGAGTGATAAGTGTCATAAGTGCATTCTAAATGCACCTCTTTTAGGGGCTGCCTTTTTTTGTATCTGTATGTCAACAAATATCTATCTGGACGAGAGTGGCGATTTGGGGTGGATGCTCAACAAGCCTTATCGGCATGGCGGTTCAAGCCGTTACATGACGATTGCCTATGTGGTATGCCCACCAGAGAAAAAGCACTTGCTGAAACGCATTGTCCGCAAGGTCTATACAAAAACAAAGACAGACCCAAAGATAGAGTTGAAAGGGAGTGCCTTGAGGGTGGAAGACAAGAAGTTCTTTGCCACTTTGGTGACCAAACTCGTCAGCATGAATCCCGATATCAAAATAGGTTCCATCACGGTCAATAAGAACAAAGTCGCTCAACACATCAGGGAAGACTCCAATAAACTATACAACTACATGATTAAGTTGGCGATACTCGACACCATCAGGAACGAGCCTCTGGTCAATCTCATCCGTGACAACAAGACGGTGAAGGTGAAGTCGGGCAACAGCCTCATCGACTACCTCCAAACCACTCTTTGGTTCGACATGAACTCCAAAACACGGGTTGTAGATATTCCCTCCGACAGCAAGAAAGTCCAGAACCTCATTTTTATCGACTGGATGAACAATCTGATATGGGGCAACTACGAAGACCGAAATTCTGAGCCTTACCAGATACTCAAAAGTGTCATAGACTCAAAGAAACTTTTCTTCTAACAACCGCACATTCAATTCCCAATAAAAGAAAACTTACAAACAGAGCGGGCACACTTTCATGAGTGCGCCCGCTTTCATTGCCCTGAACGTACCATTTCTCATCAAACACTCAATACATCTTTAAGGAAAGCAATAATTTTGTTGACATCTTCTTGTTGGTTTTCAACAATGTGTTCAACTGTCATGTTCACCAATTGGTCTCTGCTTATTCTGCGTTCTTTTAATTCTTCGCTAATAAGGGCAAAGAGTTTTTTCCCGTCGTTATCGGTTTTCCCTTGAATGGAAACTCTGTATTCCTCTATGATTTCACTCAAACTCTTCTGCTGGAAAAGATAATCGTTCAGTTGACGAAAAAATTTCTGATCGACATGAACGAAAAGGACTCTTTTAAGATATTTCTCAAGGCTCTCTATTGGCAGAAAACCTATTCTGATATTGTTTGTGATACCTTTATTCTTTTTATATCCTTCCAGTTGCGACTTCACGTCTCCGTCAAGAATCGCGCAGATAGAAGTAATTTTGCCCATTAAATTGAATCTAATGGTGTCTTGTGCCAAATCCACCACGTTCGACCATCCTCCACATGGTAATACATGAACAAGTTTGCCGTTCAGCAATTTTTCTCTTTTCAAAATTTGATCCACAATGGCTTTCGCCAAATCATCCTCAACCATGATTACATTATCATAACCAGTATGGTCATACAGCATTCGTGTCGCATAGGCAGGGTAGCAAGGATTGACAATTTCTATGGTATTATCTGCATGCCGGTTTATATATATAATATTGGTGGGAGGTATGCCACCAATGAGTTCCAAGGAATGTGTTGAGAAATAGATGGCATAATTATATTGCGAAGACATATCCTCCAGAAATTGTACAAGGCGTTTTAGAGAGGATGGATGTAACGCCAATTCTATTTCATCAAGGAAAACTAAACATGGAACGTCCAATTCATTTCGGTTGTTTATCCTCATTAGCAGAGAATTGAGAATGCTTATGAGCAAATTCTCGCCTGTTGACATATGAAATTGGCTGACACGATGCCCGTCTTTTTCATAGAAGAAAATTTTACCCTTAAACTCCTTTTGGTCTTTCAGATAAAAGAGTTTTTCATAGTAATTCTCATCGCCATTAAGAATTTTGCCCAAATTCTTACGGATGAAGTCATCTGCCTCAATCAGTTGACTGTTTTTCACCCTTTCCAAACGTAGTACCTTCTCAAAAGAGTTATCTTTAAATCTATTGCCAAAAATCAAACTTCCTTCGAAGAATCCCTTAATTGCAACATGACCTTCTGAAAACACCTTCCATATCTTTCCACGTTCTCCGTCAACTTTGAGCCATTTCTTCTTTGCCCCATTCAGTTCAAAAGAAATGCTGGAATCTGGAGCGGTTGTTCCGAAATACTCATTCATCCTCATGTTAAAGAATACAGAAGATGTACATGCAGCAATCGTGCTTTTTCCAGAGCCATTCATGCCTGTAATAGCATACAGTCCATGTTCAAGAGGTAGTTCCAAATCTAAATCGTTGACACATTTGATTTTATGTATATGCACTTTTAAGTTCATGGTCTATTCTTTTTGTTTTAGGAAGTAATAGTCTGAGTTATCTGTATAATTCAGGGGTACAAACACATGTATGCTTGTACCCCCGAATCTTCTTTTATTTACTTGGCCAAAGGATGTCTCTTGAACTTCCCATGAGCCACAGAGTGAGCGGTATGTTTTTACCAGAGATCTGGGTCTGGCTCATCAGTTTTGCCGCCACCCATATCGGGATCGACGCCGCCACCTTCCAAGTCGGAAGCCGACACAAGATAGCCTTCAGATACGCATTCCACCAATTCAATCTCTGGTGTTTCATAAAATTTCTTGTCCATAGTTTTTTACCTTTTTTGATGAAAGTGTGCAGGGAGGGACGCTCCCTGCACGACCTTCTTGAATGAGTTAATTAAGTTTATTGAGAATCTGTTGATTACTTCTGGAGGTACTTCTTACCGTTCTTGATGACGATGCCCTTGTAAGATGCGTCAACGCGGATACCCTGCAGGTTGTAGATAGCACCGTTTGTCACCTTGTTCTCGCCCTTGATGCGCTCGATGATGGTTGATACATCTTCGCTGCCATCGAGGAAGATATTACGCAGATTTGCTTCAGAAGAAGCAACTGTCTCCACAAAGAGTCTGCCTGCTGGAACATAGCCAGGATTGTCGATGGATACCTTTGCAAAGTTGACATAACCGACCTTTGCGATGTTCTGGTTTGCATAGAGGGTCTTGCCTGTGTAGTTTGTTGAGATATAGTCCCAAGACATTACAGCAGCAGTGTATTGCAAATCGTTAACAATCTTAGAAGATGCATCATAACGCATGGTTGAAGCCTCTGCTGTTGAATAATATGGTACAGCGGTTGTTCCCTTCACGCGGACAGCCACGGCCTGACCATTTGCGATGATGAATCGGTGGTTGTTGCGTGCCAATGGATCCCAGTAGATAGCCTGCTCAGAACCATCAACAAATGCGGAGTAAACAATGGCATCTTCTTCGTTATTGTTGTCATTGATGTACACACTGCCACCTGTAGTGTTCTTGAATATACCCCAGTAGTAAGTGCCGCCATCGAGACCTGCTACAGTGATACTTCCTGTTGCAGTAGGAGTTGCAGGTGTGAGGTCTGCTACGAATTTAATATTGTAGAGTTGTGCCTCAGAACGTCCGTACAGGTCAGCCACACCCTCTGTAGTGTTGAAAGTGATTGTGGCATTTTCTTCACCTCTTGCTGAGCCGCCACTCCAGAAAGCCGCAATATCAAACACCTTAACTGTCGGAGCGGCAGCAGGATTCCAATTGATGGTTGCCAGATTTGGAGCAAACTGATCATCAAAAGCGGCAGCAGCAATTTTATTAGCAACATTAGCGATAGTAATCTTACCGAAATTGATGGTTGTCAAACGGTCGTTAGCAACTGTGCTAGCAGCAATGGAACCTGCGATGTTGCCACCAAAAGTGATGGTTGTTGCCTTACCGAAAGCGTTAGGAGTTTGTTCCACACCTACAGAGATTGCACCCAGTGTGATTTCGCCGATATTGTTTGTTACAATAGCGGCAGTCTGAGCGAGGGCAATATCACCAACAGTTACAGTAGCAGCGATTGTACCAGTAGGACCAACAATGCCGCCTGTACCAAGGTCTGCGCTGAGTTTACCAATTGTAACAGTGCTTGCTGCTGTGTTAGAAAGTTGAATTGCTCCTGCTGCGATAGTAGCACCTGTCTTAACCTCCTTGCCGTTACTGATTTCTACAGTTGTGAGGTTTGTGCAGTTTGCGAAAGCGTTTGCCAAAATCTTACCAGCGAAGTCACCCTTGATGTAGAGTGTTTTGAGGGCACCGCCAGAAGCAGCATTGGTCTGTGTAGCACTCTTTACGACATCAGTAGTATTATAGAGGTTGTTACCGCCGATACCAGTAGTACTGAGAGTCTTGAGAGCATCCGCTACTACAGAATTGAAGGTCAATGTGGCCAGTTTCACACAGCCTTCGAAAGGAGCAGTCGTGGTACCATTGATGGCTTGCAGAGTGGTCGGAAACTCCAATGCAGTCAGAGCCTTGTCGCCAGCGAAAGCACCTGCTACGACAGTGCTGAGTTGACTGATGTTCAGATTGTTAATATCGGTCAAGGCTTCGCAGTTTGCAAATGCAGTACCGATAGCAGTCACTGGACAATAATCCACACCTACTTGTTTATACGTAGGCAGTGTGACAGTTTTCAAGGTCTGATTGACTGTGATAGTCGTATTGACAAAGGGGTTGGCTGTTGAAAGGTCTGTCAAGTTAGCACAACTGCTGAAATCGTAATTCTGTACGAGCGTGTTACTCAATGAACCAGCCTTGAGCGTGGTCAAGTCATTGGTATGTACTCCGTTCCACAAAAAGTCGTATGTTGCAAAATTAACGCGATTCAACAAGATGTTATTAGCAAGAGCATTTTCTTCCAGTGTAACGATAGTTTTTGGCAGTGTGACAGTCTTCAAATCGACATTGCCGTCCTCGAACAATTTGTTGAGTGTAGTCATGTTCGTGGGGCTCAGGTCAAGATTCACAATGGCGGTGTTGTAGAAAGCAGACTTCTCAATGTCCAAAGCGGTGGTTGATGTGCTTGCAGCGAATGTAACCTCTGCAAGTGCAGTACATCCATAGAATGCACCGTCGGTATCATCGGTGTTATAACCTTTGATCTTGATCAGGGTGGCAGGGAAGGATACAGATGTTACACCTGTACAGCCAGCGAAAGCCCTCTCGCCGATGGTCTTCACATTCTCGCCAATCGTGATGGATGTAGCATTGGTTACGCCTGCGAATGCATCATCCTCAATTGCGGTTACCTTGAATGTGAAAGAACCTGAAATGAAGGTGCTTTGCTCGTCATCACCCTCTACTGTGAAAGTAATGGTAGAAGGAATGTTCAACGCTGCCGCACCTTTGTGGGCATAGTCGTTCTGAGACACACTTACCTCTGCAGTCTTGGTGGCAGAAGTCTGGTCAAAGGCCGTAATTGTGTACTTAAGACCGTTTTCATATTGCTGAGTCTTGCCAACAATATTTGCGGCCCAAGCACTTGTGCTGCTCAGCACTGCAACAGCAGTGAGCAACGCAAACTTAAGAGTCTTTTTCATTTTCATTTGATTTAAAAATTAATAATGTTAATAAAATAATGTTAACTGTAACTTTTTTCTTTGGTCAATTTGTACTTTTCAGGGCTCAAAGCCACAGGAAAATCACCCCTCCTCAACGTCTTCCAAAAATCGCCTCGTTTTTCAACCCAACTCCCTGATTCCCTGCTTGTTCGCCACTAATCATCCCCTCGTTTACCCCTCATATGATGCAACGGCCGTTATATTAAATTGCCGCATTTTTAGGGCGTTTGCTGGCTGTCGGGTAACAAACTGGTAACAAAAACGTCCCAATTTTTATAGGCAATTTGGTACATTTTGCCCCTCAAAACACCCCGATTTGTTACCCCAAATTT